>JAHRYP010000041.1 GCA_020622105.1 Methylotenera sp.
AATATTTTATTAAAATCTTTAGTTTTAATCTGGGTGATTACCGCAATAATAAGAGGTATCCCAAATATTATTGAGCCCATCAGATATCCCATTTCCAATGTTTGGGATACTGCATTGCCGCCGACTTCACCCAAAATGGTTGCTATGATTTTTAAAATCCAAAAACCTAATGTAACTTCCGGGACTTTGCTCAGGGTATTATTTAGTATGTTTTTCATTTCAATTCCTTTAAGCAGCGTTATCTAATTATTGGATAGAATATGTCATTGATATTCCTTAAATCATGATCTTTACCATATCAAGCAAGGTTAGCTAATCAAGATTTAGATTTAAAAATATTTATCTGATCACCATTCTATTAGTACCTTATTCACAGTTTTGTCATTAGTTCATAAGTGCTAAGGCAGGCGGTAGCGCTGTTCGTTATATAGCAAGTCTGGCAGCAGTACATTAGCTAATGCGCGCTGCTCCAGAAGTTTTGAGTTAGCAGGCGGCGTCGCTTCTTTCAGCTCTTTGGTTTTTGCATCATAAATAGCATGTGCCGGTGCTTTGTCCGCGCGCAGTACAACTACCTGGTTACCGTTGGCTGTTTGCTCCATCCAGCCAAAGTTGGCGTTATATTGCATCATGGCACGGCCTGGGCTGTCAGGTGGAATGCTTGACAGGTCACGGCCTGTCATCGGGTGCTGTGCCTCTATGCCCATTAAAGACAGCAGGGTGACCGGCAGGTCAATCTGGCTTGCAACGCCGGTAAAGCGCTCCGGTTTGATGTCGGCACCCAGTATCAGCGCTGGAATGTGGAAGTGCTTGATAGGCACCAGCGAGACGCCGCGCACGCGAATGTCGTGGTCAGCCACAATCAGGAATATGGTATCTTTCCAGTATTCACTTTGCTGTGCTTTTTTGAAGAACTCACCGATAGTGTAATCTACATATTTCACGGCATTGTTATCGGTGTTTTTTGGTTGTTCATAGAGCGTAACGCGGCCATCCGGAAACTCGAACGGCGCGTGGTTGGATGAAGAAAATGCAATGGTAAAGAATGGCTTGCCACTTTTGTGGTGAGCCAGAATCTGTTCATGTGTTTTGTTCAGAAGGTCTTCGTCCGATACGCCCCAACTGCTGGTAAATATCGGGTTTTTATAATCTTTTTGTTCAATAATGTGGTCAACGCCGTTACCAGTAAAAAAGCTACGCATGTTGTCAAAGTGCGATTCGCCGCCATAGATGAACTCAGTGATATAACCGCGCTGTTTTAGCAGTGCGGCCAGGGTGAAGAAATTCTTTTGCGATTTTGAAAGCTTGACGGTGCTATCTGCCGGAGTTGGTGCAAAGCCGGCAGTCACTGCTTCAATACCCCTGACAGAGCGTGTGCCGGTAGCATACAGCTGCTCGAACCAGATGCCTTGCTCCTTGAGTTTTTCCAGGTTGGGGGTTACTGGCGTACCGCCAAGCGATTCTACAAAGGTTGCCCCCATGCTCTCTTGCAGGATGATGACCAGGTTCAGCGGTTTGTCACGTTTGTGGCTAGGGTGCAGTGTGGTCAGGGTCGGGATGTCAGCCTCTTTGGCGCCAGTGAGCTTAAAGATTTCTTCACGCAGCATTTTGCCGTAGATGTCGCTGGATTTTGTTTCTTTAAGCAGGTTGTATGTGGCATAGACGACAGAATAGCCGGAATTGAGCACCAGGCTGTTGACCATGCTGTCTGCGGTGATGGCAAACATAGCAGGATTGGCTGGGCGATGGCCCAGTGAAGAACGCATGCCGAGCGCTGCTAAAACGAATATCAGCGGCCAGGTGGTCCAGAGTTTTTTGTTGGACCAGGCAGGCTGTGCACCTAGCCATGGTTTCATGTAGCGGTGAGCGAGCCAGAATGCCACAACAGCAGAGCCTACGCCTGCAAAGATGTCGATTTTAAAGCCGCGCCACATCATACTGAATACTTCGTTCGGGTATTTGAGGTATTCCACAAAGATACGATTTGGCCGTATGTCATATTCATTGATAAATCCCGGTGTTGCCGCCTCTAAAAATACCAGCAGCACGATTGCCAGCACGACCCATACGTAGGTGAATTTTTGCCATGCCTTGAATAACTGCCTGGTTGCCAGCACAGGTGCCAGCAGCAGCGGCACCAGTGACAGAATGCACAACTGGATAAAGTCTACACGGATGCCCTGCAGCAGTACCTGCGTCAGCTTTCCGGTATTATTGACTCGTTCCAGCTTCCATAGCACCAGCCCCAGGCGTGCAGCAGACAGCACCAGCAGGCCCAGCAGCAGCATGGCAATCAATGGCGCAAAAGGGCCTAGTTTTGATGAGATTTTCCAGACGAATTGGTGCAGTTTATTTAGCCACCTAGTTTGTTTGGTTTTCATTTTTATCCCGTATTAATTTAAAACAATAAAAGCCTATAAAACGATTTTTATATGTGAGTAATGCTTATACAGAATAAATATTAAAGGTAAAAACTTATGGGAAACTTAGGATTGTATATATTTTCTTATTCCACTATGAAGCGTTGGCTTCTAGGTTAATTGCAGAGTTTATGAGGATGTCTTTTAATCTACATAAATAGATTAAGCTTACCTATACTAATTTAGGTTTTCTAATCTCAGTCCGCTATGCGGATGATCCAGTCGATGCTGGCATTTTCGCGGACCTTCTGTAAAAGCACTATCGCAAGCTCAAGAAGCTTATCTTGCTACATGAGTTCTTGTGCACTTTCATTATTAGCAATAACTCAGTCTGACACATAGTGAATACATATGCATATATGGGGCTGTAACCTAAAGAAAATAAAAGTAGAGTAAAATAGCAGCAATGAAAAAACTGTTACTTTTATCTATCCTGCTATACGCACAACCCGCATGGTCAGCTCGCCCTTTTGTTACCGATGATGCTCGATTAACCAACTCAGGTAGCTGTCAACTCGAAAGCTGGACTCGTGTCTACCCAAACAGCACAGAGGCCTGGGCTTTACCAGCTTGCAACCCTACAGGTAACTTTGAGGTCACTCTAGGTGGTGGTTTGTCTATGCCTAACGACACTAAAGACGTAGCCGACTATGTCATACAAGCTAAGACCTTATTCAGAGCTCTTGAAACAAACGGATGGGGCATAGGCTTTGCAATCGGCAAGGTTTATCATCCAGCGGTAACTCCTAGTGCAAATCAACTCGGAAACACTTATGCGTACATTCCATTCTCAGCATCATTTAACGATGACAGAGTAGTGATGCACCTTAATGTGGGTGTTCTGCATGACCGTGCATCAAACAAAGACAATATGACTTGGGGTATCGGCGGTGAGTTCAAAGCTTCACCGAGATTGACTGGGGTTTTAGAAGCATACGGAGACCATCAATCAAGCCCCTTCGCTCAGGCTGGCATAAGAATGTCTGTTATACCTAACCTGTTTCAAGTAGACGCGACCTTGGGTAGACAGCTCAATAGTGTGAATGATAACCAATGGATTTCGTTTGGGGTTCGCATTACTCCTGACAAACTATTCTGATACTTATGGGGTGGGAGTGATATTGCAACTGTCAGTCCGCTTAAGGGATATAGCCGTCATACACTTCTGAAATATCCTTGAGTTTTCAGTCAAATCAATCGAAGAACTTGGATGTCCAAACATAATTAATTTAACTACCCAACTCCTTGCACGCCGAAGCCAACGCCCTGGCATCCCAAAGCGCGTGGCGACAGCATCGAAATAGATTCGTCAAGAGCGATCTCAAACCAAGATGTCATCTGGGGTTGATTAAGGTGTGACACAAAAACCCCGGTCACTTTATGGAAGTTAAATCAGATGTAATACCTTTAAACAGTGTTCGAGAGCAAAGTTGAGATGCATCAAAATTTGCGTGTTGTGGCTCTCTCAAATGCGAACTTGTTAGCCACGGCATCATCCAACGCATGATGTCTTCTCAATATAGGTTTAAATAACTTAAAGGCATCTTCAACTGCAGCTGTAAAACGAGTTTGTTGAATTGAACTTGGAAAAGTAAGAGCGACAGGGCTCCTTACTAGATTCTCAGGCCAACCATATGTTTCAAAAAGATGCTCCACGTGCTGCCAATCCCAGTAACATGCATCACTATACATTTTCACTAGACCGTCAAAGCTTTCGATGTATAAACGTAGATTCTTGGCAATCATGCTGTAGTGCATTAAGTGATTACCACCTTCTAGTAATGGTAAAACATTTTCGACAACAAATTCAGAGCAATGCTCGACTCGGTAACATGAGTTCTCGGCGTAAAACCGTTTGCCATCTTCACTAATACAACCAATACTAATGAGCTCGTTTTGCTCGGACAAATCACTGAATTCAGTATCGATATAAACTCTCATTGCTTGGTGTCCAATTCAATTACGAGATTGCGCTCAAAATCTCGCGTGTCGCCACGCTCTGGATTCTCAGCAAAAGCCTCTAAGCTTCGCTCTAGAGCACCTTCAGAAACCGGGTAACCCATGATTCTGAATGCGTCAATTTCCTTTTTTGTTAACGGTTTTATATGGTAGCCACGTGGATTGCAACTCACCAGAGTTCCCTTTTTTGAATACCTAATACGAGTGTGTGTGTGCCCATGAAGCCAAAGGTCGACACCGGGAAATAGATCCTCAGCATCTGAGGCGTATGCTGCAATCCGGTGTAATCCGCCTTCAGTTCTGCGACTAGGACGCCAAAACTCTGGATGTTCTAAAAACCGCTTCTCAATCATGTTTGCCTCAATCAATGACTGATAACTGGGTGCATGGTGGGTCACTACTACAGTTTTATGTTCACATTTTTCAGCTAACTTTTCTGTTAACCAAACCCGGCTTTTAGCATTCATATCAAAAGCAACAATGGGGTTAAACTGAGCCAATCGGTGCAAATAAAATATCTTTGTAAACCGCTTTGTATTTCTTTTGTTCCACCATTTTTTCGCTGAGATGTGCGCAAAGTCATTCATAACACCATTTGCGTGCTCCATGAGCGCACGAACCGGGTTTACGTAGTCTCCGTATGTAACGCGCTTATGTTCACAGTGTTTCGAACCGTAGTCGGTCCAGAATGTGCACCCAAGTAACCGTACGGTTTCAGCATTGACCGTCAGGTACACCTCATCATTTTCCAGAAAGTGAACATTAGAGCCTTTAGCGCATGCACGCATGGCCTTAATGTTGTCGTAAATATCTTGACCATAGTGCTCATGATTGCCGGCAACATAGATAACGGGCTTGGGAATAGTTTTAGCCCATTCAATACCTGCAACACCTTCGCCTATATCCCCAGTGAGCACAACAACATCTTCACCATGGTCTTCCCAAGTGAAAGGACCGGTTTCTAAGTGTAAATCAGAGAGTAGGCGAATACGCATGGGTTTCCCTTTTTAATCTTCATCATCCAAGCCGCTTTAGCATGCGTTCACGCCAGGATTCAAAATCCCAGGCAAAAACAGGTGTGATTGCACCTCTAATGTCTGGCACTGTTGAACCGTTTCGTTCAGCCCAGTAAGTTTTTGTCAGTTCTGGCGGCAGGAAGCAAAGATCGTAGTATTCAATCCCTTGTGATTTTCCCTTTTTGAGGCCAAGCAGGGCATCAATCAAATCTTGATTTGGTTTTTCATTTTGCATGATGGGATCCACAAAAAAAGGCCTCGAAATTCGAGGCCTTTAGGTAAGACTAATGGCTCATATTTAGTTTAAGGATTATATTAAACTTGGAGCTTTTGTCAAGGTAAACATCAATAAAATCAATGGTTTATCGTGTACATGAAAAACCATTGGTTGAACATTTATTTGATTTTAGCGTTAGCAAGGTTTTGCGATCGGATTCTGGCTTCCTCGTGTTGTCTAAGTAGTCTATCTGCAGCATCCTTTAGTTCTTGTAGTGATTGAGTGCTAGGTTTTTTATCAATCTTGCCAGCACCCTGTGCCTTGCCCATTACGAATTCAGATAATTCTTTAACTGACTTTTTCATTGAGTTTAGGCTTGTTTTTACTTGTTCTTGAATTTTGTCGACAACCTTATTAATACTCTCCAGTTTTAGATCCACGATGTTTTCTTTTGTGATTCTATTAACTTCAAAATCTAATGTTGAGAGCTTATCTGTTTTGCGTGACAACTGCCTAACGAGTTGCTGCTTGATGTCGTTATTAGTTACAAATCTTGGTTTAATGCGCTCACGATCGGCAACTTTAAGTCGCAATGATCTTTCATTCACATACAACTTTACAGACTCCTTGTGCCTTGAGAGTGCAATGTAGCCATATCGTTGACCCATACCATCTGCAACAGCAAATACGCGGCGGTTTGTCATACCCTGACTGCTGTAAGTTGTCACGGCATAACCATGCGTAGCAGCAAAACTCTTGCTCTTCGCTTCCACATATGTCTTTGTGTTAACAATTTTAGTGCTGCCATCATCCATGTTTAAATGGAAGTCATAGCCACCGTTCCTAGCCAGCTCAATTTTAGTGATCAAACCTTCATCTCTGTTGGTTACATTAAGTTGTTTAAATTCATTTAAACGTAAAACGACTCGATCTCCAACTGCATAACTCATATCAACTGGCTCACCATCTTGCGTTAATGGTTGGCATTGAACTTTGATGTCATCTCCATATAACAAATTACGCTCACGCAACACTTCGCGAACCATTTCGTTCAACGTAAATACATCATCGTTTTTGACGGCAATAATTAAATGAGATTTGTCACTGTCAATTGAATTTTCGGGTGTCCATCCGAGTTCTATTGTGCTGGCCCTCCAATCTGCAATCAGCTGCATTTTGAGCTTTCTGTCATCCTGAACATAGCTAATGCCATTATGATTATCGAGTAGTTTGATCGCTTCATCTGTGCGGCCATTTGCTAGATTGGTAACCATTTCGCGCGCCCAAACTTCATTCTGTCGACGAATCGTACTAATGCGGGCGTGATGAGTGTGGTCAAGAATAATCTTCATTCCGGCGCCGGCTTCGATTGCATTTAATTGTTTGTGGTCACCCATTAGTATTATTTTGCAGCCAGTTTCCTCTGCAATTTTTAGAAGGGCATGTGTTGTTCGTGAACCTGTCATCCCAGCTTCATCGATAATCAATGCATCATTTTTGGATAATGGAAATTTACCTTTGTTGTAATCATTGATTACGCCTTGGATTGCCTTCGCATGTCCAGCAAGGTCGAGTTCTTGTTCCACACCCTTGACCGCTTTCCAAGTCGGCGCCAGTGCGATAACCTTGTAACCCGCTGCTTCAAGTGAATCTTTGATGGCAGAACTTGAAAAGGTTTTGCCAACACCTGCATCTCCGACGATTACCTTAAGCGAGCCATCAGAAAGAGCATGGCGAACTGCGTCTGCTTGTTCTTCACTGATTCCATTTTTGCTTTTAATTGTGGCTTCGATGATGGATGACTGAATCACATGTTTACCATTACTAAAGAGCTTAATGGCAAGTTCTGGAATAGATTTTTCAATGGCGATCTGATCTTTTGTTGACATGTAAACTTTACGGTTTAAGTCTCCATTTACATTTGTGAGGTGAACGATCTCGTCTAGTCGGATGGCTTTCTCAACCTCTTTCATGATCTCCTTATCATCAAGAACTCCGGTCAACTGTTCTGATATTTCAGTTATCATTTGGGCCCGTGTAAACACTGATTCTGTTTCAACCAAATTATTTAATGCAATCCGAACCTGATTTGAGATTAGATTCTTTTTGTCATCTGCACTTAGTTTAACTTTTTCAACTTCAGTTAATTTCTTAACTGAATGCTCAGTGAACCCAAACTGCCTGGCTTCATCTTTCCAACGGTTAACCAGATCACCAATATATTTAACAATTTTTGACCGACGCGTCGATTGCTGGAGTTTTGCCATCTCTTTTCTATTCCCAGTCGATACTCCTTTTTTGGCTGCTTCGAATTTCATTTGCTCACGACGACTTGACCAATGTTTGACTAGATCCTTTGGTACGCCAGGAATTTGAAATGCACCATCTGGAGTTCGCTCGATTTCGAAGCCAAGTTTCTCTAGTTTAAATGCCAAGGAAGCTCTAAATTGTGCACCGATAGCTTTTTGGTATTCATGAAGATATGAATTTTCAAGAGTACGCCATTTGCCATCTTCGCATTTAGTCATATTTAGGCAAAGATTGTGCATATGCCGATGGGGATCTCCTCCCAGCTCATTAGAAGCACCACGGGAGCTTCCGTGACTAAATACAGCTGCGGCTATATGAGATTTTGTATGATATAAGCCACCTTTGCCCATTCGAGTGTAACTGGCGTTATCGTCTACAAAATCTAATCCGTCCTGATTAGACTCTAGAGTAGCTTTACCGATTTCATCTCGTAATTCATCATCAGCAATCGCCAATATTGCGCTAACTGATTTTGGAACAGACATGACTAGCTCTGTTCCCGGCATATGGTTATCACCAAAAATGCTATCACCAGTTCGCGGGTCTTTGCCTTCTAGCAGTGATAACAAATCATCATATTCAATTTTGCTACCATGACTGATGCCGAATTCTTTAAGCATCCCATCGGGGTCATACCAAATGCCATCGTGACCAATATTTTCAGACTTATAGTAATCGTCCTGAGTGCCAGCAGTTGGGCCATTTCCCATTGCGTACTCTGCGGCGCCTCTTGCAGAGCGTATTTTATCTACTCCACAGAAGGATAAATTTGCCCATCTTAGAAAGATTAATTCCATCCATAAATTCATTATTTATTTCCTATAATTGGTATTTAATTTAAATTTAAATGCTAATTAATTCGATTAAAACGCATTTAATTTCCCAAATAATTCTGTTTAATTGAATATTTATTGTGTTAACTTTGATTTGAAAATTGGCTAATTACTGCAACAATTTGAATCATACTTTCAGTAATTTCACTGAATTCTTTATCGCGAACTTGCATCATTTCTGCGAATTTTTTATCTCGAATATCCATTTCCTCGGCTAATGACAACACAACATTCTTAATGCTTTCATTTCCATTTTCAGCGGCATCTTCAATTTTAGTTCTGGTGTAATTAAGGCCATCCGATAGATCGCCAATTCGTTCGATGACTCTCTCTGCAACGGTCACACCTGCAAGCTGGTTGGCGATTGCCAGGCGAATGAATTCGGCAACAGAATCAACTCCTGACGAAGCTAATAAACTCATCATGTCAGCTGTCATGCGTGAGCTTACTCTCACGGTATGCTGGTCTGCTTTCTTTGACTTCATATAACCTTCGACTTTCTGTTTCTTCATCAATCTTTCATGGATAGCATCACTATCATCCGGATACACGGTGTTCATATATGATCCCTTGTTAATTTAACTGATATTAAATATATCATGTTAATTAATGCTAACACGCACTGAAATGCTATTCAAGTAAAACGAAATGCAAACTAGAAAATGGGTGTAATTATGGCTGCCTGACTTTCATCTTTGGGAGCATGGGTATTGGTTTTGGGAGCTTTAAGGTTTGTTTTTGAGTTGCACCCAGGTGCGTGGGGTGCTCGGAACTACAAAATGGTGTTTTTACATTTTTAGTTCCCAAGTCCATACGATTTTGACTTTGGTAACTATATTATTTTTGCGGCAGAAGATTGTGAGCCTTCAACATGCATGTTTTGAATTTTGTATACCAAATATCAGTAGGTCGCGCCATCAGTTTGACCATGGTTGTATCTGGCAAGATATGAGATCAAAAGCCTATATGTCAATTGTATGAGCATTAATCTGGGTCGCCTCCATATCAATGTGTCCAATGTTGATAATTATTTTTTTATCATTAGTGATCAGTCCTGTACTCCAGCTATAGAAATACAATTCCTGCAGACAATATTTACAATTTCAGAAAAAAATGATTATTTTTGGAATCGTATGAATTATTAAATTTAACAAAATTATGAAAATAAATACATTTAAAAGAATTAACTGAATTAACTGAATTAACTGAATTAACTGAATTAACTGAATTAACTG
>JAHRYP010000007.1 GCA_020622105.1 Methylotenera sp.
ACGTAAGTTTTACACTGATAAGTTAAGCAGTAACATTTACCGCATTGGTAGCAAGAGTACATTAAGTACGATTGAGCCAGGTGCAAGTTTGACTGTGCCGGCCCGTTTATTCTCTGGTCCGCAGACTAAGCGTGATTTGCATGCAACAGCGCCAGGCCTTGAGTTCACGGTAGATTATGGTTGGTTGACGATTATTGCAGCGCCGTTATTCTGGCTGCTGGATAAAATTCACTCAGTTGTTCAAAACTGGGGCGTGGCAATTATCTTGCTGACTATTTTGATTAAAGCAGCTTTCTTCAAATTGTCAGCTTCAGGTTATCGCAGCATGGCGCAGATGCGTGAATTAGCGCCGCGCCTGCAGTCTATGAAAGAAAAATTTGGTGATGACCGCCAGAAGATGCAAATGGCTATGATGGATCTCTATAAAAAAGAAAAGATCAATCCGATGGGCGGCTGTTTCCCAATTCTGATTCAAGTGCCTGTTTTCATTGCGCTTTATTGGGTGTTGCTGGGTTCTGTAGAACTGCGCCATGCGCCGTTCTTTGGCTGGATCAAAGATCTTTCAGCGATTGACCCTTACTACATATTGCCGCTACTCATGGGCGCTACCATGCTGATCCAGACCAGGCTGAATCCTAAGCCAACTGACCCGATGCAGGCGAAAATCATGACCTGGATGCCGGTGATATTCAGTGTGTTCTTCTTCTTCTTCCCGGCTGGCTTGGTATTGTACTGGCTGGTGAATAACGTGTTATCTATTGCTCAGCAATGGTACGTAAACAAAATGATTCATGCTGAGACTTTGTTGAAAAAACAAGGTAATCACCATAAAAAGTCAGGTGACCACTAATCTAACAGATACCATTGCCGCTATTGCCACAGCTAGTGGCGCTGGCGGTATTGGTGTTGTTAGAGTTTCTGGCCCGTTAAGCAAGGCTATCGCAATCGCAGTGCTAGGACACTGCCCTGCCCCGCGGCATGCAGCATATCTCGATTTTAAGCAGGCAGATGGTGATCTGATTGATCGTGGCATTGCCATTTTCTACCCTAATCCTCATTCTTACACCGGTGAAGACGTGCTTGAACTACAGGCGCACGGTGGCACTGCCCTGATGCAGATTGTATTGGCACGCTGTATTGCTTTAGGTGCGCGTCAGGCAGAGCCTGGAGAGTTTACGCGCCGTGCTTATCTTAATGACAAAATGGACCTTGCACAGGCCGAGGCAGTTGCTGATGTCATTAATGCAGCTACAGTAGAGGCAGCCAAAAGTGCGGTGCGTTCTCTGTCCGGCGAGTTCTCGCAGCGTATCAATACCTTGCTACTTAAACTCACAGATCTGCGCATGTATGTCGAGGCCTGTCTGGATTTTCCAGAAGAGGAAATTGATTTCATCACACAAGGCCGTGTTGGCGAAAAGCTGGCTGCAATTATTGCAGAGTTATCTTCAGTATTTGCAAAAGCAAAACAAGGCAGTTTACTACGAGAAGGTATTAATGTCGTTTTGGTTGGTCAGCCCAATGTCGGAAAATCAAGTTTGATGAATCAGCTTGCAGGTGAAGATATTGCGATTGTGACTTCAATTGCCGGAACCACACGTGACACTATCAAGAATGCAATTCAGATTAATGGTGTGCCATTGCACATTATTGACACTGCTGGCTTGCGTGAAACTGATGATGAAGTGGAAAAATTCGGCATTGCGCGAACTTGGCGAGCCACAGAAACGGCTAATATCGCATTATTATTGGTAGATGCAGCTCATGGTATTACCGAAACAGAAAAATCGATTTTAGATAGGTTGCCGCAAGAAATCGCCAAAATTTGGGTTCATAATAAAATTGATGTGACTCAGGAACCGGCTTTAGTCGAAGAAAAAAACCAAGCAACACATATTTACCTCTCTGCTAAAACCGGAGTTGGTGTTGATTTACTAAAAGCGCAATTATTAAAATTAGCTGGATATCAGAATAATTCTGAAGGTGTTTTTATGGCGCGCACCCGACATTTGCAAGCGCTGTACGCAGTAGATGCACATTTGCAGCTGGCAAGTACACAAATTGATTCGGCTGAGTTGGTGGCAGAAGAGTTGCGATTAGCGCAAGAAGCGCTCAGTACGATCACCGGAGAATTTACACCCGATGATTTACTGGGTGAAATATTCTCTAAATTTTGTATCGGTAAATAACTACAATTTTTAAGCGATACTTATTCGTAGTTACGTGCCAATAAAAATATCAACTTCAGATCTCCCCAGTATCGAATTAGGGACAGGCTTTGCATCCGTTCACATTTAGACGAGCGCAATGCGAACGGATTTTAATATCATCGTACCATAAGTAATGGCAGCCCGATAAATTAAGCTGTCGTATCTACCACCTGCGCGTCAGGCGCATTTTTCTTCACAGATTCAATACCATTATCGCGAGCAGCTTCACTTTCATATTGCTGACTTTGGCCAATAATCTGATGGTTACCTGCTTTAAGTGTAAAGTACGGCTTGCCAGATTTTGACACTAGTCGCTCATAGCGACCATCTTCCGGCGCGTTTTTCTGGATAGAAGCAATGCCGTTTAAAGCGCTGGTTTTGGTTTCGTACATCTCGGATTGCAGAATAACCTGACCATTGCCTGCTAGTAAATTGAAATGAAATTGCCCATCTTTAGCTACTTTTAGTTCAAATTTCCCGGCCATAGTAGTGCTCCTTATTGTTTGTTTTTAAAAAATAGAGGTATACCAAAACTAACTATACCTCTATTTAAAGCTAATTGCCAATCGTAAGCAGGTTATAAATATTGGTATGTTTCCTATTGATAAGCACGGGTTTACCAGCTATCTGTAATGTTTCACGTGAAACATAAGCATCACGGTATTACTTTTGCTAATAATAAAGTGTATGCATACATTATGGGCCTTTCCCGGAACGAGATAAAAAACTCGCGCAAATGCCTTTTCTAAAGAATGGCAAGATGCATCTTAATAGTCATGCCAAACCCTTTATTGTCGGCATCTTTGAAATGTTGGTATCACCAATAAACGTGTAGACACCTTTGAACATTCTGTTAAAAAGCACGCTGGAAAATGGTTGCGTTGGCGCTGAAGCCGATGTAAAGAATGGTTATGTAGATTTATTTTGCCTGTTTGCAGAAGATACCACTATCTTTGAAAGATGCCAGCTTCAGGATTATATCGAAACCAATGCAAATGCAGATGTCAGTGATTCGGCACATCATCTTAGCAGTATGTTTTATGTAGTCAACACGACGCCGGGCAAGCGGCTAAAAATCTGGATGAAAGCTTGGCAGATTTTCCTTATGTAAATAACAAGCTGTTAGCAGAGCAATTACCACCAGCGCAGTTTGATAGAAAAATGCGCGATACATTGCTAGATTTGTGAGCGCAGGATTGGACTATAATCTCCACTGCTATCTTAGGTAGCCTGTTTTAAAGCAATATGATAGTGAAGCGCGACGTAATCTGGGAGCGCGCTACACGAGAGAAGGCAATATTCTAAGCATGCGGCTGCGGTAACTTTCTGGTTATTACTTACCGTGAACTTATATTGTTGGATATGGAGATATTAAGAGCCAATAGAGAATGCGGCCAGCAAGTGCTGGATGTGCAAACCCTAATTAATATTGGCGCAGGCCAGTTTTAAGGCATCAAGATTGAAGCGTTCCCGCGCAAATCGAATAAGTCGTGCTATGGCTCAGCGATCACCAGATGAACATGGAAATATCGGTAGAATTTGATGCTAATTTCGCACTTATTCCACTTAAAGACACGCCTCGTGCGTATGAGCAACGCCCTGCAAATGGATTGGGCAAGTGTATTGCCGCCAGACCGTTGTAGTGATGTGCTTGGTAATCCCGCAGCTTTTAGGTAAGAGTAATCTGTCAGCAGTACAAAAAACTGGCATGCAATTGGTGTGCGGCAATCCATATGAATTATCGCCTGAATTCCATGGTCACGAAGCTCCTCGCAATGGCAAGCAGATTAAGGCGGTCTAATCTCATTAGGGCAAGCGCATCAGGTACTGGATAGAGCTGTAGATGCAGCTTATGGTTGTAAAGATGTAAATGCCGATGCAGCGCGAGTAGTTTTTTGTTTGAGTGCTATCAGGCTATTACTAGTTTGCTGCCAGCAGTAAAAAAGTTAGGAAAGCTCGTAAGTCTTTAGAGAAGTAAAGTAATTCATATATCTAAGGTAGCCAACATCTTGCCCACTGATGTAAGTAATATTTTGCGTGTGTGTAGATAACTCCCCACCCTGCTCGGTAATGAAGAGTCATTCATAACCACGTCATTGCGACTGACGTAGTCGCGGGGCAATCCAGTCTAAAGGAAGGCAGACGAAATTTATTGCTTCGAAACAAAGTTTCTCGCAAATACAAGTCAGCATGCTTATGTTAGTTGCTAGCTTACTTTATAGCGCTTGTTTAATGAACTCAATGACGAGCAACATTGAAAAGAGACATAAAAAAAGCAGTGTTTCACGTGAAACACTGCTTTAATTTTTGTACCAACGCTTACAACTTCTAAATCATTAGATAATTCACATGGAATTATCTAAAAGATTTATTTTTTAGGTGTAGGCGTTTTTTCAGTTAACAAGTAAGCGATGTAGTTTGCTTTTTCAGCGGCAGTACAATCAGCACCGATCACTTCGTTGCAATGTTTAGTGAATTGTTCTTCAACTTTATCAACATCAGCAAAGCGTTTATGATTTACGTTAGGTGATAATGGTGCAATTTTTTTGCCAGTAACGATGTGCTTACCTTCGTTAGCCGGGTTTTGTGTATGGCATGATGCACATGCTGTTTCTTTGCCATTTGCACCTTTGATCTTGCGATTAAAGAACAATTTACCATCAACAGCTGATGGGCTGCCATATTCTGGGTTGGCAGTTTTAGCGAATGATTTATATTTTGTTTGTAGTTTAACTGCATTTTCTACATCAGCATTGGCTGAGAATGCAGCAAAGCCTAATAAGGCCGCCAAAACAATACTTAAGTTTTTCATTTATTTCTCCGTAGTGTGAATAAAGATACCAGCTTTAGTAAAACGTATTGAGTAGTTGGTAATTATAACCCCTATCAATTATAAACCAATTTAACGCGCCGTATGCGTTATTGGAATACATTTTATGCGAATTTTGTTAAGAAAATGTTTCAGTGTTGTAATTGGCAGGTTGTTTCACGTGAAACACTCATTTAAAACATCGTTTTACATGACCTTACAGGCAGATTGCGTTAAACTTTCAAACTCTTGGTTTTATAGAATTTTTAGCGGTTAAAACATGAATTTTCCTGATATTTTTGATGTAATAGTAGTGGGCGGTGGTCATGCCGGTACTGAAGCCGCACTTGCGGCTGCCCGCATGGGCCTAAAGACCTTATTGCTTACGCACAACATCGAAACTCTGGGACAAATGTCCTGTAACCCTAGTATCGGCGGTATCGGTAAGGGTCATCTGGTAAAAGAGGTGGATGCACTTGGCGGCGCTATGGCAGCTGCAACGGATGAAGGCGGCATTCAGTTCCGTATTTTGAACTCCAGCAAGGGGCCTGCGGTAAGGGCGACCCGTGCACAAGCTGACCGTATTTTGTACAAGGCGGCTATACGTCGCATGCTTGAAAACCAGCCTAACCTGTGGCTGTTTCAGCAGGCGGTAGACGACATTATTCTGGATGGTGAGCGCGCGGCCGGCGTGGTGACGCAATTAGGCTTACGTTTCAGCTCAAAATCTGTGGTGCTTACAGCGGGTACTTTTTTAGGCGGTTTGGTGCATGTGGGTCTGAAGAACTACAGTGCAGGCCGTGCCGGTGATCCCCCTTCTATTTCGTTGGCAGCACGTCTGCGTGAAATCGGGTTGCCAGCGGGTCGTTTAAAAACAGGTACGCCGCCGCGCATTGATGGCCGTACCATTGATTATTCAGTAATGACTATGCAGCCCGGTGATGACCCAGTGCCGGTGTTTTCATTTTTAGGTAATGCGGCACAGCACCCTGCCCAGCTTCCGTGCTGGATTACGCATACGAATGCGCGTACGCATGACATTATCCGCAGTGGTTTGGATCGCTCACCAATGTATACCGGCGTGATTGAGGGCGTAGGCCCGCGTTACTGCCCAAGTGTAGAAGATAAAATTCATCGCTTTGCCGATAAAGAATCACATCAGATTTTTCTGGAGCCGGAAGGTTTAAATACGAACGAGGTGTATCCGAACGGTATTTCAACCAGCCTGCCATTTGATATTCAGCTGGCTTTGGTGCGCTCAGTAAAAGGTTTGGAAAATGCCCATATTCTGCGTCCAGGGTATGCAATTGAATATGATTACTATGATCCACGCGCTTTAAAAAGCACGCTGGAAACTAAAGCGATTCAAGGTCTGTTTTTTGCCGGTCAAATCAATGGCACTACCGGATATGAAGAAGCTGCTGCTCAGGGCTTGCTCGCCGGTGCCAATGCCGGTTTATATGCGCAAGGTAAAGACGGCTGGTGCCCTGCCCGCGATGAGGCTTATTTAGGGGTGCTGGTGGATGACTTGATTACGCGCGGTGTCAGTGAGCCGTACCGTATGTTTACTTCCAGGGCAGAATACAGGCTGCAACTCAGGGAAGACAATGCAGATATGCGTCTGACTGAAATCGGCCGTAAATTAGGTTTGGTGGATGATGTGCGCTGGGAAGCGTTCAGTCGCAAACTTGAGGCCGTGGCGCGCGAGCAGGAGCGTTTGAAGAAAACTTTTGTACAGCCGGCTAATTTAAGTGCCGAACTGATGCAATCTGTATTCGGCAAGCCGCTGGAGCATGAATATAGTTTGTTTGAATTACTGCGTCGCCCGGAAGTGAGCTACGAACAAGTACTGTCACTGGGTGAGTTGGGTTTAGGTGAAGTAGAGCCAGCCGTGCGTGAGCAGGTAGAGATCGCAGCAAAATATCAGGGCTACATTGATCGCCAGATTGATGAAGTGGCGCGTAGTCGCGGTCAGGAAAATACCAAATTACCGAATGATCTGGATTATCGTGAGATTCACGGATTGCCGATCGAAGCGCAGCAAAAACTGAATGCACATAAACCTGAAACCATAGGTCAGGCTAGCCGTATTTCCGGCATTACACCGGCAGCGATTTCATTATTGCTGGTGTATTTAAAACGTAAATCACGCGCTAAAGCGGTCAACTTGGATGATGCAGGCGATGTAGGGAATGTAGCATGAGTGCGCCAGGTGTAAATAATAGCCCAAAAAGTACCCCAAAACCCAGTCCGAAAACGAGTGCAGATAATAGTATGCCTGCCAACCTGAAGCAAGATGCGCTGCTGGAGTTGCGTACCAAATTGGAAGCAGGCTTACAGGAAATGGGTTTGCAAATCAGTGCCGAACAGCAGCAAAAGCTCTTGGATTATGTGGCGTTGATCTACAAATGGAATCAGGTGCATAACCTGACCGCCGTGCGCGAACCATTGGAGATGGTAACGCTGCATATTCTGGATAGCTTATCTGTATTGCCATACATTGATTGTAAGCGCTTACTTGATGTTGGCGCTGGTGCCGGCTTGCCAAGTATTCCATTGGCAATTTGCCTGCCAGAGTTGCAGGTGACGGCGATTGATGCCGTGCAGAAAAAAGTGAGCTTTATGCGTCAGGCAAAAGCGCAATTGGGCTTAACTAATTTCAATGTGATCCATGGCCGTATTGAAGATCAGCAAGTGCCAAGTAAAGACATGCCTGAGATGTTTGATGTGATTACTTCACGCGCATTTTCAGAAATTGGCTTGTTTGTAAAATTAACCAAACATCTGCTGGCAGATGATGGCAGGTGGCTGGCGATGAAAGGCACTATTCCGCAGCATGAGTTTGAAAAGAGCGGGTTGCAGCCGGTGGAGATAAAGGTATTAAAGGTAGCGGGACTTGATGCCGAGCGGCATTTGATTGTTTTGAAGTAAATGCTTTTGAAATAAGATTTTTTTAAGTGTGTTCTTAGTTAATGATCGTTTGTTACGTAATACTGAAAGTCATAGAAAAATAACATGAAAATATTAGCAATTACCAATCAAAAAGGCGGCGTGGGTAAAACGACTACGTGCGTCAATTTGGCAGCTAGCCTGGCTAGTCTGGGTAAACGAGTGCTGTTGATCGACCTGGATCCGCAAGGTAATGCCAGTACCGGCAGCGGTATTGATAAAGCACATTTGAAATTAAGTATTTACCATGTGCTGATAGGCGAAAAAACGCTGCAAGAAGTGGTGGTTAATAGTGACAAAGGCGGTTTTGATATCGCGCCTTCTAACCGTGAGCTCGCAGGTGCGGAAGTCGAGCTGGTTAATGAGTTGGCGCGCGAGAATCGTTTAAAGACTGCCATTGCAAAAGTAAACGGCGATTATGATTTCGTATTGCTGGATTGCCCCCCTGCCCTCAACCTGGTGACTGTAAATGCACTTACGGCCGCTAGTGCAGTGATGATTCCGATGCAGTGTGAGTATTATGCGTTAGAGGGTTTGTCAGATCTGGTGAACACTATTAAGAAGGTGCGCGCACATTTAAACCCGACATTAGAGATTGAAGGTCTGCTGCGCACCTTGTTTGATAACCGTAACATGCTGGCACAGCAGGTATCGGCGCAATTAATCAGCCATTTTGGCGATAAAGTCTATACGACGGTCATTCCACGTAATATTCGATTAGCTGAAGCGCCAAGCTACGGTGTGCCGGTGCTTGTTTATGATAAGAGTTCTAAAGGCGCAGTGGCTTATATGGAGTTAGCGCAGGAAATTACCCATAAAGAAAATATACGCAAAGAGAAAAAACATGGCTAAGTTAAAAGGTTTAGGGCGTGGATTAGACGCCCTGCTCGCTGGGGATATGGGTAGTGTGGGGGAAGCTGATTCATTGCTGATGCTGAAAGTTGAGCAATTACAGCCCGGTAAATATCAGCCGCGCAGCTATATGGATGAGGCCGCTTTGCAGACTTTGGCTGACTCTATCAAAGCACAAGGCATTATGCAGCCAATACTTGTGCGCCAGCTGGCTGACGAACAGTATGAGATTATTGCCGGTGAACGCCGCTGGCGTGCAAGTCAGCGTGCCGGTTTAAAAGAAGTGCCGGTGCTGGTGCGCGAAATTGCCGATGAAGCTGCGCTCGCGATGGCGCTGATCGAGAACATACAACGTGAAAACCTGAATCCGCTGGAAGAAGCGCAAGGTATCAAGCGCTTGATTGACGAATTTGACATGACGCATGAAAAAGCGGCTTCAGCAGTCGGCCGTTCACGTGTTGCTGTTTCAAATATGTTGCGTTTGCTAACGCTCACGGCACATGTGCAGGATATGCTGATGCATGGCAAGCTCGATATGGGGCATGCGCGCGCACTGGTCGGTTTGGATGGCGCACAGCAAGTGCTGATGGCTGAGCAGATTGTTTATAACGGCTTATCAGTACGCGAGGCTGAAAGCTTGGTTAAAAAACATCATGGTGAACATGAAAAGCCAGCTGCCGGAACTGGACAAGCAGATACTAAGAAGGTGAATGTCAGCCAAGACGTTTTGCGTCTGCAGGAAAGCTTAAGCGATAAATTGGGTGCGGCAGTGGTTATTAAGGCTGGCGCAAACGGTACGGGATCATTGAAAATCAATTACGCCAGCCTGGATCAGCTGGATGAAATTATTGCCAAAATATCGCGATAACCGTTTGTCGGGCAAGTTTTAAAAATTAGTTAGTAAGTTGTAAATTTAACACCAGGCGGGTATTTTTACGCTAAGTGTTTAATTTACTTAACTTAACCCTTGACTAAAAAGTGCTAATAATTCAAAATCGCGGTCTTTGCTGTCTTAGACTGAATATTTAAGGCAAAAGATTAAGATAGTCTGCAAGCAAGTCTGTAACTGAACGCAAAAGCAACAATTCACGCGTTTGTAAATAAAGTAGTGTTTAATTTAACTGGGTTTAAGCCATTGTCAGCATCAAATACAACAGATGTTTTTAGTAAAATGCTTAAAATCCAGGTGATTGCTACAGCAGCAGTGGCTGTAATCGCGCTAGTTTTGTCAGGTTTGTATGCTGGTTTATCAGCAGCTTTAGGCGGTGCAAGTGTAATCATTGGTGCTTATGCTGCCTCAATGATTGCCAGGCGCAGCAAAAATAAAAATGACCCTTCTGCTATTTTGATTAATTTACTCAAGGCAGAAGCAGTAAAGATTCTGGTGATAATCGTAGTTTTACTTATCATCTTTGTGGTTTTTAAGCAGTTGGTGCCATTCGCACTGATTGCAGGTTTGGCGGCTGCTGCCTTGTTTTCCGGTGCAGCCCTCAGTAAGTTAAACGTGTAATTTAAACAACCGTTTTTAGAAAATATTGGATTATGGCTACAGAACACGCAGATAACGCACAACACGCTGAACACGCTCTTACCCCATCAGGTTATATCGAGCACCATTTAAGTTTTAATGCGCAACCTCTCAACGAAAGTGCCGGATTCTGGACTTTGCACGTTGATACTTTTGTGATGTCAGTGGCTTTGGGTTTGTTGGTGATGGGTTTTGTGTGGTTGATCGCACGTAAAGCGACTGCCGGTGTGCCTAGCCGCGGCCAGGCATTTGTTGAGCTGGTATTTGGTTTTGTTGATGATCAAGTCAAGAATATTTTCCACGGTAATCGTCATAGCTTCATTGCCCCAACCGCTTTAACCGTGTTCTTGTGGGTGTTTGCCATGAACTCCATGGACTTTTTGCCGGTTGACTGGGTTGCAGGTATTGTTTCATTCTTTGGTGGCCCTGACGCTAAATGGCGTGCAGTACCAACTTCAGACATCAACACTACATTTGCGTTAGCATTATCTGTGTGGATTTTGATGATCTTCTTTGCAATCAAGGTTAAAGGCCTCGGTGGCTTCATTCATGAGCTTTTCTGTGCACCATTCGGTTCAAAAATCTGGGTATGGCCAGCTAACTTCCTGTTCAATCTGATTGAATACGTTTCGAAACCACTTTCACACTCATTGCGTCTGTTCGGTAACATGTACGCTGGTGAGGTGATCTTCCTGTTGTTGGGTCTGTGGGCCGCTACGGGCGTAACGGGTACGATTGCAGGTGCGATTCTGGGTGCTGGCTGGTCAATCTTCCACATTTTGATCGTGGCATTGCAAGCGTTTATTTTCATGATGCTGACAGTGGTTTACTTAGCGATGGCGCATGAGTCACATTAAAATATTTAGTTTTTAAGCAGTACAGTTTTTGTAATTCAGTAGTTTATTTTTAGTTGTAGTTTGATTGTAAGTTTAATTTTTTGAGAGGGTAATAACATGGATGCATTAGCATTGATTCAAGCCTACACAGGCGTTGGTATTGGTTTAATTATTGGTTTGGGCGCTGCTGGTGCTTGTATCGGTATCGGTATTATGTGTGCTAGCTTCCTGGAAGGCGCTGCTCGCCAACCAGAAATGATCCCAGCTTTGCAAGGTAAAGTATTCTTGCTGTTAGGTTTGATTGACGCGTCATTCATTATCGGTGTTGGTCTTGCAATGATGTTTGCATTTGCTAACCCATTATTGAGCGTAATTGCTAAGTAATTAAGCAAAACTAAGCCAACTAGTCATTAAACGCAGGTTTAATGACTAGTGCTTTTATGATTAACAATATGGATCAAAAATGAACATTAACTTTACACTTATCGCACAAGCTATCGCATTTGCTGTGTTGATTTGGTTCACAGTGAAATTCGTTTGGCCGCCGCTGTTAAAAGCGATTGAAGCGCGCCAAAAAGAAATTGCTGATGGTTTGGCTGCAGCAGCAGACGGCAGAAGTGCTTTGGAAGTAGCTGCTAAAAAATCAGAAGTGACATTGACTGAGGCTAAACAAAAGGCGAGCGAAATTATTGCGCAAGCTGAAAAACGCGGCACACAAATCATCGAAGAAGCTAAAGGTAATGCCAAAGTTGAAGGTGATCGTATTATCGCTGGCGCTAAAGCTGAAATTGACCAAGAAGTTAACCGTGCGAAAGAAGGTTTGCGTGCGCAAGTTTCTACATTGGCAATTGCAGGTGCTGAAAAAATCTTGCGTAAAGAAATTGACGCAAAAGCACATAGCGAATTGTTAGCTAAACTTGCGGCAGAACTTTAAGGCCTAGTGAAAAAGGCAAGAGATAAAGGAAAATCACATGGCTGAAATATCAACCATCGCAAGACCTTATGCTGTAGCAGCCTATAAATTAGGCCGCGAGCAAAATGCACTCAGCAAATGGTCTGAGATGTTGGGTTTTGCTGCTGCAGTTGCAGAGAATGAGCAAATCAAGGCTTATATTCAAGATCCGAAAGTAGTGAGCAGCGATCTGCAAGCAACGTTCTTGAAAGTGTGTGGCGATAATCTTAACGAAAACGGACAAAATCTTGTCAAAGTTTTGGTTGAGTATGGTCGTTTATCCATTTTGCCTGAAATTTTTAGCGCATTTGAAGCATTGAAAGCGCAAGACGAAGGTACCTTAGATGCGCAAATTATTGCAGCAACTAAAATCAGCGCGGCAGAAACCAAAGACTTGGTAAAACGCCTGGAAGCAAAATTCGGCAAGAAAATTGAAGCCAGTGTTTCTGTAGACCCAGAAATTATCGGTGGCATCAAGATTATTGTTGGCGATACCGTAATAGACGCATCCGTCAAAGGCCAGTTACAAAATTTAGCCTATTCGCTTACAGCATAAGGCACAGGAGACAAAGTAATGCAGTTATCTACATCAGAAATCAGTGAACTGATTAAAAGCAGATTAGAAAATTTTTCGACCAGTGCTGAAGCGCGTACCCAAGGTACAGTAATTTCAGTAACTGACGGTATCGTTCGTATTCACGGTCTTTCAAACGTGATGTCAGGCGAGATGATCGAATTCCCGGGTAATACATTCGGTTTGGCACTTAACCTTGAGCGTGACTCAGTAGGTGCAGTGGTATTGGGTGACTACGAACACATTACAGAAGGCGACGTATGTAAATGTACCGGCCGTATTCTGGAAGTGCCAGTTGGCCCAGAACTGATTGGTCGCGTTGTTAACGCATTGGGTCAGCCTATTGATGGCAAAGGTCCAGTTAACGCTAAAATGACTGACAAAATTGAAAAAGTTGCTCCTGGCGTTATTGCACGTAAATCAGTTTCACAACCAGTACAAACCGGTTTGAAATCAGTAGACTCTATGGTTCCAGTTGGCCGTGGCCAACGTGAATTGATCATTGGTGACCGTCAAACAGGTAAAACAGCGGTTGCAGTTGATGCGATCATCAACCAAAAAGGTCAAAACATGACCTGTATCTACGTAGCGATCGGCCAAAAGGCTTCAACGATTGCTAACGTGGTACGTAAACTTGAAGAAAACGGCGCAATGGCTTACACCATTGTTGTTGCAGCAGCAGCTTCTGACTCAGCAGCATTGCAATATCTGGCACCATACGCTGGTTGTACTATGGGTGAATACTTCCGTGACCGCGGTGAAGATGCATTGATCGTTTATGATGATTTGACTAAACAAGCGATTGCTTACCGTCAAATTTCATTACTGTTACGTCGTCCACCAGGCCGTGAAGCTTACCCAGGTGACGTGTTCTACATTCACTCACGTTTGTTAGAGCGTGCTGCTCGTGTAAATGAAGACTATGTAGAAAAATTCACTAACGGTGCCGTTAAAGGTAAAACAGGTTCATTGACTGCATTGCCAGTGATTGAAACAGCTGCCGGTGACGTTTCTGCATTCGTTCCAACTAACGTGATTTCTATTACTGATGGTCAGATCTTCCTGGAAACTGACTTGTTCAACGCCGGTATCCGTCCTGCGATCAACGCTGGTATTTCAGTGTCTCGCGTAGGTGGTGCAGCGCAAACTAAAGTGATCAAGAAATTGGGCGGCGGTGTACGTCTGGCTTTAGCGCAATACCGTGAATTGGCTGCATTCGCGCAGTTCGCATCTGACTTGGATGAAGCAACACGTAAACAATTGGACCGCGGTCGTATGTTTACCGAGTTGATGAAGCAAGCACAATATGCACCTTTAAGCGTATCAAACATGGCGATTACCTTGTTTGCAGCTAACAAAGGTTACTTTGATGATGTAGCAACTAACAAAGTATTGGCATTTGAAGGCAAATTGCACGGCTTTATCGCTTCTAAATACAAAGCATTAGCTGACGCGATTGAAACAAGCAAAGATTTGAACGCTGAAAATGAAAAAGCGCTTGATGCTGCAATTCAAGACTTCAAAGCGACAACTGCTTACTAATATCTAACTATTAGGACTATGCTTTTTTAGGAAAATATATGGCTGGTAGTAAAGAAATTAGAACCAAGATCAAGAGTGTAGAAAATACACGCAAGATCACTAAAGCGATGGAAATGGTGGCTGCTTCTAAAATGCGTAAAGCGCAGGATAGAATGCGTGCATCACGTCCATACGCTGAAAAAATTCGCAATGTTGCAGCGCACCTTTCACTTGCGCATTCAGAATACAAGCACCCATTCTTAACGAAGCGTGATGATGTTAAAAATATCGGCATTATCATCGTTAGCTCAGACAAGGGTCTGTGCGGTGGCTTGAATACCAATGTATTGCGTTTAACTGTTAACCAGATGAAAACCTGGGAAGCAGAAGGCAAGAAATTGACTGTAAGCGCAATTGGTAACAAAGGCTACGCTTTCATGAATCGTGTTGGTGCCAATGTGAAATCACACATTATCGGTTTAGGTGATGTGCCGCATATGGAAACACTGATCGGTACCATCAAGGTGATGCTGGATGCTTATACAGCCGGTGAAATCGACCAGTTGCACATCTGCTACACACGCTTTATTAACACCATGAAGCAAGAGCCAGTGATTGAGCAATTACTGCCATTGACAGCGGAGCGTCTGGGTACACACCCTACTGCTGAAAAAACTGAAGAGTTAAGTGCAAGTGCAGTAGTTAAAAGCGCACTTGAGATCGGTGCAGCTAAAGGCCATTGGGATTATATTTATGAGCCTGAAGCACAGCCGGTGATTGATCAGTTAATGGTACGTTACATCGAATCATTGGTTTATAACGCAGTGTCAGAGAACATGGCATCTGAACAATCATCACGTATGGTTGCGATGAAATCAGCGTCGGACAACGCGAAAAACGTGATCGGTGAATTGAAACTGGTTTACAACAAAGCGCGTCAAGCAGCCATTACCAAAGAGATCTCAGAGATTGTCGGCGGTGCGGCAGCGGTTGCTTAAGCAAACAAAGAATTTAATTAAAGTAATATCTGACTAACAGTACGTTTGAGTCGAGGAAAAAAGATGAGTACAGCAAATATTGGTAAAGTAGTGCAATGTATTGGCGCGGTGGTTGACGTTGAGTTCCCACGTGATCAAATGCCAAAAGTATTTGAAGCGTTGATTATTGATGACGCATCAAGCCAAGCGGAAGCTGGTTTGACATTGGAAGTGCAGCAACAATTAGGTGACGGCATTGTGCGTACTATTGCCATGGGCTCATCTGATGGTCTGGCACGTGGTACCGCATTCAAATCAACTGGCGCACAAATTCAAGTGCCGGTAGGTACAGGTACTTTGGGCCGTATCATGGACGTATTAGGTCGCCCAATCGATGAGGCTGGTCCTATCGAGTGTGATGAGCGCCGTTCAATTCACCAAAAAGCACCTACATTTGAAGAGTTATCTCCATCTGTAGACCTGTTAGAAACAGGTATTAAAGTGATTGACCTGGTTTGCCCATTCGCTAAGGGTGGTAAAGTTGGTCTGTTCGGTGGTGCTGGTGTAGGTAAAACCGTTAACATGTTGGAGTTGATCAACAACATTGCTAAACAACACTCAGGTTTGTCAGTGTTTGCAGGTGTGGGTGAGCGTACTCGTGAAGGTAACGACTTCTACCATGAGATGGCAGAAGCTGGCGTTATTAAATTAGACGACATGAAAGAATCAAAAGTAGCGATGGTGTTCGGTCAAATGAACGAACCCCCAGGCAACCGTTTACGCGTAGCTTTGTCAGGTTTGACCATGGCTGAAAAATTCCGTGACGAAGGCCGTGACGTGTTGTTCTTCGTTGACAACATCTATCGTTACACATTGGCCGGTACTGAAGTATCAGCGCTGCTAGGCCGTATGCCTTCAGCTGTAGGTTACCAACCTACCCTGGCTGATGAAATGGGCCGTTTACAAGAGCGTATTACTTCTACTAAAACAGGTTCTATTACTTCTATCCAAGCGGTTTACGTACCTGCGGATGACTTGACTGACCCATCACCAGCAACAACATTCCAGCATTTGGACTCAACAGTTGTGTTGTCACGTGACATTGCTTCTTTAGGTATCTACCCAGCGGTTGACCCATTAGATTCAACATCACGCCAATTAGACCCATTAGTGGTTGGTGAAGAGCACTATCAAGTTGCACGTTCAGTACAACAAACATTGCAACGCTACAAAGAATTGCGTGACATTATTGCGATTCTGGGTATGGACGAGTTATCACCAGAAGACAAATTGGCTGTTGGCCGTGCACGTAAAATCCAACGTTTCTTGTCACAACCATTCCACGTTGCTGAAGTGTTTACTGGCGCGCCAGGTAAATACGTGCCATTGAAAGAAACAATCAAAGGCTTTAAAGCGATTGTTGCCGGTGAATACGACCACTTGCCAGAACAAGCTTTCTACATGGTAGGTGGCATTGAAGAGGCTGTTGAAAAGGCTAAAACTCTTAACTAAGTAATACTTGGTTAATTAGTTAAACGCTTTAAGGAAAAAAAATGGCAAATACTGTTCATATTGATGTAGTTAGTGCAGAGGCAAGCATTTTCTCAGGAGAAGCTGAGTTTGTGGTTGCACCTGCAAGTGCCGGTGAAGTGGGTTTATACCCAAATCACGCGCCTATGATTACTACCATCAAGCCTGGTGCTTTACGTATCAAGCAAGCCAATGAAGCGGAAGAAACTTTGATTTTTATCTCAGGCGGTTTGCTGGAAGTGCAGCCTGGTGTAATCACAGTTTTGGCCGACACGGCAGTGCGTGGTCATGATCTGGATGAAGCGAAAGCGATTGCGGCTAAAGAAGCTGCAGAAGAAGCGCTTAAAAACAGAACTTCAGATATTGATTACGCAACAGCGCAAGCTGAACTGTCAGAAGCCGTTGCGCAAATTCAGACCATTGAGCGTTTACGCAAAAAAACGCACTAATAGTTGTGAAGCAGATGGTGTAACAAGCAAAAAGGCAGCCTAGGCTGCCTTTTTTGTTATACTTTGATTATAAAACCATGTGCAATAACTACACATCACAAGATTAATCATGAGCAAATTAAATATCGTCATTCTTGCTGCGGGCAAAGGCACCCGTATGTATTCTAACCAGCCAAAAGTATTGCATACCGTTGGTGGCAAGTCGATATTAGAGCATGTGATAGATTGTGCTAAATCGCTAAAGCCGCATAAAATTATTGTGGTGTATGGTTTCGGCGGCGACACTGTAAAACAAGCTTTTGCACATGAAGACATCATCTGGGTAAATCAGGCTGAGCAGTATGGAACAGGGCATGCCGTACAGCAAGCGGTAGCGCATTTGGAAGTAGATGCCGATACACTGATTCTGCTGGGTGATGTGCCATTAATCGATGCAAAAGCCTGCCAGAAACTGGTTGAGCAAGCACAGAACAAGCTGGCTATACTCTCGTTTAATAAAGCAGACCCAACAGGATACGGGCGTATAGTGCGTAATGCCATGTACGGCGTGACGGCAATAGTTGAACATAAAGATGCCAGCGAAGAGCAGCATAAAATCACCGAAGTGAATACCGGCATCATGGCGATGCCAAATGTACATTTGCTGCAATGGCTGTCAAAGTTAACCAATAATAATGCACAAGGCGAATATTACTTAACAGACATCGTGGCTCTCGCAGTGCAAGATAATGTTAATGTAGTGGCTGAAATCACTACAGATGAGTGGTCAGTCACCGGTATCAACTCTAAAACCGATCTGTCACAGATTGAGCGTGTTTACCAAAGCCGCGCAGCACAAAAACTGTTGCTGCAAGGTGTCACATTAAGAGACCCTGCCCGTATCGATGTGCGTGGTAGTTTAAGCTGTGGCCGTGATGTGGAAATTGATATTAACTGTGTATTCGAAGGTACCGTAACGCTGGGTGATAACGTAAAAATAGCAGCGAATTGCGTGATTAAAAATGCAGTAATAGCAGCTGGCACACAAGTCGCACCTTTTACCCATATTGACGATACGCAGATTGGCGAGAACGCGCGTATCGGCCCTTTTGCACGTTTGCGCCCAGGCACTACACTTGCAGCTGATACCCATATCGGCAACTTTGTAGAACTTAAAAATGCTCAAGTGGATGTAGGCAGCAAGATCAATCACCTGAGTTATGTAGGCGATAGCTCGGTCGGTAAAAACGTTAACATTGGTGCCGGTACCATTACCTGTAACTATGATGGCGCAAATAAATTCAGAACCGTGATTGAAGATGACGCATTCATCGGTTCAGATTCACAATTGGTAGCACCAATTACGATAGGCCGTGGCGCTACGATTGCAGCCGGCTCTACGATCACCAGAGATGCACCGCCAGATCAACTGACGTTCTGCCGTGCCAAAGAACAGAAATCCATTGCTGGTTGGAAACGACCACAGAAGCTTAAAAAGTAATATAACAAGAAAGACTCAATAACTATGTG
Organism: Methylotenera sp.; assembly: GCA_020622105.1. GTDB lineage: Bacteria > Pseudomonadota > Gammaproteobacteria > Burkholderiales > Methylophilaceae > Methylotenera. The sequence continues at coordinate 18,694 of JAHRYP010000007.1, forward strand.
TGGCATTGTAGGTGCGGTAGCAAATAGAAACGTCGTTTCAACACTGATTGAGGGCCTGAGCCGTCTGGAATACCGCGGTTATGACTCAGCCGGTATTGCCGTGTTAAATAGCTCAGGCATCGAGCGTGTACGAGCTGTAGGTCGCGTATCTGCCATGACAGAAAAAGCCAATGAAGTGAGTCTGAGCGGCCAGGTAGGCATCGGCCATACGCGCTGGGCAACACATGGCGGTGTCACTGAAAGCAACGCCCACCCGCATGTATCTAAAGGTGAGCTGGCTGTCGTGCATAACGGCATCATTGAAAATCACGATGAGCAGCGTACGCGCCTGAAAATGCTTGGTTATGAGTTTACTTCGCAGACGGATACTGAGGTGATTGCGCATTTGATTCATTATTACCATCAAGACCTGAACCTGCTGGCTGCTACACAAAAAGCCGTCAGCGAGCTGACCGGTGCATTTGCAATCAGTGTGATATCAATTAAAGAGCCTGAACATATGGTGACGGCACGCTTGGGCTGTCCGCTACTGCTTGGTTTGGGAGATGGTGAGAACTTCATTGCCTCTGATGTTTCTGCTGTGCTTTCTGTAACGCGTAAAGTGATCTATCTTGAAGACGGCGATGTTGCAGATATCCGCCGTGACGGCATAACGATTTTTGGCCGCGATGGCAATACTGTGGAACGCAAAGTCCACATGAGTGATGTGTCGCTGGCAAGTATGGAACTAGGCCCCTACTCGCATTTCATGCAAAAAGAAATTCATGAGCAGCCACGTGCACTGACTGATACGATAGAAGCGCTGATTGATGACAACAGCTTCTCCCCTGCTTTGTTTGGCGAAGCTGCAGCAGATGTATTCAAGCAAATTGATAGCATTCTGATTCTGGCCGCAGGCACCAGCTATTACGCTGCGCTCACGGCAAAATACTGGCTGGAAAGCATCGCAAAGCTACCGACCAATGTAGAAATTGCCAGTGAATATCGCTATCGTGAGTCGGTGCCCAATCCAAGGCAGTTAATCGTGACGATTTCGCAGTCCGGTGAAACGCTGGATACGATGGAAGCGTTAAAACATGCCAAGGCATTAGGCCAGAACCTGACTCTGGCTATTTGCAATGTGCAGGAAAGCGCTATTCCGCGTGCGTCGCAACTCGTGTTTTACACACGAGCCGGTGCTGAAATCGGCGTGGCTTCTACTAAGGCTTTTACTACACAGCTGGTGGCTTTGTTTACATTGGCAGCGACATTGGCAAAACAGCGTGGCTTGCTGAGTCCAGAAGTAGAGCAAGAGCATCTAAACGCTTTGCGACAACTTGCCGGTAGCGTACAGCATGCGCTGAATCTGGAACCGCAGATCCGTGAATGGGCGAAATCTTTTGCCAACAAACAACATGCATTATTTTTGGGCCGCGGCATTCATTATCCAATTGCGCTGGAAGGCGCACTGAAGCTCAAAGAGATTTCCTATATCCATGCCGAGGCTTACCCTGCCGGTGAGCTTAAACATGGCCCTTTGGCGCTGGTAGATAGCGATATGCCGGTAGTGGTGATCGCGCCGAATGATGCGCTGCTGGAGAAAGTAAAATCCAATATGCAGGAAGTCAAAGCCCGCGGCGGTGAATTGTTCGTATTTGCCGATGCAGACAGCCACTTTACCGCATCAGAAGGTGTGCATGTGATTCGTACTCCGCGCCATGTGGGCGTGCTTTCCCCTATTCTGCACACGATACCGGTACAGATGCTGGCTTATCATGCGGCACTGTTAAAAGGTACGGATGTGGATAAACCTAGGAATCTGGCGAAGTCAGTGACCGTTGAGTAACCAAAAAATCAGAATAAAGTTAAGGATAAGAAAATAGGCAAACACCTAGATTATTGATTCAGCTTCTTTTTGAGTTCGCTCTTTATTTTCTTTTTGAAAATTCTCATGTTTCAAACGAAGAAAACCTTGAGGGTTTCGTTCACAATGATAGTGATGATGTCTAATACGTAAGTCTTCAGCATCATTTGCAATTTCTTTTGCTGATTTCTTCCATCTACCCGTCATTTTCAACCATTGAATTAATGCTTTACTTAGTCCATATACCAGAACCAGTATAGCTACCCATTGAGGACTAAAAAACTCTAACACCAAAACTACTGCAGGTAATATTACAGCCCAAAATATGATGATATTGGTCCCTAAACGCAATTTCTTGATACGAGTTGCTGCTTCGGATTTTAGCTCTGCTGAAGTTTTTCTGTCTAGGGATTTGTAGACTTCTAAAAGATAATTAATGTCTAGTGCATCCTTAGGCATTTCTTCGTCTTTAAGTAGTTCCCAATGAAGTTCAATATTAGTTTTATTAGGGTTGTAAAAACAAATAAGATGATTTTCTGGTTTTACATCTTCTAGATAAATTAAATCCTCTACATCATTAAAAGCTGAAATCATTATTGCGATAGGATAGCGTTTAAGCCAAATAGCGGCCTCTTTCTCCATTATGTCAACAATCTCTTGATGAGTTAGTGAATCTAAAAAAGTAATACTTAATGTTGCAAAACTTGTTTTATGGTGCGGCGGATAATATTCAACGAAATATTTATCGCGCTTTTCTTTAATAGATGAGAAATAAATTTTATTCAAAACTTTCTCCTATATTTTCTTAATAATCTCAAATGCAAAATTATTTTAGAACGTGATAGAAAATTATGTAAGTATTACTTGATTACTAACAAGTCGGGGTTGCCGACAGCAAGCTACTTTACTTTTGCTTGCTCAAAAGAAAGTAGCCAAAGAAAAGAGCACCCCCTACCATGGCCTTCGGCTCCCTTGCGCTGCTCAAAAAGACGGGCAGCTGCGGAACTCGGGCTAAAGCCCTCAAACAGTCCTCGCTGAAATCTCCCGTCTTTTCTGTGCTGCTCAGCATGGCAGCAGGGGATGAAAGTCAAAATTATGTGAATTTGGTTACTAGTTGCGGATATGTGCAACTTGCGGTACTTTGACTCATACGTCAACTATTGTGTGAGGAGCTTGGATCATGCTGATTGGGGTCCCTAAAGAAATCAAGGTGCGTGAATACAGGGTAGGCCTAGTACCCGCTAATGTACGTGAACTGGTGGCGCATGGTCATCAGGTACTTGTGCAAGCAGGGGCTGGAGAAGGCATCGGTGCGGATGATATGCAATATCAGGCTGCTGGTGCTACGGTAGTGAGTTCTCCACAGGAAATATTCGAGCGTGCCGAGCTGATCATCAAGATCAAGGAGCCACAGGCAGCTGAGCGTAAGTGGCTAAAACCAGGTCAGATTCTGTTTACCTATTTACACTTGGCGCCAGATTTTGAGCAGACGCGGGATTTGCTTGATAGCGGTGCTACTTGCATCGCCTATGAAACAGTGACTGCAGATGACGGCGGTCTGCCTTTGCTGGCACCGATGTCTGAGGTGGCTGGGCGACTTGCGATTCAGGCTGGTGCTTATTTTCTTGAAAAAGCGCATGGCGGCTCCGGTATATTGCTGGGCGGTGTCACGGGAGTTGAGCAGGCTAAGGTGACGGTTATCGGCGCTGGCGTAGTAGGCACCCATGCCGTGGATGTTGCGCTTGGTATGGGTGCATCAGTAACGGTGCTGGATCGTAATCTCAGCATCTTACGCCAGCTCAGAAGGCAGTTTGGGCCGCATCTCAATACCGTTTATTCGACAATGGAAGCAATAGAACATCACTGCATAATCGCAGATCTGGTCATAGGCGCAGTGCTGGTAACCGGTGCAGCAGCCCCCAAGCTGATTACGCGCGATATCGTTAAGCGCATGAAATCAGGGAGTGTGATTGTTGACGTGGCGATTGACCAAGGAGGCTGTTGCGAGAGCTCTTATCCAACCACACATGATGCACCGACTTTTGTCGTTGATGATGTTATCCACTATTGCGTTGCCAACATGCCGGGCTCTGTGCCGCGCACATCTGCTTATGCACTGAATGATGCTACCTTACCTTACGTGCTGGCGCTTGCAGATAAAGGCTTGCAGGCGCTACGTGAGGACAGGCATTTGCTTAATGGACTGAATGTGCATCAAGGAAAAATAACCAACCAGGCCGTTGCTACGGCACATGGTTTAGCATATTACGATCCTTCTACAGCGCTGGGAACAGTGTAGCAATGCCGGCAGACTGATCAGTACGCAAAAGGCCATTCATGCAGTATTTTGTATTGCGTTCTCTGGTGAACTGTTACCGATTCCACTAAAACGAAGCTATTTACCAGCCATGTCACCGGCGTGAAACTCTGCGCTGCCAGAATATGCTCAACGTTACGTAACAGCGTGACGTGCGGGCTGAATGTGGAGCTATCCGTTATAAAACCTTCTTTTGCAAGCTCATGCTGCAGTGTTGCGGCTAGCGTTTCCAGCACAGGCTCACTGGCTGTTAATGTGGCATAGCCGATGCGATTATGTTTCCAGAATGAGAGCAGGTTCAATTCAAGCCGAAATGGTGGTGTAGTTGACATTCTGTCTGCGGCAGTTATCAATTCAGGTAGCTGCGACCGTTTTATATTGCCTATAAATTGTAAAGTCATATGCAGGGTGTCCGTCCGCATTACCCGTGCATCACACTTAGCCTGATATTCTTTAGCAACGGCATGTAATTGGCGCTGAATGGCAGCTTGCGGCCACAGGGCAAAAAATACACGCGCGGTAGCAGTACTTTTTATTGACGCAGGCCGTTTTGCACCAGTGTTGGCTAATGATTCAGTAAGGTTTTTCACCTACGAAATTTCCGGCTGGAGAATAATGACATACCCAAATCTGCTCATGAGTGTTACCGCATGTTGCCATGCCGCAACCCACTTTTAATGTATCGCGCCATACAATCTGTGTGTAATGGCCACATACCGCGCCAGCCTTGCACGCATTGCTTGCAAGGTCATAGTCTGACTTTTCGTTGCCCCAGCTATCGATGACTTCAGTTGGTGACACTTTACGTAATTCTTTACGGCCATCAGACCACATCAGCGGGCTTGCCCAGAAAAGGTTCTCACCATAGCGCCCTTGTGGTTTGCTATGCTGCATAGCGCAATGTCGTGATTTTTTTAAGTGGTTCGCCCAGGCCTGTGCTGACTTAGCCAGCTTGGGCGAGTGACTGAGCGCTTGCACACCGACTTCAGCGCGCCACTTGTTATGTACTGCAACAATTGATGATGTGTCTATGCTTTCAGCATGGGCTATTGATGTCAGCAGCGCTGCAATACAAAAGTGAATAATGGTTTTTAATGTCATGATCTACTCAATTACTCTCACGCATAAATCACGAATCATGATTTCTTCATCAGCTGGAACAATCACGATAGGCTTGCTGCCTGCTTGTGCAATTTGAGTTGTGTTAGCCTGATTCTGTTCCATATTTAAGCTGAAGCCGATGAATGCTAACGGCGCACATATTTTCTGGCGGATTTCAGCAGAATACTCGCCAATGCCGGCGCTGAATACCAATGCATCTACCCCGCCCGCTTTGGCTGCCAAAGCGCCGATAGCACCGCGCACCTGCTGGCAGAAGTATTCAATAGCAAACTTGGCATGTTCGCTTTGACTTGCCAGCAAGTCCTGCATTTCTGCGCTTTCACCGTCAGAGAGTGCCAGTAAGCCCATTTTATGAAAAACAATATCGCTTAATTGTTCAGGGTTGTAACGTTTTGCAAGCTCCACCATCACGCCGGGGTCCAAGTCACCGCTGCGTGTGCCCATGGTAATGCCGCCTGCTGGTGTGTAGCCCATCGTGGTATCAATGGATTTCAGGTTTTCCATCAGGCACAGGCTGGCACCGCTGCCTAGGTGCGCAACAATTACCTTTTGGTAGGCAGTGTCGCCAATAATGTCCGGCAGTGTTTTAGCAATATAGGCATAGTTAATGCCATGAAAGCCAAAACGGCGCAGACCAAACTCATCGGGAATCGGCAGGCGTTTTGCCAGCGCTGGCATGCTGGCGTGGAATGCCGTATCAAAGCAGGCAATCTGCGGCACCTTAAACAGCTTGCGGCATAAATCCAGCCCGAGCAGATTGCTTGGCAAGTGCAGGGGTGCGAGGTGAATCAGGTTATTAAGCCGCGCACGTTCAATGTCATCGATGCTGCGGGCAGCGTCTGTAATATCGCCGCCATGTACAAAGCGGTGCCCTACCAACGTTGGTTTATCAGGGCCCAGGTCATCGAGCAGATTATTGAAAGCCTGTTGCAGGCTATGCGTTTTATCATCACTGATATGTTCATAGCGAAAGTTGCGTCTGCCGCCATCGGTCAGAAACAGGCTGGCTTTTAGGCTCGAGGAGCCGCAATTGATCGTGAGTATGCTCAAGGACGCTCCTATCTATACATTTTTTGCGAGCATCAGCTTTGCTGATTGCCTGCTTAAACCATTTGGGCGCATTACTGCGTTGCGGCTATATTTTAAATAGACTCGAAACCTCGCTGTATTCCGTATACTATCTAGGTTTCTCCGTTCCGTGCGCCTTTGGCGTATGAACAATGCGCTTGAGCGCATATGTTCTACGGACACGCCCTTTACGGGTGTACTGCATCCCAAACTCTGCATAGATAGAAGTGTCCTCAATATGGCCATGTCCAATCGCCAGCTTCCGGCAGGTCGACCCCATACTCATAGGCGTATTGGCAGCATTCGAGCTGTTTGTTGCGCATTTGCTCTTTCACATGGGCACCGGCTACGTGCAGCGCCGGGATATGGTCAATCACACTCATGACCAGACTGTAACGGTCGATCTCATTCTGGATTGCAAGCTCCAGCGGCGTATTGATGCTGCCTTTTTCCTTATAGCCGCGCACATGCAGGTTGCAGTGATTTTTGCGACGATAAGTCATGCGGTGGATGAGCCAAGGGTAACCGTGGAAGTTGAAAATGACAGGTTTATCAATCGTGAACAGGCTATCAAAATCGTCGTCAGACAAACCGTGCGGATGCACACAGGACGGTGTCAGCTTGTAGAGGTCGACTACGTTGATGAAGCGCACTTTAAGCGCAGGGAAATGCTCACGCAACAGCACAACAGCAGCCAATGCCTCTTTGGTTGGAATGTCACCGGCGCTTGCCATCACTACATCCGGTTCGCTGTTGCCATCGTTGCTCGCCCATTCCCAGATGCCCAGACCTTTGGCACAGTGTTTAATGGCAGCATCCATATCCAGATACTGTAAATGTTTCTGCTTGTCTGCAACAATCACATTGATGTAATCGGTGCTCTTCAGGCAGTGGTTTGCTACCGATAACAGGCAGTTTACATCGGGCGGCAGGTAAATGCGCGTGACGTTCGGGCTCTTATTGACGACCACATCCAGAAAGCCTGGGTCCTGATGTGTGAAGCCATTGTGATCCTGCCGCCATACGGTGGAGGTGATCAGCAGGTTAAGCGACGATATCGGCGCGCGCCACGGCACGGCTTTGCACATGTCCAGCCATTTGGCGTGCTGGTTGAACATGGAATCAATTACATGCACAAACGCTTCGTAGGTGGAGAAAAAGCCATGGCGGCCACTGAGCAGGTAGCCTTCCAGCCAGCCTTCCAGCGTGTGTTCGGATAGCATTTCCATAACTCGGCCATCGGGTGACAGTTCACCGCCGTCAGCATCTTCCGGCAAATAATCCGCCAGCCAGGTTTTTTTGCTCACTTCATAAACGCTATCGAGTTTATTGGAGGTATTTTCATCTGGTCCGAACACGCGGAAATTCTGCATATTGCGCTGCATGATGTCACGCAGAAACTCTCCCAGCGGATGCGTATTGCCAACACTGATCTTGCCGGGGCCTGGCAGCTTGGCGGCGTAGTCACGGTAATCCGGCATACGCAGCTCTTTGCGGATTAGACCGCCGTTGGCAATCGGGTTTGCACTCATGCGGCGAGTGCCTTTGGGCGCAAGTGCTTTCAGGTGGGGTTTCAGTTTGCCGGAATCGTCGAACAGTTCCTGCGGTTTGTAGCTGCGCAGCCATTGTTCAAGCTGTTCGAGGTGTTTAGGATTGCCGATTACGTTACCCAACGGTACTTGATGTGCACGCCAGAATGCTTCAACCTTATGGCCATCCACTTCTTTGGGGCCAGTCCAGCCTTTGGGCGAGCGCAGGATAATCATCGGCCAGCGCGGACGCGTAGGTTTGCCGCTGCTACGGGCTTCCTGTTGCAGATGACGGATTTCCTGCACACACTGTTCCATGGTTGCTGCCATCTTGGCATGCATCTCCATCGGGTCGTTACCTTCAACAAAATGCGGTGTCCAGCCATAGCCTTTGAACAGGTCTTCCAGCTCTTCGTGAGAAATGCGTGATAACAAGGTTGGGTTGTTAATCTTGTAACCGTTGAGGTGCAGCACCGGCAGCACCGCGCCATCGCGTATCGGATTCAAAAACTTGTTGGAGTGCCATGATGTTGCCAGCGGTCCGGTTTCTGCCTCCCCGTCCCCCACCATGACTGTTACCAGCAAATCCGGGTTGTCGTAGGCCGCGCCAAACGCATGTGAAACACTGTAACCCAGCTCGCCGCCTTCGTGGATAGAGCCCGGCATTTCTGGCGTGCAGTGACTGCCGATGCCGCCCGGAAACGAAAACTCTTTGAAAAACTGCTGCATGCCGTCTTCGTCTTCCCCTTTATTTGGGTAAACTTCGCTATAAGTGCCTTCAAGATAGGTAGGTGCTAGTATGCCGGGAGCTCCGTGGCCGGGGCCTGCAAGGAAAATGGCATCCAGGTCATATTTATTGATGAGTCGGTTAAGATGCGTATAAGTGAACGCCAGGCCTGGACTTGAACCCCAATGCCCTAGAAGCCGGCCTTTAATGTGTTCCTCACGTAACGGTTCTTTTAATAGCGGATTGCCGCGCAGGTAAATCATGCCTGCAGCCAGATAACAGCAGGCTCGCCAGTAGGCGTTGATATCTTCAAGTTCTTTCTGCGACAGTTTGGCTGTTACCGCACTCATGATTTTTCTCTCCAGATTTACGTTTTATAACGTTATTGATGATGGCATTATTTGATGCAGATAAATAATACTCGCACATTGTTACGGTTATATCTATACGGCTTCACGCGTATAACTTGGTTATCATATAGTTATCTTGGAGCAGGGTGAGACTTTGAATCATTTCAGAATAACAGGCTTGATTTCCACGCTGCCAGTAGCATGCCCGAGCATAATCTCTTTATCCTGAATCGTGCAGCTGATCGCCATACCGCGCGATACGATATCGGCTATTTCCTGCGTATCCGTTAGATTGATGACGGTCAGGTTATTCTGCTTCAATAGCGCCTTTTTATTATTGTCCCACCACATATCAGCAATGCGCCCACCGTACAGTACAACCGCAACCTGTTTAGCGCGGCCGCAAGCTTTGCGCACCTCACGTTCATCTGGCAGGCCTACATCTATCCATAGTTCAATGGCACCGGTCAGATCTTTTTGCCATAAATCCGGCTCTTCATCGTCACTCAAGCCTTTACCAAAAGCAAGCGTATCGGTAGCAAACAGCATAAATGCAACCAGCCGCACCATCAGGCGCTCATCAGTTTCAGACGGGTGTCTGGCCAAGGTCAAATTGTGAGTAGCGTAGTAATGGCGATCCATATCCGCGATTTGCAGGTCGATTTTGTATATAGTTGATTTGATTGCCATGATTATTTGTTCTAATTAGTTGTTTCTGAATTTGTCTTATGTTTTGGGCACTTCTATAAACGCATTATACCGATTCGCGTAGGTCATAATGGGTATACCTTGTTATGTCATGTTTCTGTTAAGCTTTCATTCTTTGTAATCAAGTAAAGTTTCGTTATGGCCCAGTATGTAATGTCCATGCTCCGCGTGAGCAAAATTGTTCCTCCTAAAAAACAGATCATTAAAGACATTTCCCTGTCTTTCTTTCCCGGTGCCAAAATCGGCTTGCTGGGCTTGAACGGCTCCGGTAAGTCTACCGTGCTACGCATTATGGCGGGTGTCGATAAAGAATTTGAGGGTGAAGTGCAATGGCAGCCGGGTATCTCTATCGGCTACCTGCCGCAGGAGCCACAGCTGGACCCGGATAAAACCGTGCGTGAAGAAGTTGAATCCGGCATGGGTGAAGTGATGCAAGCCAAGCAGAAGCTGGAAGAAGTGTATGCAGCCTATGCTGACCCGGATGCCGATTTTGACAAACTGGCAGAAGAGCAGGCCAAATATGAAAATATCATTGCCGCCAGCGGCTCAGATGTTGAACACCAGCTGGAAGTAGCCGCTGATGCGCTGCGTTTACCAGCATGGGATGCAAAAATCGGCCCACTTTCCGGTGGTGAAAAGCGTCGTGTGGCTTTGTGTAAACTACTCTTATCCAAGCCGGATATGCTGTTGCTGGATGAGCCGACCAACCACTTGGATGCTGAGTCTGTGGAATGGCTGGAACAATTCTTGGTACGCTTTCCGGGTACCGTTGTGGCAGTCACCCATGACCGTTACTTCCTGGATAACGCAGCAGAATGGATTCTCGAGCTGGATCGCGGTCATGGTATTCCATGGAAAGGCAACTATTCAAGCTGGCTGGATCAAAAGCAAGCACGTTTAGCGCTGGAAGAATCTCAAGAGTCTTCACGCCGTAAGGCACTGAATACCGAACTGGAGTGGGTGCGTCAGAATCCTAAAGCGCGTCAGGCCAAGAGCAAGGCGCGTATCGCCCGCTATGAAGAGCTGGCAAGTGCTGAATACCAGAAACGTAATGAAACGCAGGAGATTTTCATCCCTGCCGGTGAGCGATTAGGTGACCAGGTCATCGAATTTGACGGTGTAAGCAAAGCGTTCAAAGACCGCCTGCTGATTGATAACCTGAGCTTTAGTATCCCTGCGGGTGCCATTGTGGGCATTATCGGCCCGAACGGTGCCGGTAAGTCTACTCTGTTTAAAATGATCACCGGTAAAGAACAGCCAGATAGCGGTACTGTGAACATTGGCCAGACCGTTAAACTGGCTTATGTTGACCAGAGCCGTGATGACCTCAGTAACGATAAATCAGTGTTTGATGAGATTTCAGGTGGCTCAGATATTTTAACCGTGGGTCGTTATGAAACGCCATCGCGTGCTTACATTGGTCGTTTTAACTTTAAAGGCGGCGATCAACAGAAAATCGTCGGTCAGTTATCAGGTGGTGAACGCGGTCGTCTGCATCTGGCTAAAACGCTGATTTCCGGCGGTAACGTGCTGCTGCTGGATGAGCCGTCAAATGACCTTGATGTGGAAACGCTGCGTGCATTGGAAGACGCATTGCTTGAGTTTGCCGGCTGTGTACTAGTGATCTCGCATGATCGCTGGTTCCTGGATCGTATCGCTACGCATATTTTGGCAGCCGAGGGTGATTCACAATGGACATTCTTTAACGGTAACTATCAGGAATATGAGGCAGATAAGCGTAAACGTTTGGGTGAGGAAGGCGCGAAACCTAAGCGCATTCGCTACAAACCGATTACGCGATAATCATTAGTTTGGTTTGTTAGAAAGCCTTCCGTACCAGTAACTGGCATGTCCGCCGAAACTAAGCCACAAAAAACCGTGGCAAGTTCGGCGCCAAAGGCGCGAAACCAAAACGCATTCGCTACAAACCGATTACTCGATAAAGTTTCAAACATCGTCATACCGGCCTACGCCAGTATGACGGTTACATGAGTGGCTAAATATTACTCCACATTAATTTTTGGTTTATGCGGCGCATTCTTCGCCATAAAATCCCATAACACCGGCGGAATCAAGCGCATCAATCTTGCCACCCAGCCCATCTGCCATGGAATCACTATAAAGCGGCGTTTGTTTTCAATCGCATTCACAAACTTAGCGGCAGCAATATCTGCATCCATCAAAAACGGCATGCTGTAAGTGTTGATATCAGTCATTGGCGTACGAATGTAACCCGGCGCGATCGTGGTCACAGCGATGTTGTGATGCAGCATTTCCACACGCAGGCTTTCCAGATAGGCAATGGCCGCAGCTTTTGATGCGCTATATGCCCCTGCGCCTGGTAGGCCGCGTATGCCTGCAACACTGGCAATACCAACTAATTGTGCTATGTGACCATTTTTTGCAGCTAAGCGCATAGCGTTGATAAATGGCTGAAAGGTATTCACTAGCCCGGTGACGTTAATGTCCATGATTGCCTGAAATGCGTGTGTGTCATCGGCATTTTCTGTGAGCGTACCGCTACTCACACCCGCACTGCCAATCACGATATTAGGTGCCCCAAACTGCTGTATGTAGTCATCAGCCGCAGCGCTAAGTGCAGCAGCATCGCGTACATCCAAGGTATAAATGGCGCATTTGATGTTGTAGTGCGCTTCTAAAGTTTGACGTAATGCTTGTAAGTGCTCACTGCGTCTGGCGGCCACTCCAATAATTGCATTTTCATTTTGATAACGCTTTGCATAAGCATGAGCAAGAGCTTCACCGATACCGCTGGATGCGCCTGTGATAAAAACTTTCATGACTATCTTTCATTAATGGGTTATGACTGAATGACTATATTAATTATCAATACAAAAAACCCGTTTTACCATCAAGGTATAAACGGGTTTTTTTTGAAGTTCAGCACGTGTTTACAGCATCACCAGTTAAAGACTTTTTGATAAAGTGCTTTAAACCAGTGAGTGGGTGCTGCTACTTTTTTGCTGGAGCAGCAGCTTTCGCTTTATCAGCACGGATGTTGGTGATGATGTAATCCGCAGTTTTTAAAGCAGCATCATTGTTGCCAGCCATAGTGCTTGAAGTGATGAACTGACCATTAATTACCAGGCTCGGCACACCGGTTGCGCCTGATGCACGGAAGAAGTTGGCGGCACGTTTCAAGTTAGAGTTAGTAGAGAATGCGTTGAATGCCTCTTCTACTTTAACTTTGTCCAAGCCGCCTTGCTTGGTGATCCAGTCAATGGCTGCTTTTTCATCAGTTGGGTTCAGGCTTTTTTGTTTGTGGATAGCATTAAATAGCGGGCTATGCAGTTTTTCCAGAACACCCAATGTTTCCATAGCGTAATAAGCTTTGGCCATCGGTGCCCATGATGCATTAGGTAAGCCGGGCACGCGTTTAAATGTTACATCTGCCGGTAATTTTTTTACCCATGCGTTTAATGGTGCTTCCATGTGGTGGCAGTGGCCACAGCCGTACCAGAACAGCTCAACAACTTCGATCTTGTTAGCATTTTCGTTTGGGATAGCCTGTGCAGTTCTGTCAAACTCTTTACCCATTTCCGGGTCTGCTGCCATGACATTAAATGAGGCCAGCAACATTAAAGCGGCAAGTAACTTTTTCATTCATTTTTCCTTTTTAACTATTTGTTTTAACTATATTGTTTTTTATGGTCTTAAAATCTGTGCTTAATCTGGCTATATTAAAAATGTGACAACTACAACAACGCATCGATCTAGCATTCGGCTGACAAAGTAATTAAACGTTCCTGAAGTTTAAGCAAGCTTAATGCAATACAGACCATGTTTCGGACTATTGGTTTTCGTTATTCACTTTTATTAAATCAGTTTTGAAACCATTCGCTGCTAAATCATTTTTGGCTTTGTTGATTTCATCGAGGTTGTTGAGTGGGCCTACACGCACGCGATGCCATACGCCTTTGTCAGGAATAGTAGCAGTTTGCACGACTGCTTCAAAACCTTGTAAAGCAAGTTTGGCTTTCATGTTGTCTGCGTCTTCGCCAGTTTGAAAAGCACCAACCTGCAAATAATAGGAATATTCGACAACTGGTTGTTGATCCTTTATGCTAAGTTCTTCGGCGCTTACTTTGCTCTCACTGCCTGGCAGTATCGTGTAAAAATCGAAACGCGCTTTATCGCTTTCTGCTGAGCCATCCGCTGGCTTTTCACTATCAGCTGCAGCAGACTTCTTGGCATCTTCTGCAATTTTTTCTGCGATAGGTTTTTTAACATCAGCCTGCGTTGCAAAAGGACTTTCGCCACCTTTGATGTACATGACAACAGCTAACGATGCCGCCACACCCAGCAAAAAACCAACTAATAAACCAGAAAAGAAGGGGCTGCCTTTGCTCTGGCCTCTTGTGCGTTCCGGGTTGGGTTTGTAATCTCTGCTCATTGTTAATCCTTATCTTTCTTCCAATTTTATATAGTTACTACATCAAAATTGAAATTACATTTTTTGTATAGCTGCAACGCCAAGCAAATCCAGGCCATTTTTAAGCACTTGCTGCGTTGCACGAATCAGACTCAGGCGAGCCAGTTTGAGTGGCTCATCATCAATCAGGAATTTGTATTCATTGTAATAACTGTGCAGGTCACTCGCCAATTCTTTCAGGTAGTTGGCAACAACGTGCGGCGCCAGCTCGGTAGCAGCATTGGCAACCACTTCAGGATATTCGCTCAAGCGCTGCATCAATGCGGTCTCATGTGCATTATCCAGTGGCGTGAGGTCGGTGAATATCAGATTATTCACATCGCCATCCCATTGGCTCAATACGCTGCAAATGCGGGCGTGCGCATATTGAATGTAGTACACCGGGTTGTCGTTGCTTTGGCTGCGTGCCAGGTCAATATCAAATACCAGTTGTGAATCAGCACGGCGCGCTGCCAGAAAATAACGGGTGGCGTCGCAGCCAACCTCTTCAATCAGGTCGCGCAGTGTGACGTAACTACCTGCACGTTTTGAGAGTTTGACTTCTTCGCCACCGCGCATCACCGTTACCATCTGGTGCAGTACGTAATCAGGCCATCCCTGAGGAATGCCGATGTCTAAAGCCTGCAAGCCGGCACGCACACGGGTGATGGTGCTATGGTGGTCGGCGCCCTGCTCGTTAATGACACGCACAAAACCACGCTGCCATTTTTCTGCATGGTAGGCTACATCGGGTACAAAATAGGTGTAGCCGCCATCGGTTTTACGCATTACGCGGTCTTTGTCATCACCAAAGTCCGTGGTCTTAAGCCACAATGCATCGTTTTCTTCATAGGTATGGCCGCTTTTAATCAGCGCCTGCACGGTATCTTCTACCCTGCCGTTTTTGTAGAGTGCGCTTTCCAGTGAAAATACATCAAACTTGATTTGAAATGCTTTTAAGTCCAGATCCTGCTCGTGGCGCAGATAGGCAACGCTGAACGCGCGGATGGATTCCAGATCATTGATGTCGCCGCTGGCGGTTACTTCAATGTCGTCTGCAACAACAGTATGCTTGGTCAGGAAAGCCGCGGCAATATCATTAATGTATTCACCGCGATAGCCATTTTCCGGGAAGCTTTCATGCTCAGTTGAAATGCCCTTGCAGCGTGCCAGCACGGAAATCGTGAGGTTATCAATCTGTGCGCCGGCATCGTTGTAGTAGAACTCACGCGTGACATCCCAGCCGTTTGCATCCAGTAGGCGCGCTAAACAATCGCCTACTGCCGCACCGCGGCCATGGCCTACATGCAATGGGCCAGTCGGGTTGGCAGACACAAACTCGACCTGCACTTTTTGGTTGCTGCCGCTATTATTGCGGCCGAATTGGTCGCCTGCTTTAAGCACTTCTTTAATTACAACCTGCTTGGATTGCGGGTTTAAAAAGAAATTGATAAAACCGGCACCTGCGATTTCTGTTTTAGCGATATATTCGCTGGCAGGCAGTGCGTCGATAATCTGCGTGGCAATCACGCGAGGATTCTGTTTTAGCGGCTTGGCCAGAACAAGTGCCAGATTTGTGGCAAAATCACCATGTTCTGCTGACTTCGGGCGCTCCAGCACAATGTGCAAATCGGCCATATCCGGCGCGATTGTTTTTGCGGCTGTTGCTAATAATTGGTTAAGATGTGTTTTCACAATAATTGCATAAAAGCTAAAAGTGCTATTTTAACCTACTGCTGTCATTTTTTCTTTAAACATACGTTATTCGAACAATTTTGCCTGAAACTATCCTCAAAATCGCACTTGATGTACCACTAGACCGCTTGTTTGATTACTTGAGCGGCGAGCATGACGTGCAAGTCGGCCAGCGTGTTTTAGTTCCGTTCGGCAGCCGCAATCAGATCGGTATTGTGATGGATATTGCTGACAGCAGTGATATTGCGATAGAAAAACTGAAGTCTATTTTGCAGGCGTTTAACGAAGAAACGCCGCTGGATGCGGAAATGCTGAGCCTGATTAAATTCAGTGCAGATTATTATCAATACCCGTTTGGTCAGGCGCTGCTGTCTTCCCTGCCGGCGCGGTTGCGCCAGATCGCCCCTGCCGTTTCACGTAAACAATACCTGTATCAATTAACCGATGCAGGCCGTGAAGCTGACGTTGAAGATATTCCTAAAAAACAAAAAGTGTTGCGTAGTGTATTGTCTGCTTTGCAGGCAGCAAACCAGTTAACAGAAGCTGAGCTAGATGATATTTCAGGCACTGCACGTAAGGCAGTAAAAGCACTGGTAGATTCAGGATATGCAAGCTGTGAGAGGGTGCTTGCGTTTCAGCGCGTCATGGCAATTGCCGAAGCTGTAGAACCAAAGCTTAATGCAGAACAAATGCATGCAGTGCAGCAAATTACCGCAGAATCGGACGTGTTTAAAGCATGGCTGCTGCACGGAATTACCGGCAGCGGTAAGACGGAAGTTTACATCCGCCTGATGCAATATGCATTGCGACATGAAAGTGCTCAGGTGCTGGTACTGGTGCCTGAAATCAACCTGACGCCGCAGCTGGAAGCACGTTTCAGGAGTCGCCTGCCAGATTTTCCTTTAGTCAGCTTGCATAGTAATCTGAGTGAGAGTGAGCGTTTACATCATTGGCAGCTGGCACAATCAGGTGCGGCAAAAATCATTATTGGTACACGGCTCTCAATTTTTACGCCGCTACCCGATTTAAAGCTCATTATTATTGATGAAGAGCATGATAGCTCCTACAAACAGCAGGATAGTATGCGTTATCACGCGCGCGATGTGGCGATGGTGCGTGCCAAGCGCCTGAATATCCCGGTAGTCTTGGGTTCCGCCACACCTGCCCTTGAAACCTGGTATAACGCGACCGTAAATTCGAATCAAGCCAGTAAGTATGGATTACTGCGCTTAAAAGAGCGCGCTGTATCAGCGGCACAGCTGCCACAGATAGACTGTATTGATACGACCAAGGTGAATCTGCAGCATGGCTTTACGCCACAGCTGATTACCGCCCTACGCTTAAGGCTGGAGCGCAAAGAGCAGTCCCTGCTCTTTATTAACCGTCGCGGCTATTCGCCGGTTCTGCTGTGCTCAGCCTGTCACTGGATCGCGCCGTGCACGCGCTGTAGCAGTCGTTTGGTGGTACATTTAGGTCAGAGAAAGCTGCGTTGCCATCATTGCGGCCATGAGCAGCGCATACCGCATCAATGCCCAAGCTGTGGTGACGCAGACTTGCATCCCACTGGGCACGGTACGCAGCGTCTGGAACAGACGCTTGCGCAATTGTTGCCTGAAGCGCGCATCGCAAGGGTAGACCGTGACAGTATTAGCCGTAAAAATGCGCTGGTTGAGATTCTGGATCGTGTGCATAATCAAGAGATCGATATTCTGGTTGGCACGCAAATGCTGGCCAAAGGGCATGATTTTCCTAACCTGACTTTAGTTGGCGTGATTGATACCGATAGTGCCTTACATAGTCCGGACTTTCGTGCCAGTGAACGCCTGTTTGCGCAACTGATGCAAGTGGCAGGCCGTGCCGGGCGTGCGGATAAGGCTGGCCAGGTGATTATCCAGACCCAGTTTCCTGATCACGCGCTGTTTAATGCTCTGCGCATTCAGGATTATGAAAGCTATGCCAATGTTTTGCTGGAAGAGCGGCAGCAGATGCAGTTTCCACCTTATGTGTTCACAGCGCTGCTACGTGCAGAGGCGAATGATTACACTTTGGTGCAGCAATTTCTGCAACTCGCATTTGCGCAGGCACGCAGCTTGAGTGATCAAGTTCTTGTGTACGACCCGGTACGGCCGCAGATGGAGCGCCTGAAAGGCATGGAGCGCGGTTACGTACTCATGCAGGCAAAGCAGCGCCCGGCCTTGCATCAGCTACTAAAACATCTGGTTAGCCAGATGAGAGCGCATAAAATGGCAGCAAAAGTCAGATGGGCTGTGGATGTGAATCCACTCGAGTTCTAATTGGTTTTTTGAAAAATACCCGCTTAAGCAGATAACAGGTAGCAGGTAAAATACAGTAAAATGGTGCGCTGTGCGGGTGTAGTTCAATGGTAGAACGCTAGCTTCCCAAGCTCGATACGCGGGTTCGATTCCCGTCACCCGCTCCAGATACTCTGAGCCTTCTTGTTAAAACCTCACAAAATTGTTACGCTCAAACTATAGCCACTTAAATTACCTTTGGTTGGTGTAGAAAATAATCAAATCAACGATCACATGTAAAATTGTCACCAGATGCAAACTCACATAGTTGCAACAAAATATTTTGTATTGATTTTCCTTGCGCTTTTTGCGGTGACACAGTTTCCGCTTTATTGGGTGCAATATCCTGACATCGTAGACTTTCCAAATCATCTGGCTAGACTGCATATTCTGATACATTTATCAGATTCTGAGGCATTGCAGCAGTATTACACCCTCAGGCAGCTGAAGATCGGGACTAATTTGGCAATGGAAGTGCTAGTGCCCTTACTGGCCAAGGGCATGAGCCTAATGCTTGCGCTCAAAGTTTTTGCTTCGCTTGCGATGTTGTCACTGACATCAGGTGCCGTAGTTTTAGGCCGTGTAATCAATGGCAAAGTCAGTTATTTATCGCTGGGTGTACTATTTTTTGCTCAAAATGCGATGTTTCAATTGGGTTTGTTGAATTATCTTTTTGGTCTTGGTTTAGCTTTCTGGTTGCTTGCCGCATGGATTTACGCCAGAAATAACAGCAGATTATTTCATTGGGTTGCCTTTTCTGCGGGTTGTATTCTGCTATATCTCTGTCATCTGAGTGCATTTGGCGTTTATGCCGTTTGTGTATTGAGTTATGAGGTTGGATGCGCACAATCGAAGTTTGGTCTGAAGAGTCGATCTGCATTAAAAGCATTATTATTATCCATGACACAATTTATTCCCGTAGTTGTGCTGCATATTCTGATATCAGTATCAGCGGGAACCTATACTCCAGCTCCAATGGAGCATTCATTACTGCAAATTATATATATCTGGCTCAAATACAAGCTCATACTTTTAATAATTTCACCATCGATATGTGTCTCCGGCTATGTTATGGGGCAGGCCATATTTGGAGTTTTTCTCGTTTTTGCACTTTATGTTGGATTTCGTGAAGGGCTGTTAAAGTTGAATGCATCGGTTAAATGGATGGCCAGTGCGCTTGCTATCTGTATATTTTTGCTTCCGTTTGCGGGATTCGGTTCCAGGTTTCTTGATGTTAGGCTTATCCCGGCGCTTGGGCTAATTTTATGGTCTGGTCTGGAAGTCGGTCAGCATCGAAAATTTAAGCCGAATGTGATGCTGGGCGTGATAGCAGTAATTGTGGTGCTAATGAGTTTAAATGCAGCTAGGGAGTGGTTATTGCGTGATGCCGAATACAGGCAGGTCAGGGCAGTGTTGCAAAAGATTCCAGAGGGGTCGAAGGTGGCTACCATCATATTAAATAAGCCAGTTGGCCCAGATTCAATTTCAGCGCATGCCGGCGCATATAGTGTTATAGACCGTTCAACACTGTTGTCGAATATGTTTGTTTGGCCATTCCAGCCATTCTGGGTTGCATACCGAGAAGAATATGTTCCATTAGTCACGAGGGCAAGGCTGGATGATCTGGCAACAGATTTGCCAAAGTACGAAAACATAAAGGAGATCTACAATTATGTTTTAATATTTGGAGGAAAAGATATCGATCGTAACCAATATGCACAAAATGCAGAAACAGTTTTTAGCTCTAAATCGCTAAGGCTGATTCGAACTAACCTTGCCCAACCGGCAAAGGACTCATGGTAAAGCATCATAATAAATCTATAAATGATGGATTCATTAGCATTCGGCAATGTAAAATGCTATTTAAGTCACTTCTATTTAGGGGTGCAAATTTATTTAACAGCTTTTGTATTTAGGGGTAAAGCCCTGCGTCAATAAGTAGTTAGAGGTTTTATAGCGGTAGAGATTCGACTCCCGTCACCCGCTCCAACTTTAAGTAAACATCAGTGGTAAACATTATGGCTAATCAGGCACCTCCTTCAGTAATGACTTTTGCGGGCACAGACCCCAGCGGCGGTGCAGGCCTGCAGGCGGATATTCTTACTTTTGCCAGTATTGGCTGCCATCCTCTTTCTGTGGTGACTGCTATTACTACGCAAGATACGGTTGGTGTTGATGGTGTATTGGCAATGGATGCTGATTGGGTGAATGATCAGGCGCGTGCAATTCTGGAAGATGTGCAGGTATCTGCTTTCAAACTGGGTTTGCTGGGTTCGGTTGAAAATATTGCGGTCATCGCCGAGATCATGGCCGACTATCCGGACGTGCCATTGCTGATAGATCCGATACTGACTTCTGGCCGTGGTGACGAGTTCACCAATGATGAAATGATGAGCGCGATGACTGAGTTGCTGTTTCCGCAAGCGACGTTGATTACGCCAAATAGTCTCGAAGCGCGCAGGTTTGCCTATGCAGAGGAAACAGATGAAGTGGCACTGACTTCGCTAGATGGAGCGGCAGCCCGATTGCTGGCTATGGGTAGCGAATACGTGCTGATTACCGGTACACATGAGCGCACACAGGAAGTGACGAATACGCTGTATGGTAATGACAAGCTGATTAAAGCTTACAAATGGGAGCGCTTGCCCGGTAGTTATCATGGGTCTGGCTGCACACTTACCAGTGCAATTGCCGCCTGTATGGCGCATGGCTTAAGTATTGAGGATGCTGTGCTGGAAGCGCAGGAGTATACATGGCAGACCCTGAAAAACGGTTTCAGGCCAGGTATGGGGCAGTACATTCCTGACCGTATGTTCTGGGCGCGTGATGAGGAAGATCCTGTCATCAATCCCGGAGATGGCAGCGTAAAAGCGCATTAAAAAATTCTGCATGGCCAATTTGTCATATATGATCAAGGGCTTATACGCCGTTACGCCGGATGAGCAAAACACAGACGTGCTGCTAGCCAAAGTCGAGGCGGCGCTGCGTGGCGGCATCAATGTCCTGCAATACCGCAATAAACATGCAGATCACAAACTGCAAACGCAGCAGGCGCGCGCCATTTTGCCATTGTGCAGGCAATATCAGGTGCCGTTCATTATTAATGATTCTATTAAACTTTGCCTGACGTTGGATGCAGATGGCGTACATTTGGGCGCAGATGACGGCAATTTAGCTGAAGCGCGTGTCAGGTTGGGTGCCGGCAAGATTCTCGGCGCTTCTTGCTACAACCGGATGGATCTGGCTTTAGCGGCAGCAGAGGCCGGTGCAGATTATGCTGCGTTCGGTGCTTGTTTTGCCTCTGGCACTAAACCCAATGCACTGGCTGCGCCATTGAGTTTATTCACGCAAGCGCGGCAGTCAATAGACATTCCCCTGGTGGCAATCGGCGGCATTAATCTTGGCAATGCTGCGCAGGCAATAGAGGCCGGTGCCAATGCCATTGCAGTTGTTGGTGCGTTGTTTAATCCTGCTGGCGAAGCTGGGCAATCTGTAGAAGCCACGGCACGCCAATTTTCACAGATTTTATCCACTTACCAATAAAGGTTATGTTGCGTATTGAGCGTTAAGTAGGCATATTAACGTATGTGACATTATAAAAATAAATTTTTAGGGGTATAACTGTGGCCAAAGAGCTATTTAACAACGGGAGCCATGTCTGTATTGTATTCAATGACCTGGCAGACAAGTCTTCCTCAGAAGCTGTGCAGTCTAATCAGTTTCTGATTGTAACGGACGGGCACGGTGCCCTGATTGATCCGGGTGGTAATATGACCTACAGCGCTCTAATGGTGGGTATGGGTAAATATTTTAATTTCCGTAAACTGGAATATATCCTCGCATCACATCAGGATCCGGATATTGTGGCATCTATCAACAAATGGCTGATAGGTACCGAGTGTACGGTCATGGCGCCGGCGATCTGGGAACGCTTTTTACCGCATTTTTGTGGTGTGGGTAATACAGAAAATCGTATTATTGGTATTCCGGATCAGGGCATGGATATTCAGCTTGGCAATACGATTATTAAGGCATTGCCTGCGCACTTCCTGCATTCTGAAGGTAACTTCCAGTTCTATGATGTAGCCAGCAAAATCCTGTTTTCGGGTGATTTGGGTGCGTCATTAGTGTCGGCAGAGTTGGCTGTTGAGCCGGTAACTGATTTTAATGCGCACTTGCCGGCAATGCTTGGCTTCCATAAGCGATACATGACTTCTAACAAAGCGTGCCGCTTCTGGGCCAATATGGTGCGTACGCTGGATATAGAGTCTATTGTGCCGCAGCATGGCCGTCCGTTTGTCGGCAAGGCAATGGTGAATCAATTTATCTCATGGATAGAAAACTTAGAGTGCGGCATTGATCTGATGACGCAAGATAATTACAAGGTACCTTAAACAGAGAAGTAAAAGCATATGACATCAGTTAATCAGCAGCAGTTATTTGATCAATCCCAGCAACTTATCCCCGGCGGTGTGAACTCGCCGGTACGTGCTTTTCGCAGCGTAGGCGGTACACCGGTTTTTTTCAAAAAAGGATTGGGTTCCAAGTTGTGGGACGTCGACGGTAAGGAATATATCGATTACATCAACTCATGGGGGCCGATGATTTTGGGCCATGCCCACCCGGAAGTGATTAAGGCGGTGCAGGAGGTTGCAGCGAATAGTCTGTCATTCGGCGCACCAACCGGTCTGGAGCTGGAGATTGCGCAGCTGATTAACAAGCTGGTGCCAAGCATGGAGCAGGTGCGTCTGGTGAGCAGCGGTACCGAAGCGACCATGAGTGCGATTCGTGTTGCGCGCGGCTTTACCGGTCGCAGCAAGATTGTGAAGTTTGAAGGCTGTTACCACGGCCATTCAGATGCTTTGCTGGTGAAAGCGGGTTCGGGCTTGCTGACGTTTGGTAAGAATAACCAGGCGGGTGTTCCAAGTTCTGCTGGTGTTCCGGCCGAAGTGGCAGCGCATACCTTAACGCTCGAGTACAACAATACCGAAGCGCTTAAAGAATTATTTGCTGCCATGGGCGATGAGCTTGCGTGTGTGATTATTGAGCCGGTAGTTGGCAATATGAATCTGGTGGTACCGCACATGGAGTTTTTACAAACACTGCGTGAGTTATGTACTCAACATGGCACTGTGCTGATTTTTGATGAAGTCATGACCGGTTTTCGTGTGCATCTGGGCGGTGCGCAGGCGTTGTACAACATCAAGCCTGACCTCACGACGCTGGGTAAAGTGATCGGCGGCGGTTTGCCGGTAGGCGCATTTGGCGGTCGTAAGGATATTATGCAGTGCCTGGCACCAGTAGGTGCGGTATATCAGGCGGGTACGCTTTCTGGCAACCCGGTTGCTGTGACGGCAGGACTAATGACATTGAAACTGATTCAGGCGCCTGATTTTCATCTGAAACTTGCAGCGCAGACTAAAAAACTGGTCGATGGTTTAGTGGCGGCAGCGAAAGAAGCTGGTGTGGTGTTCACTGCACAAAGCGTGGGTGGCATGTTTGGCCTTTATTTCAGCGAGAAATGCCCGACTAGTTTTGATGAGGTCATGCAATCCAATAAAGAAAATTTTAATCAATTTTTCCATATTATGCTGGATGCAGGTATTTATCTTGCGCCATCTGCATTTGAGGCCGGTTTTGTGTCAGCAGCACATACAGATGAAGATATTGCATTCACGGTTGCGGTGGCAAAAAAAGCTTTTGCTGCCTTGGCATCACACTAAGCCCACACTGGTGCTCCAGTGTTGATGTTAATTTCATTAAATCATATTTATTAAAAAATATTTATCTTTAAGTTCTATCTTATTGAACTCATAGGCATTTAGCGGTAAACTTGAAGGTTCCGCTAAATGTTTTGTGATTAGATAATATGGCATCAGATTTAAGTAACTCAATTGGTTTCGAAAACGCACCTGCTGTGCACAATGGCAATGCGTCCATTGGCCTGAATTCAAGTGGTTCTGGCCAGCCTGTCAAGCAGGGTTTATATAGCCCTTCCAACGAGCGCGACGCTTGTGGCGTTGGCTTTGTGGCACATATCAAAGGCAATAAAACTCACGATATCGTGCAAAAAGGCTTGGAATTACTGACCAACCTGACCCATCGCGGTGCTACTGGTTATGATCCAAAGCTGGGCGACGGCGCGGGGCTGCTGATGCAGTTACCAGATGCTTTCATGCGCAAAGAAGCAGCCAAGCTCAATATGCAATTGCCTGCTAGCGGACGCTATGCGGTAGGTAACGTATTTTTACCTCAGGCTGCTAAAAACCGTGAAGCCTGCGAAGCGCTAATCAATAATATTATTGCGGAAGAAAATCAGGTGTTGCTGGGCTGGCGCGATGTGCCGGTAGATAACAGCAATATCGCACAGGCAGCGCGTGATGTTGAGCCGACAATGCGTCAGGTGTTTGTAGCCAGTGCAAATGCGGACAACGACCTTTTTGACGCACCTTCATTCGAGCGCAAGCTATTTGTGATCCGCAAGCGCATTGAACATGCGGTGCGTGATCTTGATCTGCAGGACAACGCAGCGTTTTACATCCCCTCACTGTCATCGCGCACCATTGTCTACAAAGGCATGCTGCTGGCAAATGAAGTGGGTGTTTATTACACAGATTTGAATGATGAAAGCGTAGTGTCAGCACTGGCACTGGTGCATCAGCGCTTTTCAACCAATACTTTCCCGGCTTGGGATCTTGCACATCCGTTCCGCATGATTGCGCATAACGGTGAAATCAATACCGTACAGGGCAACGTTAACTGGATGGCGGCACGTCATGATGCGATGCGCTCTACCCTGCTCGGTGAAGATCTGGAAAAACTGTGGCCATTGATTGTTGACGGTCAGTCAGACTCAGCTTGTTTTGATAACTGTCTGGAATTGCTGGTGGCCGGTGGTTACAGTCTGCCGCACGCAATGATGATGCTGATTCCTGAAGCATGGTCAGGCAATGCGCTGATGGATGAAGAACGTCGTGCTTTCTACGAATACCACGCTGCGTTGATGGAGCCATGGGATGGCCCGGCAGCAGTTGCATTTACTGACGGTAACATGATTGGTGCTACCTTGGACCGTAACGGTCTGCGTCCGGCACGTTATCTGGTGACAGATGATGACTTGGTCATGATGGCATCTGAAATGGGCGTGCTGACATTCCCACAAGAAAAAATCGTTAAAAAATGGCGTTTAGAGCCAGGTAAAATGCTGCTCATCGACACGGTGCAAGGCCGCATTATTGATGATGCTGAAGTGAAAAACGCTTTAGCAAGTGCTAAGCCTTACAAGCAATGGATTGAAGAATCACGCTACTTCCTGGCTGATATGCCTAAAGTGGAAGGTGGTTTGCAATTGAATGCTGACCTGCTCGATACACAGCAGGCATTCGGCTTTACACAGGAAGATATCAAGTTCGTGCTGCAGCCTATGGTGCAGAACGGCGAAGAGGGCTCAGGCTCTATGGGTAACGATGCAGCCTTGCCTGTATTGTCAGCCAGACCAAAAGTTTTGTATAACTACTTCAAGCAGTTATTCGCACAGGTAACCAATCCGCCAATCGATCCGATTCGTGAAGAGCTGGTGATGTCACTGGTGACTTTTATTGGCCCAAAACCAAATCTGCTGGGCATTGAGGAAACTACACCGCCGATGCGTCTGGAGGCCAGTCAGCCAGTATTGATGCTGGACGAACTGGAGCAGTTAAAGGCAATCGCAACGCTGACCAATAATCAATATAAATCACTGGTATTGGATATCACCTACTCTGCGCAAGAAGGTAAAGCAGGTATGGCAGCGGCTTTGGAAAGCCTTACTAAAGCTGCAGAAAAAGCGGTGCAGGATGGCTTCAACATTCTAATTCTTTCAGACCGCAGCATGAATGCCGAGCGCGTAGCGATTCCGGCACTGCTGGCATGTTCTGCAACGCATGAGCATTTAGTGCGTGCCGGTTTAAGAACCAGCGCTGGTTTGGTGGTGGATACCGGTTCAGCACGTGAAGTGCATCATTTTGCTCTGTTAGCTGGTTACGGCGCCGAGGCAGTTTGCCCATGGCTGACCTTTGAAACCATCAAAGGTATGTCAGATGACAGCTACAAGGCTAGCAAAAACTTTGTGAAAGCGATTGGCAAAGGTCTTTATAAAGTGATGTCCAAGATGGGTATCTCTACTTACCAGTCTTACTGCGGTGGTCAAAGATTCGAAGCAATCGGCCTTAACAGCGCTTTTGTAGAGCAATATTTCACTGGTACCGCGACCAACATCGAAGGTATTGGTTTGGATCAGGTAGCTGAAGAAGCTGTGCGTTTACATACTTCTGCATTCGGTACCGACCCGGTATTGGCAAACAGTCTGGATGCGGGTGGTGAGTATGCATTCCGTGTGCGCGGTGAAGAACATACCTGGACACCGGAATCAATTGCCAAGCTGCAAAATGCAACGCGCACCGGCAAGTTCGACACTTACAAAGAATACGCAAAACTGATTAACGATCAAACGCGTCGTCACATGACATTGCGCGGTCTGTTTGAAATTAAACCGGCAGCAACACCGATTCCTCTGGAGTCTGTAGAGTCAGCTAAAGAAATCGTGAAGCGCTTCGCAACGGGTGCAATGTCACTGGGCTCGATTTCTACTGAGGCACATGCAACGCTGGCGATTGCCATGAACCGTATCGGCGGCAAGTCGAATACCGGTGAAGGCGGTGAAGATGCAAAACGCTTTATCCCGGTAGCTAACGCCACTACGATGGCAGCTGTGATCGGTGAAAAACAGATTGAGCGAGATATCCCGCTTAAAGCTGGCGATTCTATGCGTTCAAGCATCAAGCAAGTGGCATCTGGCCGCTTTGGTGTCACTGCGGAATACCTGGCAAATGCGGATCAGATTCAAATCAAAATGGCACAAGGTGCAAAACCGGGTGAAGGTGGTCAGTTACCAGGTCATAAAGTATCAGAGTATATTGCCAAGCTGCGTTTCTCAGTGCCTGGTGTGGGCTTGATCTCACCTCCTCCGCACCATGATATTTATTCGATTGAAGACTTGGCACAGCTGATTCATGACTTGAAGAATGCTAACCCTAAAGCCTCAATTTCTGTGAAGCTGGTGTCTGAAACCGGCGTAGGTACAGTGGCGGCAGGCGTGGCAAAAGCCAAATCTGACCACATTGTGATCGCAGGTCACGACGGCGGCACTGGTGCTTCACCGATTTCATCTGTAAAACACGCAGGTACACCATGGGAGCTGGGCTTGTCTGAAGCGCAGCAAACGCTGGTATTGAATCAATTACGCGGCCGTGTAGTGTTGCAGGTTGATGGCCAGATCAAAACCGGTCGCGATGTGGTGATTGGTGCCTTGTTAGGTGCGGATGAGTTCGGTTTTGCTACAGCGCCGCTGGTGGTTGAGGGCTGTATCATGATGCGTAAGTGTCACCTCAACACCTGTCCGGTAGGCGTGGCGACACAAGACCCGGAATTGCGTAAACGCTTTACCGGCCAGCCGGAGCATGTGGTGAACTACTTCTTCTTTGTTGCTGAAGAGGTGCGTGAATATATGGCTTCTATGGGTATCGCGAAATTTGCAGACCTGATCGGTCGTGCTGATTTGCTGGATACGCAAGCCGGTATCGATCATTGGAAGATTAATGGTCTGGATTTCAGCAAAGTATTCCATCAGCCAGATATGCCAGCCAGCGTTTCACGCAAGAACAATGACGTACAGGATCATGGCTTGGTAAACGCGCTTGATAACAAACTGGTGGCGCTTGCGCAACCAGCGCTGGAAAAAGGCGAAAAAGTTGTGATAGATATCGCCATTACCAATACCAACCGTACTGTCGGTACCATGCTGTCTAACCAGATTGCTACACGTTACGGTAATGCAGGTTTGCCAGACGATACAATCCATGTGAACTTCACCGGGACATCCGGCCAAAGCTTCTCGGCCTTCCTGGCGAAAGGTATTACTTTCAGCCTGACAGGTGAAGGTAACGACTACGTGGGTAAAGGCCTGTGTGGCGGTCGCATCGTGATTAAACCACCGAAAACTTTCCGCGGTATATCACATCAGAACATTATCGTCGGTAATGCGGTAATGTATGGCGCGACAACCGGTGAGAGCTATTTCAGCGGCGTTGCAGGTGAGCGTTTCTGCGTGCGTAACTCAGGCGCTTCTGCGGTGGTTGAAGGTGTTGGTAACCACGGTTGTGAGTACATGACCGGCGGTACAGTTGTGGTGCTCGGTGTAACCGGTCAGAACTTTGCGGCAGGTATGAGCGGTGGTGTAGCCTATGTGTACGACGAAGATGGCATGTTTGCAAAACGCTGCAATATGGGCATGGTATCTCTTGAAAAAGTGGAGCATGTAGCTAACGTCGCGGCAGATGCAGTGCATCATCTTGACCAGCCGGACGAGGTTACTTTGCTTGCTTTAATTAATAAGCATGCAGAATATACTGATAGCGGACGTGCCAAAGCGATACTTGCTGACTGGGAAAATGCGCGCGGCAAGTTTGTGAAAGTAATGCCGAACGAATACAAACGTGCTTTGGTCGAATTGGCTGAAGACAAGGCATTGATCGCGGCTTAATGCAGTTTTAACCTAATGCAGTTTTAATAAGTGCGGCTTTAAGTAAGTCGCACTTTTAATAGAAATAAGTAAAGAGACTCTCTCTTATAGGAAAAGGCTTTATAGTATGGGTAAAGTAACAGGCTTTATGGAATTTGAACGTCTTTCTGAGGCTAATCTGCCGGTTCAGGAACGCGTTAAAAATTACAAAGAATTTGTATTGCATCTGACTGATGATCAGGCCAAGCAACAGGGTGCGCGCTGTATGGACTGCGGCATTCCGTTCTGTA
Organism: Methylotenera sp.; assembly: GCA_020622105.1. Taxonomy (GTDB): domain Bacteria; phylum Pseudomonadota; class Gammaproteobacteria; order Burkholderiales; family Methylophilaceae; genus Methylotenera. The sequence continues at coordinate 47,645 of JAHRYP010000007.1, forward strand.
CTACCGGCTGCCCGGTCAATAACATCATACCTGACTGGAATGATCTGGTTTACCAGCAGGATTGGCGCAGTGCGATCGATGTATTGCATTCAACCAACAACTTCCCTGAGTTTACCGGCCGTATCTGCCCTGCACCATGTGAGGCTGCCTGTACCTTGAACATCAATGCTGATCCTGTTGGCATTAAATCCATTGAGCATGCGATTATTGATAAAGCTTGGGAAAATGATTGGGTAAAACCACAGATCAATCCTGTTAAAACTGGCAAAAAAGTGGCGGTTGTAGGCTCTGGCCCAGCGGGTCTGGCTACGGCACAACAACTGGCGCGTGCCGGTCATAGCGTAGTTGTACTGGAAAAAAATAGCCGTATCGGCGGTTTGCTGCGCTACGGTATCCCAGATTTTAAAATGGAAAAGTCCCATATCGACCGTCGCATGGCGCAAATGGCAGCTGAAGGCGTTGAGTTCCGTGTCAACCAGCACGTTGGTGACAACGTAAATGCAGATGATGTATTAGCTGAATTTGATGCTGTAGTGCTGGCAGCAGGTGCTGAGCAGCCGCGTGATTTGCCGGTTACTGGTCGTGAGCTTGATGGTGTACATTTTGCAATGGACTTCCTGACACCGCAAAATAAAGTGGTTGCTGGTGATGTTATTCCAGACCAGATCAAAGCGACAGGCAAGCATGTAGTCGTGATTGGCGGCGGTGACACTGGCTCTGACTGTGTAGGTACCTCTAACCGTCACGGTGCATCGAGCGTGACCCAGTTTGAACTGATGCCGCAGCCCCCTGCAAAAGAAAACAAAGAACTGGTATGGCCAAACTGGCCGCTCAAATTGCGTACTTCGAGTTCACACGAAGAAGGTGCAAACCGCGACTGGTCAGTGACTACCAAAGAATTGATCGGTGAAAACGGTAAAGTAGTTGCACTTAAGTGCGCTCGCGTAGAGTGGAAAGATGGCAAGATGAGTGAAGTGCCAGGCTCTGAATTCACGATTCCGGCTGATCTGGTATTTCTGGCGATGGGCTTTGTGTCACCAGTGCAGAAACTATTGGACGTATTTGGTGTAGAAAAAGACCAGCGCGGCAATGCTAAAGCTACTACCGATGGCGAAGGCTGCTACAAAACCAGCAAGGACAAAGTGTTTGCCGCCGGTGACGTACGCCGCGGCCAGTCTCTGGTGGTATGGGCGATTCGTGAAGGCCGTCAGGCAGCACGTGCGGTGGATGAATATCTGATGGGTTCATCCGTATTGCCACGTTAATCTCCTACGCTGAATAGGGCTTAATCTAGTAAAATAGACGGGGATGCACGTGATGTGCATCCCCAATTTTTTGAGCAGAAACAATGACACAATTAAAAAACGACACCTTTTTACGCGCTTTGATGCGCCAACCTACCGAATACACACCTGTATGGATGATGCGTCAGGCGGGCCGCTACCTGCCGGAATATAAAGCGACACGTAAGGATGCAGGCAGTTTTTTAAGTCTTTGTAAAAATGCACAGTTTGCGACTGACGTTACGCTTCAACCTTTAGACCGTTATCCATTGATTGATGCGGCTATCTTGTTTTCAGATATTCTGACCGTGCCTGATGCAATGGGCTTGGGTTTATATTTTGAAGAAGGCGAAGGCCCTAAGTTCGAACGTACGTTGCAACAGGAAGCTGATATTAAAAAGCTGGCTGTGCCGGATATGTCTGAGCTGCAATATGTATTTAACGCGGTCAGCAGCATACGTAAAGCCTTGAACGGCCGCGTGCCGTTAATCGGCTTCAGTGGCAGCCCGTGGACACTGGCTACGTATATGGTGGAAGGCAAAGGCGGTACAGATTTTTTGAATATTAAAAAAATGGCTTATGCACGCCCTGACCTGTTGCATCACATTTTAGAAACCACAGCGCAAACCGTAATCCAGTACCTCAATGCACAAATTGCAGCAGGTGCGCAGGCAGTCATGATATTTGACTCATGGGGTGGTGCATTGGCACATGATGCTTACCTTGAATTCTCACTGAATTACATGCAAAAAATCGTGAACGGCTTAACCAAAACCAGCGAAGGCCGTAAAGTGCCTAGCATCGTCTTCACTAAAGGCGGCGGTTTGTGGCTGGAAGCACAGTCTGAAATCGGTGCAGATGCACTTGGTTTGGACTGGGCAGTAGATATTGGCAGTGCGCGTAAGCGTGTAGGCGACAAAGTGGCGCTGCAAGGCAATCTTGACCCTGCAATTCTGTTATCCACCCCGGAAGCGATTGAGAAACAGGTTGCCAATGTGCTAGCCAGTTATGGTCATGGCAATGGCCATGTGTTTAATCTGGGTCACGGCATTACGCAGTGGACACCACCGGAAAATGCGGCAGCGATGCTTGCTGCGGTGCGAGAACATAGCCGTCAGTATCATCAGTAATCCAAATCACTAGTAATAAAAAAGCCCATCATTGATGGGCTTTTTTATTACATGCAACTTAGCAAGTTATTTTAAAGACATACGTTTCATCGTATCGTCTTTATCAATGAATTTGTGTTTTAACGCGCCTGCAATGTGCAGAATAACGATAATCACCAATATGGCGCCAATCGATTCATGCACTTCTTTGAAAAAATCGCGATACGCTTCGTTATCAAGGCCACCGATGAAGTCTATACCAAACCATTTAATGCCATATTTACTGTTCACCGCCATGATCAGCCCACTTAACGGCATTGCTACCATAAGTAAATAAAGCAAGTGGTGTGTACCGGTAGCAAGTTTTTTCTCCCAGGTTTTGTATGAAGCTAATAATGCTGGAGCGCGATGCGTGATGCGCCATAGAACACGGATAATGATCAGTGCCAGCAGTGTTACGCCAATAGATTTATGCAAGTTAAAGTAGAAGGTTCTTGGGCTGGCCTCTTCTGTAAGCTGCCAGGTGTAAATACCTAAATCAAACAGGTCAAACCCCATTTGCTTAGGCGCATCTTTAGGTAACTCACTCATATACCAGCCAAGTGCAAACATGGTAAAAATGCCTAGGGCGATCAGCCAGTGTAAAACAATTGCTGTTTTGGTATAGCGTGTAGAGGTTTGATTCATAGTAATATCCTGATGAGATTTAATCTTGTAGTATGTGACAGGTGTGCCGGAGAAAAATTGCACAAACTGGTCTCATTTTAATCTGTAACATAAATTCAAGGAATGTTTCATGCGTATTTTAATGATAACCATGAGTCTGCTGAGTTTTATCGGCTGCAGCAGTGTTAGTTCAGGCCATATACATTCAAAAACAGGTCATGAGGATTTCGCTGTAGAAAAAGTGGCAGACGGTATTTATGTGCATCATGGCAAGCATCTGGATATTGATACTGGCTACCAAGGCGATATTTGTAATATCAGTTTTATAGTCGGCAATAGAGGCGTTGCCGTGATTGATACAGGCGGTAGTCTTAAAGTGGGTGCACAGCTGCGCGAGGCGATTCGAAAGGTGACACCGTTGCCGGTGTTGTATGTAGTGAATACTCATGTGCATCCGGATCATGTCTATGGCAATGCAGCGTTTCTGGCTGATAAGCCGATTTTCGTTGGACATGACAAATTAGCCAATAGCATGGAGCTGCGTCGCGATCAGTACGCCAAGCTCAATGAAAAGTTGTTGCATGAGGATGCTAAAGGTAGTGAACTGATTAAACCAACGCTGACGGTAAAAGACACGCTTACGCTGGATCTGGGGGATAGGCCGCTCGAGCTGACTGCGCACCCTGTCGCACATACTAATACCGATGTATCGCTGATTGATGTTAAGAGCAGCACCTTATTTGCAGGTGATTTGCTGTTTATTGAGCGTACCCCGGTGGTGGAGGCCGATATCAAGGGATTGATAGCGGAAATCGAAAAACTAAAAGCCAGTCCTGCCAAGCAAGTGGTGCCTGGGCATGGCCCAGTGACCAAAGACTGGCTTGCCGCGTTAACTAATGCTCAGCGTTATTTGAATCTGCTACTGACGGATGTACGCGCCAGTATCAAGAAAAACGAAGGTATGGAAAAGGCGATGGCAACAGCAGCGGCTGGTGAAAAGGACAAGTGGCAATTATTTGAAATAGCTAACAGGCGTAATGTGAATACGATCTACCCCGGGTTGGAATGGGAGTGATTAAAAAGCGGTGCCAGATCATTAATCTGGCACCGCTTTTTAATGTGTTGGAGATTTATTTTTTCAAATTACTTTTTTAAATTATCCAGGCTGCATGCCGTGTTTGGATTTGCATGTAATAACAACAAGCCGCCGGCGATAGCCATATATTGTAATAATGGAAGCTTGAGTAAGAAGATCAGGGCAACCACATAAATTGCCATCACTAAAGCAACAGCTTTAGTTTTATAACCTAGAAGCAAGCCCAAGCCACCTATCAGGTTAATTAAAATAATCAATGGTGCGAAGATTCCTGGTAAACCAAGACTACCTAAACCAGCTTGATATTCCTGATAACCGGAAGGATTGTTCATAAAGCTGATGACGAGTGCAACGACCTGGACCAGAAAAATCTGCGCAAGCAGAATACGTGCAATGGTTGTTAAATATTTTTGCATATTAAACCTTAAGTTTCGTTAAATTAACTGAAAAGACAAACACGCATAATGCCTGTTACTGTCATAGCCTGCAAGAGGCAATCTAATAGGGCGGTCAAGGTTTGAAAGATAATTTTGTGATTAAGCAAGTAACGTGGCAAACGCATGCAGCACCCTTAAAAAAAGTGCGTGAAGAGGTATTTATTAAAGAGCAGCATGTATCTATTGCGCTGGAATGGGATGGCATGGATGAGCCCGCACAGCATCTTCTGGCAGTGAGTGTTGCAGGTGAGCCTATAGGCTGTGCAAGGCTGACAGGTGATGGAAATATAGGGCGCATGGCTGTTCTAAAGCCGTGGCGTGGGTTTGGAGTTGGCAGCGCCTTGCTTACTAGGGCTGTTTCCTTGTATCAACAGCAAGGTGCAGACCGTATCATGCTGTCAGCACAGATGCATGCAATACCCTTTTATGAAAAGTTTGGCTTTAAGGGCTGCAGTGAGCCTTATTTAGATGCGGGCATTCTGCATATCGATATGCGACTAAAGTAAATGTCAGAGAATTGCTAACATCACGGCTGAAATAACGACATCTGTAGGCTGTTAGCTTTCTAACTGAGAGGCAAACGTTTTTGTGCGTAATAAGTCAGAAAACGTAGAGTCTGTGCAATAGAGTTAAATAAGCATATTAATATTTTTTATGGTGAATCTATAAAATACGCATACAGTCAATCACCCTTATGGGTGATTATTGATGTAAAATTTCCGACGAACCATAAGACAAGACTGGCTCTGTAATCCAGAGGGATAATGGATAATGGATTTAAAAACTATTTACAGTAAAACACCAAAGGCATCTCGTGCCCCATTACCTTGGGTAGGAGGCCTATCAGCACAATTTAAGCAAATATTGTCACACGTAGATGGTAAGCAGAGTGTTGAGGATATTCTGCCTAAGGCCGGAAAACTGAGTATTCATGAGTTACACAAGGTACTACTCAAGCTCGAAGAAGATGGTTATATCAAGCGTGTATCAAGTCATCAGGCAGAACCAGAGTGGTTAAATGAGATCAGCAGTTATGGTATTAATGCGAATAATAATTACAGTATTGCAGTAGAGGAAATTGATCCAGCTGAACTGGATTTTGACAGCTCAGATTTTAGTGCTGACACCGCTGCTGAAATAAAAGAAACGGCTGAACAGAACCCAGAGGCCGAAGCTGCTGTGGATGCGGATGTAGCGCGCAGGGCTCAAGAAGTAAAGGCAATAAAAGCCAAGCGCGAAGCCGAGCGCAAGGCACAAGCAGAAGCTGCAGAAAAAGCCAGACTTGAGGCCGCAGAGCAAGCAAAACGCATAGCAGAAGCCGGAGCAAAGGCACGGCAGGAAGTCGAGCGTATAGAGCGTGAAAAGGTAGAGTTGCTTGCTAAAGCGAAAGCCGAGGCGGAGGAACAAGCGCGCATAGATGCTGAACGTAAGGCGCAAGCTGAAGCTACAGAAAAGGCAAGATTGGAAGCAGAACGTATCGCGCACGCGAAAGCTGAAGAGCAAGCAAGAATAGAGCTCGAACGCAAAGCTCAGGATGAGTTGGCAGCAAAAGCCAAGCAGGAAGCTGAAGAAAAGGCACGGCAAGAAGCAGAGCGCATAGAGCGCGAAAAAGCAGAAGCGCTCGCTAAAGCGAAAGCCGAAGAAGAAGCACGGTTACAGGCGGAAGCCGAGCGTAAAGCTCAGGTCGAAGCTGCCGAGAAGGCCAGACTTGAGGCTGAACGTATTGCCCGTGAGGAAGCTGAAGAAAAAGCTCGCTTAGAAGCAGAACGCATAGCGCGTGAAAAGGCAGAAGCGCTCGCTAAAGCGAAAGCTGAAGAAGAAGCACGTTTGCAGGCGGAGGCAGAGCGTCAGGCTAAAGCAGAGGCTGAGGAGCAAGTGCGTCTGGAGACTGAACGTAAAGCGCAAGAGGCAGCAGCAGAACAAGCCAGACTGGAACAGGAGCGTATCGCGCGCGAGGCGGCTGAAGAAGAGGCCAGAATTGAGCGTGAACGTGTAGCTCAGGAAGAGTTGGCAGCAAAAGCCAAACTGGAAGCGGAGGAACAGGCACGTTTAGAAGCAGAACGTATTGAGCGTGAAAAGGCAGAAGCGATTGCCAAGGCTGAAGCCGAACATGAGGCTCGTCTGCAGGCAGAGGCGGAACTTCAGGCTAAAGCAGAGGCTGAAGAAAAAGCACGTGTAGAAGCAGAGCGTATCGCACAAGTCGAAGCGGCAGAGCAAAAGCTGCGTGAAGCGGAACGTCTGGCACGCGAGGAAGAAAGAGTGCGACGTGAAGCCGAGGAAAAAGCACGTTTAGAAGCTGAAAAAACAGTGCGCGAAGAGGCGAAGCGCCTCGCCAAGGAAGAAAAAGCAGCCAAGGCTAGGCTTAAGGCTGAAGAAAAAGCGCGTGCCAGAGCGTTACGCGGACCAAACATGCTCAATAAATTGAGCTTCAACAAGTTGCTCAAGCCAATATTGATTGCTATCCCGGTATTACTTATTCTTGTAGTTGGATTAATCCATGTAATGAATCTGGCCATGCTGATTGAGCCAATCGAGAAGTTGGCAACAGACAGTCTGGGAGAATCAGTCAAAGTGCAGGAAGTGCATGCGACATTGTTTCCGCAGCCACACTTGATACTTACAAATGTGGCCGTCGGCAGCAATGGTGATGTCAAGATTGGCAGTGTGAATATGGTGTCTAGTGTTTCAATGCTGTTCAATGATGTAAAAGCCATTAAATCACTTGATATCAATGATGTCACACTTACGCCAGCCGACTTTGGTCGACAGGCGCAGTGGATCAATAACGCTGCAAAATCCGGTAAACTCAAGATCGAGAATATTACTTTAAAGAAAATTTCGTTCAAGGTTTCTGATTTAGAGCCTGAGGCTTTTAGCGGTAAAGTTGCGCTTACAGCATCCGGTGAGCTTGATAATGTCGAACTGGTCAATGCTGGCGGCAACCTCACGTTGCTGCTTACTCCGCAGAACGGTAGCGCTGCAGTTACGCTGACTGCCAGTGATTGGCAGCCTCCATTATTTAAAACATTGGCATTTGACGAAGTGACTGCCACAGGCGTTATTAGCCAGAACCAGCTCAACTTCAGCCAGATTGAGGCCAAGGCATTTGGCGGTATTATTAAAGCGCAAGGTGAACTGCGCTGGGGCGGACGTTTGAGTGCATCAGGCAATTTTGAGCTGATAAAAATGACATTACCGCGCGCACTTTCAGCCTATGACAGCAGTGCCTCTATAGATGGCACCCTTAACGCCAATGGCGTATTTACAAGTAATGCTAATCAGGTTTCAGAGCTGGCGCAAGCTACAGAAGTCGATGCAAATTTCGAAGTGCTTGCGGGCAAAATCAATGGTATTGCGCTGTCACATACGCTGGTGGCCGGGCCTGCCAGCAAACCGTCGCCGGATGCTGACTTTACACGATTTGATACGCTAACTGGCAACCTGCAATTCAAGGATAGCCAATTTAAGTATAAACAATTTGCACTCAAAACCGAGCAGTTTCGTGCACGAGGTAATTTTAATATTGAATCTGATAAGACCGTATCTGGAAAAGTCAGTGCCGAGCTAACTTCAACATCGCAGCGCCGACAGGGTAGTTTCACTATCAGTGGCCAACTAGCGGACGTTAAATTTAAATAATACGGTATGGCAGAAGCCCGTTATTTATATAGCGCTACTATTTGTGTTAGGCATGAATTTCAGGCAACTACTACTTAGGTGTAAATTGCTTAAAGCGGGGCTATTCTATAAAATCTCGTGTTACAGCATTTAAGCGTAACAGCTTAATTATCAGATTCATTTTATTCACAATTCTACATTTCTAATTCTCAAGGATTTCTCATGTCAAAGATCGTTTTCAAAGCGGGTGAAGCTACCGTATACACTGAAGGTAAAGACGTAACAGCAGCAATGCCTGAAATTTTAATCGGCGCAGTTGATGGACCAGTAGGTCAGGCATTTGCCAACTTGATGGCACAAAGCAAAGGTCACACTGCGATGTTTGCGGTGCGTGATATTAATCAGTTAGTGCGTCCAGTTTGTATGACCGTGCCAAAAGTAACTTTAAAAGGCAGCACAGATGTAAGCTTATTCGGTGGTGTGGTGCAAGCGGCGACAGCCGATGCGATTCTGGACTGTGTAATCGAAGGCATTATCCCAAAAGAGCAAGCAAATGACTTGTGCATTATCAGCCTGGTATGGATTGACCCAGGTTGTATCGCACTTGAAAAAGAAGGTACATTGGACAAAGCCGACATGTACAAAAACAACTACGAAGCTACTAAACTGGCGATCAAACGTGCATTGAATGACGAGCCAACGATCGATGAGTTGATTGCAAACCGTCATAAGATCAAACACTGTATGTGGGAAGATTCTTGGGATCAAAAGTAAAATCAATTTAATGGGCGCATAGCTTTGTTGCGCGGTACTCGAAATCCTCATGTACTTCATGTACATTCCGGTTTCTGCGTTCCGTGCGCCTTTGGCGTCAAACCGAGCTGCTTAAGCAGCCGTTTTGACGGACACGCCCCTTTCACGCCAAGCTTCCTGCTTTAGCAGGTTAGCTTTGTGGGGACGCCCTTTACGGGTGTACGGGTGCTTTGCGTCCGATAAAATTAATTTTTGGCTCTAGAACCAGTTCCAAATATGCAATAAAAAAGCGGCTAGAAATTAGCCGCTTTTTTATTGTTTAAATATTTTTAATCTTTACGCACAGATTCACGTATGTTGCGCACCAGTTGAAATACAGACCAGCTGGTTTGTAGCAGCGCTGAGAAGCGCGCTACGTGAAGCCTGCTGATCAATATCCCAGTTAATGCGCTTACGCCGGTCATGAGTATCGGGTAGCGTTTAAAGTAACGCACTACTTCCAAGCCACGGCCTGCAATTACCAGCGGTTTGCGTAATGGCTGCATACTCTGAGCTAATACTATGCGCTGTGACGCTGCTTTATCAATCAACTTTTGCTTGCGTTCAGCAAGTGTTGCTAATTTTTCATTCATTACCAACTCCTGCCTGCTTAAGGGTTCGTGTCAATTTCCTGATGGTCTTTGATCAGTTCAGCGAGGCTGGCTTCAAACATGCGCGGCATGGATTTCAATTTACTTACCACTATCGCGCCTAATATGGTGCCAGTGAACAAGAATAGCCCGGTAAGTGAACCCAGTACCAGTAACCGGTGCGTATCCCAGAACACTACTACTATCAGGATTGTAAGCAGCACTGCACCAAAGCACAGGCTGAACAGCGAAACAAAGGCCAATGCCAGCACTGAAATGAAGCGCTCACGCCCTTCTTCTAAGTCAGCACTTATCAACTCAAGGCGTGTATGAACTATCGCAATGAGTGTTACGGTGAGGTTCTTCAGAGAGTTGAGTAAACCCTCTGCTGGTTGGTTAGGAGTCTCAGCCATCGCAGCCTAGCGCCTGCCGATAAGTAAGCCGACTACCAATCCAATGCCCGCAGCAATACCTACTGCATGCCAAGGTTTTTCATGTACATAATCATCAGTTGCCTGTGCTGCGATTTTGCCTTTTTCAACTAAAGCATCCTGTGCTTCGCTTAATTTTACTTTAGCAACGGCCAGTGACTCTTCTGCTTTGGCGCGTAAATTGACAACTGCTTCACCACCTTGGTTAGCTGTAGCTCTAATAAGTGCCTCTGCATCAGCAATCACAACTTTGAAGTCGCTGATCAATTGCTCTTTAGTTACCGTAGTGCTTTGAATGTTATTACTCATTGAAATTCTCCTTTTTATTAGTCATGGCAATGTTCAATTCGACAATTGCTTAATAACTTAATTCCGTATTGTATTAATTCGTTGATTAGCAATTGCTGATTTATTCCCTCATTGAGGTGAGCCAACAGACGCAGCACTTCGTAATCTGTTGATAGTATAAATTACTTGATGGCTTATCTTCAGTTCGCAATCGCACATTAAGAATAAATCAATGTTTCTATTACTATGCTACGCCTAGCAATCTGATTGGGCAAGGTAATGATTGTTTCTGTTGATGCAGGTCAAACTGCAGATTCAGGTATTTAGATTGAGCATGGACTGCAGTATTTTACGCACGGGTGTAGGAATGGCAGCGCCGATGGCATCTTCAATACTTAGCCATATCTGGCCAGTTTCACGCACTTCTGAATGTCGCTTTATGACCTCAAGAGGCTGCGGCGTGATATGCAATTTAAAGTGTGTAAATGCATGGCTTAGTTGAGGCAATGCCTGTTGCGGCTGCACAGTCATGCCAAACCGCTGTTGTGCGACGGCGCTATAATCATCAGTGCTTTCCTGTTCCGGGAAGCTCCATAATCCACCCCAGATGCCGCTGGGTGGGCGTTTTTCCAGCATGACATGATCTCCCTGCAGCATAATCAGCATCGTAGTATGTTTTTCAGGGATCGTTTTGCGTGGTTTTGGGGTAGGCAGCTGGCTCACACGCTGTTGTTGATAAGCTTGACAGCTTTTTACCAGCGGACATTGCAGGCATTGTGGCTTGCTTCTGCTGCATAGCGTAGCGCCTAAGTCCATCAGGCCTTGGGTGTAAGCGACCATATCGGTTTTTGGCAGCAGACCCTCAGCCAGTGACCACAGTTCTTTTTCAGTTTTAGGTGTGCCGGGCCAGCCTTCAACAGCAAAATGTCTTGCTAATACGCGCTTTACATTGCCATCGAGTATCGTTTGCACCTGATTGAAGGCAAATGAGGCAATAGCGGCAGCAGTGGAGCGGCCAATGCCAGACAAGGTTTGAATCGTATCAAAGTCTTGCGGAAACACGCCGCCATGGTCATCCATGATGGTTTGTGCCGCATTGTGCAGGTTGCGCGCTCTTGAGTAATAGCCTAAGCCGCTCCAGTGCTGTAGCACTTCATCCTGTGTTGCATTCGCGAGCGCAGAAATCGTTGGAAAGCGCTGCATGAATTTACTGTAATAACCAATCACGGCTGTAACCTGTGTTTGCTGCAGCATGATTTCTGATACCCAAATAGCGTAAGGGTCAGTGGTATTCTGCCAGGGTAGATCATGGCGGCCGTGTAGCTTTTGCCAAACGATGAGGCGGCTGGAGAAATCAGTCATAGGTTATTTATATGATCTTTGATACGATGTAAGTTGATTTAATTTTAGGATTTAAGATGAAACATATTTTAGTAATGGTTGCCGCATTTGTGGCGTTAAGTGGATGCGTAGTGGTGCCTGCTGGACACCATCCTAACGGCCCTGGAAATAGCGAAAATGCACCAGGTCACAATAAGGCTTGCGGCGAAGGGCCAGGTAATAGTGGCTCAGCTCCAGGACAAGTCAAAAAGAACTGCTACTAACTTGATTGTTAGCGGCAGTTGGCTATGCGTTTAGTTTAGAACTTAAACAGTTTCTTTAGCTCTTCTGCCGCTTTTTCTTTAGCAGCATCTCCTGTCGATTTAGGTGCTTCAGCTGGTGCAGGGGCAGTATTGGTAGCGCCATCAGTTGTTGCCGGAGCGGTCGCGGGATCAGCTGGCTTTTTCTTACCTAACAGGCTCTCCAGAGCTTTGGTTTTATCGCCATCACCTAGCAGCTCTTTAACCGCAGTACCCTTTTCGCCACCCACTTTATCCAGCAGGTTGGACTTGGCCATCGCCGCGCCAATCGCGGCAAAGTCCATGCCGTATTTAGGCGCAGAAAAAGTACCGGTGATTTTTACCGGGATGCTCAACCCGGCTAAAGAATCGAGATCAGCACCGCCTTGGCCTTTCAATGATTTAACGATGGTTGGTTTAGCCAGATAGTTGATGGTTTCATTGCCGATATCAATATCACCGCGGCTATCCCCTTTTGCCAGACGCAAAATTGGTGCCTTCATGGTCAGGTCTTCATTGTGCGCCACGCCATTCTTGATATCGAAAGATGCGCTGAGCTCGCTGAAATCAGTTTTCTTCTTCTCGTCGGCGCCTATGCTGCTTTTATCCTGAAACAGAGCTACCTTGGATTTTATATCGCGCAGCGTACCGGGAATATCAATTCCTCTGATGGCGCCATCAGCAAGGTTGACCGTAGATTTGCCAGCTAAGGCTTTTTTAAGCGCGCTTACGGTGTTGCCAGTTGTTGTTACATCGACATTCAGGGTGCCTTTTCCTTCCAGCATGTCATTATTAATGGCATCTACCAGCAATGGACCTATCGCGATGTTTTTCATGCTTTGTTTAAAAGTGATGCTGGGAGTACTGCGCGCATCTACTTTCAGCAGACCATCCATGCTGCCTTGATACAGGTTGGCAGCGAATGGGGAAACCGTGGCGATACCGTCTGCGGCTTTCAGGCCGATATTTACATTCTGTGTTTTAACATTGGCAAGTTTAAGCCAGCCGATTTTAGCTTCGCCGCTGGCATTAAGCTTTTTTAGCGCACTCAGATCAATCGGGGTGTCGCCGGAACTCTTGGTGGCAGGTTGATCACTTTTGGTGATGTATTTATCCGCATCCAGCTTGTCAATATTCAGGTTGAAGCTGTAAATCGGGTCATGAAAACGTGTAATGCCTATATTTGCATTCACCTGACTGTCATCAACTCTCGCTGCCAGTGGATTCAGGCTCAGTTTCTGGCCATCCGCTTTTAAGTCAATACGCACATTTGATGCTTTGGTTTTGCCATACTTGAGGTTGCCGATACGCAGTGAGCCATCTGCATTCAGTGCTTTCAGGGCACTTAAATCCAGCGGCTTATCATCACCTTTGCTGGCGGCTTTGCTTGACGCGCTGTTATCACTAGCGCCGACATAACGGTCAGCATCAATCTGGTCGATATCAACATCAAAGGTGTACAGCGGCTTGGCAAAATGGCTGATGCCGAAGTTACCCTTAATGTTGCTGTCATCAAGCTTAATGTTGAGTCCAGATAAAGTCAGCTTTTCGCCATCGGCTTTAACATTGACGTTGAGGCCGGATAACCGGTATTTGTCATAGATTAAATTGCCGATATTGATCTTGCCATCGAGCAGGATATTTTTCAGCGCTGATAAATCGGCGGGTTTGTTGCTGGCTGGCTCGGCTTTTTTAGATTTGCTGCTGCCCAGTAGTTTATTCAAATCCAGTGTGTCTGCATTGATATTGAATTTGACGTTTGGCTTTTTAAAGCTGTTAACGGCAACATCGCCGTTGAGCTTGGTTGCATCTACATTCAGGTTGAATTTGCTGTTAATTTGCTCTTGTTTCGCATCTGTATGCAGGCTCAGAGCAAAGCCGACTTTTGCGGCACCGTTAGGCAGCGCTGGGTCTTTAATGTCAACATTGCCTGCCAGTTTCGGCAGATCGAAAATCAGGTTTTCAAGGTTGCCCTGAAATGGAGACGAGAATTTCCCGTCAATGGAACGTGCACCCTGTTTGCCGGAAATATCACCGCTGATACCGCTGCTTTGCAGTGCTTTAGGTGAGCCTTTGATATCGGCTAATACCAGATTCGCTTTTAAGGTGTCGCCGGCTTTATCCTGCGTCAGGTTTACAGTGACTTTTTTACCGGTCACTTCATCTTTTTTCGCAATCAATTCAGGTGCGTTTAAGTCCAGCGTGATTTTTGCCCCACTGAACTGACCATTTAGGGCGAGTTTCAGGCTATCAACCAGAAACTCGCGTGTTTCTGGTTTAGCGTCAATATCACCACTGGCCGTGATAGAAACATCTTTGCCGCCTAGCAAGTCACCGGTGATCGTTGCGTCCAGACCTTTGGCAAAAAAGTGCTTGTTTTCTGGGTCAGCCAGAAAATTACCTTTAACCTTCACATCCGCACTAACGGCTGGCTGGTTGGCTTTAATGCTAAAATCAGTTGTTAAATCAATCGGTTCCGCCAAGGCAATGTGGCCTGAAGTCAAATTGAATTTTGATAGTGCGTATTGCGCGCCGCTGCCTTCGTCTGTGTAAGCTACTGCAGAGTTTGTAACTTTAACGCCGTCTACATCAAATTTAATTTCTTCTGATTCTTCTTCCTTGCTCAGCAGATCATCAAAGTTGGTTGTGCCATCCTTGTATTTAATGATGTTGGCTTTGGCACCATCAATGTAAATGGTATCAACCACCAGCTGTTTTTTTAACAGCGGTAATACTGCCAGTGCTACCTGTGCGCTTTGGATAGAGGCAAATTCTTTGTCGGACTTATGTTCGGAGATAGAGACTTTACCCAGATTGGCACCGATTTTTGGCCAGAACGCGAGCTTGATATCGCCTTCAATATTCAGGGTGCGCTCTTTTTTGTCTTTCACCATCTTGACCACGAGTGGTTTGTAATCATTCGGGTTAAATGTTGCGGCAATCACTGCTACTACTAATATCAATAAGGCAACAACGCCGCCTAAACCAAACAAGCCGTATTTAATTAGTTTTTTCATAGTGCACCCATCATTCAGGATAGTTATTTAAGCAGAGGATATTTTACTGCTACTTTTTAAATTTAGGAAAAGTTGTTATACAAGTAGGGTTATTTTTAGTTATTTAAAGTACCAAATCACGATGATCCCCAATGCGATACGGTACCAGGCAAATACTCTAAAACTATGGCTCGCAACAAAGCGCAGCAGAAACTTGATGGCGATCAGCGCTGAAACAAACGCTGTAACAAAACCGACTGCAAACATGGCTAAGTCATCAATGGAAAGCAACTGCCAGTTTTTGAGCAAGTCATAGCCAGTCGCGGCAAACATGATAGGAATCGCCAAAAAGAATGAAAACTCGGTAGCTGTGTGACGACTGAGGCCAAACAGCATGCCGCCTAAAATTGTAGCGCCGGAGCGTGACACGCCAGGGATAAGTGCGACCGCTTGAGCAAAGCCGATCTGCCATGCCTGTTTGCGCGATATGTCGTCGATTGAAACCGTTTTAGCTTTAAGCGGCATCTTTTCAATCAGTAAAATTGCCAAGCCGCCCAGTATCAGCGCAATCGCGACTGTAATCGGTGTAAATAAATATTCTTTGATTTTGTCGTGAAAAACCAGGCCCATCAGAGCCGCTGGCAAGAAGGCAATAAGCACGTTCAGTGAAAAATTCTGTGCTTTGGTTTGATGGGTAATGTGCATCACGGTATTCATGAGCTTGCGGCGGTATTCCCAGCACACCGCCAATATTGCCGCCAACTGGATCACGATATCGAAAACCTTGGCTTTGTCGTCATTGAAATTCAGCAAGTCACCGACGATAATCAGGTGACCGGTGCTGCTGATAGGCAGGAACTCAGTCGCGCCCTCAACGAGGCCTTGAATAAACGCTTTTAAAAGTAAAATAAAATCCATATTGTTGTGCTCTATTGTTTCTTTATAGTTCTATCTAAGTAAAAACGGGCCTGTATGCCCGTTTTTTGATAATTTTGGATTTACTTAAGCATACCTAACAGCGTTGCAAGCAGGTTACCAGAATCTTTACCTACTTCGCCGTTTGGCGTCATTCGGTCTACTACTTGAGGCAGGTATTCAGCGATTTTTGCACTGATTTCATCAGCGTTGATGCCTAGTTTGTTGGCGGCCGTTTGAATGGTCGAGCTACCTAAGACTTGCACAACCTGCGAAGCGGATATTGGCAGATTGGCACCCTTGCCGACCCATGAGCTTACCTCATCGGTGAACCCGGCTGCCTTGAATTTTTCCAGCACGCCCGGCAACCCTCCGTTTTGATTAAACAAGTCTATCGCCACCTGTGCTATTGCGCCTTTTTCACCGCCTAACTTACCTAGCATGCCACCGGCGAGGCTATCAAATAATCCCATACTAACTCCTAAAATTTAGAAACGCTCTTCAGGACGCAGATAGCGCCACTGGCCCACTGGTAACTTACCCAGTGTAACACTGCCGATGCGAATACGTTTCAGGCCAACTACCTGCAGACCTACCATCTCGCACATGCGGCGGATCTGGCGTTTTTTGCCTTCACGTAATACAAAGCGCAACTGGTCTTCATTCTGCCAACTGACCTTGGCGGGCTTAAGTTTTTCGCCATCCAGGCTCAAACCAAAATTAAGCTGTTTCATACCGGCGTCTGTTAGCTCGCCAGTGACACGTACCAGATATTCTTTTTCAACCGTAGAGTCTTCGCCAATCAAATGGCGTGCAATACGGCCATCCTGAGTGAGTACTAACATTCCGGTAGAATCAATATCCAAGCGTCCTGCCGGTGCTAGTCCGCGCAGCATGCCACGGTGGAATTGTTTTGGGCTGTGTTTGTGTAATTCAGGGTCTTCCGGCCACTGGTTGTCTGGATGCACCAGAACAATTGCCGGCTCGTAGCCATCTTCCGCTTGCCCGCTCACATAACCCACAGGCTTATGCAGAATGATTGTAACGTTTTCAGCCTGATGCTCCTGCGCGTAGCTACTGATGATGATTTCAGCATTCGGATCAATGCGCGTACCCAGCGTTTCGATAATCTCGCCATTCACTTTCACCCAACCGTTGGCAATCCATTCATCAGCTTCGCGGCGTGAGCAGATTCCACGCTCAGTCATTACTTTTGATAAGCGCGGCTGGTCAGGTTGGCTGGCAGTTGCTCTGGATGCAAAGGCTTCTTTATTCGAGCGCGTATTATCAAACTCACTCGCCACAAAGCCATCGCGCGCCTTACCGCCACGGCGTGGCGGGTTGCGATAAGCACCTTCACGGTCTGCTTTATCGCGGCTGGTATTCTCATTACGGCGTGCATCCACCTGCATGGCACGGGATGCAGGCGCACGGCTATCGGGTGCTGGCTGCTGCCTTGCAGTTGCAGATGGCTGCTCACGCAAGCCACCATCGTGACGATGATTACGCTGACGCGCCGGTTCTGGTCTTTGTGCTGCAGGTGCACGACTATCGGATGCGCGCGGCTCGCGCGGTTGTTGTGCCTCAGTGCGCTGCGGTTTTACCGGCGCAACAGTACGGTCACGCGGCAGTGAATTATTGCGGCGCACAGGTGATTTCTTAACCGCAACGGTAGAAGCATCACCAGGTTTTTTGGATATTTTTAGAGTAGTCAAAACATTTTTCCTTGAATGTTGCTATTTTACGCTTTTTTCAGTTATAACGCCTGAAAGCAATCCCTTAATGCAATGATTCGTCACAAACAAAATAGCCAGCATAAAGCTGGCTGTTTTGTTGAATACAATTACATCAAAAATTAAACTTTTTGGTAGACTTCACTACCCTTTTTCACAAACTCAATGGCTTTTTCCTGCATGCCCTTGGTCAGTGCTTCTTGGTCTGAAAGGCCTTTTTCCGCAGCGTAATCACGTACATCTTGTGATATTTTCATTGAACAGAAATGCGGGCCGCACATTGAGCAGAAGTGCGCTTGTTTTGCGCCTTCCTGCGGCAAGGTTTCATCGTGGAATTCCTTGGCTTTTTCCGGATCCAAACCAAGATTGAACTGGTCTTCCCAACGGAATTCGAAACGCGCTTTGGATAACGCGTTGTCACGAATCTGCGCGCCCGGGTGGCCTTTTGCCAAGTCTGCGGCATGTGCTGCAATCTTGTAGGTGATGATACCCACGCGTACGTCTTCTTTATCCGGCAAGCCTAAATGCTCTTTCGGTGTTACGTAGCACAGCATCGCACAGCCATACCAGCCGATCATGGCAGCACCGATACCTGAGGTGATGTGGTCGTAGCCAGGCGCGATGTCGGTGGTTAATGGGCCTAATGTGTAGAACGGAGCTTCACCACAATGTTCCAGTTGTAGTTCCATGTTCTCTTTAATCAGGTGCATCGGTACGTGGCCTGGGCCTTCGATCATACATTGCACGTCGTGTTTCCATGCGATTTGTGTCAACTCACCCAATGTTTTGAGTTCAGCAAATTGCGCTTCATCGTTGGCGTCGTAGATTGAACCAGGACGCAAGCCATCACCCAAGCTGAATGACACGTCATACTGTTTCATGATTTCGCAGATGTCTTCAAAGTGCTCGTACAGGAATGATTCTTTATGATGCGCCAAGCACCATTTCGCCATGATAGAGCCACCGCGTGACACGATACCGGTCATGCGTTTTGCGGTCATCGGGATGTAAGCCAGACGTACGCCAGCATGGATCGTGAAGTAATCCACGCCTTGCTCTGCTTGTTCAATCAAAGTGTCGCGGAAGATTTCCCAAGTCAGGTCTTCAGCTTTGCCATCAACTTTTTCCAAAGCCTGATAGATAGGCACGGTACCGATAGGCACTGGTGAGTTGCGGATGATCCATTCACGGGTTTCGTGTATATTTTTACCGGTTGATAAATCCATCACGGTATCGCCACCCCAGCGCGTACTCCACACCATTTTTTCAACTTCTTCATTGATAGAAGAACCAAGTGCCGAGTTACCGATGTTAGCGTTAATCTTAACCAAAAAGTTACGGCCAATAATCATCGGCTCGATTTCAGGGTGGTTAATATTCATTGGAATAATGGCACGGCCACGTGCAACTTCGTCACGCACGAATTCAGGTGTGATCATTTTCGGAATGCTGGCACCAAAGTCATGACCCGGGTGCTGTGTTTGCAGCAGTTCGCTCATGTTTTCACGGCGTTGGTTTTCACGAATCGCAATGAATTCCATTTCTGGTGTAATGATGCCTTGGCGTGCGTAGTGCATTTGTGAAACGTTTTTACCCGGTTTGGCACGAC
Source organism: Methylotenera sp. (assembly GCA_020622105.1). Lineage (GTDB taxonomy): Bacteria > Pseudomonadota > Gammaproteobacteria > Burkholderiales > Methylophilaceae > Methylotenera. Next base: position 66,827 of record JAHRYP010000007.1, read on the forward strand.
GTGGCAAACGTGTCAGGTTGAAGCGCATTTCTGCAAGTTCCGGGTCAACTTTACGTTGTTGGCCGAATGCTGACGTTGGGCCGTCCAGTTGTTCGGTATCGTTACGCTCTTCAATCCATTTAGAACGTAATGCCGGCAAACCATTGCGAATATCAATGCTGATCGTTGGGTCGGTATATGGGCCGCTGGTATCGTAAACCACAACCGGCGGGTTTTTTTCAGCGCCGAAAGCTGAAGGGGTGTCGCTTAATGAAATTTCGCGGAATGGTACGCGAATATCCGGACGTGAACCCTCGACATAAACTTTGCGAGATTTCGCAAACGGTTTGGTCGCGCCTTCATCTACAGAGGCAGTTTCATTAAGAAATTTGGTAAGATTTTTATCAGTCGCGTTCACTGTGTGCTCCAAAAAAAGCCGCATTGATATGAATTATCATTGCCTGCTTTTTGAAAAATTAATAAATCATAGGGAGCAGTAAACGCTGCATTCCCTACGGCGGCATGACCCGCATCAGGTTCAAAGGGTGTATCTCACTATATTCGATAAGAAATATAGACCCCTAGCAATAAAACGAATATACGCTAAAACTGCTATAAAACCAAGCGTTTAAGTCGGGCATGATTTATAAAAAATAATGACAGGTAAAAAATAAGGCAGAACATACCAAAGCTAATGATTTGAGTGCCATAGTCTAGACACAATACCTGCGCTTAAAAATAGTGCTTAAATTGTAAAGAATTACGACGCTACGATTAAAATTAAGTTTTGTTAAATATTTTTTGTTACACTAGTTCGAAAAATAACAAATTAAATCATTATTTGTGCGGGGATGTATGGCATTAATTCTCTATCTGCTTTACTACGTAGTGGCAATTTCAGCTTTGGTTTTACACTTTACCGGTCATCTTGAGCGCTGGCGCATGCAGTGGCTGCTGGTGGTGCTTGCTGTGACCGTGTTTCCAGTAGTGCTTTACCTGTAAGTGCTGAAACCGTTATTTCAATTTTCTGATGGCAAATTCTTTTGCCAATCTGGCTTGTTTTTTTAGCCCTATATTTACGATTTTAGGTGCAACGCCGTTAAGCCAGGCAAAGAATGATTCCGGCTGACCGATAAACACTTCCTGTTTCTCTTGTTCTAGCGCCTTGACTACAATCGCGGCTACTTTTTCCGGTTCGTCGAGGTTACCGCCGGTTTTAGCGAGCATGGCGAGTGTGGTTGCGTCATTCATTGACGTGTTAACGCCGCGTGGTGCGATGTAAGTGACACCAATGTTAGTATCTACCAGTTCTCTACGCAGTGCCTGCGAGAAACCATGTATTGCAAATTTGCTGGCACAATAGCTTGCGTAGTATGGAAATCCCAGTGAACCCAGTATTGAGCCTATCATGACAAAGTGACCCTGCCCCGTAGCTTTGAAGCCCGGTAGCACTGCATGTGCTAACTGTATGGGAGCCGTAACGTTAGTTTGTATCATTTGCGAGATACGTTCCGGGCGTTGGTCTTCGAACTGGATAAAATCCAGAATAGCAGCATTGTTGATCAAGATATCAATGCCGCCTAGTTTCTGCTTTGCTTCAGCAGTCACCTGTTCCACTGTTCCGGCAAGCTCAAAATCAGCAACAATCGTCTTGGCGTTGCCGCCTTTGTTGATAATCTCGTTGGCTAGTTCGTCCAGCTTGTTTGTATGGCGCCCTACCAGCGCTAAATTTGCACCCTTGCGTGCCAGCATTAGTGCGATATGTTTACCGATGCCACCGGTGGCGCCAGTGAGTAAGATGCGTTTGTTTTTAAGCTGCATAAAAAAACCTGCCTTATTCCTGCATATGTTCAGCTGCTATTGTACGGAAAATATCGCCGTACAATTTATAAAATATTTTTGCACTGTGAATCAGGCAAGCTTGATCACTTTCATCCGTTACTTGATTAACCAGACTTTCATAAAACGAAACATGGCTGATGTCGAGTGAGCCGTGTGACAGCAGATAACTGAAAGCTTTTTTCGGTAAGTTGAGATTTTCTATCAGTTTTTCACCAGCTTGTGTCGCTACCGCAGTACTGGTGCCTTCAAGCACTAATACCATGCCAAAAAATCCAATCGGGTTAACGCGGTTGATCATGTCGTAAGCATAGGCCACCATGATTTCGGTAGCCATGCTGGCGCTGGTTTCAGGCGTTTTGCTGGCACGCACAGCTTCTTTGTCACCGCCGCATTCAGCAATGTCGTTCAGCACCCATTCCTGATGCCCCATTTCTTCTTCAATATATTCGCCAATTGCAGTGCGCAGCCATTCATAGTGTCCGGGCAGGCGGCCACCGCAGGCCATCAGCAACGGCGTTGTGTGTTTGACGTGATGGTAGGCCTGTGTGAGAAAAGCGATATAGGTTTGTAGCGAGATATTGCCTTTTCCGCCTTGTTGAATGAGCGGCAAACTCATTAATTCGTTACGTTCTTTTTCTGTAGCCTGCAGTAATTTTTGGTAAACAGTCATGCTGATTTTCCTTCATATAGTGCGTTAATTTGATTTTGATAGTGTTGCAGAATCACATCGCGGCGGTTTCTGCCGTTGGATGTGAGTTGCTGGTTTTGGCTGCTGAACGGTGCGTCTGCACGAACCCAGCGGCTAATGCGGGCGTAGTCTGGCAGTCTGGCATTCAGTGTTTGTATTGCATCTTCAACCTGTTCATCAGTAGTCTCAGGCCTGGGTACAATGACCGCCACGTTCCAAGGTTTGGCTTCGCCAAACAAGGCAGCCTGTGCAATGCAAGGGGTAATTTTTAATTCGCGTTCCACCCATTCCGGTGACACATTGCGCCCGAACGAAGTGATAAAGATATTTTTCTTGCGGCCGGTAATTATCAGGTAGCCATCTTTGTCCAGCTCGCCAATATCGCCGGTGTGCACGGCATTTTGCTGTGCTTGCTCCTGCCCTACATAACCGAGGTAAGCATTGCCGTTCACGACGATCTCCTGCTCATGGGTAAAACTCACTTTAATATGCGGCAATGGCTTGCCTACCGTGCCTATCTTGTTGCCAAGCGGCACATTCAACGCCACGACTGATGCACATTCAGAAAGCCCATAACCTTCGTATACCGGTATTTTGAGTTTTGTTGCGCGCTCTAGCAAAGCTGGTGAAACCGAAGCACCGCCTACCGCCAGAAAGCGCAGGTAGTCTGAGGTATCTTCTCCGCCTTCAATACATAATACGAGCGCATGTAGCAGCTCCGGCGTGAAAATAGCTGTACTGGCTTGGGTAAGTTTTAGGGTTGTCAGCAATTGTTTGATATCTAACCCAGTTGCGCCACTCAAGCCGATTTCATGGTTAGGCAGTAAGTAGCAGCTGGCACCGGCAAGCAGTGTTGCATAAACACCCGCCACGTTCTCTAAAAGTGTTGCCAGCGGCAGTACGCTTAAGTGTGTGTCGGCAGAGGAAACTTCGGTAGCCGCAGCAATTGCCTTGGCTACATTAAGCATATTTTCATTACTCAGGCATACGCCTTTGGGGTTGCCGGTAGTGCCTGATGTGTAAGTAATTTTAGCGGTGTAATGCGGTAACTGCACTTGATCAAAATTACGTAACGCAAATTGTGTGAGTGTTTTACCGGCTAGTTCAAACTGGCTGCTAGTTAAAATGTTGCTCGCGAGCAGCGGTTCAAACAGTTGCGGCTGGTCAGTTACCAATACTGAAACGCCAGCGTTTTTCATGGCATGCAGCCACTGCGCGGGTGAAAAGAAGAACGGCAATGGTACTAAAGGCGTATTGCAAGCCATTGCTGCTAAATCCAGCACGATCCATGCCGGATGGTTCTCTACGGCTAAAGCCATGGTTGGGTGCTTTGTCGGTGAGGCTGCGCTTTGCGCTGCCCATATTTCTGCCTGACGGCTCACGGCAGTATTTAACTCCGCATAAGTGAGGGAAATATAGGTGCCACGCAGTGCTATTTGATCTGGCGTGTTACGGCCAATGGCCTGTAACAGATCGTTTGTAATCATTTTTACAGTCAAACTTGTGCAACTCCGCGAATAGCAACTACTTGTGGAGTGTTGTTGTAGTAAGTGCCCCAGCTTGCAAACTCTGCTGGATCCAGTCTTGCCGGGTCTGCAGCCTGCAGTGCATAAACATCTCGACCACCTTTGACCAAACCATTTTGCAGGCTGTGATGCGCGGTGGCGACGCCCCACTCTATTCCGACGTCTAAACTGTACTGAATCACATGTGCAATCAGTACGCCGGCATTGCGCGGATTGGATACTGCCAGATTACCGATTTCCGTAATTTGTGAACGCGTGATGTTTCTATTAAAGCGACCAGAGAAAACCGTTTCGATTGGCGCATCAAGATATTGCTCCAGAAATAAGGCAGACTCGTCAGCTTTGCGTAAACCGAACGCAGCGACCAACTCACCCTCTTCATCGCGCAAGCTCACCAGATTGGGCATGAAGTGCTGCACATCAGCACCATAAGTTTTGGCAAATACGTCATGCACAAACTGCTCGATTTCGCTGCGGTCAGCTGAGTTGCAATCTGAAGTCGCTAATTTAATATTTTCTGCGCGCTGTCTTTTTGATGCAGCGAGCGGGCGTGTCTTATAAGCTGCCTCGGCATTAAAGAAAGCTGAGCTGTTGCCCAAAGCCAGAAGTGTGGCATTTAAATATGATGAACCTAAATAAGCTGGATTTTGCATTTTGTATTTCGCTATTAATACTGATGATTACATTGGAGCAAGTAGCGTGCCGATGATCTTTAGTGCAGGTTTTATTTGTTATTTACGCAGTAGTAGAGTGTGAATAATCAAAGTTTAAGCTTTAATAGTTGTTAATAATCAACATCTTGTGAATTTTTGTGGTGATTATTGGTTTTTGCATACACATCGAATATGCAAGCAAGTTGTGATAAACAGCTGATAGCCAAGACTGCAAAACCTGCATAAATTACGCTCTCCTTGTAATTAAACCCCGCAAATTTTGTATGAGTTCGATACTAAGCATAAATCTAAAGCGGATATAAAACAATTGCTTACCGCTGTGGCATAGAGCTTGCGTTAACTTACAGCCTTATTTGATTAGTTAATGTATTACCTATGCCCAATTTGTTTAAAACGCCGTCCCGCACGCTTCCTTACTACACATTTCTGACAGGTCTTGCTTTAAGTGTGTGGTTAATACTAAGGTTGGCCTTAAGCATGCATGCTGGCTGGGAGCAAATGCATACGGCTGAATTGCTGGGAGCACTTGCAGTCGGTATCTGGTTTGATCTGGCGGCATGGTGTTATTTGCTGGTGCCGGCATTAATGGTTTCAGCATTGATACCAGCGCGCTGGAGCAATAAAAACTGGTTGACCTATGCACGCTGGTTGATGGCTTTTTTACTGATGTTTGCGCTGGTGTTCGGCGCCGTCTCTGAATTTATTTTCTGGCAGGAATTCAGTACACGCTTTAACTTTATTGCTGTGGATTATCTGGTGTATACCCATGAGGTGGTGGGCAATATTCGTGAATCCTATCCGGTGCCACTCATACTGCTGGCGATTGCGCTATTTGTAATACTTATTTTATTTATGCTCGGTAAAAAGTTGCGGTTTGAAATGCAGCCGCATAGTATTAACAAGAGGTTGCGTCTGCTTGCACTAGCTTTTTTGCTCCCTGTGCTAAGTTATGCATTTGCCAATGTAGAGCAGATGCAGTTCAGTAAAAATGCCTACGCGAATGAATTGGCGGGTAACGGCATATTCACTTTTGCCGCGGCCGTGCGCCGTAACGAGCTGGATTATGATCAATTCTATAAAACAATTCCGCAGGCCGAGGCTGATAAACTTTTAAAGCAGTCTGGTGTATTAAGGCTGCCATCTTCAAAAGCGCTTAATACTGAAGCGCAAATCATAAAATCAGCAGATATTGCTCCATTCAAACGGCGCCCGAAAAATGTGGTGCTGATTATGGTGGAAAGTCTATCTGCCGATTATATGGGTAGTTACGGCAATGCAGAAAATTTAACGCCTTATCTGGATAAGCTGGCAAAAGAGAGCTTAGTGTTTGATAAGGTGTTTGCTACCGGTACACGTACCGTGCGCGGTTTGGATGCACTATCAATTGCGATACCGCCGATTCCGGGGCAGGCCATTGTGCACAGACCGGATAGTGACCATCTGGCGACTTTAGGCGAGTTTCTGGAGGCGCAGCAGTACAGCACATTCTTTATTTACGGAGGCTATGGCGTATTTGATAGTATGAATTCTTATTTCAGAGGTAACGATTACAAGGTGATAGACCGTACCGACTTTGATAAAAGTACGATTCAGGCCGAGAATGTATGGGGTGTTGATGACGAAAGTTTGTTCAACAATTCTTTGCAAACGATTGATAGCAATGTGAAGCCGACGATTCCATTTTTTGCACATATCATGACGACCTCTAATCACCGGCCATTTACGTTTCCGGAAGGTAAGATTGATCTACCGCAGGGCAGCCGCAAGGGGGCAGTTAAATATACAGACTATGCAATAGGCAAGTTTATCGAGAGCGCAAAAACCAAACCCTGGTTCAAGGATACCTTGTTTGTGATCGTGGCCGACCATTGCTCATCAGCTGCCGGTAAAACCAAATTGCCGGTAGATAGATACCATATACCGTTATTTTTCTACGCACCTGATTTGTTGCCCGCCGGCCATTATTCGCGCATGGTCAGCCAGATTGATATTGCACCTACCTTGCTGGATGTTATGGGAGCAAAAGGCAGTCAGCATTTTTTCGGGCAGTCCATGTTTGATGCCCAGCAGAAAAAAGTGCCGTCGCGTGCTTTTATCAGCAATTATCAGGAGCTGGGATACTATAAAAACGATATGCTGGTTGTGTTATCACCCAAGCAGAAAGCAGAGGCTTATCAGGTAGATCCGCTAACTTTGGAATCTACTCCGGCACCTATGAATCCGCTTCTCTTGAATGAGGCTATTGCGCATTACCAGACTGCTGCACGCGCCTATAAGCATGGAGAATTGAAAGAAGGCGCGAATCTTTATTGAAGAACACTTTTAGCAGCTTCAATAAAAATCAGGGCTGACAATGTAACGCAGGTTTATTGTTAGTGACGTTGTTGTCATCAATCCATAGCAGCGGCTTTACCCGCTCATCCAGATTGCAGGCATCTACATAACCGATAGCGCCTTTAGTTATGCTCACATAACGCAGCACAGCTTCTTCTGACTGCACGCTGTAAGGCGGTGTGGTGCCATGGAAATACAAGCCGTTCCAATAGTCGCCCTGCTCGCTTGGAGCGCTGTCGAGAACAACTTTCGAGAAATAAATGCGTAATGGATGTTCAGCATGCAGATTAACTGGACGTATACGTGCGCCGCCTTGCCAATATTGTTTTTTCTTCCAGTAGACCGAAGCCAGATCGCGTGGGTTGAGCTGCTGAATGACTGCAGTTTCAGCATTGCTTGATACAATGACGGCAAGTGGGCGCGATTCTTCCGCATGGCTTATGTGTGCAACAGCAAGTGCATAAAATGCACAAAATGCTGCCAATATATGTTTATAGAACGGGCCCATCAGAACAGCACCGCAAATGAGCCCATAAAGCCACGTGGGGTATCAGTAAAGTCATCACTGCCGCCTATAAACTCCATTTTAAGCAGTTGCTTGGGTGTAACGCGTTTGGTAACGCCGAGTACCCAGCGTTCACCGGAAACTACGTCTGGTTTTTGGAAAGTTTCGAGGCGGGTGAGCCAGTACCAGTTATTACCTAGCGGCGCTGCACTCTGCAGGTAGGCACCACTGCCGCCATCATTGCCGTCGTTAGTAAAGCGCTGAAAGCCTTCGCCACTCAGTTCCCAGCCTTTTATATGCGTTATAAAATCCAGGCCGATCATGCGGTAATCCGGAGAGCCGGGGCGGTCTTCAGTAAACGTGGCGAGACTTAAGCCCAGATTAAATTGATTGTTTAATTTAAAGTGAGCACCAGCTACATTTTTGTAGCTGATCTCATTATCCTCTTTGTCCTGATCTTTCAGGGTCTCTGCAAAGAATGAGTATTCAAAAGATTGGTCGGCACCGTTTATCTTTAGCGGGGTAGAGCCGTGCATCATCACGCCGTTAATCGCAGCGGGAAATAAGTAATTGGTGACTAGCGGACGGCTACCGGTCCAAACCAGCGGTGGTGCATGTAGCAGGTTCCAGCGGCCGGCTGGTGTTAAAAAGCGCCCGCCACGAATATTGATTTTTTCGGAAACGTTGTAGTCAAGATAGAGTCGTTCCAGATCGAAATAACTGTTCTTGCTGCCAAATTGCTTGTTTTCATTCCAGCTGAGCGGGCGTTCCAGTTCCAGTTCGCCGAAAAATTTGAGGCGGGCATTGTTGTCCCAGCTTAACAACAGGCTGATTTCATTCAGGTTGAACTCGGTATTGCCCTTGCGTGGTGCGGTGATACTGGCGCTGGAGTAGCCGCCGAGTTTAAAGCCTGAGGGTTCAGCTATTGTTTCGTTTGCAGTTTCATCTGCATGCGCAACCTTGCATACCATAGCCAGCAAGGCTACACTGAACGCAAAAGCTACTTGCTTGCCTGCAAGTTTTGACAGGCGCCTTAAGCAGGCACAAATCGTCCTGGTTTTTTGCTGAATCATGATGAATGACTACTACAAATGAGAATGCCCAATTGTACACTATAGCTACTGGAGCCCATGCTAAATAGGCCTTTTTCCGTCAGACAAGTCTTGCTGGCCGGTTTTTTCCTTACCGCCTTATTGCCTATGCTGATCATGACAATGCTCGCCTTTTATCAGGCGCGTACTGCGCTGCATGACGAGATTGTGAGCGGCATGCAAACGCGCGCCAGTGCCGCACTGAGTGAAGTTGATCGTATGATGTTCGAGCGTTTGCAGAACGTGGCTTCCTGGAGTCGGCTGGATATCATGTATGAAGCACAGATCGGTGATGTGGATAAGCGCCTGTCGCATTTTCTGGCAGATCTCAAGCAGAGTTACCGCGGGGTTTATCATGCGCTATATGTGGTGGGTTCTGATAATCGCGTCATTGCTTCCAGTGAGGCAGCGCAGATTGGTCAGTCTGCTAGCTCGGTGCAGCCTTGGGTCAATGTTCAGCTGGCGCGGCATCCCTTGCTGATTGGGGCTATCAAGCAGCAGCGCCTGCCTATAGCCAGCGATATTATTGATCATGATGGTAATAAGGTAGGCACGTTGCTGGCAGTTTTTGACTGGGGGCAGGTTGAACAAATCCTTAAAAATACGCAAAGCCAGGGTAGTGCAGCAGCACTGCTGGATGCGCATGGCAAACCATTGGCACAGACTGCTGAATGGCAGCAGGTAGTTGCGGGACATGATGTATCGGTGCGTTCAAACAGCAACGGCCAGGCAAGCGTGCCTGTGTTGAATTGGCAAGTCGAGATTTCACAGTATCGTTCCGTTGTGATGGCACCGGTACATCGCATGGGCTACATGTTTATCTTTTTACTGTTAGTGGCAGCATTTCTGGCCACCGCGCTTGCTGCACCGTTATCACGCTTTATCACCACACCGCTGGCAAGGCTGACTTCGTATGCTAATCGATTTATGCGATCTACGACTCAAGGCTTGCCGCCTGCGCCGGATGGTCCAACTGAAGTGCGCGAGATGACCAATGCTTTTGCAAAAATGATTGATGATCTTAATCTGTCTAAAGATAACCTGACAAGAGCGGCAAAGTTGGCCGTGGCCGGTGAAATGGCGGCGGCAATGAGCCATGAAATCAGGACGCCGCTGGGTATATTGCGTTCATCGGCACAGGTGCTTGCGCGCGAGAAAAACCTGAGTGCAGAAGCACAGGAAGTCGCCAGCTTCATTACCTCTGAAACCGAGCGCCTGAATAAGCTGGTTTCTACGCTGGTGGATTCTGCACGGCCGCGGCAGCCTGAATTTGCGCTGCATGACCTTGTAGGCTTGCTGGAAAATGCAGTTGCCATGCTGCGCATGCAGGCGAATAAAAAAGAGATCAGTCTGGAGCTGGTGATTAATGCCTTGGTGAAAGAGACTAACACTAATCATGCAGCAAAACGTGTGCTGGTAGAGTGTGATGGCGAGCAAATTACACAGGTAATTCTAAATTTATTGCTCAATGCCATTCAGATATTGGAAAATGGCAGCAGGGTGGTTGTGTCGCTGTTCGAGCTCGAGGATAGTGTTACCATCAGCGTGGCAGACAATGGCAAGGGTGTCGATGAGTCATTTAAAGAGCACATATTTGATCCATTTTTTACGCAGCGGCAAGGTGGTATTGGGCTGGGACTGGCTGTTTCGCGGCAGATTGTGACCGCACATTTTGGCTCGCTGACAGTTCAGGCAAGTACACTGTCCAGCCATTCAGGAAGTACCAGTGCAACTGAGCATGGCGCGGACTTCAGAGTCAAGTTACCAAAGCTGCAGGTGCATTAGTACGTGATAGCTTTCTGTAATGATGATTAACTAGAGAAAACGATAAAGAGAACAATGTCGCAAACGATTAAAACCATATTGGCGGTGGATGATGAGCCGCATATGCTGCGTTTACTGGAAATCAGTTTACGTCAGGCCGGTTACAAGCCGCTGACTGCCAAGGATGGGCGTGAGGCACTTGAAATTATTCATACCCAGCATGTGGATTGTGTAGTTACCGATCTGCACATGCCCTATATGAGCGGCCTGCAGCTGCTCAAGGCGATTCGCGCCGGCGGGAAGGAAGATGGGCAGGATCAGGGTAAAAAGAATGCGCTGGTTGATCCTGAACTGCCAGTCATCATCGTTACTGCGCAGGGAGAGGTCAAAACTGCTATCGACGCCATGAAGAGTGGTGCTTCTGATTATATTCTGCGCCCGTTTGACCTTGAAGAGCTGGAACTTGCGATTGCGCGTGCCTTATCATTCGCACGGCTGGTCGTTGAAAACCAGTACTTACGTGAAGATAAAGCGCCGGACGCCGGGCTGGTGGGCACGAGCCCGGCGATGCAGCAACTGTTTGAGTCTATTCGTCAGGTCGCGCCGGAAAAAGCCACGGTGCTGATAGCAGGTGAAACCGGTACCGGCAAGGAGCTGGTTGCGCGCGCTATCCATGCAGGCTCTCCGCGTAGCAATGGTTTATTTGTGGCAGTGAATTGCGCGGCAATACCGCATGAGATGCTGGAGTCTGAATTGTTCGGCCATGAAAAAGGCGCATTTACCGGCGCCATTAAAGAACGTATCGGTAAGTTTGAGCTGGCGGACGGCGGTACTTTGTTTCTGGATGAAATCACGGAAATGCCGATGGCGTTACAGGCCAAACTGCTACGCGCATTACAGGAAAATATCATTGAGCGGGTGGGCGGCAATCGGCCGATCGCGGTCGATATCCGCATCGTAGCCGCAACCAACCGTGATCCGCGTGAAGCGATCAAAGACGGCAAGCTGCGTGAAGACCTGTATTACCGCCTTAATGTGTTCCGTATCGACTTGCCTGCGCTTAAGGCACGCAAATCAGATATCCCTAAACTGGCACAGCATTTTCTGGCCAAACGCCGTGTTGATATTTCACCAGAAGCGATTGATGCCCTTACCCGCTATGACTGGCCGGGCAATGTGCGTGAGCTGGAGAATGTGCTGGAACGTGCCGCAATTATCAGTGGCAATCAAACCGTGTTGCCTAAGCATCTGCCAACAGAAATGGTGAGTCATGCACCAGGGCGAGTGTCAGAGTCATCTGCTACAGTGAATTCTCTTGCTTTGCCACCGGCGATTGAGGCACTGGAACGGCAGTTGATAACAGAAGCGCTGGTTGCCACACAAGGCAATAAAAGCAAGGCCGCCAAGCTTCTTGAGATTAGCGAGCGCTCACTCTGGTATAAATTGAGCCAGTATCAGATGACTTGAGATTTTATTGCCGGATAGCAAGTGCTGGAGATTGAGGTTTTTGATCTTATCGAAAGTTAATTCAATCTAGCGCACAATTTGTTTAGCAGAACAAAGTGTATGTTAAATACATTCTCGATCGCGAATACAGTAGCTATGCCTTTATCGTGGCATGTGGCGAGTACCCGGGGCCAAGTTTTTTGCTATATCTACTAAGGGCTTGTACGTATAGACAAGTTCTAGACATAGGTCTAATTTACAGCTTGTCTACATATAGATTCCCTATATAGATTCCCTTTGCGCCCCAATGTGAGCTTTTGCGTTTATTTATCGGGGCGCTTTTTTATTGCGTTAACCCCCAGATAAGCACGATTTCATAAAGGCTTTACGTTCTTCGCCTTTTAAAGTTTTTGCTTTCGGATTATCGTTACAGGCTTTCATTTTGTTCTGCTGCGTATTCAGAGATGAATCGTGTTTGCTCGAGAGGCAGTTTTTCATGAAAGTTTTCCGTTCTTCGCCTTTCAGTTCTTTCTTGCCTGCGTCAGCATTGCACATTTTCATTTTGTCTTGCTGAGAGGTGGTAGTCGCCTGATTTTTGGTGGACAAGCAATCTTTCATAAAGGCTTTGCGTGCATCACCGGTCAGCGTCTTTTTACCAGCGTCTGCGTTGCAAGTTTTCATTTTATCTTGCTGTGTGACGGCATTGGCGGTGAGACAGAATGTAGACATAAGTATTGTGAGTATCAGCTTCTTCATAATATTCTCCTGATGGATTAGGTTAACCGCACAAATATCATAAGACTTTTTTTGGTTTAGTAGTAGTGACATATTTATTGGGATATCTAAGTAGATCATAAATATGATTTTGTTTAATCTAAACTATTGTGACATGATGTCAGCCATCATTGATAATGGTATGGTGTGTAGACTCTTTGTCGAGAATAGAGCTTAAAGCGATGCAGCAAAAAGTGAAGTTAACTACTGTACTTAGAGTTTTTTTGGTAGCCATTCTGCTTCTTGGTTTCTATATCTCTTCAGCCGGCAGCGCATACGCAGTCGAAAAGGTTACGCTGCAGTTGAAATGGCGTCACCAGTTTCAGTTTGCAGGCTATTATGCTGCTCAGAGCAAGGGGTTTTACCAGCAGGAAAATCTGGATGTGAACATTGTTGAGGGTGGCGGAAATATGCCGGCACTCAAACAAGTGCTAGACGGTACCGCGCAATACGGTATTGGTGATTCAGATATTTTGCTGTCACGCATTAACGGGGAACCGGTAGTAGCGATTGCGTCAATTTTTCAGCACTCACCTTATGTTTTGCTGAGTCTGCGCGAGAAAAAAATAAACAGCCCCCAAGACCTTATCGGCAAGCGCATTATGCTGTCTAACGATCAAGGCGCAACCCAGTTTAAAGCAATGATGAATAAGGCAGGTATTGGCCTTGAGCATGTGACTTTGCTGCCGCATACCTGGAACCTGCAGGATCTGGTGAGCGGGGATGCCGACGTTGTTTCTGCCTATGCCACGGCAGAACCTGTGCAGCTTGAAGCGATGGGTTTACACCCCTCAATATTAAGTAATCAGGATTATGGCGTTGATTTTTACGGCGACATTCTGTTCACAAGCGAGCGCGAAGTCACCGCTCACCCTGAGCGCGTAGATGCATTTTTACGCGCTACTAAAAAGGGCTGGGTTTATGCATTCGAAAACCGGGAGGAAATCGCCAGCCTGATCGCCGGTATGAGAGGTGTTTCTGAACACGGTATTAGCTATGACATGCTGCTCAAAGAAGCAAGCATTATGGAGCCATACGTACTCTCTGATGTTGTTGAATTTGGTCACATGAATATTGAACGTTGGGAAAATATTGCAAAGACACTGGCTGCACTCAAGGTGATTCCAGAGAATTATGATCTTGATGGTTTTGTTTACAGTAGCAATGCCTCCAAATACTTAATAATCCGCTGGGTTAGCGTAGCTGCAGTCACCGTATTGGTTTTGCTGGGTCTTGCTTTTATCTGGAACATGCAAATACGGCGCAACGTGAAAAGCCGTACTGTTGCATTGCAAGAAGAGATACAGCGGCGCGAGCAAGCAGAGAATTTGCTTAAAATAGCCGGTAGTGCTGCACATCTGGGCGGCTGGATCATGGATATTCAAAGCAAAAAAGTGATATGGTCTGATGAAGTGGCAGCGATTCATGACATGCCCCCCGGACACACGCCGACTATCAAAGAGGGTGTGTCACTTTTTGTACCGGAACATCAGCCAAAAATACAGGCGGCCATTAGCAATTGCATTCAGAATGGCGTTCCCTATGACCTTGAGTTGGAAAAAATAACCGTTAAAGGCAAGCGCATCTGGGTACGTACTATCGGCAAGGCGGTTCGTGATGCTGACGGCACCATTGTGCAACTGCAAGGCGCATTTCAGGATATTTCAGAACGCAAGCGTCTGGAAGGATTTAAGGCCGGCCAGAGCGCCATTCTGGAATGCATTGCAGTGAATTTACCATTGACAGATGTATTACATGCAACGGTTCATCTAATCGAGTCGCAATTTCCGAGATGTATGTGCTCCATTATGCTCATGAGCAGTGACGGGCAGCATTTGTCTAAAGGTGCGGCGGTTAAACTTCCAGACGCCTATTTACAGGGCTTGGATGGAGCTGAAATTGGAAGCAACAACGGCTCTTGTGGCACTGCTGCTTATGAAAAAAAGCGGATTATAGTTGCCGATATCGAAAATGACCCGCTGTGGGATAACTACAGAGCCGATGCCATGCAATATGGTTTGCGTGCCTGCTGGTCATCACCAATACTATCGAGCGAATACGTGGTGATTGGCACGATTGCCATCTATCATCAGGAGCCATATGTACCAGTGGACGAAGAGCTGGAGTTGGTGGATGCTTGTTCACATATTCTCGGTATAGCGATTGAGCGCCATAATTCGCAGGAGCACTTAAGGTTGCTGGAAAGCGGAATTTCCAGACTCAATGATATTGTGATGATTGCAGAGTCGGCGTCGACTGATGATATGGGGCATCGCATCATATTCGTCAATGAGGCGTTCGAGCGAATCACCGGTTTTAAGCATGAGGATGTAATAGGTAAATCTTCAAGTATTCTATATGGCAGGAATACGCAGAAAGAAGAGCTGGTTAAAATCAGCCAGTCTCTTAAGGAGAGAATACCCGTTCATACAGAAGTGATTCACTATAAAAAATCAGGTGAGGAAATCTGGTTAGAGCTGGATATTGTTCCAATCAGCGATGAGATAGGTCTTAATACGCATTGGGTGGCGGTGATGCGTGATATTACGCAACGCAAGCAAACCGAAATGAAAATCCAGCAGCTTGCGTTCTATGACTCAATGACCGGTTTGCCAAATCGCCAATTACTGATAGACAGGCTCAAGCAGCGTTTGAGCTCAAGCTCACGCAGCCATCATTCCGGCGCAGTATTATTTATCGATCTTGATAATTTCAAATCACTGAACGATACGCATGGTCATGATGTAGGCGATATGCTGCTGGTAGAAGTGGCGCGGCGTATTGTGAAATGTGTACGCGACAGTGATACCGTCGGGCGACTTGGCGGGGATGAGTTTGTTGTGATTATCAATGAGCTGGATGAAAATCTCCGCGACGCAGCGGTTCAAACCAGTACTGTATGCGAGAAGATTTTATTGAGTTTTAAAGAGTCGTTTGTGCTCAATAGTTATATACACCATACCACACCAAGCATAGGTGTGACGCTGTTTAACCATGAAACGCCGACATCGGTAGACGAGCTGTTAAAACGTGCCGATTTAGCCATGTATAAAGCAAAGGATTCCGGACGTAATACGTTCCGTTTCTTTGATCCGCAGATGGAGGCTCTGGTGCGTGAACGTGTTGCACTTGAGGCTGACTTGCATCTGGGCATACTTTATGAACAATTTGTGCTGTATTTTCAGCCGCAGTTAAACCAGCAGCGGTGTGTTGTTGGTGCAGAGGCCTTAATCCGCTGGAATCATCCGCACCGGGGCTTGGTAATGCCGGGCTATTTTATACAGCTGGCAGAGGATTCCGGACTAATCTTGCAGATTGGTGATTGGGTGCTAGCCAGCGCTTGCAAACAGCTGCTGTTATGGGCCGACAACCCGCATACTGCACATCTGGTGCTGTCGGTAAATGTAAGTCCGCGCCAGTATTTACAGGTAAACTTTGTTGATCAGGTTGTACAGTTGATCAATCGCACGGGTGTAGATCCCTCTAAACTAAAGCTAGAGCTGACCGAGAGTATGCTGGTGGAAAATATTGAAGATATTATTGCCAAAATGACGGCGCTTAAAGCAATCGGCGTTGGCTTCTCTCTGGATGACTTTGGTACCGGTTATTCTTCGCTTTCCTATCTTAAACGACTTCCGTTGGATCAGCTGAAGATAGATCAGTCATTCGTGCGAGATATTATGATCGATAGCAATGATGCCAGTATCGTCAATACGATTATTGCCTTAGGCCTAAGCCTGGGGCTGGAAGTGCTGGCGGAAGGGGTGGAAACCGAGGAGCAGATACAGATGCTTCTGAGTCATGGCTGTCAGGCGTTTCAGGGCTATTTATTCAGCAAGCCAGTGCCGATTGATGACTTTGAGGTAATGCTGGCAAGAGATAACGTTGAAAGTATGGCGATAGGCTATATGTCGAGCAAGTCCTGATCTTTTGTTGCAAAACGCTGATCAGGTGACAGTTGAACTTGAAGTGTCATTGTCTGCAATGGGAATTCAGCAGTGATGTGGCAATTGTCGATCACAATTCTGTGAACGACTTTTAATTAAACGATGTTTAAATTGAGCAAAGTACTCATACCAGATTTACCAGATAATTTACCAGTGACAAGCCTAGGGCCTGATGCTGATCTGCGTCCAAATGAACGCCGTCAATTTTGCTTGATGACGTCACGTTTCCGGCATCAAAAAAATAACACTCATTTTTGCTGCTAACTTCTTGATATGCAGCGGCAAGTCCAGCCGACTTTTTGTCTGCATCTTTGAATTTATGGAGGATTTCACCTTTTGGATTTTGAATTGGCGGCGGTGCAATCACTAATATTTCAGGCACTGGCATACCTGGTTCAATAGGCGCGGAGCGAATACTCTCGATAAGCTTACTCAACCCATATGCAGCATGAGATGCATTGTGGTTATGATTTGCCTGAAAATCATTGGTGCCTAGCATGAGCAGCACCATAGTCAGGGGGGAGTTAATCTCAATGCGCTGCTGAAGGCCGATTAGGCCGTTGCGGCCGTCTTTAAGCGGGTCATCATAGATAGTGCGCCTGCCGTTCAGGCAATCTTCAATGATGCGCACATTCTTACCATGTGTTCGTAGCCCGATTTCCAGAATCCCAGGCCAGCGCTGCTCAAAGCTCAGGCGGTTTCGTGTTAGCGGAACAATGCCCCATGACAGAGAATCAGAATAAACCAATAGCTGTTTCATAGTAGGATTATTAAACACCTTGAATTATCTTACAAAGTCTTGACTGCGGGAAATTGCAATTAATTACTAATTATTGAATGCTATGTACATGACCTGGATGTGGTTAAGGTTGGCCGCATCTTGAAACTTTAACTGTGTAAGAGCAGCGTCCTCATTGATTAAAGGTCTATGTGTTGCCGGTTTTTTTGCCAATCTTGGCATCAAACTTTTCTTTATTGATAATAAAACGCTCGTGTTGCCCCCTTGAGATTAAATCGATGCCGTCGTGCGCTTCCACGGTAAAAACAAGCTTCCTGCCTTCAACAGCCACAAGCTCAACTGTTGCAGTGACTTCGAGACCAGCAGGCGTTGCTGCTTCGTGGCTAACGTTAATATGTGTTCCGACAGTTTGTTCTAGCGGCCAGTCGAGATAGGGATTAATGGCTTTGATGCATGCCCACTCAAGAAATCCAACCAGAAAACCGGTGGCAAAAACTTCCGGCATTGCTAAGAACTCGTCAGACTCGGGATATAGTGCCGGGACAGTTTTAGATTTTGGAACTGTGAACTTATGCTCGTATCGGATGCCGGGTTTTAACGATTCCTTCATTTATCTCTCCTGCAATCAATAGGTAATCACTAAAATAGTTACACAATATAGAGTTAAATTATAGAGGGCCCTCTCATTTATTTTATGAGGAATTGATTTTTGACTAATTGCCGTTTTCGGACAAATTAACTATTTAATATTAATGGCTCTTATCTTTTAAAGCAGCGCTTTACGCGTTTAGTTAACGGTGTTATATTAACACCGTTAACTTTTATAATTTCTGCTATGCCACCTAGAGTAAGATCAGCACAAGACCGTGAAAAATTACGTGCCAGTATATTGGATGCCGCACGCATGTTATTTGTGGAACGTGGCATTGATGCAGTATCTATGCGTGAGATTGCCAAGAAGATCAATTATTCGGCGACTACTTTATATCATCACTTCGCCGACAAGGAAGCCTTGCTACAGGCGGTATGTGATGAGGATTTTCTGAAGCTGGCAGGAGGTATGCATGAGATTATGCAACTGCCGGATCTGGTTGCGCGTATTCAGGCTTTGGGTAAAGGTTATGCCATGTTTGCATTGGAGCACCCTAATCACTACCGCCTGATGTTTATGACGCCACGTGCGCCCTGCAATCCTGATATCACTAAAATACAGCAGGGTAATACTGAGCAGGATGCTTATGCGCAGTTGAAGCATGTAGTGCAGGAGGCGTTTGAGGCGGGTTTGTTCAGGGTGGATCTTGCTGACTCGGAGTTAATTGCGCAGACTATATGGGCGGGTATACATGGCGTGTGTTCCCTGCAAATTGCTTTGGGGCAGGAGGGCTGGATAAAATGGGCAGACATCGAAGCACGATTGGGATTGATGCAAAGCGCAATGCTGCAGGGCCTATTACGACACCCTGCTAGCATTAACTGAAAATCAAAAAATAAAAATGTGAATGAGTAACGTGCTATGAAAATCAGACTATTGTTAGCAGTATCTTTGGTTTTAGCCGCTGGCTGCGACAAGCCTGCCGAGCCTGCTGCGCCGCCGCGCCCTACCCTGACTATGGTCGTTGGAGATTCCAGTGCTTTAGATTCAATGGTGCTGGTGGGTGAGGTAAGGCCACGTTATGAGGCTAGCCAGAGTTTCAGAATCGGCGGCAAGATTATAGAGCGTAAGGTCGACGTGGGGGCGCAGGTGAAAAAAGGCCAGCTGATTGCGCGCCTGGATGCTGCGGATGTGAATTTAAATGCCGCTGCCGCGATGGCTGATGTGCGTTCAGCAGAGGCCAGCCATGCACTGGCTGTGGCTGAGCTGGAGCGGCAACGCCAGCTATTCTCCAGGAAGTTCATCTCAGCATCAGCACTGGATATCCGTGAGGCAGAACTGAAAACCTCGGCTGCAAGGCTGGCGCAGGTGAGGGCGCAAGCCAATGTTTCGGGTAACCAGACACGTTATGCAAACCTGTATGCTGACCGCGACGGTGTTATTACCATGATACGCGCCGAGCCTGGTCAGGTGGTGGAGGTGGGCGAAGCTGTAGTGCAAATTGCAAATCTTAAAGAAACAGAGGTGCTGGTTGCAGTACCGGAGTCTCGCATGATCGAGGTCAAGCCGGGCACGCCAGTCACCATCAAAATGTGGGCTAACCCGAATAAAGCCTATGCTGGCCGTGTGCGTGAAATTGCGCCGGCAGCAGATTCTGCAACGCGTGCTTTTAACGTAAGGGTTAGTGTGACCGATGCGGACGATCTGGTGAAGCTTGGTATGACCGCAGGGGTGAAATTCAAGCAACAGCAGGCACAACAATCTCAGCAGTTGCTGATACCACTTGCTGCGCTGACTGAGCGCAACGGTAAAAAACTGGTATGGGTGATCGATGCAGAAAATAATGCGCAGCCGCGTGAAGTAACCGCAGGTGAGTTTTCGGAACAGGGGGTCATGGTCACCGAAGGTTTGCAGGCGGGTGAAAAAATCGCTATTGCGGGTGTGCATACCTTGGTCAAAGGTCAGCACGTTAAACCTGTAGTAGGTGCGACGCCATGAGTGAATTAAATGCTGCCGATGAAAACAAAGCGCCGCTCAATGATGCAGGCGAACGTTTCAACTTATCGAACTGGGCATTAAAACATCAGGCACTGGTGCTGTATTTTATGCTGGTGCTGCTGATTGCCGGCGCGCTTGCTTATACCAAACTAGGCCAGTCTGAAGATCCGCCGTTTACATTCAAGGTGATGCTGGTGCGCACCACTTGGCCGGGTGCCAGTGCGCAGGAGGTTGAGCAGCAGGTCACCGACAAGCTGGAAAAGAAAATTCAGGAAGTACCGCACCTCGATTATTCCAGCAGTTATTCGCGACCCGGTGAGTCGATGATTTTTATCGTGGCAAAAGATGATACATTTTCAGAAGATATCCCGGAAGTCTGGTATCAGGTGCGTAAAAAGGTAGGCGATATTCGCCATACCCTGCCGCAAGGCATCGAAAGCCTGACTTTTAATGATGAGTTCAGTGATGTGTACGGCACCATGTATGCGCTGACTGGCGACGGCTTTGATAATGCAGCATTGAAGAAACAGGCAGAACTGATCCGCTCAGAACTTCTGAAAATAAAAGATGTGGCCAAAGTAGAGTTCTTTGGCGAGCAGAAGCAGCGTATTTTTATTGAGGTATCCAACGCCAAACTTGCCACCTTGGGTATTAGCGCCAATACCCTGATCAGCTTATTGCAGACGCAGAATGCAGTAGTTAAAAGCGGTAGCTATGATTCGAGTGCCGAGCATATCCGCATTGCGGTATCCGGTCGCTATGACACGCTGGAAGACTTGCGCAATATTCGCCTGCGCGCCAATCAGCAGGATTTTCGCCTCAATGATGTAGCGCGCGTGTACCGTGGCTATGAAGATCCGCCGCGCAGCACTATCCGTTTTGAAGGGCAGCAGACATTGCTGCTGGGCGTGAGCATGAAAGATGGCGGCGATGTGATTGCACTGGGTCGCTCCTTGGATGAAGTCACGGCCCGGGTCAAACAGCAGCTGCTGGTTGGGCTGGAGCTGCATAGTGTTACTTCCCAGCCAAAAATTGTAGCGAATTCTGTCAATGATTTTGTAAAGTCACTGGCAGAAGCGCTGATTATTGTGCTCGGTGTGAGTCTGCTTTCATTAGGCTGGCGTAGCGGCATTGTGGTGGCGATTACGATACCGGTGGTGTTGGCTGCCACGTTTCTGGTAATGAGCCTGCTGGATATCGGCCTGCATAAAATTTCGCTAGGCGCACTAATACTGGCTCTGGGCTTGCTGGTAGATGACGCGATTATCGCGGTAGAAATGATGGCTTCGAAAATGGAGCAAGGCTGGGATAGAGTCAGAGCAGCATCTTTTGCCTATACATCAACCGCTATGCCTATGCTGACCGGCACGCTGGTGACGGTGGCAGGGTTTTTACCGATTGCTACCGCAGCATCATCCACGGGTGAATATACACGTTCGATATTTCAGGTATCTGCCATTGCGCTGGTGATCTCATGGTTTGCCGCGGTAATATTTGTGCCGTATCTGGGCTACCATCTGCTGCCGGATTACCTGAATGCGCCGACAAATAAACCTTCAAGATTGAAAGCTTTGCTGTATAGGCGATTCGGCAAGGCACAGCAGAGAATGCAGGTAGACAGTATTGAGCACCATCATCATGATATTTATAACACGGCGTTTTACCGTACATTTCGCTCAGCAGTGACCGCCTGCGTGCGCTACCGCAAAACCGTGATTGCCGTGACTTTGGCTTTATTCGTGATTTCTATTGCGGGTTTTGGTAAGGTACAGCAGCAGTTCTTCCCTGATTCAACGCGGCTGGAGCTGATTGTGGACTTACGCATGACAGAAGGCGCTTCATACGCCGCAACCAATGCCGAGGCGCAGAAGCTCGAAAAATGGCTGCTACAGTGGAATGCGAAAAATCAGGGTATCGAAAACTTTGTCGCCTATATTGGTACCGGTGGCCCGCGTTTTTATCTGCCGTTGGATATTCAGTTGCCGCACCGTGGTTTTGGCCAGTTTGTGATTCTGAGTAAAAGCTTGCAGGCACGTGAAGCATTGCGTAATGACTTGCTGCATCTGTTTGCAAATGATTACCCGGCGCTACGTGCCTCAGTATTGCGCTTGGAAAATGGCCCGCCGGTTGGTTTCCCGGTGCAGTTCCGCGTGTCTGGCACCAATATCCCGCTGATTCGTGATATTTCGCATCAGATCGCCGACATCATGCGCGAGAATAAAAATCTGGTGAATGTGCAGCTAGGATGGGAAGAGCCGACTAAAGTCATTCATGTGGAAGTCGATCAGGCTAAGGCACGTCTGCTCGGCGTGAGTTCTGTCGATGTGGCGAATATCATCAGCGGTGCGATGAATGAGCTATATATCACCGAATTCAGAGAAGGCAATGAGCGTATCGATCTGGTGGCGCGCGGCACAGAAATTGAACGTACCCACTTGTCGCATTTGGCAGACCTAACCATGAATACGCCAACCGGTGCGAGTGTGCCAATATCGCAATTTGCAACGATTACGTCTGACTTCGAAGAAGGCGTGATCTGGCGTCGTGACCGTGAACCATCCATTACCGTACGTGCAAACCTGCAAGGCAGTTTGCAGGCACCGGTGGTGTCGCAGCAGATAGAAGATAAATTGGGTGCAATCAAAGCCAGTTTGCCACTGGGCGTAACGCTGGAAACTGGCGGCGCGGTTGAAGAGTCTGCCAAAGGTGGCGCATCAGTAGCCGCCGGTGTGCCTTTATTCCTGATTGCGGTGCTGACGATACTCATGGTGCAGCTGCAAAGTTTCTCGCGCGTATTTTTAGTGCTGCTGACTGCACCTTTAGGTTTAATCGGTGTCACACTCGCGTTGCTATTGTTTGATAAGCCGTTTGGTTTTGTAGCGATGTTGGGCACGATTGCGTTGTCTGGCATGATTATGCGTAACTCGGTGATTCTGGTAGATCAGATTGATCAGGACAAAGCCTCCGGCATGCCGGAGTGGCAGGCTGTTGTTGAGTCTACGATTCGTCGCTTCCGGCCGATTGTGCTGACGGCAGCTGCGGCAATATTGGCAATGATTCCGCTGACACGAAGCGTGTTTTTCGGCCCGATGGCTGTGGCGATTATGGGCGGGCTGGCGATTGCAACCTTGCTCACGGTGCTGTTTTTGCCTGCATTGTATGCGGCGTGGTTTAGGGTGAAAATGCCGGTTAGTTTTAAAGAAGCACCCTGAAGTAAATGAGGTTGGTAGTTGCGCTATAATTATGCAAAGTAAAATCTATTAAGAGTGATGAAAATGACACAAACCGTAACACATGCAGTTAGCAACGCAGCCGCGGGATTTAACACCAGCGAAGCAAGATTCAATATGATAGAGCAGCAGATTCGCACTTGGGATGTGCTGGATCCGGTCGTGCTGGCAGTTCTGGATAAAGTGCCGCGTGAGAATTTTGTGGCTGAGTCACAAAAAGGCTTAGCGTTTGCTGATATCGAATTGCCGATAGGCAATGGCCATAACATGCTGTCACCAAAAGTTGAAGGCCGCATTCTGCAGGCAGTTGGCGTTAAAAAAACAGACAAAGTATTGCTGGTCGGTACCGGCAGCGGTTATTTAACAGCTTTATTGGCAACGCTGGCCGATCATGTGCATGCGGTGGAAATTCATCCTGATTTGTCAGCAACGGCGCAGGCACGTTTGCAAAAACAGAATATACACAATGTGACTTTGCATGTGGCAGATGCTGCGAACGGATATGCGTCAGAAGCGCCGTATGATGTGATTATATTCACAGGTTCACTACCGCTGCGTCCGCTTGCAGCTGAAAAAATGCTTAATGTCGGCGGCCGTTTGTTTGCTGTAATCGGTGAAATGCCGATTATGGAAGCCACTTTGACGCAGCGCGTCAGTGCAGATGCATTCCGTCATGAAGCAATTTTCGAAACTTGCCTGCCGCCGCTGGATAACGCGCCACAGGCTGCAAAATTCGAGTTCTGATTTAATTATGCTTAAACATCTAGCCACATCTATCACGTTATTGCTGGCACTGAACACGCAGGTGCAGGCGGATGAAAGCGCATATTCTTTAATTGATATCTACCAGCAGGCACTGTCGCATGACCCTACACTGGCGTCAGCGTTAAGCGCTAACCAGGCTGCGCAGGAAATTATCGAGCAGGGCAAAGCCTTATATCGGCCATCGGTTAATTTCAGTGCCGATGCCAACAAACTTTCTACCGACATTCGTTATATAGGTAGAGATTTGCCACCTGCAAGTTCAAATTTTGAAACCTATAAATACGGCGTTGATGTAAGGCAGCCAATTTATAGAAAACAAAATCTGGTGCAGATGGACCAAAGCAAAACGCAGGTGAGCCAGGCGGATAAGCAGCTGCATTTGAGCCAGCAACAGCTGATTTTGCGTGTGACGCAAGCGTATTTTGATGTGCTGATTGCGCAGGATAAAATCGACCTGATTGCTGCACAAAAGTTAGCGATATTGAGCCAACTTGAGCAGGCAAAGGCAAATTTTGAAGTAGGCACTTCTACGATTACCGATGTGAATGAATCACAAGCACGTTTTGACTTAGTGCTGGCTCAGGAAATCGCCAACATCAATGAACTGAAGATTGCAAAGCACGCTATACAGTCGCTTACCGGAAAACCCCCACAAAAACTGGCAACAGTAAAAGCTGACCTTAAAACCGCTCAGCTCGAGCAAGCCATGGACAAGTGGCTCGAAGTTGCTACGATTAATAATCTTAATATCCAGATTCAGCAGGATGCAGCCAAATTTGCAGAGCAGGAAGTAGAACGCTTGAATGCGGCGCATTTGCCAACACTGGATGCGGTAGCAAGTTACACTGATAGCTACGCCAATGGTAGTGCTTCCGCTTTTGGCTCCGGTAATGATCTGCAGACTGCAGTCATCGGTCTGCAATTGCAAATCCCTATCTATCAGGGTGGTGCAACCAGTTCGCGTGTGCGTCAGGCGGTGTTGAATCATCAAAAAGCACAAGATGATGTGAATATTGCGCGAAGCAGCACCGAGCTGGAAACGCAGCGTGCCTACCTGAATTTAAGTACCAGCATTGCGCAGGTAAAAGCCTTTGAACAGGCGCTGATTTCAAGCCAGTCTCAGGTGGATTCAACCAAGCTGGGTTACGAGGTCGGCGTGCGTACCAGTGTTGATGTACTCAATGCAGAACAGCAGTATTTCCTCGCTAAACGTGATTTACTGCAATCGCGCTACAACTATCTGGTCAATATCATTCGTCTGAAATCGATTTCGGGTGTGGTGGCAGAAGCTGATCTTGCCGATATTAACCAGCAACTGGTACTCGCAGTCGGCCGGCAATAAAAGAGACTGAAACATATGAATGCACCTCTTAAAGCAGACGCAACCCTTAGTCAGTTTGTGATCATAGATGTGCAAGGTCGGCTGGCAACGGTGATGTCCGCAGATGCGATGCAGGCCGTGTTAAAAAACTGCGGCATTCTTGCGCAAACTGCTCAATTGCTTGATGTGGCTATGATCTTGACCGAGCAATATCCTAAAGGCCTGGGGCATACCGTTTCGGAGTTATCAGCTTTGATGCCGAATATACATCCGGTCGAAAAAACTGCATTTTCCTGTTTGGCTGAATCCAAATTCACGCGTCAGCTGACCCGTGACCATTCGCAGATTATTCTCTCCGGCATGGAAGCGCATATCTGTATCCTGCAAACCGCATTAGATCTTATTGCAGCGGGCAAACAGGTCTTTGTTGTTGAAGATGCCGTGATCTCACGTAACCCTGCCAATAAGGCTAATGCACTGGCCAGAATGCGTGATGCGGGCTGTGTGATTACCAATACAGAATCTGTCGTATTTGAGTGGCTGGGAGCGGCTGAAGGTGAAGTGTTCAAGACAGTTAGTAAACTCATTCGCTAGCGTATTGTATTCAGGTGCATCGCCATGCGCATGACCTGGACCAGACTCTTATTTATTTTCCTGATAGCTTACGGTGCGTTTCATTATCTTACGCAGCGTGAAATTGAGCATGCCCCTGGTGTGCTGGTGGCGGAAGAGCCTTATCAGGGCAGCGCAGGCGCTGCAGCAGAGCAAACCATAAGCGGTTTTCAGGTTACGCCTTTGGCATCGTTCAGTATTCGCGCACGCGTGCTTGCCAGTAAAGGTTACTACTTCGGGCGCGAGGCCGATTTATCACCTGTCGATTTAGCATTGGGCTGGGGGCGTATGTCGGATGAAGAAGTGCTCAAAGACATTAGTATCAGCCAGAGCAGTCGTTTTTACTACTGGCGTGTAAATCACTTTCCAATCCCGCGTGAAGAAATTCAATCGCATAGCGCTAATATGCATATGATTCCGGCAGATGCTAAGGTTAAAAAGTCCCTGCAAAATATCCGAGTGGGTAATGTGGTGCACATACAAGGATATTTAGTTGAAGCTAAAGCAGCTGAAGGCTGGCGCTGGAAAAGCTCACACACGCGCGAGGATACCGGTAGAGGGGCGTGCGAGCTGGTGCTGGTACAAAGCGTAGAAGTTTTATAGTACTTAGAGGCAAATAGCGTTTACAGGTATTGTTGCAGCAAACTTAGCGTGCGCCCTGTAGCACCGCGGCTCTCATTGCTAAAGCGCAATGCAGCAGCTCGCATGGTATTTTGTTTACCGGCGTCGGCAAATAACGTTTGTAAATGCCGTGCTAAATCGCTGCTGTCTTGTACGCGTAGCGCAGCACCGGCAGCAATCGCCATTTCTGTAACCTGCTCAAAATTGAAAGTATGCGGCCCGATCAGCACCGGTTTACCCATGCTGCAAGCTTCAATCAGGTTTTGCCCGCCCAGCGGTAGCAGGCTGCCGCCTATGAAAGCCACATCGCAGCAGGCATAGTAGGTGAACATTTCACCCATGGAATCACCGAGCACAAAAGATGTCTGCGGGTTCACATTTGAACCATTTGTAAGCGATGAGCGACTGACAAAACCGGATGTCTTTTTCTTAAGTAGTTCCGCCACTACTTCAAATCGCTGCGGGTGACGCGGTACGATAATTGTAAGCAGATTCGGAATGTTGGCTTTTGCAACTGCATCAAGAATGAGTTCTTCTTCACCGTCTCTTGTGCTGGCGGCCAGAAAGACCGGCCGTTGATTGCCAAGCATATTTCTTAATAGCTGCCCTTTCATCGCAGCATCGTCTTGTGGCGCCACATCAAATTTTATATTGCCGATGATGCTGACGTTATTTGCACCTAAATTCTGCAAACGTGCTGCATCTTGAGCTGTTTGTGCGGCAACGGCAGTTAAACCTTGCAGGCCTAGCTGTGCAACTTCCCCCAACTTGTGATAACCCTGAGCAGACTTCTCTGACAAACGCGCGTTCACAAGTAACAGCGGTGTTTTACGTTGCTGGCAGCTGGCGATTAAATTAAACCATAGCTCAGTCTCCATAAGCACGCCGATCGCAGGTTTAAAGTGCCTTAAAAAGCGGTTAACCGCAAACGGCAGGTCGTAAGGCAGGTAAGCTCTGGCTACACTGCTGCCAAACAATTGCTCGCTGGTAGCGCGGCCAGTGGGAGTAGTATGTGTGAGTAGAATTTGATGGTTAGGATGCTGCGCCAGTAAGCTTTTGATTAGAGGCTCAGCTGCGCGTGTTTCACCTACTGATACGCAATGCAGCCAGATTACAGGTTTATGTGGTTTGAGCTTGTAGAATCCATAGCGCTCTTGCCAATGTGCCAGATACTCTGGTTGTTTTCTTGCGCGCCATAGCAATTTAAGTGGCGTGAACGGCAGCAGCAGATAAAGCAGCAATGTATAAATGTTACGAGACATGTTGCCATTTTCGCACATATTATTTTAGGCTGAACAGCTGATTTTATTTGGCAGGGTTACTTAGGGATTATTCACCACTAAGCGCATAATCAACCCCAGTGCGGCATAGCATAAAAGCAAGAAAAACTTAACATTATTTAACAAAAATAAGTTTAAAAAATACCTTGACCTACCACTACTAAATGATTAAATTGCTAAAAAAACACAATATGTTGTGGTTAAGCAGAAGTTTGTATCGCAAGAGAGTTATCGCTTAACCCTGCAGTGCTTTACTTATGTAACTGTTAATAATACAGGTCGAAATCATTGTTTATTCATGATTTCGGGTCAATCAAAAAGGGGTTAATCCATGCTAAAAGCCGTTGATACTGCCAAGAATTCAAGTGCAGATGTTGAAAAAGAAATACCAATCCAACCGGTCTCACTTGATATCTGGGATAAAAAGTATCGCCTGAAATCAAAGCAAGGCGACAACGTTGATGCAGACATGGATGCTTCGTACTCGCGTGTGGCACGTGCACTGGCTGATGTAGAAACAACAGAAGAAAAACGTGCCGAGTGGCATGAGAAATTCTTATGGGCATTGCGTCGCGGTGCAATTCCGGCTGGCCGTATTACCTCTAACGCAGGTGCTTTGGAGCACAAACCAGCAACTTCAACCATTAACTGTACAGTATCCGGCGTGATCTCTGACAGCATGGATGACATCTTGGGCAAGGTACATGAAGCTGGCTTAACCTTAAAAGCAGGTTGTGGTATCGGTTATGAGTTCTCTACCCTGCGTCCAAAAGGTGCGTTTGTAGCCGGTGCCGGTGCTTACACCAGCGGCCCGTTATCTTTCATGGATATCTACGACAAAATGTGTTTTACCGTATCCAGCGCCGGTGGCCGCCGCGGTGCACAAATGGCAACTTTTGATATCTCACATCCTGACGTTACTGATTTCATTAAAGCCAAGCGTGAAAATGGCCGTTTGCGTCAGTTCAACCTGTCATGCCTGATTACTAAAGAATTCATGGAAGCCGTAAAAGCGGATGCTGAGTGGAAACTTGCGTTCCCGGTAACAGAAAAAGAAGCCATCATTGATAACCTGAATGTGAATGATGACAGCCAGGTAGTATGGCGCGAGTGGCCAATCAAAGGCAAATACCTGACTAAAACTGAAGGTAAAGATGCAGGTAAAGTCGCCTGCCGCGTGTATAAAACCATCAAAGCACGTCGTCTGTGGGATGTAATTATGTCCAGCACTTACGACTTTGCCGAGCCGGGTTTTATCCTGATCGACCGCGTGAACGAAATGAACAATAACTGGTTCTGCGAGAACATCCGCGCTACCAACCCATGCGGCGAACAGCCACTGCCACCTTACGGTGCTTGCCTGTTAGGCTCAATTAACCTGACCCGTTTTGTGAAAAAACCATTCACCGATGAAGCTTACTTCGATTGGAAAGAATATCGCGAAGTAGTAGCGATCTTCACGCGTATGCTCGATAACGTCGTCGAAATTAACGGTTTGCCGCTACAACAGCAACGTGACGAAATCATGCGTAAACGCCGTCACGGTATGGGTTATTTAGGTTTAGGTTCATCACTCACCATGATGAAACTGAAATATGGTGAAGAAGAGTCAATTAAATTCACTGAAGAAGTAACACGTGTCATGGCAGAAGAAGGCTGGAACGTCGGCGTGCAGCTGGCCGAAGAAAAAGGCCCGGCACCAATCATGGATGAGAAATTTGAAGTGACTGCCGATATGCTGGCAAAACGCCCTGAAATGGCGGCAGACGGTATTAAAGTGGGTCAAAAAATTGCCGGTAAAGTATTGCTGGGTAAATACAGCCGTTACATGCAGCAGTTCCCGGAAGGCCTGCGTAACCAGATCGCCACTAAAGGCGTACGCTTTACGCACCACAGCTCAATTGCGCCTACCGGCACCATTTCACTGTCACTGGCGAATAATGCAAGTAACGGTATTGAGCCTAGCTTTGCGCACCACTATGCGCGTAACGTGATTCGTGAAGGTAAGAAATCAAAAGAGAAAGTCGACGTGTTCTCTTACGAGTTGCTGGCTTACCGTGAGTTGATTAACCCGAATGCAATGCCATTCAGCGATAAACCTGAAGAGCAGTTGCCGGATTACTTCCTGGATTCTTCAACCATCATGGCAAAAGCGCACGTGGATATTCAGGCTGCTTCACAAAAATGGATTGATAGCTCGATTTCAAAAACCATTAACGTACCGACTGATTACGATTTTGAAGACTTCAAAAACATCTATCTCTACGCTTATGACAAAGGCCTCAAAGGTTGCACGACATTCAGGTTCAACCCAGAAGCTTTCCAAGGCGTGCTGGTAACCGAGAAAGATCTGGAAAACACCACTTACAAATTCACGCTGGAAGACGGCACTGAAATTGAAGCAAAAGGTAACGAAGAGATTGAGTACGACGGCGAAATGCACTCAGCTGCTAACCTATACGATGCCTTAAAAGAAGGTTACTACGGAAAGTTCTAAGCAGCTAAATAATAAATAACATTCTCTACGCACTGCGCGCTAGGGTAAGGAGAACAACATGGCAATTAAAATTGAAAAGAAAATCGTCGGCTACAACCTGGTGTCAGAAGAAGACAAAGCCAAGGCTGCTGAAGCTAAAGTTGCTGAGAACGCAAACAACGTGGTGCAACTTGGTGAGCCTTTAGGCCGCCCGGAAAAACTGGTAGGTAACACCTACAAAATCAAAACGCCGGTGACCGAGCATGCGCTTTATATCACTATTAATGACATCGTCATGAACGAAGGCACACCGCAAGAGCACCGCCGCCCGTTCGAAGTGTTCATTAACTCCAAAAACATGGAGCACTTTCAGTGGATCGTAGCACTGACGCGCGTCATGTCAGCTGTATTCCGCAAAGGCGGTGATGTAACCTTCCTGGTAGAAGAGCTTAAAAGCGTATTCGAACCAAGCGGCGGCTACTTCAAAAAAGGCGGCAGATTTGTACCTAGCCTGGTAGCCGAAATTGGCGAAGTGGTTGAACAGCACTTGCAGGAAATCGGCATGCTGAAAAAACCGGGCTTGGATCAACACCAGCAAAAACTGGTAGAAGAGAAAAAAGCGGAATATTTTGAAAAACATGCAAAACCGGGTGAAGAAGTCAACGACGAAGGCTTCCCAAAAGGTGCACAGCTTTGTAAGAAATGTAATACCAAAGCCAGCATTATTATGGATGGCTGCCTGACCTGCCTCAATTGCGGTGAGTCAAAATGTGGTTAATTTTGGAGGAAGCAAACAAATTTTTATAAATAGCAAAAAAGCTATTCCAAGAACTTATACTTAACTTTAGTGAAAATTAGCTGAAGTTGAGGAGGGTATGGAGATTCTCATGTTCTATAGAGATATAGAATTTTGAGGTATTTTCATTTTTTTTGGGAGGTATCATCTGGCGGGAGTTCAGAGCCCCACCAGATGAATAACGACTCGCTAGGAATCGTGCAGAAAGCAAACGTAGTATCTCGCATAATCCATTCCAGGTCAATACGTTTTGCCAAGCCTGGAAGGCTCGCCGTTATTAGCCTCCCTATTTAAGTTGTTGTTGTTAATAAGGAAATAATATTATGTCAGATGTAAGAATTACTTGTATTACCAAGCCTCAAAACGGAACGCATGAGCATATTACATTTGTTGGGAATTCAACCAGCAATTGGAAATGGAGTGTTGCGGATGTTGTAAAAAGTATTGATGCAAAAACTAATACTTTTTATGTTTTAGATTCAAAAACAGGTAAGCGTGCAAATGTGGGTGTTGTTAAACCTGCAAATCACGCTCCTTATATTCGAACTTATGCAGATGGGATTTGGAATGACAATTTGTTATCTCTTCCCCAGTGTGGCTAGTGTAGGGAGATAGGAAAAAGGTGGGCGAAGGTTGCTCACCCTTTTTAATTTTTTAAGCAAGCTTATCCCACACTCGTTTGCAGAGTAATAGTAATAGGGGACAGACCCCAATTAACTCACTAGCGATATCAAGAGGCGCAGTCATTTCAATTGTTTCAGGGATCAGCGGTTCCATCTGAGCAATATTCGCTGCAGCAGGTGCTCTAATTGCAACTTATGGAACCACCCACAATGTTTGTGGGTAGTCCACATAGCCAATTTCTTTAATCAAATAACCAACGTCGTACGAGTTTTGTATAACGCGGCATCACAACATATGAATCGACCAGTCCTTACTAGACACTTTCTTGCCTACTGAAGTATTGCCTTTCAAATTCTACTGGAGAAAGCCGATTGGCGTAACTATGTCGGCGTCTTGGGTTGTAGAACATCTCGATATAATCAAACACATCCTGCCTTGCATTCTCTCGCGTTAAATATGTTTTACGACGTATGCGTTCACGTTTCAGTAACTGGAAAAAGCTCTCAGCGACAGCGTTATCATAACAATTGCCACGCCGACTCTGGCTGGCGCATAGGTTGTGAGCTTTTAAAAAATCCTGCCACTCATAACTGTTGAATTGACTGCCTTGGTCCGAATGAATAATGACTTGTTGCTCTGGTTGCCTGCGCCAAACCGCCATCAGTAGCGCATTGATCGCCAGCTCGCTTTCCATGCGCGGTTGCATTGACCAGCCAATCACTTGGCGCGAGAACAGATCCAATACCACAGCAAGATAGAGCCAACCTTCATGGGTGCGGATGTAGGTAATATCTGTCACCCATATCTTGTTAGGCTCGGTAACATTAAACTGCTGCGCAACATGATTAGGCACGACGGTTGATGGCCGACTGTAGCGAGTACCAGGGCGACGACGATAACCGGTTTGAGAGCGTAATCCCTCAGTGCGCATCAGTCGATACACACGGTGTCTACTACAACGTTCCCCCGTATCACGCATATCATCGGTTACCTTGCGGTAGCCATAGACGCCACCGCTTTCCAGCCAGAACTGCTTAATCAGGCCTAATAACCTGGAGTCTTCACGCTGGCGGGCCGATGTAGGTGATGTGCGCCATGCATAGTAACCGCTGGGATGCACATTCATCACGCGGCACATGCGTCGTACGGAATGCTCCGACTCGTGGTTGCGGATGAATGCGTACCTTACTGGGATTCTCTGGCAAAGTACGCGGCGGCCTTTTTTAGGATGTCACGTTCTTCTGTGATTCGTTTAAGCTCAGATTGCAGACGTTTGATTGTAGCCTGCTGGTCATCAGAGGCCATTCTCACTGGCTCGGGTTGGCTGTATTTCTTCACCCATGCATAAAGACTGTGGGTTGAGACACCAAGCCTTGCTGAAACCTCTGCAACAGGAAAATGCCGCTCAGTAATTTGTTTGATAGCTTCTAGTTTGAATTCTTCTGTAAATCTTTTGCTAACCATTTGATGCTCCTTTTAAGCGTAATTATGAGGCTTAAAAGTGTCTACTGCATCTTGGTCGATTCAATACACCATGAGTGAAACTACAGCGCCAGTTACAATCAAAGTGTTAAGTAAGTGATTATCTGGCACTTTAATCCACCTCAGAATCGGTAAAAGAATCAACGGCAGGGTCACAACAAGTGGAAAAATTGCAGACCAGGTTATCAGAAACTGTTTCCAGCGCACCGGTGTTTTAGGCTTTTCTCCAACCTCACTGAATAAAAAATCCAGGCCACTGTTAATTTGCACATATTCCTGATTTGCTAACAGTTTATCGATTTTAGAAATCAAGCGTTTCCGGTCTTCTGATTCTATCCAGTTTCTAAGGTTTTGATGATTGTCATAGCGGATGATGACCGTGTATGTATCAGTAAGACCTGTAATGGGCCGAATAATGTGCCAATCCAGCAATCCTTGCGATGCTTTGCAAACTGGCGCAATTTCATTCAGCCATTTTTCGTATTGCGGCTGCTGAATTTCTGATACATGGTGCGTAATGACAACCGTTGCGCCTTTTTCCATATTTGTTGTTATTTCTCCTTTAGTCATGGGTTTCCAAACCTTTCATCTATCTATGCTGAATTGACATGTTACTTAACAGACTGCTGTTTGAGAGCATCAGCCTGTTTGCCCTGATTATTTTGTAGCATTCAGTGCGTTGTACGAAGTGATGAGATTGCGATAGTCAGGGATATGGTTAGAGCACAGGGCAGCCAAGCCTTCGATATCGTTACGCCAGTCACGGTGCAATTCGCAAGCCACGCCGAACCAGGTCATCAGCTGAGCGCCTGCGGCTTCCATGCGGCGCCAGGCTGCATCACGTGTCATTTCATTAAATGTGCCGGATGCGTCAGCCACTACGAACACTTCAAAGCCTTCTTCTATCGCAGACAGCGCGGGGAAAGCTACGCATACTTCGGTCACCACACCAGCGATGATGAGCTGTTTTTTACCGGTAGCTTTAATGGCTTTTACAAAATCTTCGTTATCCCAAGCATTGATTTGGCCAGGACGTGCGATGTAAGGCGCATCCGGGAACAATGCTTTAAGTTCTGGCATGAGCGGACCATTTGGGCCACTTTCAAAGCTGGTGGTCAGGATGGTCGGCAGGTTGAAGAACTTTGCTGCATCAGCCAGTGCTAGCACATTGTTCTTGAACTTGTCCGGGTCGATATCTCGTACCAGGGACAGCAGCCCTGCCTGATGATCAACCAGCAATACTGCTGCGTTATCGCGGTCTAAACGTACATATGGCTTGTTCATGATATTTCCTTTTTGAGTGAGTTGTTAAGTATGAATCTGTAATTAATATTTATGCTGCTTTTACAAAACGGCCATGGTTATAGTCATCAAAAGCTTGGTCGATTTCCTCCACGCTATTCATCACAAAGGGGCCATGTCCAACCACTGGTTCATTCAGCGGCTCCCCGTTTAACAGCAATAAGACTGTATCTTGCTGAGCCTCCAGAACCAGCTCAGTGCCTGATCGCTGCAACACTGCAAGTTCGGAAGGACGTACGGTATAGGTGCCTCCCAAACCAACCGTTCCATGTAATACAAATACTGCAGTCGTATGGCCTTCCGGCAGGGTAAATGTTGCCGTGCTACCCGCTTTCAGCCTTACATCCCATACGTTCATGGGGCTGAAGGTATGTGCTGGACCCGTTTGACCAGCGTATTCGCCAGCGATTACGCGTACCTTGCCAGCATTGTCAGCAAGTAACACTTCCGGTATTTGTGTTCTGCTAATGCCTTGATAGCCAGGTGCGGTCATTTTATGTTTTGCTGGCAAGTTCACCCAAAGCTGTATCATCTCGAACGGGCCACCGTTACGCGCAAAATCATCACCGTGATACTCCTCATGAATGATGCCGGAACCAGCCGTCATCCACTGCACTTCACCAGAGCCAATAGTGCCGCCCGAACCGGTGGAGTCATGATGCGAAACTTGCCCGTCATATACGATAGTCACCGTTTCAAATCCACGGTGTGGGTGTTGACCTACCCCACGGCGCTCTTCTGTTGGTTCAAATCTGGCTGGGCCTGCATAGTCCATCAACAGGAACGGTGACATTTCTTCGTGAATGTCACGGTATGAAAAGATGCTTTGAACCGGAAATCCATCTCCTACCCAATGGTTGCCATTGCTACGTTTGATAAAAGCTAGTTTTTTCATGTTGCGTTCCTCATTGCGTTACGATGATTCACACTATAAAGATATGACAAATCGCAGACTAGATGGTTAAATGTGAAATTACTTTTCATTTAAATGAACAATATGGATTTTAACGAAACTGCTGTATTTGTGAAGGTTGTGCAAGCGGGGAGTTTTAGTGCGGCGGCTCGGCAATTAGGCTTACCCACTTCGACCATTAGCACAAGGGTTTCGAGGCTAGAAGCACGACTTGGCACTACTTTGCTACAGAGAACAACCAGGCGATTAAGCCTCACGGAAGCCGGCACCGTTTACTATCAACATGCTTCTTTAGGTTTAGGCTATATGCTTGAAGCGGAAGCCGCGATTGATGAAGCCCGTCAACAGCCGCAGGGAAAGTTGAAAATTACCGCGCCAGCTGATTTGGGTGATAACTTGCTAGCAGGCCTATTAGAAGATACACAACGTGAGTTTCCAGCCTTGGAATTAGAACTAATATTAACTGATCGCTATATAGACCTGGTTGCGGATGGGGTAGATGTTGCGATTCGGACAGGGGAATTACGAGACTCCAGTTTGATAGCAAAGCCTCTCGGTACCATACGCTGGGCATTGTTCGCGAATCTTGACTATTTAAAGCAAGCCGCACCTTTAGAAGCTCCGCAAGATTTGCACTTACATCGTTGCGTGCAATTTACCCCTTTAGGACGTGACGCCTGGAATTTGATTAGTAGCCAAAATACACTGACTATACCCATGCAAGGCCGAACCATGGCTAATAATATTGGCGTTGTAAAATCCATGGCCGAAAATGAACAGGGCGTGGCATTGCTACCAACAATTATCTGCAAACAAAGCATTACTAGCGGCAAGCTGATTCGTGTTTTACCAGAATGGCAGGGAAAGGCCGATCCTGTACATCTGGTTTATCCTAAGCAGCGTTTTATGCCTCCTAAGTTACGTGCTTTTATCGACCTTGCTCAAGAAAAATTAAAGTCTCATTTCCTGGAATAGCTATGTAAATTGTATTTCTTATTCAATGCTTGTTCATTCAACCGTAACTTTTTTAAATGCTTTTATGAGCCGGTAACTGATATTAAGCAAATCAATGGAGTCTAGCCCCATTGATTTTGAGGAGGGAACCTGCAAGCGCAGCTTGCGGGCTGTCCATCTCGACTGTAGGGTTAGGCGGATTTTTCATTGAGATACTTAGTCTCGATGTACTGAGAAATATCAATTTGCTCTTCTGACAAGATGATTCCAAGAGGCAGTGGGCCTCCATCAAGGCTGACCAATATCACTTCTTCATCTTCTGGAACACTGGGGCTTGTTACGGTGGCCGAAACCACATGCTCGTGAACGCCATATTTTGAGAGCTTGTCTCTGTCGAGAGTTATGACAATACCTTTGTTATTTTTCTCACCGCTTAAAGCATAGAAAATTGCTCTGTGACGGTGTGGTGATGTTGAAACCCCTGCAGTTGGCAAACCTGCTTGATTAAGCTGGTGACGGAGTACTGCATTTCTTTCGCTAGATCCATACGTGGCACTGCCATCGCTTTTGATGGAACCATCATGGCAGAAGACATGCTCGAACTTGCCGGGGGCCTTTGGAGTAAGTGCGGCAGTAACGTTTTGATAGCGTTCAATGCAGAAGCCGCGGTAGAGATAGCGGGACATGAGACGCTTAACAGTAATTATAGAGACCCATGAGTCTCTATATTAATAATTGATAATTTATATTGCATGGCTGAAACCCCTTGTCTTTTCTTGGTTTTATTGTTTCTTAGTCACTATATTGAAATATTAATATAGTGACGTAGCCTGATTGAATTGATTGTAATTTAATTTTAATTTCTATTGAAATTTATTGAAGATATGACTGGCAGCTTTGTCCCCGCTTGGCTGACTTTCAACTGGATTACATGCACGACAGAATTGGGTCGCATGCTTACATTAAAAATCTTAATATCTACCTATAATTAACTTGATGGCAATTGTATTGGTAAATGCTTTGGTTCCATTTCAGCATGTTTCGTGATAGATTTTTTACTGGTGAATAGTTTTATATAGATATGGATGTTAAGTGTTTTGCAGGGACGAAATCAGGCTGAATTTTTGTCTGGTTATGGCAGGTAGAACCAAACTGGTTAAAAAATAATAACTTCACTTAAAGGATGCCAACTAATGAGTAAGATCAGATATACCCAGGAACACGAATGGCTGCTTGAAGACGATGGTCTGGTGACTGTTGGCATTACGGGTTTCGCCCAAGCGCAGCTGGGTGATCTGGTCTACATACAGTTGCCGGAAATAGCTAAGGCAATTGCCAAGGGTCAAGAGGCCGCGATAATCGAGTCGGTTAAGGCTGCAAGTGAAATCAAGATGCCAGTTACAGGGGTTATCATTGAAGTAAATACAATTCTTAATGATGAGCCCGGGAAGGTCAATGAGGACCCTATGGGAGCGGGATGGTTTTTCAAGCTGAAAATGAATGACCCTGGCGAGCTAGATAGCTTCATGGATGAGTCAGCTTACGCTGCGTTTGTGAAGGATATGGATTAGTGCTCTGACCCCTTGATCATAAAATTTAATAATTGGGACGGATGTAATCATGGCCAAGTCAAGACCTGCGTTTGATGATTTACAGCAGCACACCGCCTTTGTCGGCCGTCATATCGGGCCGGATAACAATGAACAAAAAACGATGCTGGCAGCGCTTGGCTTTGATTCAATGGATGCATTTATTCGCAAGGTCATTCCAGCCGAGATTCTGTCAACGCAACCGCTAAAACTCAAAAGTGCCCTCAGCGAAGCCGAAACGCTTGAGGCGTTGCGCCGCATCGCGGCCAAGAATCAGCTCTTTAAATCGTATATCGGTATGGGTTACTACAACTGTCATACACCGACTGTTATTTTGCGCAATCTGCTGGAAAACCCTGCCTGGTACACTGCTTATACGCCGTATCAGCCAGAGATTTCGCAAGGCCGGCTTGAGGCGCTGCTCAATTTTCAGACGATGGTGACAGACCTGACCGGTATGGAGATCGCCAATGCCTCACTGCTGGACGAAGCTGCCGCAGCAGCTGAAGCAATGGCTTTTTGCCAGCGAGTGTCAAAAAGCCAGAGTAAGATTTTTTTTGTTTCGCAGGACTGTTACCCGCAAACCATTGATGTGGTGCGTACGCGAGCTGCACCGATTGGAATCGATGTGGTGGTGGGCGACCACCGTACTGATCTGGCAGCACTGGAATGTTTCGGCGTGTTGTTGCAATACCCGGCACTTAGCGGAGAGATTCACGATTACACTGATACGGTGACCATGGCTCACGGTAAAGATGCGCTGGTGGTGGTTGCCGCTGACTTGCTGGCACTCACCTTGCTTAAGCCGCCTGGCGAGTTCGGTGCTGATGTCGCTATCGGTAGCGCACAGCGTTTTGGTGTGCCGCTCGGTTATGGTGGTCCGCATGCTGCTTATTTTGCTACCAGGGATGATTACAAGCGCTTGATGCCCGGACGCATAGTCGGTGTGTCAGTCGACAGTCGCGGCGAGAAGGCTTATCGGCTGGCAATACAGACCCGTGAACAGCATATCCGCCGTGAAAAAGCGACCAGTAATATTTGTACCGCGCAAGTGCTGCTCGCCAATATTTCCAGTATGTATGCGGTCTACCACGGACCGCAAGGGCTGAAGACTATTGCCCAGCGTGTACATCGGCTGAGCACGACGTTGGCCCAGGGCTTGCGTCAACTGCAGTTCGTGGTTTTGAAATCAGCCTTCTTTGACACTATTACCATACACACCGGCGGCCATACTCAGGACATTCACGCAAACGCACGTAGCCACTCCATCAATTTGCGGCCGATCGATGACGAAAGTATCGGTATTTCGCTGGATGAAACGACCACTCGTGAGGAAGTGGAAACGATATGGCGCATATTTGCCGCTGAGGGCAAAACGTTGCCATCATTCAGTGAAATAGAGGCAGTGGTTGCCGATTGCATCCCGGCGGCGCTAGTGCGCACCGGTGATTTTCTTACACACCCGGTATTCAATAGCCACCGGTCAGAAACGCAGATGCTGCGGTACTTGAGAATGCTTGCAGATAAAGATCTGGCACTCGACCGTGCGATGATTCCCCTCGGCTCATGTACGATGAAACTGAATGCTACCACTCAGATGATTCCTGTTACCTGGCAGGAATTTGGTGCTATTCATCCGTTTGCACCGCTTAACCAGACAATGGGTTATCAGCAACTGATATCAGAGCTTGAACAAATGCTATGTGTTTGCACTGGTTACGATGCAGTCTCGCTGCAACCGAACGCAGGCTCGCAGGGTGAGTTTGCCGGCCTGATGGCGATCAGGGCCTACCATCAAAGCCGCGGCGAGGGACAGCGCAATATATGCCTGATCCCAAGCTCAGCACACGGCACCAATCCAGCCTCGGCTCACATGGCTGGCATGCAGGTGGTGGTAGTGCAGTGTGATGATCAGGGCAATGTTGATGTCGCTGATCTTCGCGCCAAGGCCGACAGTCACGCGCAGGACTTGGCTGCCCTGATGATTACTTACCCATCAACGCACGGCGTTTTTGAACCGGCAATCAGCGAGATTTGCGAGATCGTTCATAGCCATGGTGGTCAGGTTTATATTGACGGTGCGAACATGAACGCAATGGTTGGCTTATGCGCGCCGGGAATGTTCGGTGGCGACGTATCGCACTTCAACCTGCACAAGACCTTCTGCATTCCACATGGCGGCGGCGGTCCCGGTGTTGGTCCGATTGGCGTTAAGGCACATCTGGCGCCGTTCCTGCCCGGACATCGCATGCTGGAAAACGGTATCGCTCCAGTTTCTGCAGCGCCTTGGGGCAGTGCCAGCATTCTTCCAATCAGCTGGGCTTATATCACGCTGATGGGGGCGCAGGGGCTTAAGCAGGCGAGTCAGGTGGCCATTCTCAACGCCAACTATATCGTTTCGCGTTTGGCGCCGCA
This sequence comes from Methylotenera sp., assembly GCA_020622105.1. Classification (GTDB taxonomy): domain Bacteria; phylum Pseudomonadota; class Gammaproteobacteria; order Burkholderiales; family Methylophilaceae; genus Methylotenera. Next base: position 107,106 of record JAHRYP010000007.1, read on the forward strand.
CTACCCAATCATGTATACAGGTACGAACGGTACTGTCGCTCATGAATGCATTGTTGATCTGCGCCCTTTGAAAGACAAGACCGGTATTACTGTGGATGACGTGGCGAAACGTTTGATGGATTTCAGTTTTCATGCACCGACGATGTCGTTTCCAGTGCCCGGCACCTTGATGATCGAGCCGACCGAGAGTGAGTCGAAAGCAGAACTTGACCGTTTTTGTGATGCAATGATTGCTATCCGCGAAGAAATTCGCGCAGTGGAAAACGGTAGCATAGCAGCAGAAGATACGGCACTAAGGCATGCACCGCACACTATTCTGGATATTACGGAAGAATGGGATCGGGTTTACTCGCGTGAACAGGCGGTATTTCCGATACATGCACTAAAATCTAATAAGTACTGGCCTCCAGTGGGGCGGGTTGATAATGTTTATGGTGACCGTAACCTAATTTGTGTGTGCCCACCAATGTCAGATTATGAGTAAATGTTTAACCTGAATTAGCGTTTGTTTGCTCGGTGTTTGCCCTCTTATTCTTAATAAGAAGGAAATGCGGGATTAAGTATTACTTGGTATTTGATAGTTAATGAATAAATGAAAGAAACCATTTATATGAACACAGTTACTGAGCATCTGGCACACACACCGCTGTATAAGCTGCATATGGAACTAGGTGCCAGAATGGTGCCTTTCGCTGACTATGAGATGCCGCTTCAATATCCGATGGGCATACTGAAAGAACATATCCATACCCGGAGTAAGGCAGGGCTGTTTGATGTGTCACATATGGGGCAGGTGCGGCTGACAGGTGAAAATGCAGCCGTAGCATTAGAAACGCTCGTACCGGTTGATATTGTCGACCTTGATATAAACCGCCAGCGTTATGCGCTATTTACCAATGAACAGGGCGGAATTCTGGATGACCTGATGGTTTCCAATGGCGGTGATCATCTGTTTCTTGTGGTTAATGCGGCCTGCAAGCAGCAGGATATTGCTTATTTACGTCAGCATCTTTCTGGTCAATGTACGATTGAAGAACTCAGTGACCGGGCACTCCTGGCTTTGCAGGGACCGGAAGCCGGTGCTGTAATGGCACGGCTTGCACCTGAAACTGCAAAAATGATATTCATGGATACCGCAACAGTAACGCTGGTTGGTGTTGAATGTTTTATCAGCAGATCCGGCTACACGGGTGAAGATGGCTTTGAGATTTCGGTACCGAACGAACAGGCTGAGGCGCTTGCGCGGCTGCTGCTGGCACAGCCAGAAGTGGCGCTGATTGGTCTTGGTGCAAGAGATTCGCTGAGGTTGGAAGCAGGGCTTTGTCTGTACGGCCATGATATGGATACCCATACAACGCCGATAGAAGCAAGCCTGTCATGGGCTTTATCAAAAGTCCGCCGTGCAGGGGGGGGGCGGGCTGGCGGCTACCCGGGTGCCGATATCATCCAGGGTCAGCTTGCGTCCGGAGTAGAACGTAAACGAGTAGGTTTGTTAGCTAAGGATCGTGTACCAGTACGTGACGGCGCACAAATTCTTGATGCCCATGAAAATGTAGTCGGCCAGGTTACCAGCGGAAGCTTTGGACCAACTTTAGGCGGTCCGGTGGCGATGGGGTATGTAGAAATAGCACACACTCAATTAGGGACATTGTTGCATGCTAATGTACGCGGCAAGGCGGTGCCGATTGAAGTTGCCAAAACACCTTTTATAACTCTGCGCTATTACCGCGGTTGAATCAGCAGCCATCTACAGTTTTACCTGTAAATTATGCGCGTTACCTTATCCTTTTTAATCTAAATTGATGCACGAATAAGCGTTATGGCAGCGTTTTATGCCTCCTAAGCTACGTGCTTTTATCTACCTTGCGTTAATTGGCTAAGAAACTTGCGGTTTATGGGGGTGTTTAATTGAAGCTTATGTTGCTTCTTGGTAACGCAAGTGATTGATTCATCATGGTTGTAATTTACTGCATTTAAGTAAGGCTACATTTATTTATATCTATTGAAGAATGGCTCATCTCGGCAGAAAGCGGACTTTCATAGTGTTGATATAGCTCTGCCAGTTTACAATAAAGTAAATGTCCAAATTCTATGGTCTAGTGGTAATTCATTTTGGACTCAATTAAGTCAAAACTTACACAAAACAACACTTCTAAAGGGAACAAATCATTCTTATGATTAAGATTTGTATCCCGCTACAACCATTAAAAACTTAATACCCCAGCTTAAAATCACTACAAGTAACACACTTGAGAACCATAAAATTACCAACCAAATTATACGTTTTAACCAGACTTTATCTTTTTCCATTTTGTTTGGTACTCATTGAGTTAATGGTAATGATCATCTTTTGAGACTTTGCCACGAAAAACATAATAGCCCCACGCAGTATAAGCAAGAATTAGCGGAATGATAATGAGGGCTCCAAAGAGTGCAAAGCTTTGACTGGAGTGTGGTGAAGATGCAGCATATATTGAAATATTTGGCGGGATAATGTTGGGCCAAATACTGATGCCTAGTCCCAAATATCCCAAAAAAACCATTCCCAGTGAATAAATAAAAGGAGAAATATTGGCTTTGTCGTTCAAGGATTTTTGCAATTTATAAAAGACATAAGCCATTATTAACGGTATTGGGGATAACCAAAGAATGTTGGGTAGTGTAAACCAGCGCTCAGCGATTTGGTTACTAAGCAAAGGCGTCCATATGCTCACGACTACGATAATTGCTAAAAGTATAAACGCTAGAATTCGTGCCAATCGATAGCTATTGTTTTGTAGCTCCCCTGAAGTCTTCATAATAAGCCAAGTGCTACCGAGTAGAGCATATGTCACTACCAATCCAGCGGCTGTAAATAACGAAAATGGCGTTATCCAATCTAGCGGACCGCCTGCGTACTTTCCATCTATGACATTAATTCCATTAATGTATGCGCCCAAAACTAACCCTTGAAACAAGGTTGCAACAATAGACCCAAATATAAAAGCTTTATCCCAGAAATGACGCTCATGTTCGTGTGCTTTAAATCGAAATTCAAAAGCCACACCACGTAGTATTAATGCCAATAACATCAGAATTATTGGCATATAAAATGCACTTAAAATTACTGAATAAGCCAAGGGAAAAGCGGCTAAAAGCCCAGCCCCACCTAATACCAGCCATGTCTCATTACCATCCCATACAGGTGCGATCGTATTCATCATAATGTCGCGGTCAGTCTTATCTGTAAAGAATGGATAAAGTATGCCAATCCCAAGGTCAAAACCATCCATCATGATATACATCATGATGCCGAACAAAATGACGATTGCCCAAATTAACGGTAGATCAAAACTCATATTAATCCTCCTTTCTTTCAGAAGGCATTGGATGCGGCGGATGAAATTCCGCTGCAATAATAAAGTCTTTGACTTCATTTTTGTTCATAGAAAATGCATCGCCTTGTAAAGACTCATTTGGCTTAGGACCAATGCGAAGCAGACGCAGTAAATAGATGACTCCTGTGCCAAAAATCGTCAGATAAATAACAATGAATAGCGTTAAGCTAATACTCAGCTCAGGAACACTATGTTTAGTTACTGCATCAGCAGTACGCATAAGGCCATATACAATCCACGGCTGGCGACCAATCTCGGTCGTATACCATCCTGCAAGCATTGCCACGATACCAGTAGGACCCATAACCAAAGCAAAGCGCAGAAAAAATTTATTGTGATAAAGGTTCTTTTTCCAGCGTGCCCATAAAGAAAATAAACTTAACAAAATCATAAGCAACCCTAACCCCACCATCACACGAAACGTCCAGAATACAATTGTGGAGTTAGGTCGATCTGCTGTGGAAAAATCTTTGAGTGCTGGTATTTGCTCAGTCCAGGAATGACGTAAAATCAAGCTACCTAAATTTGGAATAGCTACTTCGAAGTGATTTTTTTCCTCGACCATATCAGGCCAGCCAAATAATACTAATGGAGAAGCTTTACCAGGCACATTCTCCCAATGCCCTTCAATAGCGGCAATCTTAGCGGGCTGATATTTTAAGGTATTCAATCCATGAAAATCACCAACTATTGCTTGTAATGGCGAGACGATTAATACCATCCACATGCCCATTGATAGCATCTTACGGATCCCGATATTTGAATTACCTTTCAATATCTGCCACGCTGCGGCTGAAACAACTATAAGTGCAGTGGCTAGATAAGCCGCCAATACCATGTGTATAAGACGGTATGGAAAAGATGGGTTGAAAATTATGGCAATCCAGTCCACGGGAATCACTCGGCCATTGATGATTTCAATCCCCTGTGGAGTGTGCATCCAACTATTAGACGCTAATATCCAAATGGCGGAGATTAAAGTGCCTATGGCAACCATGAATGTTGCTGCAAAATGAATGGCTGGGCCTACACGCGACCAACCAAAAAGCATCACTCCCAAAAAGCCTGCTTCTAAGAAAAATGCCGTGAGGACTTCATACGCCAATAATGGCCCTGTAACACTTCCTGCGAATGCCGAAAACCCCGCCCAGTTAGTTCCGAACTGGTAAGCCATCACCAAACCTGAAACTACCCCCATTCCGAAGCATAAGGCAAAAATTTTAACCCAGAAATGATAAAGGTCTAGAAAAACAGCTTGCCTGGTCATTAACCAGCGCGCTTCAAGCACAAGTAAATAGCTCGCTAACCCAATAGATATAGCAGGAAAAACAATGTGAAAAGATATAGTAAAACCAAATTGGATTCTGGCTAAATCTAGTGCTAGGTCAGGCATCATTCTTATCCTTAAACTGTTTCATCGCAAAGGTATACACTTGAGTTTTTTGATCAAAACCCCATCGATGACTTACAGAGCTCAAAAACATCATAATGTTTGAGTGACTTTACTAACGCTTTTATCTGACATTAAGAACAGTAATAGAGGACAGGCCCCAATTAACTCACTAGCGATCTCAAGAACCGCAGTCATTCCTTGCTTCGGGGATCAGCGGCTCCATTTGAGCAATATTCGTTGCAGCAGGTGCTCTAATTACAACTTGTTTCATTTGACGAATAATTTGGCGATTATGGAATGATTGGGATGTGTATTTATAATAAAGTCTGGCCTTATTTACAGATGCTAAGTTTATAGAAACCGCTACTAGCATCTTATGCGTAAATTTCAGGGAGATAAAGGGGGCAAACCACGATTCCTAAGAAATCAATGGGCTCAGACTCTTCCTTTACAAAAATACTGCCTTTATTAAAGCGCTATACCTGTGACTTTAATAAAACCGCCACTTTTTCTAAAAACTTTTCTTTTAATGGTCTGGCTAACCAATCTTCATAAGTGATTTGATGGGAGTGTTGCCAATCGTCATTAAAAATGTTCGCTTGTTCTATTGCGAAATCTTTATCCATAATATTGAGGTTAGCTTCATCATTTAATCTGAAAGAGCGATTATCGAAATTGGTAGAGCCTATTGAAACCAATAGGTGATCAATTATCAGAATTTTACAGTGGTACATGGTTGGGGTGTATTCGGCAATCTGTATGTTTGCTTTAAGCATATCGCCCCATCCAGCGCGCGATGCTTTTCGTACCAGCTCATTGTCTATATGTTTGCCAGGGACAATGATTCGGATTTCTACGCCGCGGTTAGCCGCGTCAATCAGCGCATTTACTGACATTTCATCGGGCACGAAATACGCGCTTGATATATAAATTGAGTCTTCAGCAGCAGTAATCGCCATTAAGTACATGAGTTCCATCGAGTCACTGCCGCCACTCGGGGAGCTGCTGAACATTTGACAAGGCATTGTGCCCGCTTTGTGGATCACTGGAAAGTAATGTTGATCGTGCAATACTTTTCCTTGTGCTTTGATCCAATTATCCATAAAAACGGCTTGCATCTGTGCGACAACCGGGCCATGGACCTGAAAATGCGTATCACGCCATTCATCAGGGTTGCTGGCATTACCAAGCCACTGATCAGCAATGCCAACCCCACCCGTGAATCCCAATTCGCCATCTATGATTAACAGCTTGCGATGCGTTCGATTGTTTAGCCGAGAAAGATGACTCCAGTGTGGCTTATGGTATCGCTGAATCTCAACACCCGCTTGCATCATCTTATCCAGCTGCTTTTGTTCCATCTTAACGCTACCAAGCCAATCTAACAAAACGTGGACTTTTACTCCGGCTAGTGCACGTTTGCTCAAAGCATCGGCAAAGTCCTCACCTATAGTTTCTGCCCAATAAATGAATGTCTCAAAGGTTATAGTTTGCCTGGCCTGTTGAATTGCATTGAGCATTACAGGAAAAATCTCGTCACCATTCTTGAGCACTTTCACCGCATTGCCATCTATAAACGACGGGCCCAGTAACGCACTTACCGACCTGATGAACTGTGGGTCGCTGATTGAATATTGTTTATCCAGCTTATGCTGAAGTTTTTTCTCAGCAGTCACAAAGTTCATGAATACAATAAATGAAATTATTGTAAGAATAATAGTGAGGAATATGATCATGTATCGCTGATTTATCTGCCTTGATAATTAAGTAGCTGCCTTCAATCTTAATTTGAAAGAAAATTTTGAGTGGCTACGTTACCCAGCACTTGAACAGGCAGAACTCGGCTGTCTATTTTTTAGTTTTTTTAAGTTCAGTTTTACGGGCTGAAATTTCCGTACCAATTTTTTCTAAATCCAGTTTTGACTTTTTAGCGTTAGGAAACATTTCAC
>JAHRYP010000008.1 GCA_020622105.1 Methylotenera sp.
ATTCTGACGACATTTGCTGGGGCAGTGTTTGACTCTACATCGACATCATATTCGTAATTATGACGCTTATTTTTCATACAACCTTCCTTGTTTTTATTAGTTTTCTACCAAGCTTAATACCTGGCACTTCAATAAGTCTATAAGTGAATTCGGCAAAAACTAAAATTAAAGATATAAGCAAAGCTGCGCAAACGAAATATGCACTTAATCCTACATATGGTTCTAGTAATTGATAAACTACGCCAAGCTGATTTTTTGAATAAAAAATCACAACAGGGTGAAGCAAATAAATTGAAAAGCTACGCTCACCCAAATGCTCAAAAAACTTATTTCCAATCCACACACTTGGCAAAACGCCTTGCCAAATACAAAGGGCCGACAATCCAAGACCCCAAAACACAATATCGAATCTACCTGAATTGTATAGATACTTAAGTAACTCAGAAAACACTAAGGTACTAATGATTGTGATAGCGACTATTGGTGCAAAAATACGCATTAATTTCGTATCAGCTTTGTAGCACTGACTTAATCGATAAGCATACATACCCATCGCAAAAAAACATATTCGAAGCAAATGAAAAGTAGCTCCAATCAAAACGTGCTGTAGGATCAGCACTTAAGTATTGATAATGAAGTGCTGAACGTAACGTGCAACTGACTACAGTACTGACAACTAGAAATATCAAAGTAGCTTTATGCGATCTAATTAATAAGAGAAGTACTGGAAATATTGCATAAAAAATCATTTCAACACCTACCGACCAACCACCCCAAACAAAGGCTGAGGGGGGCAAATCCAAATGTGAACGTTAGGTTTAAAATGATATTATTAATGTTGTGATAACCAAAGACTAAAACAAAAAATATAATCATTAAGTAAAATAATGGTGCTATGCGGAAGAATCTTTTTATAAAATAATCTTCCAGCCAATTGGGCTGATTAATTTTTGACTCAGTTGAATACATAAGTGAGTAAGCACTCAAAATAAAAAAACAAATGTACACTAAAGCCAAAGTCTCTACCGATAAAGCCAAATATGTTCGGTGGCTTTATTCCTGCAATATGAATTAGGTGATATAGAACAACCGCCAAAGCGGCAATTCCACGTAGACCATGAATGCCAGGCAAAAGCCTATCATTTTGAACTATTGTTGATTTAAATTCCTGTGCAGACATTATGTAACTTTCCAATAAACGCCAACACCATCTATTTCCTCTAAGACAGGATTCAGATTTCGCTGGGATAAAAAGTCATGTATTGCACGTTTGCAACCTTCTACCACATGATAATCATCAACAATTATATAACCACCTACAGAAACCTTGTCATACAGAGCCAGAAGTGCATCCATGGTAGATTCATACATATCACCATCAAGCCGTAATAGAGCCAATTTTTGGATTGGTGCATTGGGTAATGTGTCTTTAAACCACCCTTTAAGAAACTTCACTTGCTCGTCAAGCAAACCATTTTCGAAATTTTTCTTGCGTTGGTGAAACACCAGTTCAGAGTGTATGAACTGATATTGCATCTGCTGGATATTTTCTTCAAGGTGGCATTGGCCCGCGAAGAATCGCTAGCCATACAGTACGATCTTTCATCAGTAAGCATCAAAACTGCCGCATTAATATACATGCTCACCTCTTAACACCCATTTCAATAAAGTCACCTTCAATGCCATTACCAAGCACGCTTTCGGTTAGGCTGCGAACATTAGCCAACCGCTTCTCTCCAATCATTGTGTGAGCTACTGAAGGCCAATCCCATCCGTACTCTCTAAGCCTAGAGTCAAATATTTCACTACCTAGCGCTTTAAGAGGAGGATCTTCATATATGGTGCCAGTCAAACATTTTTGCATCAATGATAGATATCTATTAGTAAGCCGACGACGATCTTCAGCGTACCAATTAAGCTGATGGATTTGTTGGGATATTTGCTTATTTAACTTTGCAATATCAATCTTCTCAGACTCGCTTGAAGTGTTCATTTAAAAGATCCGTTATATAGTTAAAAACTTACGTTTAAGTTTACGCATAAACTTGAACGGTTTTTCAAGAAAAAAGTTTTTACGATGCCATGCTAGATTGTATAAAGCTCTATCCAAATGAGTAAGATCTTCAAGCAGTTTTAATGTTGGCAAAGGCAAGTTTTTTGTAGAGGGTCTGCTTGGATTTGCGTTTGAAACAACTTTTTCTTTTGGAGGGATAATGTTTAGTTCTTTTAAAATATAGTCACGATCCTCCTCAAAAGTTTCCGCAAAACCAATATACGAAAAATCATCAAGATGCTGAATTGCAAGCGCCAAAATTTCTTCTTCACAAAAGCTTAGGATGTTTCTCCCATTTGAATTACCGTAGCCATTAGCAAGCTGCCATGCTTGATTGTTCCAGATACAGGCCTTTACAGCAGGTCGTTCCAGACCTAACATTAAAAAATCATCTAAACTTAGCTGTTGGGTCAATGCATATATCTCATATTCATTAGGATCACGTGTTTTACAAAAATAATAATATGACAAGACCCTCTCAATAGGATCGCGCAAAAAGGTAAAAGTATATCGATTTTGCATTAATTTCCTGGCAAAATCGTATCCGAAATGACCTGAAACAAATGGAATATGCTCATATTTCTCTTTCCCACTTACTGGGATAGGAAGTTTTTCTCCTTTGGTTGAAATCTTATCAACCGCGCCTAGAGATAATGTTGGAGTAGCATTTAAATAATCTCCATGACTAACAACCTGATCAGACCCATAAGCTTGACGAGCAATATCTACGATTGAACTTCCTGCCGTCTTTTGTATGTGTAGGAATAATGCAGAATTAGGCATTTTGTGGATATTTTCAGAATCACTCAAGTGAATTACCCTCAATTTTAGATCTAATCATCTCGATATTCTGAAAAGGAATACCGACCAAACCCGTTGACACACTGGATGAATGAGATTCGAACACAAGCGCATCATGCAACCACTGCAATTGAACACATTCATCTTGCGACCCATCAGCTATTGCAACATCTATAGCATACTTCCCTCGTGGCAGTATGGGCATATAAAACTCAAATATAGCACGAACCACTTCACCAGGATTTAACAAAACAGGATTGTTAATGTAAGTAATATGCGTATTTTCACCAAAAAGCACTTGACCAAGCCTATCTTTAACAAAAAATCCGATTACTGCATTTTCAATTGTAATAGATACTTCTAAATCAAGAAGTAGTCGAACCAATTCACCGCCCACAACCCAACTAAGTGCTGTGCTATTTGCATCGGCTAATCCCACTTGCATGAACTTGACTCCACCATTGCCAAAACCATGTAAAGCTCCAGAAAATGCAAATACTTCAATATCGTTTCTTAAATTTGATTGGTTAACAAATGCCATTCGCATATCTTGCTTAGGCTCATCTGTAGATTTATCTAGTTGACTGGCACTCACAACGATTTTGGCTTCTGAATTCTGATATTGGTGGTCAACGTTAGATGATGAGTTAGATTGATAACGTTTGGCGAGATATTTTTCACAAACTTTCTTTGCAGGGCCAATCACTTGAACAGCTCCCTTGTCTAACCATATTGCCCTGTCGCATAAATTAACAACCGCACCAGAATTATGACTTACAAATAGTACCGTTCCATTCTTTTTAAATTCACGAAGAAAGCGCATACATTTTTGTGAAAACAGCACATCACCCACTGCCAGCGCTTCGTCAATAATAAGTATGTCAGCATCCACATTTGCGATAACCGCAAATGCAAGACGTACATACATGCCGGAAGAGTATGTCTTGACTGGCTGATTAATAAAATCACCTATATCTGCGAACTTTACTATTGCTTCATATTTAGCTGCAATCGCTTCATCGCTTAACCCCAAAATAGAAGCGTTCATATATACGTTTTCTTTACCTGTAAACTCAGGATTAAACCCTGAGCCAAGTTCAAGTAATGCTGCAATTCTTCCTTGAGTTGTAACAGAACCTGATGTTGCAGATAATGTGCCGCAAATCATTTTTAGGAGTGTTGACTTTCCTGACCCATTAAGGCCAACGACACCAATCGTCTCCCCTTTCTTCACTTTAAAGGAAACATCTTTTAACGCCCAGAACTCTCGAAAATACTGCTTGGGCTTTATGTGTAAAAGACGCTGTGCACTAGGCAAAAAGAATTGTTTAAGCCTATCACGAGGGGTTTCATAAACTTGGTAACATTTACTCAGATTTTGAACGCTAATTGCTATATCAGTCATAGCTGTGTTCCATTTTCTTGATACTGGTTTTTGACTTCAAAATCTTGGTTTAAGTGAGTACTTGTAAAGATACCTAATTTGGCTATGTTAGCCATCACCTCTTGCACGCACCTATCCAGTGAGTCTGCTCCTGTATTTAAAAGCAACTCTGGGGTTTCTGGCATCTCATATGGTGATGAGATGCCTGTGAATTCAGAAATTTCAGCTGCTCTGGCTTTTTTGTATAGGCCTTTAACGTCGCGCATTTCGCAAACCTCAATCGGTGTGTCACAGTAAACTTCAATAAAGTCCCCCTGGCCAACCATGCCACGCACACGATTACGATCTCCGCGGTAAGGTGAAATAAAAGCAGTTAAAACAATAATTCCTGCTTCCATAAACAGCTTGGCCATTTCACCAATGCGTCTTATATTCTCTTGACGGTCTTTCTCTGAAAAACCTAAGTCACCACAGAGACCATGTCGTACGTTATCACCATCTAAAACAAAGGTTCGGCAGCCTTGCTGATGCAGAGCCTCTTCGACAGCATGTGCTACCGTTGACTTACCCGAGCCAGACAAGCCAGTAAACCAGATAATTGCACCACGATGATTATTTTGCGCTTCACGACGCGCACGGGTAACGGTGGCGTTGTGCCAAACAACGTTATTTGAAGTTAGCTCAGTTAACTTAGAGGACATCGGCGAAACCCTTTCTGGTTTTTTGGAACAGCACATAGCCTGCCCAAGCGACTAAAATAGCTAAAACTGTATAAATACCTAATCCAATCCAATTAGGTAAATGCCCCCAAATTAAGACTTCTCGCGATTGCTCAATAATAAAAGTGAGCGGGTTAGCAAGAAGCCAGTGACGAAATTGTTCCGGCACTGCTGTTACCGGATAAAACACCGGCGCTAAAAACATCATCACGGTAGTAACCATACCAATCACTTGGCCAACATCGCGCAAAAAAACCCCTATTGATGCCAGCATCCACGCTAAGCCAAGTGTAAAAATAACGAACGGTAATAATATCAAAGGTATAAAAATAGCTGTCCACTGCAAATAGCCGTTAAATACAACAAAGGCTATAAGCAATACACACAAACTAACCATGCTATGGAACAATGCAGCAGCCATACTGATAACAGGCAAAATTTCAAGCGGGAACACTACTTTTTTAACGTAGTTAACATTAGAAAGAATCAAGCTGGGGGCTCGATTAACTACTTCAGCAAACAGCCCATGCACAATCATGCCGACAAATAACACAACAGCAAACAGGGTTTTACTATCTTCGCCCCCAACACCCCAGCGCGCTTTGAACACTACAGAGAACACAAAGGTGTACACCACTAGCATGAACACTGGGTTAAAAAACGACCAAGCCAAGCCCATAGCGGAGCCTTTGTAGCGGCCAACCACTTCGCGCTTAGTCATTTGCATAATAAGCTGCCGGTTACGCCACAGGCTTTTAGCCAAAGCAACGAGCGATGTGGGTTGCGCTGCATGCGGGTTGATTGTTGTTGATACGTGAGTCATGCCAAGTATTCCGCTGTTGCTAATGTTTTGGCTTGCTGATCTTTGATAGACAACATGGATTCACCGAAAATCGGCCATTTTACCGCAATGGCAGGGTGACCCCAAAGAATACTGTGTGCATCTTCTGGTGCGTAGTATTCTGTAGTTTTATAGAAAAACTCCACTGCGTCTGTAAGTACTACAAAACCATGTGCAAAACCTTAAGGTATCCATTATATCACCTGAAAGGGTGTATAAAAATGATGCGCACCAAAACAGGGCATTCAGAAAAACACTCTGATTCATTGATGTTAATAAATAATGGAGCGGTCAATATATCAATTAATGAGGATTTTATCCATAATAATTGCAGGGCTTTAAATCCATACCAATTGGTTAACTCATTAAAAAAACTATAAGATCATAGGCTTGCAATATGTTGGGTAAAATTCTTGTATTCCAACTCTCTAACACTAAAGCAATCCATTCACTAAAGTTGCATTAGCGTTAATCCAGCTTTTCTATGCCCATGGCTTTTAGTACATACTTTTCATAAATTGGCTCCGAAGTACCTTTTTTCATCTTGTAGATAAAGTATTTTTCAAAGGCGATTTTGGCGTAATGCACCCACTTGCCCTTCTTCATCCAGCTTGCATTGCGCGGTGGGATTTGCGGTATTGCAACAAAAGCGGCACCGGTATCGCCCATATCAGCAAGACAGATCGCATTCCAGGTACCCTTCGCATCTGCGGCTTGCCCGTTCAAATCAGCTGCAATGTTATGCGCAATAGCGGTGACCATGGATTCAATCATATAGCCGGTTTTTGGTGCGCCGGTAGGCACCGGCGTCACTTCCACGGGCGGAATAGCTACACAGACGCCGGCAGCGAAAATGTTGCGATATTTTTTACTGCGCTGGTGTTCATCTATCAGCACAAATCCTCTAGGGTTACATAAACCTTCAACACCTGCTACGGGTTCAACTCCCTTAAATGCGGGTAGCATCATGGAATACTTAAACGGCAACTCATGCTCTTTTACCACATTGCCATGCATATCAAGTTCGGTTACAAACATTTTTCCAGCTTCAACCTTGGTAACCTTGGCATTGGTGATCCATTTAATATCATTGTTACGATATTCGGATTCCAGCATGCCTTTGGAATCCCCCACACCGCCCAAACCTAAATGGCCAATATAAGGCTCACTGGTGACATAGGTGATGGGTACTTTTTTACGCAGCTTTCTCTTGCGTAAATCCTTATTCACAATAAATGTGTACTCATAAGCCGGGCCAAAACAGCTCGCACCTGGCATGGCACCGATAATCACCGGGCCCGGGTCTTTAATAAACTCCTGATAAGCATCCCAGGATTTTTCCGCATGGTCTACGGAGCAAATGGAATGTGTGTATCCGCCATTAGGACCAGCGCCCTCAACTTCATCAAAAGATAATTTAGGCCCGGTGGCGATGACCAGATAATCGTAATTAAGCGTTTGGCCATCTGCCAACTGCAGGCTATTTTGCTCTGCATCTATTTTACTGACAGGCTGAGCAATAAAGTTAATGCCTTTTTTCTCAAGGTAAGTCCGTATCGGGAAAGTGATTTTTTCACGCTTGCTCCAACCTACAGCCAGCCACGGATTAGAAGGCACAAACTGGAAATAATCTACCGAATTGACGACAGTGATCTGATGACTATTACCAAGTTTGGCTTTAAGCTCGTAAGCGGTTGGCATTCCACCAATGCCTGCGCCCATAATTACGATATGTGCCATTACTGATCTCCTTTGTTACATTGTTGTTTTATTTATAATTTTTAGTCTGTTACTGGCATTACCTCTAACAAACGCTTGATAGAAATTGCGCCGCGTACCTGTCCTTCGCTATATCCCACGGCTTTATCTTGCGGGTACTCTTTTAATAGCAATGCACGCACTCCCTCTGAAATATCAGACGGCTGCCCATGACACTGCAAACACATGGCCTGAGTCGGAATCGCTTTCATGTATCTGAACCAACGCCCATCTGCCTCATCACGCACTGTGGATACTTCCATTCCGCTCAGAGGCTTGCCCTGCTGCTGAGCAAGGTCAAATCCTGCTAAAACATTTTGTTCCCAAGCATCCGGAACACCTTGCACCGGATTACGATTTTTCAGGGAAACACGCTTTACCACTCTGCCATTTTTTGAATACTCATTTGCCAGCGCCGGTGCAATTTCCTTGCAAACGCCGATGGCGCTCTCAGCACCACCGAGTGCCAACTGTTTCTTTAACGTACCGCCTAATGTCTGCATGAATTCCTGTGCAACTTTTCTGCTTTCTTCCAGATATTGCGACTGCTCTGCGGATGTATTGCCAGCAGCAAAAACAGTGCTTGCTGCCAGCAATGAAGCACTAGCTAGAAGTTTGGATAAAATACCTGATAAGTTTCTATTCATTTTTACGCTCCTATAATTTTGACTGTGCCGTTTTAAAGCCATCATCAGTCCAGGCATGGCAATCGCAATGAAACACAAGCTCAGCTTTAGTTTTGTAAACATATGCTGTCCTTTACTCATTACTTGGCAAGTGCTTCGTTAATTTCCTGCAAACGCACTTCATCAAGCTCACCCGCCGCAGCTGACAGGTTAAGCAAAGCCTGCAACACCTGATAGCGGCTGCGAGATAGTGCAAGGCGGGTATTGTGTAATCCCTGCTCGGAGTTCAGCACATCGAGCGTAGTACGATCACCAACATCGCGCCCCAGTTTTGTTGAATCGAGCTTTATTTCGGCAGAACGTAGCGCCTGTTCCAGCGCCTTCACCTGCCCTTGCCCAACCGTCACCGCCATCCAGGCTGACCTCGCATCACGCACAGCACTCTGGCGTGCAAGGTCAGTCTGGCTAAGTGCCTGCTGTTCCAGAGCAATTGCCTACTGGTAGCGCGCATCACGCATACCGCCGGTATAAAGTGGAACTGTCAGCTGCACACCGAGACTTATCTGGCGATTGGTGAGGTCAGCATCACCGTTGCCTAAACCTTGCAAGCGTTCACCACCGGCCTGCGCCACCAGATTCAGCACCGGCGCATATCTGTCTTTAAATTTACCGGTTTCGGCTTGTGCAATTTCCTGCTGCAACTGCTGTATATGCACTTGAGGATGATTGCTTTGGGCACGGCTTATCCAGCTTTGCATATCGCCACTGACATAACGCTGAAAATCCGTATTGTTCGATAATGCCGCTAATGCCGCATCACGGTTACCGGTGGCGTCACCCAGCGCTTCGCGCATGAGTTGCAAATTGCTTTCTGCCTCCAGCACTTGCGAAGCTAAAAGATCAAATCGTGCCTGCGTTTCATGGGTGTCAATAATCGCCACATCACCCTCGGCAAAGCGGGCTTTGGCACTTGCCAGCGCCTCAGCTACTGCCAGTTGCTGTGCTTTGAGTGTAGCGAGTGTGTCTTTAGCCAACAGCACATCAAAATAAGCTTGCGCCACTCGCAACATGAGCTGCTGAGACTCTGCGGCCAACTGCACTTCAGCCAATGCGGCCTGTTTATTTAACTGCTTTACTGAGCCTGCGCGCAGCGCGTCATATAAAGGATATTCCGCACGCAGATTCAGGTTTAGATCAAGACCGGCATCTGTTTTGGTACGGAAATCGGTTGTGCCTTTATTGCTGCTGGCCCCACCCGCAAACTGCGCATTCGAGAATCTCGCATCGGTGATCTTGTTATCGTTACTGACACCCGCCGCGCCGGCATTCAATGTCAGCTGCGGACTTGTCAGTGCATCTGCCTGCAGGCTCTTGGTACGTCCGGCATTCGCGGCTGCGCGTGCTGAAGCAAACGCAGGATCTTGCGTGCGGGCAGCCTGCCAGGCTTCGAGTAAGTCAAACGCATGCGCCTGACTGGAACCGAGTGTTAGTAACAGCAATGAAATTCGGATTAAACGGGGTATAGACATGTTCAACAACCTGCCTGAACACCAAGCTTGCGTAGAATATTTTCCATTAAACACCAGCCTGTAAAACCGCTTTGCAGCAGATTAATGCCGACAAAAGCGGTGAAATACAACCAGTAATGGCTTACATACAGCGGACTTTCCTGCACGCCCAACGCCAGTGACAGCAGTATAAAAAAACCTGCCATTACCCGAACTAGTTTCCATGTTGTCATGTTGAATATCTCCTAAAAATTTACGCAAACTTATGTCTGTACGCCACAAAATACAGCAGCGGAATCACCATCAGTGTCAGCAGTGTTGACACAAAAATACCGAATATCAGTGAAATCGCCAGCCCGTTAAATATCGGGTCATCCAGAATAAAAAATGCGCCCAGCATGGCTGAAAAAGCCGTGAGCATAATCGGCTGCGCACGTGTAATGGCAGAGCTGACGACCGCTTCTTTAAATGGCTTGCCGGCTGCTACTTCAAGATTGATAAAGTCCACCAGCAAAATCGAGTTTCTGACGATAATACCGGCGAGCGCGATCATGCCGATCATCGAGGTCGCTGTAAATTGCGCACCTAACAGCGCATGGCCCGGCATCACACCGATAATCGTGAGCGGAATCGGCGCCATAATAATCAGCGGCGTCAGATACGAGCCGAACTGCGCTACTACCAGCAGATAAATCAATATCAGGCCAACCGCATATGCAGCGCCCATGTCACGGAAGGTTTCGTAAGTCACCTGCCATTCACCATCCCATTTGATGGCATAACCGCGCTGGTTATCAGTTGGCTGCTTGATGAAATATTCGCTTAATTTACTTTCACCTGGCGCAGTTATTTCGCCCACGGCTTTACGCATGCTGAACAGGCCATACAACGGGCTATCCAGCTTGCCTGCCATGTCAGCAATGACGTAATTTACCGGCAACAGATCTTTATGATATATAGGCTGTTCGCGCAGGGTATTTTCAACCGTCACCAGTTCACGTATTGGCACCAGCTTGCCGCCAGCAGTGGCTACTGAAAGTTTGAGTAACGCTTCAATATCGCTTTGCGCTGCGACAGGTAAACGCAGCCGCGTTGCATTAGGATACTTGCTGGCATCATGCAGGTGAGTTACATCATCTCCCGCCAAACCGGCACGTAAAGCAGCAACTACCGCAGCTTGCGGCACGCCCAGCAGTGCAGCCTTTTTACGGTCTACAATCAACGCTATCTTTTGGGTATCGGCAATACCGCTATCATCGACATCAACAATACCTGCCGTGCCTTCGAACACTTGGCGCACCTGCCTTGCCAGTTTTAATCTATCAGCATCGTCTGGGCCGTAAACTTCTGCAACGATAGGTGAAATCACAGGCGGTCCGGGTGGCACTTCTACCACTTTCACATTAGCACCAAAGGCTTTAGCAATTTGCTGCAAATGCGGCCTGACTCTGCCTGCGATGGCATGGCTCTGCTCGTCACGGTCATGTTTATCTACCAGATTCACCTGTATATCGCCCAATTCACCGCCGCTGCGCAAATAGTACTGACGCACGAGACCATTAAAATTAATTGGTGCCGCAAGGCCAACATAAGCCTGATAATTGGTCACTTCAGGCACGGTAGATAAATAGGCGGTCATGGCATGCAGTACGCTTGCCGTTTTTTCCGGCGGCGTTCCCGCTGGCATATCTACCACCACCTGAAACTCGGATTTATTATCAAACGGTAGCATTTTCATCACGACCAGTTGCGCCACTGGCAGCACCAGTGAAATTACAATAAGACCGAGCACGGCAAAACTCAGTTTGCGTCGATTCTTTTTACCGGACTGCTCATCCAGGAACGGGGTAAACAGCTTTACGAATAAGGGCGCGATACGTTTAGTCAACGCATCTTCATGCTGTGCATGGCGCAGCCACAGATTAGACAGCCAAGGCGTGACCACAAAAGCCACTGCCAGCGAAATCAGCATGCCCATGCTGGCATTGATAGGAATCGGGCTCATGTATGGGCCCATCAAACCGCTCACAAATGCCATCGGCAGCAAGGCGGCAATCACGGTAAGCGTGGCTAATATGGTTGGGCCGCCAACTTCATCTACAGCAACTGGGATAATTTCTGTCAGGCTCGCATCAGGATTGAGCTTCATGTGGCGATGAATATTCTCCACTACGACAATCGCATCATCCACCAGAATGCCGATAGAGAAAATCAGCGCAAACAATGACACGCGATTGAGCGTAAAACCCCATGCCCAGGACGCAAAAAGTGTGGCCGTCAAGGTTAGTATTACCGCGGTACCGACGATCATCGCCTCACGACGGCCAAGCGCGACAAAAACGAGTAACACGACAGCCGAGGTTGCGAAGATCAGTTTCTGTATCAGCTTCTGCGCTTTTTCATTGGCGGTTTCACCATAGTTTCTGGTGATTTTTACTTCAACGTCCGCTGGAATCAGCACATTTCTCAGGCTATCAATCTGGCTGATAACTGCTTCAGCCACCTCTACCGCATTCTGACCTGGCTTCTTGGTTACACTGATGGTAACTGCCGGATGCTCCTGTTTACTACCGGCTTCACCGTACCATACATAACGCTCAGCTGGTGGCGGGCCATCAGTCACCTCAGCAACTTCACCCATGTAAACTGGCTGGCCATCATGCAGACCAACCACTAGCTCGGCTACTTCTTGCGCATCTGCCAGATATTTGCCGACTTCCACCGCGATTGCCTGATTATTGCTGATAACTTCGCCCAGCGGCGCGCCCATATTTGCTGACTGCAACGCCCTGCGCATGGCTTCAACCGTGATATTGGCAGCTGCCATTTTTTCGGGATCGAGCATGATATTGACTGCACGGCCAGGCCCTCCATGCGTGACCACCTCACGTGTACCTTTTACATGTTTGATCTCAGCTTCCAGCGCATGGGCTACACGCTCCAGCTCATACGCGCCCTGTTGCTGATTTTTTGTATATAAGGTAGCGGTGAGAATAGGCACATCGTCTATGCCTTTAGGCTTAATGATAGGTTCACCCACGCCCAGATTTTTCGGCAGCCAGTCCTGATTAGATTGAATAGTGTTATAGAGCCGCACCAACGCCTCGGTGCGTGGTACACCCACCTCAAACTGCACCGTGATGATCGCCATGCCGGGGCGCGAAACCGAAGTAACGTGCTCCACATCGGCTATCTGCGATAGCACCTGCTCGGCAGGTACAGCAACCATCTGCTCTACATTTTTAGCTGAAGCACCTGGAAACGGAATCAGCACATTTGCCATCGTGACATTGATCTGCGGTTCTTCTTCACGCGGCGTTACCAGCACTGCGAACAGGCCAAGCAGCATTGCCACCACCGCAATCAGCGGCGTGATCTGTGCAGTCAGGAAGTATCTGGCGATACGTCCTGAGACGCCTAATCCTTTAGTACTTAAGTCAGCTGAATTTTGTGTATTGTTATCATGCATTTTTATAGGCTCTATCGCTTATATTTTTTATTTCTTCAGGAGTTTTTTCGTTTGAAAGTTCGCTGCCGCAATCGGGCTTAGTGCAATCTTTTCACCTGAATACAAGCCAGCAAAAATCTCTATATTATCGCCCTGCTGGCGCCCGACTCTCACCTGACGTAGCTGTGGTTCACCTTGTGCATTTACCACATACACTGCCATTAACTCACTGCGCTTAATAACAGCGTGTGACGGAATAAAAATCTTATTATTTAGCTTGCCAGAGGTAGTTGGCAACTGCGCACGCGCGAACATGCCCGGGCTCACGCTGCTCAAATTTTGCGGTAACAGTAAACGTACTTTGACGCTGTTGGTTACTGCATCCGCGGTCGGCAGGACGGTGATTTTAGACACAGTCACACTGCGCTCAGCTTCTGCTGCAGCAGGGATGATGACCTTGATATTACTACCAGCTTTAATACTCGCTATCTGGCTTTGCGGCACGTTCACCACGGCACGCATTTCCTTAGGGTCATACAGCGCAAGTAATGGTTTACCCGGCATCGCCATGTCGCCTTGCTCAGTCATGACTTCTGCTATGACGCCTGCATATGGTGCAGTGACTATGTGCAAGCCACTTTGTACATTTGCCATACCAGTTTGTGCGAGTTCGGCCTTAGTCTGCGCTTCTGCTGTTTTGTAGTCTGATTCTGCGCGCTCTAGCGCTGCCTGACTGATGTATAGTTTTTCATGCAGACGTTTTTTACGCTCATATTCCTGACGAGCTGCACTCAGTTGTGCTCGCGCTGCCCCAACCTGCGCCTGATTAGCAACCGCCTGCTGATTTGCGATACGCGTATCAATACGCGCCAGAACTTGGCCAGCTTTTACCTGATCACCGGTTTTTACATTTAAAACAGTAATGCTGCCGGATACCTGCGGTGCCAGTAAACTGCCTTTCACCGCTTCAATCGAGCCTTCTACCGTAATGAACTGCTCTGCGTTTGATTGTGCAACCGTGAAGGTTTGCAAAGTCTCGGCTTCAGCATTCATGCCATAACCTGCCAAGTAAAATGCAACCAGTGCTAACTTAAATGATGTGAACTTGAATAAGTGGGTCAAAACAATTCTTCCTTTAAGAAAATATTGTTGTTTATTAATATTTACTTGCACTATATAGCTATATAGTTATATAGTCAACCTATCATATTGCTGTATAATGCAATATTGAAAAGTTAATAATCCATGGAATTGAATATGAGTGTATTGAATGACCGCTCACTCGAGTATGTAGCAAAATATTTTAAGGCGCTGGCCGAGCCAATGCGTCTCAAAGTATTGAATGCGCTGCGTGACGGGGAAAAAAATGTAGGGCAACTGACGGAGATATCAGGCTGCACACAAGCCAATGTTTCAAAACATTTATCTCTGCTTAGCCAGTACGATATGGTCAAGCGTGAGTCACGCGGCAACTGTGTGTTTTATAGCATTGCAGACCCAAGCATCTATGAACTTTGTGACCTCGTTTGCGGCCAGATTGCAAAACGCATGATTGCGGAAGATGACATCAAGAGAATGTTTATTGAAGCAGACAAACTGCAAACACAGAATCTGCAGTTAATAGAAAAAAAACTTAAGGTGGGTTAAAACAGATTATTGTTACAGCAAAGAAAACAGCATTTTTACACTCAATAGCAGTAACAACACACCAAAAATCTTCTTCAGTGTCTGCACCGGCAAAGTCTGTGTGAGCTTAGCCCCGATCGGCGCAGTAAAAAAACTTGGAATAGTCACCAGCACTACTGCTGGCAAATAAATAAATCCAAACGTATATTCAGGATTTATACTATCTGCCGCAAAACCGTTTATCAAATAACCGAGGGTGCCGCCAACAGCGATTGGAAAACCAAGTGCCGCAGAAGTACCAATCGCTTTGCGAATATCAACATTACGCCAAGTCAGGTAAGGCACCGTCAGTGAACCGCCGCCGATAGACACCAATGCAGAGATTGCGCCGATACCCAATGCAACCAGACTCAATTCGACTTTACCGGCATTAGCACCGGATGCCTGAACCTTTTTGCTGCGAAACATTTGCGATGCCACATAAGCCATAAACACAGAAAAGAATATTGCCAGGCTTTTAGAACTAATTTGCGCCGCGATGAATGTCGCCAGAAAAGTACCCAGTACAATAGCAGGCGCCATCGTTTTCACCAACTGCCAGATCACCGCACCATTAACATGGTGCGCACGCAGACTAGAAAATGAAGTCACCATGATACAAGCCATGGAAGACCCTAGCGCAATATGCACCACATTATCCATAGCAAAGCCCTGATAGATGAATATCGAAGTCAGCACCGGCACCAGTATGCCGCCACCGCCTATGCCTAGCAATCCTGCCATCAAGCCCACAAATGCGCCTAATGTCAGAAATACAAGAATCAATTCAACGCTCATCACAATACCCTGATATAGAAAATACAAAACCACGCCAGCTTACACCAAGCTGCGTGGTTAGCATTCATAAAGCAGACACTAAATAAATTAAACGGCAATGCCCTGCGCGTCAAATAGACCTTCAAACAGTATCGAGCTCAAATAGCGCTCACCAGAATCAGGGAGAATTACTACGATGGTTTTACCAGCATTTTCAGGTCGCTTGGCATAGCGCACTGCAACCGCAACCGCTGCGCCACAGGAAATACCAGAGAGCATACCTTCCTCACGTGCTAGCCGCTGAGCATAAAGAATAGCTTCTTCATTAGTCACCTGAGCGATGTCATCAACAACCGACAAATCCAGTGTATCCGGCACAAAACCGGCACCTATACCCTGAATTTTATGCGGGGCAGGCTTCAACTCTTCACCCGCACGTTTCTGGCTTAATACCGGGCTGGCGGCAGGTTCTACCGCAACAGTCAGCACTTGCTTGCCTTTGGTATTTTTAAGATAGCGAGAAACACCGGTAATGGTGCCGCCAGTGCCTACACCAGCAACAAAGATGTCGATATTACCATCGGTCGCATCCCAGATTTCAGGTCCGGTAGTTTTTTCATGAATCGCCGGGTTGGCCGGGTTTTTGAATTGCTGCAGCAGCACATAACGACTGGGATCAGAAGCTGCGATTTCCTCAGCTTTAGCAATCGCACCAGTCATGCCTTTGGCGCCTTCAGTCAGCACCAGCTTCGCCCCATAAGCGATCAGCAGCTTGCGGCGTTCAATGCTCATGGTTTCCGGCATGGTCAGTGTAAGCGGAATGCCGCGCGCGGCAGCGACAAAAGCGAGTGCGATACCGGTATTGCCGCTGGTAGGTTCGACGATTTCCTTACCTGAGCCTAACAAACCGCGCTGTTCAGCATCCCATATCATGGCAGCGCCTATGCGGCACTTCACCGAGTACGCAGGGTTGCGGCCTTCTATCTTGGCCAGCACGGTGGCTTGAGCGCCATCGGTAATACGATTTAATTTAACTAGCGGTGTATTGCCAATAGATTGAGCGTTATCTTGAAACCAGTTTGACATGAGTGTTCCTTTTCAACTTAACTTTTGCCTAATCAAATAATAGTTTGGCTAGGAATATTTGACTAGGAAGAGAATAATACTCTACCAAAAATTGCAGTAGTCAAATAATAACTATTAGCTATTTATAAAGCACAAAAAGTAATTAGGCCGCCATGCCAAATGCTTTAATTTTCTACTCGACTGGATTTTCTGGATTCTTAATTTTTTTGGGAGGCAAAATAAACTCTCCCGGATGCTGATTTAGCCGAGTAGCCAAACTCATAATCAGTGAGCGCCACTGATTAAAACGTACCTTACGTGACTTCATCGCCACATATAACGCCAAGCCAAAACTGACCGCAAGGTTAATAAAGCCTATCAGTGCCAAACCCAAAGCAGCATAAGCCGCAGCCTGCCAGCTAAGCATGAAATCCAGACTGAAACTGGCAAAGCCAACAAACGCAGATGAGAAGGTAATATGGCGTATATCAATCGGCAAACCGAGCAATATACCAAGCCCGCTCATGCCGCCAAGCAAACAGCCAAAGTAGAAGTTACCCGCCAGCGCACCCAGATTATTCTCTATGTAATTAGCAACGCGCTCTAAACGCGGAATACCCAGTAGCTTCTGCAACCACTTAACAGCACGTAACCGTTGTGGAATTTTGTTGTACACCGCCAAATTGTCATGATAACCGGCGATCAAGCCTGATAGGAACAAACACACGCCTGCCACAGCCGCATAAATCAATGAACCGCTATAAACAGGGTCAATAATTGCCAATAACTGATGGGCTTTATCCGGCGTAACAAAATGCTGCCCACTGTATTGAAGTATAGCCCACGCCAAAAATATCGCCATAGGGATCACGATCACCACATTACCCAAAATAGCGACAAGCTGACTGCGCATGGTATTGGCAATCATAGCCACCAGATTATCCATCTCTTTGGATTTGGTATCAGAGGCATTATCAATAGTTGCCGCAATCGCAGCGGCCGTCATCGCCGGCTGTTTAGTGGCAACGGTAAAATGCAAAATATGGATCAGAATAAAACCGAGTCCATAATTCAGGCTGAATACAATCGCTTCAGTCAGTGGTGCCAGATGCTGCTTGGCAAAAATAAGTTTCAACATTGCCATGATTGCAATGATCACACCTGCGCCCATTGCTGAGCGCATCAAGGCATAGTATTCACTGCGATTTTCAGTGATGTAGTGTTCACCAGTGCGGCTGGCATTCTCAGTCACGCGCACCGCCATCAATTCCATGTTTTCGCGCCAGTGTTCATGTAGATCGTTCTTGTGACACTCGCTATAAACTAGCGCCTTAAACAATCTGACTATTTCAATATCGGCAGATTGTCCATGCTGAAAGTGATGCAGAATATTCAACAGCTCTTCCAAACGTGACACCTGCTGCAGCATACGTTGCAGCAGCTGAGTGAGATTGATACTAGTTCCGGTTTGTGCACTGTTACGTCTGATTTTCGCTATGATCGCCTTGCATTGATCAAGCATCACCAGAATGTGCTTGATATCAATCTCCCCAGCCTGATAAGTAAGATCAGCCTGCTCCTTAAAGACTTGCGCTAACTCACTTTGCTGTATCACAAAGGGCGAGCTGTGCTGCTCAAGCTCAGGATAATTACGCAACAACTCCGGCTCCAGCCCAAGCGCAGCAATACGGTAAGACAACACCTGCGAAGCTGAAAATAAATTTTGCTGGCAAGTGTCAGTGAGCGTTTTATCAGCCAAATCGAAACGCATGGCTTGAATCAGTTGTGCCCATACCTCATCTGGCACGGCTGTCACCCACTGCTCGTCGCTTGTTTTGGTGAAAAACAAACTGAATAAATCGATCAGATAATCTCTATTGATAGCATCTGGCAACAGCTTGTGCGAGAGGCGTCTGCGCATTTCAGAAAAGAAGCCGGTAAATACAGAGTGGCGTGAGATTAAAAACAAGGTAATCGGTTTACTCTCGCTTAATAATTGCAAAACTGTTTCGCGCAGCAATTGCGCTTTTTGCGGATCTGTCGTGAGTAAGTAGCAAAGCGCCTGAATCGCTTTTATCGCAAGCTCGGTTTGATCTGGTTTAGCCGGCCTGATTTCGGCAATAAGGTCAGTAATTAATTGTTGTGCATAATCTTGCTGCTGTGCGCATTGCTCAAACACCTGCTCCATACCATTCGAATTCTGACTCGCGTTTTTTTTCATATTTTAAGTATGTTTCCAAAATCTGTTGCTGTGTGATGGTGATACCTGATCAGGCTATTTAGTAAATCTGATTTAATCAGATTATCAAAGAAGATAAAAAGTTTAATGCAATGCCAAGCAAACCATAACCGTAAGTAAGGCTGCAAGTTTAACTACTAGAAGTAGCATCCGCCACTGAGGGGCAGATGCTGATTTGAATATAATTAAAGTTAATTGAATCAATTGCTCACAAAGGGAAGCAATTGATTTTTCGTAAAGCTTTCATTGCGAGCGAAGCGCGGCAATGATGATTAAGTATGTACTTAATTACTTAGGCGTTTTAAGGCTGTCCGTCAAATGCGGATTCAATGTTTGCAACATCTGCGCAAATACTTTAGGGTTGCCCGCAACGATATTGCCGGTTTTCAACCAGCTTTCATTGCCTTCAAAGTCACCGACAATACCGCCAGCTTCCTGTACCAGCAAACCACCGGCAGCAATATCCCAGGTTGACAGATTGATTTCGAAGAAACCATCTACCCAGCCAGCGGCCACATAAGCAAGATCGAGCGCTGCTGAACCCGGACGGCGAATGCCAGTAGTTTTCTTGATCATATCTTTCAACATATCCAGATATGTATCCAGATGCGTAAAGTCACGGAACGGGAAGCCAGTAGAAATCAGTGAATCCTGCAATTTACTGCGGTTGGTGACACGAATACGCTTGTCATTCAAAAACGCACCGCGGCCTTTGGTTGCGGTAAACAGGTCATTACGCACCGGGTCATAAATCACAGCCTGCGTCAGCACGCCTTTTTGCTGCAATGCAATTGAAATACAGTATTGCGGAAAGCTATGCAGGAAATTGGTTGTACCATCCAGCGGATCGATAATCCAGATATTTTCTGCATCTTGATTGCTCTCGCCACTCTCTTCACCCAAAAAACCATGGTCTGGGTAAGCATCTTTGAGGATATCAATAATTGCCTGCTCAGCAGCGCGGTCGACATCACTGACAAAGTCGTTATAGGTTTTGGATTGGACGGTAATGGAGCCAACATCCTGAGATGCACGGTTGATAATACGGCCAGCTTCACGGGCGGCTTTAACTGCAATGATTAGCATTGGATGCATGACTAGATTTTCTTAAAGAACTGATAAAATGCTATTTTAACTTTTATTGACCTTAACACCAAATCAAGTGTTAATAATCATCTACTGCGTCAGGCACTCAATTGGATAAACAAAACATCTTTAACAACATCCGCGTCGTATTATGCCAAACCAGCCATCCGGGTAATATCGGCTCGGCCGCGCGTGCGATGAAAACCATGGGCTTGCAGCATTTGTATCTGGTGAACCCCTTACACTTTCCTGACCCGCAGGCGACATCTCTGGCAACCGGCGCTGCCGATTTACTGGAGAATGCCACAGTATGCAGCAGTTTATCCGAAGCATTAACCGGCTGCGCATTCGCAATTGGCATGAGCGCACGTAAAAGACAAATCTCGCATGAACTGGTCAACGTACGCGAAGGCGCTGCACGTGCCGTGCAGATCGCAGCCAGCCAACCAATCGCGCTGGTATTTGGTACAGAAATGAGTGGCCTTTCCAACGCGGAGCTAGATTGCTGTCAGTTACTGGCGATGATTCCTGCCAACCCGGAATATTCATCACTCAACCTTGCGGCAGCCGTTCAGGTGATGAGTTACGAGATTCGCATGGCGATTACTGAAGGCAGGTTGGAAGTTGACACCACAGCGACTGAGCTTGCCACCAATGAAGCACTGGAAGGTTTCTATGCACATTTGGAAGATACGCTGATCAAAATCGGCTATCTGAACCCAAGTGCGCCAAAAAAACTGAGTGAACGCATACGCCGTATCTATTCACGTGCAAAACTGGAAAAAGAAGAAGTTAATTTACTGCGAGGCATTTTAACTTTATCTGTGACCCCCAAAAAACATACTAAATACTAAACCTAGTATTTTAGTCAACTATAGATTTGTGGCATAATTATGTATTGCAAGCATCTCTAAAATATATTATTTGGGATGCAGTGCAAGGCGCACGGAGCACAGAAACTGAGATAGTATGAAATATACAGCGAAGTTGCGAGCACCGCGCAACGCTGCAATGCGCCCAAATAATGTGTTTTTGAGATGCTTTAATGTTTAATCATATAAAAGAAGATATATCCATCGTGTTCGAGCGCGACCCTGCAGCACGCACACACTGGGAAATCCTGACCACGTACCCTGGTGTGCATGCTTTGCTCATGCACAGATTCAGCCATTGGTTATGGAAGAAAGATTTCTTCTGGCTCGGTCGTTTCTTCTCGCACATTGGCCGCTGGTTAACTGGCATTGAGATTCACCCGGGCGCGACCATTGGCCGCCGTGTATTTATTGATCACGGCATGGGTGTTGTGATCGGCGAAACCGCAGTCATCGGTGATGATTGCACGCTTTACCACGGCGTCACATTAGGCGGCACCTCTTGGAATAAAGGTAAACGCCACCCAACATTGGAAGCAGGCGTTGTCATTGGCGCAGGGGCCAAAGTGCTAGGCCCGATTACGATCGGCGAAGGCGCCAAAATTGGCTCAAATGCGGTAGTGGTTAAAGACGTACCGGCAAACGCGACGGCTGTCGGCATTCCGGCACGTATATTGGAAGAAGAAAAATCCAAGCAGCGTGAGGCTACCGCAAAAAAAATCGGCTTTGCTGCCTATGCAGTAGGTAATGATGAAAATGACCCGATGATCAAGGCCATTCATTCACTTCTAGATCACGCAGCCAAACAAGATGTAACCTTGCAGAACTTGCAGGCACAGCTGGATAGATTAAATATGGACATCGAAACAGATGCCGAGGTGGGTGAGGCATTTAATGTACAAGCTACCCAAAAAAATTCCGTTAAGAACCAAGAATAAATAAATAAGTAGTCACCTGTGAACTGAATCGCATAATAGTTGACTAAAATTGTAAGGTATTTTACAATTCATGTTCACCATTGATATTTTATAAAGTCAAAGATTATGCGCTTAACTACCAAAGGTCGATTCGCCGTCACCGCAATGCTGGATCTGGCAATAAACGAAACTCAGGATGCTGCGGACAACAAACCCGTTACACTTGCAGCCATAAGTGAACGACAGGATATTTCGCTTTCATATCTGGAACAACTGTTCAGCAAATTGCGCCGCCAAGGTTTGGTGAAGAGCGTGCGCGGACCTGGCGGTGGCTACAATCTGGCAAAGGCCTACAATGAAATTTCAGTATCTGAAATTATCAATGCGGTAGATGAGCAGATTGATGCGACCCAATGTGGCGGCAATGAAAACTGTAAAGATGAAGGCCGCTGTATGACGCACGACCTGTGGACTGCGTTAAATACTAAAATACTGGAATACTTGGCAGGTGTTACTTTGGCAGATATGGTTGCCTCGCAGAAAGAGGGTAAAAAAATTACTATTACCCCGCGCAGCCATAATATGACAAATACTGTAGCCTACAAAAACGAGGCTGCCGCATAAGGCAAAACGTAGTCTAAGCCATCATGAGCAGCATATATTTAGACCACAATGCGACAACATCTCTGGATGGGCGCGTACTGGAAGCGATGTTACCTTGGATGAGCGAGCAGTCAGGGAATCCGACTAGCCGTCATGTATTTGGCCGCACTGCCCGCTCTGCGATCGAGCACGCCAGAGCACAAGTAGCCGAAGCGTGTGGCGCTTATACCTCGCAAGTAGTATTTACAGCCAGTGGCACCGAGGCTAATAATTTTGCGGTAAAAGGCATCACTGCGAACCAGGAAGCGACACAGATTTTATATAGTGCGATTGAGCACCCGTGCATTAGCCGCCCTGCTGCGGCATTAAAGCAGCATGGGTTTAAAAGTCAGGCTATTGCAGTAAACGGGCAAGGTAAATTAAATGTAGAGCATCTGCAGTTATTGTTAAGTAAACCGGCCAATCTGGTATCGGTGATGCTGGCAAATAATGAAACTGGAGTCATACAGGATATTGCCGAAATTGCGGAACTGGTAAAGCGTAGCGGTGCATTTATGCATACGGATGCAGTGCAGGGTTTAGGCAAATTAGCATTAAGTTTTACCGATTTAAATGTACATGCAATGACAGTTTCGAGCCATAAGATACACGGACCGCAAGGTGCAGCTGCACTGATACTGGACAAGCGTGTCGACATCCAGCCACTGCTTCACGGCGGCGGGCAGGAAAAAGGCTTACGCAGTGGCACAGAAAATGTTGTAGCCATTGTAGGTTTTGGCATGGCATGTGAACTGGCAGTTGCAAATCTAAGCAGCTTTACCAGCCACACAAAGCTATTACGCGACCAGTTTGAACAAGGCCTGAAATCACTGGATGTCACGATATTCAGTAATAAAGTGTCTCGCATACCCAATACCAGTTTTTTTGCGGTAAACGGTATTGAAGGTGAAACATTAGTCATGGCGCTGGATCGTAAAGGCTTCGCGGTTGCGAGCGGCTCCGCCTGCTCCAGCGACAGTACAGAACCAAGCCATGTACTGCTGGCCATGGGAGTGAGTGAAGATTTGGCGCGAGGCGCAGTACGTGTAAGTTTTGGTGGGCACAATACCGCACAACAAGTGTCTAATCTGTTAGATACACTGAAAAACGAGATTTTAAGATTAAAGCAACTGACAGGCATTGCTGCATAAGACCAGTCAGGTAAAAGATACGATTACTAAAGATATTATTTAAATTGCAAGGATAATGAACACGATGTCAGCATCAGTAGAATTACCAGTTTTCAAACAGCACGACGACGCTCATCCAATTTATTTGGATTATTCAGCGACTACGCCGATAGACCCGCGCGTTGCCGCAAAAATGATTCCGTACTTAACGGAAGAGTTTGGCAATCCTGCATCACGCAGCCACCCTTACGGCTGGACTGCTGAAAAAGCCGTTGAAAACGCACGTGAAGAAGTCGCCAAGCTTGTAGGCGCTGACCCTCGCGAGATTGTTTGGACATCCGGCGCAACTGAATCAAACAACCTGGCAATCAAAGGTGCTGCAAACTTTTACTCAGGCAAGGGTAAACACATCATTACCATTCAAACCGAGCACAAAGCAGTCATTGACACTGTGCGCGAACTTGAACGCCAAGGCTTTGAAGCAACCTATTTGCAACCGGAACCAGATGGTTTACTGGATTTGGACAAGTTCCAAGCAGCAATTCGCCCGGATACAGTATTAGCATCCATCATGCTGGTAAACAACGAAATCGGCGTGATTCAGGACATTACGGCTATCGGCAACATCTGCCGCGAGAACAATATTATTTTTCACGTAGATGCAGCACAGGCTACCGGTAAAGTACAAATCGACCTGGAGAAACTGCCAGTTGACCTGATGAGTTTCAGCGCGCACAAAACTTACGGCCCTAAAGGTATCGGCGCATTATATGTACGCCGCAAACCACGTATCCGTATCGAAGCACAAATGCACGGCGGCGGTCATGAGCGCGGCATGCGCTCAGGTACACTGGCAACACACCAGATCGTAGGCATGGGCGAAGCATTCCGCATCGCCCGTGAAGAAATGAACGCTGAAAACGAGCGCATCCGATTCCTGCGCGACAAACTTTTACATGGCCTGCAAGATATCGAAGAAGTGTATGTAAACGGCGATCTGGATCACCGGGTGCCGCACAATTTAAATATCAGCTTCAATTATGTTGAAGGTGAATCATTGATTATGGCAGTAAAAGGTATTGCGGTATCCAGCGGTTCAGCATGTACCTCAGCCAGCCTGGAGCCTAGTTATGTATTACGTGCTTTAGGCCGCAGCGATGAACTCGCGCACAGTTCGATTCGTTTTTCAATTGGTCGCTTCACGACTGAAGAAGATGTTGATTACACCATTGAACTAATGAAGAGCAAGATTGGGAAATTAAGAGAATTGTCTCCATTATGGGAGATGTTTAAGGACGGCATCGATCTGACCAAAGTCGAATGGGCAGCCCATTAGAAAGCGTTCTTTGCATGTCTGGCGTTGTTGCAGGCTTGCTCGTTTAGACAAACTAAACGTCGCAAACCTGCGCCTAGCCAGCCAAGAAAATCGACGCTTTCTGTAAAGATTTAAAAAAGATTTAATATGAAGTAAACGTTTGAAATAAGAAGCAAAATCAAGGCATCAAGCTGAAGACAGTACGCATAGTACGGTGAAGCGCAGTTAACGCCGAGTTTGCGATACATTTTAAACGCACACAGGAGAAGTAAAATGGCATATTCAGACAAAGTGTTGGATCACTACGAAAATCCAAGAAATGTTGGTTCTTTAGACAAGAACGACCCGCAGGTTGGTACCGGAATGGTTGGTGCGCCAGCATGTGGTGACGTGATGAAACTCATGATCAAGGTGAACGATGATGGCATCATTGAAGATGCTAAATTCAAAACCTATGGCTGCGGCTCAGCAATTGCTTCAAGCTCACTGGTAACAGAATGGCTCAAAGGCAGAACCATTGAAGAAGCGTATGCGATCAAGAATTCTGAAATCGCAGAAGAACTGGCTTTGCCTCCGGTGAAAATTCACTGCTCAGTGCTGGCAGAAGATGCTATCAAGGCAGCAGTTGCCGACATCAGAGCTAAACAGGCAGCTAAAGAAAGCGCGTAAGCGAGAGACAACTATGGCAATTACATTGACAGAAACCGCGGCGAGCCGCGTTGAGAAATTTCTTGCCAATCGCGGCAAGGGTGTAGGTTTACGTCTGGGCGTTAAAACTACTGGTTGTTCCGGCATGGCTTATACGCTCGAATTCGTAGATGATATGCAACCTGAAGATATCGCATTTGAAAGCCACGGCATTAAAGTGATTGTTGACCCTAAAAGCCTCGTTTATATCGATGGAACTGAACTCGACTTCACGAAAGAAGGCTTGAACGAAGGCTTTAAATTCAACAACCCTAACGTCAAGGATGAATGCGGTTGCGGTGAAAGCTTTACGGTTTAAGTTATTTAAGCATGTCCAACGCACAAAACGACTACTTCCAGCTTTTCGCCCTGCCCGAGCAGTTTAATATCGACACAAAACTGCTCGAAGCAAACTTCCGCAAAATACAATCAGCAAGCCATCCAGACCGTTTTGTCAGTGCCGGAGCTACCGAAAAACTGGCTTCAATGCAGCTAGCGACGCTATCAAATGAGGCATACAGCACTTTAAAAAATGCGGCGCGCCGTGCAAAATATCTATTGGAAAAACATGGTATCGATGCAGTAGCAGATACCAATACTGCACTGCCCATGGATTTTTTGATGCAGCAGATGGAATGGCGCGAGCTGCTGGAAGATGCAAAAGCAGCAAAAGACATTCCGGCAATGGATAAGCTGTTGAGTCAATTACGCGCTGAGGCCAAGGCGCTGGAAAGCGAACTGTCAGAATTATTTGATGATAAAAAAGATTACGCTGCTGCCACTGAAGTAACACGCAAGCTGATTTTTATTGATAAAGTATGTTCTGATATACAGCAGGCAATCGAATATTTAGACTAGCATAGTGGTTAAAATACTTACCCATCTGGTCAAAACGCAAAATAGAACAACGACATAATATGGCATTACTCCAAATTTCCGAACCTGGCATGAGTGCCGCACCCCACCAGCACAAACTGGCGGTAGGTATTGATTTAGGCACAACCAACTCACTGGTTGCCACGGTACGTAGCGGCATGAGCACTGTATTACAGGATGACCACGGGCACGCTTTACTGCCATCGGTTGTGCGCTATGCGCCGGATGGGTCAGTAATTGTCGGACATGAAGCACAGGCGCAGCAAAGTGTAGACCCGACCAATACCATTGTTTCAGTCAAACGCTTTATGGGCCGCAGCATTAATGACATAACTGATAGAGCGCATATTCCATATAAGTTCGTTTCGGCTAATGAAGATCAGGCAGCAAAAGTACTGCAGATTGAAACCCGCGCTGGGCGTAAAAGTCCGGTTGAAATATCGGCTGAAATCCTAAAGTCATTAAAAACCCGCGCGGAAAAATCATTGGGCGGAGAATTGGTCGGTGCTGTTATCACGGTACCTGCCTACTTTGACGATGCACAACGTCAAGCCACTAAAGATGCAGCACGCCTTGCCGGTTTAAACGTATTACGTTTACTCAATGAGCCAACCGCAGCAGCTGTAGCTTACGGTTTGGATAACGCCGCCGAGGGCAACTTCGTCATTTACGATCTGGGTGGCGGCACATTTGACGTATCTATCCTGCATTTATCCAAAGGCGTGTTTGAAGTGCTCGCCACTAATGGTGATTCGGCATTGGGCGGCGACGATTTTGATCATCGTATTTATTGCTGGGTGCTCGATAAAGTGCGCGAAGTAACCGCTAACTTTGCACCACTGACAGAAGGCGACACGCGTTTATTGCTCACAAAAGCACGTCAGGCTAAAGAATGGCTCACCGAAAATTTTGAAGCGCAGGTCTTGTGTCGCTTAAGTAACGGCATGCTGGTAGATGTCACCCTGAGCGCTGATCAGTTTGTAGAAATCACGCAGCACCTTGTTACTAAAACCATGTCACCTACACGCAAAGCGATGCGTGATGCTAACCTGACCATTGAAGATATTACTGGTGTCGTCATGGTCGGTGGCGCAACACGCATGCCGCATGTTCGCCACGCAGTAGAGGAGTATTTTAAACAGGAACCGCTCACCAACCTCGATCCGGATAAAGTAGTCGCACTGGGTGCTGCGATTCAGGCCAACGTATTGGCAGGCAATAAAAATGATGAGGATTTATTACTGCTGGATGTTACGCCATTGTCACTTGGACTGGAAACTATGGGCGGCCTGGTTGAAAAAGTCATCCATCGCAACAGCACCCTGCCCATCGCCCGCGCACAGGAATTCACCACCTACAAAGATGGTCAGACAGCCATGAGCATCCATGTAGTACAGGGTGAACGTGAACTAGTCAGCGATTGCCGTTCGCTGGCACAATTCGTATTACGTGGTATTCCACCGATGGCTGCCGGCGCGGCGCGTATTCGTGTTACATTTACTGTCGATGCAGATGGCTTGCTCTCGGTTTCTGCACGTGAACAAAGCACAGGTGTTGAAGCGCGTATTGAAGTGAAACCCTCTTACGGCCTGACTGAAGACGAAATCACCACTATGCTGAAAGCCTCTTTCAGCAGTGCTGAAGATGATAAAAAAGCACGCATGTTGGCAGAAGCCCGCGTCAGCGCCGGAGCAATTGTCAGTTCAGTTACTGCCGCACTGGCAGCTGATGGCAACCTGATCAGCGAAGGTGAGCAAAATGCCATCAAAACTGAAGTCGAACGATTGCAAACTATAGCCGCTAAAGATGACGCAACAGCAATCAACCAAGCGGTTGATGCTCTCAACCACGCCACTGAAGCCTTTGCAGCAGCACGTATGAATGCAAGCGTGAGCCATGCGCTCAGCGGTAAAGCTATTAACTCTTTGGAAATGTAAAAATGCCGCAAATTATCGTACTACCCCATGTAGAACTGTGCCCGGAAGGCACTGCATTTGAAGCCAGCACTGGCGAATCAATCTGTGACGCCCTGCTTGATCACGACATTGATATTGACCATGCCTGCGACAAAGCCTGTGCATGCACCACCTGCCATGTGATCGTGCGTGAAGGACTAAAATCACTTAACCCGTCATCAGATCAGGAAGATGACTTGCTGGACAAAGCATGGGGACTGGAACCGAACTCACGCCTGTCTTGTCAGGCCGTAGTCGGTACCGAAGATCTGGTGATTGAAATACCGAAATACAGCATTAACATGGCGAAAGAAGGCCACCGTTAAGCGCAAGCCTTAATTCTAGTTTTAATTAAAGCAATAAAAAAGGAAGCCCAACTGCGGCTTCCTTTTTTTATAATACTAATGATGTAAGTCTGATCTTTTAGAGGCCTATTGCATTGTCCATAAAATGCACTTCACCTGAGGCTAAATCATAAATACCGCCCACGATCGCAATTTGCCTGCTTGCCAGCATGTCCTGCAATATCTCGCTACTGTGCATAATTTCATCCATCTGCACCTGTACGCTTAACGCACAAACCTTGGCCACAAATTCAGCATTAGATGAATCTCGCTGCTCGAGTATGCTTTTTTCCAGCCGCACGGCAGGCTTGATCAGATTGGTAATCTCACCGATATGTCCGTCTTTAAAATTATCGCAGGCGGCTTTTACCGCACCGCAACCGGTATGCCCCAACACTACGATTAACTTGCTACCCAGATATTTACAGCCGAACTCCAGGCTGCCAATGGCTTTATCTGAGGCAATATTACCAGCCAGACGCACACTGAATACATCACCTAAAGCCTGATCAAACACCATTTCTACCGGTGCGCGTGAGTCGCTGCAACTCAACATGGAAACAAAAGGATGCTGCTTATCTTTAGTCATCATCACCAGATTATGCAGGTCTTTATTAGCAGTCAGATTATTGGCAAAGCGATGATTACCGTCAATCAGAATATCAAGCGCCTCTTGCGGCGTCATTTTATCGCGGTCGAGTAATGGGTGTTTATACATGCGGGATTCCTGAATTAAGTTTCAGGATGCAATTATACCTGAGAGGTGCGATATGCATTACAACTGTAGCAATACAGCTATCTTTAAGCAAAAAAAAGCCCGCTACGGGAGCGGGCTAAAAGGGAGATTTAAATATTAACTAGATTGGATTTCTTAGAAATCCATCTGAGCGCGCATTGTGATTGCTTTTTCATCTTTAGCTTGACCTGTACCAGACACAATATCTTTATCAAACGATGAATCAACATAGTTCAACATCAGACGTGTATTTGGTGTTGGAATAAATTTCAAACCAACAGTCCATGCATCAACTTGTGCTGGAGCAGTAGCTGCTAATAAACCAGCATCTCTAAAATCCTTGCCATCAAAATCAGAATAACGAACACCGATTTCCCAAGCACCACCTGAGAATGTTGCTGGATCAAAGTTTTTCGCTGGACTTAAACGATCAAAC
Source organism: Methylotenera sp. (assembly GCA_020622105.1). GTDB lineage: Bacteria > Pseudomonadota > Gammaproteobacteria > Burkholderiales > Methylophilaceae > Methylotenera. Next base: position 29,881 of record JAHRYP010000008.1, read on the forward strand.
TTACCGCCTTTATATGATGAAGCATATTTCTCACCAGTAATCATCCAAGACGCTGACGCATACCAAGAATCAACGTCCATATCACCTTCTGTTACATGATCGTAAGTCGCGCGAATCCACTCTGATTGTAATTTTACTGGGCCGAATGCAAATGCCCCCTCTAAACCAGTACGAGTTCTTTTCGTATCTGCTGCCAAAGTATTAACGGTAAAACCATAACCTTTTGACTCACTGTTTGAAGCAACAGCCATAGTTTTACTTTGCGTACCATTTGAATATGCCGCTGCAACATGATAAACGTTATCTTTATTTTCTGTTAATTCTGCAAAGTTATAACCTATACGACCGATTACGTCATTGCCTTCATCTTTTTTGCCTTCAACATTGCTTCTACCCTCACCGGTTGAGAATGCTAAAGCATAGAACATACCTTTAACTGGTTCACCGTGAATCATTGCGCCGATTTCTTTACCTGGAACCAATTTATTAGCTAGTGAACGCTCTTGGAAATCAATAAAGCGAGAGCTTGTTTGCTCTTCTAAGCTGAATGGCATTTTAAATTGACCAAAACGGAAACTGGCTTGTTTCCACCAGTTGATACCAAAGTAAGCTTCATCCAATTGATTAGATTTGTCAGCCGATTTATCAGATTCTGCAAAGTTAGCTACCACCTTGTAATCATAATACTTAGCTAATTTACCACTCACGCCTAAATAAGCACGACGCACATCAAAGTTTTCTGTAGTGTTATCTTTATTATCATCGCTGTCATATGTGCGATAATCCAACTGCACACGACCTGCTAGAGCAATCGAATTTTCGCCGTCGCCAGATTCCCAGCTAATACCATTCTTAACTTTACCTGAAACTGAACTGGCTTTTTTCTTCTCTGCAGCTTCTTTTTCACCTGCTCGGCCTTTTTGCAACAGCGCACCTTCTTCTTCTGTTAACACACCTTTAGCGATCAATGCATTCACAATGTCGTCAGTCGAGTCGGCCATTGCATTAGCACCAAAACCCAACATAAATGAGCCTGCTACTGCTGCGGCTACCAAGCTACTTAATTTGTAATTCATTTAAAATCCCTCTTGTTTTAAGAAATGTTTACTGCGTTTTTCAACAAGGGGGATTTTGCGGCGATTGTGTGACATTTTGATGACAGATAATTATTTGGTAAAAAAAACGTCATCTATGTTGTATTTTTGCAACAAACTTTTATCTACCTGCCATCTATAAATTTAAGGTTATTCAACTCAGGCTGTATAAAAATAACAAGATCACTTCTAAACAAGCACAATCATATAACTGCCACATTATTTAAATATCATCGCCATAAATAATTACAAATTGACCTGAATATGAGCACTAATATTGTTTTCCTCAATAGTAATAAATATCAGGAAAATACCGCTGATGACATAGAAAAAAAGCTACATGACATCATTAGCAACAAGCGTTTAAGTGCGGTGTTTCAACCCATCATTGATATAAAAACCGCTAAAATTATTGGTCATGAAGGTCTCATCAGAGGTCCTGCAGACAGTCCATTACATTCACCCATCAAGTTATTTAACACTGCGCGTCATTACGGCCTGGTAGCTGAGCTGGAATACCTGGCAAGACACGAAGTACTTCAATCGTTTTATGATCTTAACGGTGTGGGTAAGGTTTTTCTGAATGTGAGTCCCGATGTATTTTTAAGCAAATACTCTCGAGGCGGAGAAACACTAAAATATATCGATGAGATCGGCCTGACGCCACAGCAGGTTGTAATTGAACTCACAGAAAACACCCCTAGCAATGATTACAGGCTGCTGCGTGAAGCCTGCTACTACTATCGTGCGATGGGGTTTGAAATTGCAATCGATGATTTGGGGGAAGGCTTCTCCAGTCTGCGCATGTGGTCTGAACTGCGCCCAGACTATGTAAAGATAGATCAGCACTTCATTCAGGGTATCAATCATGACCCGTTAAAGCTGCAGTTTGTACGCTCAATTCAGGAAATAGCCAACAAATCTGGTGCGCGTATTGTGGCAGAAGGTATAGAAACTGAAGAGGAACTCATCGCTATCCGTGACATCGGTATTGCGCTGGGTCAGGGCTACCATATTACCCGCCCGCAGAACCATCCGGCCAAGACTATTCCAGCTCATATTAAACAAACTTTGGGCGCAAAATACGTTAACAAACAACAATTCAACCAGCCCACCACCGTTGAAAGTTTAATGAAACAGTCGCCATACGTTGCGCCGGAGCTATCCAACGATGCCGTGCTTCACCTGTTTGAACTTCATGCTGAAATCAATTCAATTCCTGTCGTTAAAAATGGCATTCCTGTTGGCATCATCAGCCGCTATCACATCACCAGTCAGTTCTCTAAACAATACTATAGAGAGCTATATGGCAAAAGCGCCTGCGAAATAGTGATGGATGGCAGGCCGGTCATCGTAGAAAAATCAGTCAGTTTGCATGACTTGAGCGACCTCATGCTGCAGAGTGACCCGCAGTATCTATCCATCGGTTTTATCGTGACAGAAAACGGAACCTATGCTGGCATGGGTAGCGGACACGACTTGCTACGCCAGTTTACACAAATGCAGATTAGCGCAGCCCGTTACGCCAACCCGTTAACACTGCTACCAGGCAATGTGCCTATCAATGAACATATTGATGGGCTTTTGAGTACAAAAACAGCATTCACGGCGTGTTATTTTGATCTGGATTTTTTTAAACCATTCAATGACATGCACGGTTATAAAAAAGGCGATGACGTTATCCAATTAATAGGAACGCTATTAACAGAGCATTGCTGCAAAGAGTTTGATTTTATCGGTCATATTGGTGGCGATGATTTTATTGTGCTATTTCAAAGCCAAAACTGGAAACAGCGTTGCGAAACGATTCTTGCGCGCTTTGCCGAGGTTGCCAAATGGTTCTATAGCGCAGAAGAACGAGAACGCGGTGGTATGGAAGTAGAAGATCGTCTAGGTAACCGCACGTTTCAACCACTCATGAGCATCTCTATCGGCGCTGTCATCGCAGGGCCTGAGCAGTTTGAATCACCGCACGAGGTTTCAAGTGCCGCTGCAATTGCAAAAAAACAAGCAAAAAAATAATCGGTAATTCTTTATTTATTGAGCAACGAATGTAGTAACTACAATTCATTAACATCAGAATAAACAATAAAGCCCTCAAGTTTCCACTTGAGGGCTTTATTAAATTTGACTGCTAATTAAGCACTATGTAGTTAAGCTTCAGCACGCATATGCGGGAACAGAATTACATCACGGATACTTGGGCTATCCGTGATCATCATAACCAAACGGTCAATACCAATACCACAGCCGCCAGTCGGTGGCATGCCGTATTCGAGTGCACGGATAAAGTCAGCATCGTAGTACATTGCTTCCTGGTCACCCGCTTCTTTTGCCTTCATTTGCGCATGGAAACGCGCGGCCTGATCTTCCGCATCATTCAACTCACTGAAACCATTGGCAATTTCACGGCCGGTCACAAACAGCTCAAAACGCTCGGTAATTTCTGGGTTAGCATCAGATGCACGCGCTAAAGGTGAAACCTCTACCGGGTAATCAATAATATAGGTCGGGTTCCACAATTGTGATTCAGCTGTTTCTTCAAACAATGCCAATTGCAATGCGCCTAATCCTGCATGATCAAAAGGCTTGGTGCCAAATTTCAATATTTCGGCACGCAGGAAGGCTGCATCATGCAGTTGTTCCAGCGTGTATTGCGGTGCGTATTTCTGAATCGCGCCAACAATCGTCAAGCGTTCAAACGGCTTGCTCAAATCCAGCTCACGGCCTTGGTATTGCAGCACGGCAGAACCTGTTGCAGCAATTGCTGCAGCACGGATACAGCGCTCAGTGAAATCCATGAGCCATAAGTAATCAGTGTAAGCTGCGTAGAATTCCATCATCGTGAATTCAGGGTTATGGCGTACACTTAAACCTTCGTTACGGAAGTTACGGTTGACTTCAAACACACGATCAAAACCGCCAACCACCAAGCGCTTCAAATATAACTCAGGCGCAATACGCATAAACATCTGCATATCAAGCGCGTTGTGATGCGTAATGAAAGGTTTAGCCGATGCACCGCCCGGGATCGGGTGCAGCATTGGTGTTTCCACTTCTAGAAACTGGTTGTCGATCATAAAGCTGCGGATTGCAGATACCACTTTACTGCGTGCGACAAAAGTCGCACGTGTTTCTTCAGACACGATTAAATCGACATAGCGCTGACGGTATTTGACTTCCTGATCTTGCAGACCATGAAATTTTTCCGGCAGCGGACGCAGTGATTTGGTCAGCAGGCGCAATGCAGATACTTTAATTGAAAGCTCACCCGTTTTGGTTTTAAACAACACACCTTCTGCGGCAACAATATCACCTAAATCCCAATGCTTGAACGCATCGTAACTAGCCTCGCTGTCAGCAGAGGTCAGATTATCTTTTGAGATAAATAACTGAATGCGGCCTGTACTGTCTTGCACAGTAGCAAAGCTGGCTTTACCCATGACGCGTTTCAGCATCATACGGCCAGCGATGCTCACGCGAACGGCTTTCGGGTCGAGCACTTCGTTATCAAAGCCACCAAATTCAGCATGTAGTTCTGAGGCTTTATGCTCTGGCTTGAAATCATTAGGGAAAGCAGCGCCGCCACTTGCCTTGGCTGTCTCTCGGATAGCTTTTAACTTTTCACGGCGCTCGGCAATAACGTGATTCTCGTCCTGATGAACGACTTCTGTATTCTGCTGATTATTTTCTGTATTGCTCACACTCATACTCCCTGCTTCAAACTTTCTGTAATAAATGGGTCAAGGTCGCCATCCAGCACACCTTGTGTATTGCCAATCTCTACGCCGGTTCGCAAATCCTTGATGCGTGACTGATCGAGCACATAAGAGCGAATCTGATGCCCCCAGCCGATATCGGTTTTAGCATCTTCCAGCGCCTGCTTCTCCTGATTGCGCTTATTCAGCTCCAGGTTATACAGTGCGCCACGCAACATACTCATCGCTTCATCTTTGTTACGATGCTGTGAACGATCGTTCTGGCATTGCACTACCACGCCGGTTGGAATATGCGTAATACGCACGGCCGAATCCGTCTTGTTAATATGCTGACCGCCGGCACCGCTGGCACGATAGGTATCAATACGCAAATCGGCAGGATTGATGTCGATCTGAATCGAATCATCCACTTCCGGGAAAATCTGCACACTGGCAAAGCTGGTATGGCGTTTGGCATTGGAGTCAAATGGTGACTTGCGCACCAGTCTATGCACACCATTTTCTGTGCGCAAAGTACCATAAGCATAATCACCGGTCACTTTGATGGATGCGCCTTTAATACCGGCCACATCACCTTCAGACTCTTCCAGCACCTCAACTTTAAACCCTTTGCGCTCACAGTAACGCAAGTACATACGCAGCAGCATATTCGCCCAGTCCTGTGCCTCAGTGCCGCCACTACCGGATTGGAATTCAATAAAGCAATTATTTGGGTCCATCGGTTGTGAAAACATGCGCCGGAATTCCATTTCTGAAATCTGTTTTTCCAGTGCTTGGGAATCCGCTGCGACACTTAATAAAGTGTCATCATCATTTTCTTCACGCGCCATTTCAAACAGCTCTTGCGCATCCTTAAGGCCGCTCTCAAGCCCTATCAGAGTATTAACAACCAGTTCGAGTTCACGCTTTTCTTTGCCAAGTTTCTGACTTTTAGCGTTGTCATCCCAAATTTTCGGGTCTTCTAATAAACCGTTAACTTCTTCCAGACGTTGACTTTTGCTTTCAAAGTCAAAGATACCCCCGAAGGGCATTGTTGCGCTCGCCTAAATCGCTCAGGCGATTGGCGATGATATTGAGTTGCTCCGCTTCCATAACGACTAAACTTCATGACTAAAACACAGCATTATACAACAAGTACTTAACTGGGTTGCTGGGCACAAAGCTTTACCACATCATCACTTAACAACTTCTCCGTCTTCTTTAACAAAAGTACCGATATCTGGGTTCTCAAGAGTGGTCAGCACAAGCTCTGAAGGACGACATAATTTAACACCTTTAGCCGTTACCACTATCGGGCGGTTAATCAACACAGGATGCTGCATGATTGCGTCTATCAAAGTCTCATCAGATAAACTCAAATTATCTAAACCCAACTCCAGATAAGGGGTGCCTTTTTCACGCAGAATGTCGCGCACAGCACATCCCATCAGGGTAATTAATTCCAGCAAGCGCTCGCGGCTAGGCGGGGTTTTAAGATATTCAATCACTTCTGGCTCTACTCCACTGGCACGTATCATTGCCAGTGTGTTGCGTGAAGTGCCGCAAGCAGGATTATGGTAAATCGTTACATTGCTCATATTTCTCCTTTTTTCAGTACCAGCAATAGCTAATTGTGTGACGATTTTAACCGTAAAAAAACCTCACTAATTCAAATAAATTCCATTTATAAACAATAAATACTCGCAGATTTACCCTCGGGCGGTTAAACTTACGAAAATTTTATTTTGTAATAAAAATGTAATAATCAGGGAGATTCTAAAATCATGGCAAATGCTACACTTGGTCGTTTAATGGCAGCGATTTCACCACGCAACGACAACTACTTTGTACTATTTAACAGTCTGGCAGACTGTGTCGTTAGAGGCTCAAAAGTATTAGCCATGATGTCAGCAGTAAAAGACTCAACAAAGTTTGATGAACATTTTGCCGAACTCAGAAAAATCGAATCAGAAGCTGACGAATACACTAGAGAAATTCTGCTCTCTCTGCACAAAACCTTTATCACCCCGTTTGATCGCCGCGAAATACGCGAACTGGCGATGGCATTAGATGACATCATCGATTACATGGAAGACATTCCGCAAAGTGCAAAAATCTACGGTGAATCTGCATTTACACCAGAAATGGTTGCACTTAGCCAGATTTTGTTACGTGCCTCAGAAAAAGTACGTGATGCCGTCAGCATGTTATCTGACATGAAAAATTCCGAGAAAATTTTACGTACCTGTGCTGAGATCAGCGGTATTGAAGGTGAAGCTGACCACGTAATGCGCGCTGGCATGCATCGCTTATTTGCTGAAGAGTCTGATGCGCGCACCCTGATTCGCTCAAAAGAACTATATGACATTTTTGAAGAGGCTGTTGATAGCTGTGAAGACGTTGCTGATGTCATCCACGGCGTAGTGTTAGAGCGCATTTAAGGGGCAAGTCATGGATCACGCTATTCTCATTATGGCGTTGCTCGTCATCATCGCCCTCATATTTGACTTTATGAACGGCTTTCACGATGCAGCCAACTCCATTGCGCTCATGGTTTCAACGCGCTTACTCACGCCTCAGGCCGCTGTTGCATGGGCAGCTTTTTTCAACTTTATCGCGTTTTTATTCTTTGGTTTGCACGTCGCTGACACGGTGGGCAAAGGTATTATCGACCCGAATATTGTCACGAATGCCGTGATATTTGGCGCACTTAGCGGTGCTATTGCATGGAACGTGATCACCTGGTGGTTTGGTATTCCATCATCCTCATCACATGCGCTGATTGGTGGCCTGCTAGGTGCTGGTGTTGCCCATGCCGGCACTCAAGGTATCATCATTGGCAGCAAGTTAATTACCACAGGTGTTGCTATTGTGCTGTCTCCAGTGTTTGGCATGCTGCTCGCCATGGTCTTGTCCGTCACAGTACTATGGCTGTTCCAGAAGTCATCACCCTACAAAACCGAGAGTAGATTTAATAAAATGCAGTTTATTTCTTCATCTCTGTTCAGTTTGGGCCATGGCGCAAATGATGCTCAAAAAACGATGGGCATTATCACCGTGCTGTTGTTTGCCAACGGCTATCTGGAAGGTGATTTTCATGTACCGTTCTGGGTTGTCATTTCATGCCAGCTGGCAATGGGCTTAGGTACACTGATGGGTGGCTGGCGTATTGTGCGTACCATGGGCATGGGCATTACCAAGGTGCGCCCAACCGGTGCTTTCTGTGCACAAACCTCTGGCTCTATCGCATTATTTCTGGCGACCTCACTTGGTATTCCGGTATCAACCACGCATACAATCACGGGTGCAATTGTAGGGGTAGGCGTATCACGCCGTGCCTCAGCAGTACGCTGGGGCTTAGCCTCACGCATTGTATGGGCATGGGTGCTGACTATTCCATGTGCAGGTCTCATCGCAGCGATCTCTTACCATATCGGGCGCACTTTCCTGCTTTAAATTCAATCTGTTAAAGTCAAATTACCAAGGGGCTCTACATGAGCCCCTTTAATTTTTCTCTAATTCAAAATTTGTCATCAATTTGTCACATTCCATTCATAAAATGGCATTCAGTTTTATAACGTACTGAATATCAACAAGGAGCATGGAATGAGATCTACTCTATTAAAAGCGTTAACAATTGCAGGTGTATTAAGCACTACATTGTCAGTAACAAATACTGCATTTGCTGCAGAAAAAATCATCAAGATTGACGGCTCAAGCACTGTGTATCCAATCACTGAAGCCGTAGCTGAAGAATTTCAGAAAGAAAAAAAAGTAAAAGTAACCGTTGGTGAATCAGGTACTGGCGGCGGCTTTAAAAAATTCTGCCGCGGTGAAACTGATATTTCAAATGCATCACGTCCAATCGCACAAAAAGAAATGGACGCGTGTAAAGAAGCTGGCATCCAATTTATTGAGCTGCCAATTGCTTTTGATGCGTTAACAGTCGTTGTAAACTCAAAAAACGATTGGGTTAAGAGCCTGTCTGTAGATGAATTGAAAAAAATCTGGCAACCAGGTTCAAGTGTAAAAAACTGGAAACAGGTAAACAGCACATATCCGGATAAAGCAATGGGTTTATATGGCCCAGGTACAGCATCAGGTACATTCGACTACTTTACTGAAGCAGTGAATGGCAAATCAAAAGCTAGCCGTACTGACTACACACCGTCAGAAGATGACAACGTTTTAGTACAAGGCGTTACAGGCAACATGGGTGGCATGGCTTACTTTGGCTTAGCTTACTATGAAGAAAATAAAGACAAATTAAGAGCAGTACCTATTGCAGCTAAAGCAGGCGGCCCGGCTGTATTGCCTTCAGCAGCTACAGTCATGGATGGTACTTACCAACCACTGTCACGTCCGATCTTTATTTATGTAAATGCAACATCAGCAGCATTCAAACCTGAAGTAAAAGCATTCGTAAACTACTATCTGGAACATGCTCCAGCTTTAGTTAAAGAAGTTAAATATGTACCATTAACTTCTGAAGACTACGCTGCAGTTAAGGATCACTTCAAAACACTGAAACCAGGTACTGGCTTTGGCGGTAAAAATGAAGTTGGCATTAAAGTTAAAGACTTGATCAATAGAATCAAATAAGTCCAAGCAGAGCCAAGGAGCAGCGATCGCTGCTCCTGTTTCTTATTCAACGGTTTTAATATGGCCAAAATCCGTTACAATAAAAAAGTCTAAATTTATGATGAGTGCAACAAACAAAGTGTCTAAAAATTCTAGTAGTACGACGGCTAGTTTGACTACGGTCAGCCCACGCCTGGCTAAAAATGTACAGCGCCATTTCAAAGAACGCGTTATCGAGTTTATTTTAATGCTGGCCGCGCTGTCTGCTGTATTCACTACATTTGCAATCGTGGCGATTCTCTTGTATGAATCATTGGGGTTTTTTAAAACAGTCTCGATTGTAGAATTCTTTACCAGTAAAGAATGGACTCCACTGTTTGAAGATGCTCACTATGGCATCATGCCACTGGTAGCTGGTACTCTGACCACTTCCGCTGTAGCACTTGCCGTTGCAATACCAGTAGGGACGATTGCAGCGATATATCTTTCAGAATTTGCCTCGCATAGAGCGCGTGAAATTGTGAAGCCGATTTTAGAATTACTGGTTGGCGTACCAACCATTGTATTCGGTTATTTCGCGTTGCTTTTTGTTACACCGATTCTACAAAAAATCTACCCGGAACTACCAGGTTTCAATATGCTGAGTGCAGGTATTGTAATGGGCATCATGATTATTCCATACATTGCATCAATCGCTGAAGATGCAATGCGCGCAGTGCCGATGAGTATGCGCGAAGGTTCTTATGCAATGGGCGCAACACGTTTCCAGACTGCGATTCGCGTAGTAACACCGGCTGCGGTTTCAGGTATTGTTGCAGCATATATTCTCGGTATCTCTCGTGCGGTGGGTGAAACCATGGTGGTTGCTGTGGCTGCTGGCCAACAGCCCACCTTCACCTTCGACCCGACTGAGGGGGCAGCGACGATTACCGCTTATATCGTGCAAGTTGCCATGGGTGACTTACCGCATGCAAGTATCGGCTATCAAAGTATTTTTGCTGCCGGTCTGGTTTTATTCGCAATGACCTTGTGCTTTAACATTCTCGGTCACATTGTGCGCAAAAAATACCGCGAGCAGTATTAATCCAGCAACACTTAACGGACATTCGATATGAATTCAAATATACAAAAAAATAAAGCCTCCGTGATTGAAAATCTGGATGCAGTTCGCGCGATGATCAAGCGCCATAAACGCAACGATATTTTGTTCGCAACTATCGGCTTAATAGCGATTATGTTTGGTTTGCTGGCATTACTCACCTTGTTTGTAGACCTGGTGATGGATGGTTATCCACGTTTTAACATTCAATTCTTCAGCGATTTTCCATCCCGTCGTGCCGGTAGTGCCGGTTTACTATCTGCATGGGTGGGCTCGCTACTGGTCATGCTGGTGACATTCCTGACTGCAGTGCCTATCGGGGTAGCAGCCGGTTTGTATCTGGAAGAGTATGCCCCAAAAAACTGGTTTTCAGACCTGATTGAAATTAATGTGTCTAACCTGGCAGGTGTTCCATCCATTATTTATGGCTTACTTGCATTAGGTTTGTTTGTTTATGGCTTGAATTTGGGTCAAAGTATTTTGACCGCAGGTTTAACACTAGGCTTATTAATTCTGCCTATCGTGATTGTTTCTACGCGTGAAGCGATCCGTGCAATTCCGATTGCAATCCGCGAGGCGGCATATGCAGTTGGTGCAACTAAATGGCAGGTGGTTAAAGATCACATCGTAAAATACTCACAGGGCGGCATTCTGACTGGTGTCATTATCGGTATGTCACGTGCTCTGGGTGAAACTGCACCTATTATTACGATTGGCGCACTGACATTTATTGCATTCCTGCCACCGTCTCCAATCACAACAGAAGTACCGTTCATTAACTTTGAATGGTTAAGTTCGAGCTTTACTGTGCTGCCGATTCAGATGTTTAACTGGCTATCACGGCCTGACCATGCTTTCCATATCAATGCAGCTGCAACCGGTGCAATTATTATCGTGGTGACATTACTCATGAACGGCACCGCAATCTGGCTACGTTACAAGATCCGTAAAAACATTAAATGGTAATCAACAGATTTGATGACCAACATTAGACAGAATATATAGAAATCGTAAACTTAGGAAACTACATGATCAACGCGACAACACCGATTAAAGCTGAATCAAAAGATCTCAACTTTTTCTACAGCAATGGTACGCAAGCCTTAAAAGGCATCAACATGCCACTATACGAGAACAAGATTACGGCATTGATTGGGCCATCCGGCTGTGGAAAATCTACATTTCTACGCTGCTTTAACCGCATGCATGACTTATACCCTGGCAATAGATATGAAGGCCAGATTATCATGCATCCGGACAACACCAATATTCTGGAAAAAGGCGTTGATCCGATTGAAGTACGCATGCGCATCAGTATGGTGTTTCAAAAACCAAACCCGTTTCCGAAATCTATCTATGAAAACGTAGCCTACGGCTTGCGCGTTCGCGGCGAGAGTAACAAGCGCCTGCTGGATGACAAAGTAGAAGAAGCACTCAAAGGTGCCGCATTATGGAACGAAGTTAAAGATCGTCTGCAGGATCTGGCATTTAACCTGTCCGGTGGTCAGCAGCAACGTCTGTGTATTGCCCGCGCGCTGGCAACTGATCCGGAAATCATGCTGTTTGATGAACCAACCTCAGCATTGGATCCAATTGCAACGGCAAACATTGAAGAGCTAATGAGTGAGTTGCGCAATAAACTCACCATTCTGGTAGTAACGCACAACATGCAGCAGGCTGCTCGTATTTCTGATTACACCGCTTACATGTACTTGGGTGACCTGATTGAATACGGCGATACGGATATGATTTTCACGCGCCCAACCCGCAAAGAAACAGAAGATTACATCACCGGAAAATTTGGTTAATTTTCTGAATATTTAGTTTATAAATCCCAATAAAAAGCCAGCTTTAAGCTGGCTTTTTATTGGGAGATCGCTAAGTTTATAATACCTTTAACGCAAGACGCGTTTTATTGCCGTCATTTTCAAAGCTATTAATTTAAGCTCCAATCCTGATAATTAATACTTCTGCGCGCATTTAATTACCAAACATCAATACGGATAAATATGTAGTTCACCTATCATTATTGATAGCTACATTCCCAATACTTTCCAGAGGGGCGTCTCTATAATAAAAAGTTCTGCCATGTAACAATATCGTTAAATTCAAAACTTGGACTTGGAAAGGAAATTGCCAAAATGTATATTGACACTACATCCTCGTCAGCTGCGACTGAGATTGAGCACTACCTAAAACCCATGGCACGGCAATGCATTAATTTCAGATTAGACTACCGTCAAATCTCTGAAATGCTTAAAACGGTACTCGTTTCGGTAGCAGAAAGTGAATTTACTATTGAAGGTAAATCTCAGACCGACAGCCGCATTTCATTGCTGACTGGAGTGCACCGCAAAGATGTGCGGCGCTTGCTCAGCCGTGATCAAAACAAAACGCTCTCACGTCAACATGGTTTAATTACCAAGCTGATTACAGCCTGGCTTGAAACGCCAGAGCTCATTGGTAAAGATGGAGAACCTAAACCGATTCCACGCCACCCGCACCCGGATTATTCAACCTCATTTGCCGAACTTGCAGAGACATTGACCACTGACATCCATGCGCGAGCACTGTGGGATGAATGCATGAATAGCGGCATAGTGAGCCTGACTGATGATGGCATGGTGCATTTAATGACAGGTAACCACATCTAGAACTGTAGTCAGGTTTGCACGAATAAACATGACAACCATTTGTGCCGAGATTAGAACTACATGAGTTCATTCACTTTTTGATTCTTCGGTAAGCTCAATGCGAATGAACTCCCGGCAAAACACTATCGGATCAATAACAATGATCAATAACAATATGGAATATTATTTTTAAGCTTAGCTTGTTTTGCACTACCATCTTGGCATCCGTTAAAAAGCATGCGTATATTGCATGCTTAATACGTCAACACCACTGTCGTAGCCACCAGCCAATCTTCGCGTAATAGCAGGCTGCTCCGACACTAACGGGCTACTGAGATTAAGTGATACATCTTTCATAAAAATGTGCAAATAGCCTATATCCAAATGATCTGCGCTGCTCATTTTAAAGTTAGCACCCAAGCCCAGAACCCATCGGCTTTGATCCGGAATACGTGGTGTTAGATATGCTTCAGAGACAGGAGACTCATCATAGGCAACACCAAAACGCAGCTTCCAGTCATCAGTATATTGATATGTAGCGCCCAAGGCATAACGTCGAGTATTGTGCCAGTGCTGTTGGGTTACGTTTATTAACGCCCCGCTGTTGCGCTCCACGCTCAATGCTTTAAATTGGCTCCAACGCGTCCATATAACATCACCCATGATGCTCCAACGATCATTCAGCTGATGAAGAATGCTTACCAGCGCTGTTTCCGGCAAAGTAATGTCCGCTTTGATTGACACGTTAGCTAAATCAGGCAAACCGCTTAATTCGAGTGGTACGCTATAAAACTTAGCCTCTCCCTCTAAGTGATGACCAACTTTGGATCGGTAAGCGAGACCAAGTCGAGTGCCCTGTACAGGCTCAAGCAGCAGACCAAGATTGTAACCCCAACTCCAATCATTGCCTTTCAGTTCAAGGTTGCCATCATGCGCCTGAGGGGCTGCGCAAGTTTCAACTCCGGCCATGGCACATATCGCGCCGAAATCCACAGCGTTGCTAAGTTCAGCACTAATGTACTGTGCGTTAACACCAAAACCCAGGGAAAGCTTATCATTGACCTGATAAGCCATAGCAGGATTAATATTAATTGTGCTTAAATCAGATTTGATAGCATCGTAACGACCTACCCAGCGACTATCGTATTCAGTTTTTAAGCCAAATGGAGAATTGATACCCAATCCGATTTTTATATGGTCGTTAACATCCGTGGCAAAATATAAGTTTGGCAAAAAAGCCCAGTCGCCAGCCTCACCACCAGATCCGCCTGTTAATAATGGATCTCCTACACCTGCGCCAATAAGCGTTCTAGAATCATTATTGTTAAAATTAATAGATGATTTGATAGCATAGCCTGCCACTACTAGCTGAGAGCCTTTTACTCGCGAAAGCCCTGCAGGATTAGAAAGAATGGTACTGGCATCTTCTGCCGCAGAACCAGCACCGGCAAATGCGTTACCGATACTGCCACCGCTTTGCTCTGTCAGCGCAAAACCTGCAGCTTGTATGTTAGTAGAAATCGTAAGCAAAGCGCCCAATAACATTGGGCGCATGTAGTCATGCTTTATCACGGAATAGCCTTGATCTATCATTGTATTAATTACAAAGCCGGTCAAACCACTTCACCAAACTAACCTGAGCATTGGGTGCCAAAAACGGCTCCATAGTAAATTGAACGCCGGTTTCCAGGTTTTTAAGTTGCAATGTGTATCCGGCATCATGTAGCCAGATCAGAAATGCCAGCCATGATGCATGTTGTGCAGAAACTTGTGCATCGGAACGCGCTTCCAGAAACTCTGCAAAATTTTGCATATCGCTAAAAGCAGCAACGCCATTTTCCGAAATTTGGACCTTGCCTTTTAACACCTCCGTAAGTACCCTTAGCCCATCAGTAGCCTGGCTATTGTGATAATTTTGCCTTATTTCTTCCAGACTCTTTCGCACTGCATAACCAAACTGTCCACTACGCATCGACTCCACGCTCACTATGTCCGAATAATCCATTGCATGCCAATCAGGCTCTGAAGGCAACGTAATGCCGGCACTATGCGCGGTAGATAGATAAGCTTCTATAGATAACGCATCCATAGATGCAGCAAGGCTGGCACAAAGCGCATACAAGGTGCCAATACGATTCGAAACAATGAGCTTCTTCCAGACCATCATTTTCTCACGTAGCAAATGTGCATGCTCCTTGCGCAAATTTGCTAAATCCAGCGCCTGTTTTAATTCCATCCTGATAGCAGATATTTCCCATGGCTTTTGAATATAACGATGGATTTGCCCTTGATTAACAGCCTCTACAGTTTGTTCCAGTTCTGAATAAGCCGTAGTCAATATCCGGACGATGTGTGGATACTTTGTAAGTGCATAAAGCAATAGCTCATTGCCATATCCGCCGGGCATACGCTGATCTGACACCAGCACTAAAAGTGTTCCCGCATGCTGATCAAGCAGGCGCTTGCCCTCTTCTACAGAGCTTCCAGTGATCACTGGTGCGAGCGAATTGATGGCTCTTTGAAAATACTTTACGGCAGTTGCTTCGTCATCAACGAATAATATCTGCGGTGCAGTGATAGCTTGATTACCGATTACTTGCTCCATTTTATTGCTCCATTTTTATTGATTTGAGTGCCATTTATATTTTCAAAGCCATAGATACACAGCCAAACTTTAGCTCGTTCCTGAAGACTTTAATCTGGCTTTGGTGGGAGGAAATTTCAGTGTGACAATCGTGTTTGATTCGGGCGTAGACGAAATAACAATATCACCGCCAAACGAGTGCATGACACGTCGACAAAAAACCATGCCCCAGCCCTTACCGCCAGAATCTGCATGCGTTGTAAACGGAGTTTCCATCAGTCGCGACAATATATCTGGCGGTATGCATGGACCATTATTACTAATGCAAATTTGGGGGGTATCATCAACCAGAATGCTAAAAGTAACTTGAGGCAACAAGTGCCCCTTAAGTGCTCGCAAGGCATTACTCAAGATGCTGGACAAAACCAGTGCAACGCAGTTGGGTAAGGCCGTCACCTTGAAATCTTTCTGAATATCAACCTTAATAGCTGCGTGTTGCTCAGGCGTTAACGGATAAGAATCAAGCAAAGACAACACCATCTGATGTGCTGTCATTCCACTGTGGCAGTTAATTCGCGGGTTAATGCTATGAATCGAATTTACAAAAGACAGCAGTAAAGATAAGCAATATTGAGCATTGTCATTGATCGCTAATGCCGCCTTGCCCACTTCTGTCATAGGCTGACACGCCCAGTTTTCATCGCTAACACGACGCTGTATTCCCTGCGAAAAGTTAGCAATGGATGCTAGTGGCGTATTCAACTCATGCGCAAGAAAATTAAGCGTTTCATTCATTGCGATGAGTCTCTGCTGCCTTGTAGTGCGTTCCCAAGATAACGCATACGCTTGTCGCAATGTATTTTTAACTTGAGTGACATTTAAGGGCTTTTCGAGAATACGAAATACCTCGCCCGAATTAACCGTATGCAGCAACGTCTCCCTATCCGCATATGCGGTCACCAGAATACGAATAACATGCGGAAACTCACGTTCAATCTGACATAATAAATCGCCGCCATCCCGACCTGGCATCCGATAATCTGTAACAAGAATACCGATGCGCAAAGACTTATCACGCAACATCTCAATCGCCTCGTCCGCACCTGATGCAGTCAGCACATCAAACTCACTTTCCACTGAACGCAGAAAGTACTTTTGTGCCATCTCTTCATCGTCTACATACAGGATGGGAATCGCGCTGAAATCATGCGTATTGGATAAAGCTTTCATTACGTCGCTCGCGGCAAGTCAAAAATCATTTTGGCCCATTCGCCCAAAGCACTTTCAGCGCGCAAAGTGCCGCCATGTCGTGTAATTACGCCATAACTGATACTAAGACCAAGCCCTAAACCTTGCCCAACAGCTCTTGTAGTAAAAAATGGCTCAAATACGCGGGATAGATTTTCCGGCGCTATTCCGGGGCCATTATCCTGCACGGTAACGTACAGTCTGTCAGCATGCCAGACAGCAGATACATGAATAGAGGGGTATGTTCGACTTACCTTACGTAATGCGAGCGCGGCATTGCTGAACAAGTTAATTAATACGCCGACGACAGCGGCCTCATCTCCATGCACCAAGCTGTCCTGGGGAATGTCGCGCGTGATGGTAATGCCTTTAATCTCGTGCCCTACCAGACGCAGCGAAGAATTAACAGCGCGCTCCAACATAAAATCAGCTTCGCTTCGCTCAGTCTCGCTGGGGCGATAAGCGAAAATTTTAAGGTCGGAAACAATGTGCTGAATGCGCTGCATGCCATGCTGAGCGTCAACAAGACACTCCTTAAGCGACTGTGTGGTTTTAACTGCCGGCTCTTCCATGGCAATACTGATCGCCATCAGGCAGTAATTGACTGGGTTATTTACCTCATGCAACAATCCGGCGGCCAGCGTACCGATAGAGGCCATCTTTTCCTGTTGCAGCATCTGGCCTTTAATCTCAGCCAGATTTTTATTGGTTTCTTCAAGCAGAGCATTCTTTTCTGCTACTTCGGCTTTAAGTCTAAATAATGAAAAACGGGCACGTTCGTTATAAACAGTATAGACAATGCTGATGACAGAAAACATTATTAAGAACAAAGATGAAGTCAGGAAGTTAGTTTCAAAACCAATTCCATTTGGATGTATAGCGCAAGCAACTAAGTATATTAGATAGGTCAAAATAGAAAATAATGTGTTTTGCCAGACACCGAATGCCAACACTATGCCAGATCCAAAAATTGCTAGCGGTAATCCGATGTAATAGGATGAAGCAGCACCATCGGTGCTATATATCATCCAACAAATCATAATTTGTGAACATAGCAACCATGCAAAGGTTAATTCGTGTACATAGATGCGCCCAAATCCTGTTTTAAGCAATCTTATTATGGACAAAATTGCCGTGATACAGACTAATCGAGCAACAATAAACGGCAATAACTCTTGAGGGTACAAACTGTAATCAAGGCCGATACCTAACAATATAAGTGCACAGGCCGTATATGCACAACCCGGGCTGGATTTGAACCTAAAGTCACTCAGCGAAGCATTAAACTCATTAAATAATCTATCAGTTAGTTGTCCTCGCATCATTAAGCAACCACTACCTCTGCAAATACATTGACACCAGTACCATCTACGTAAACTTTGTGTTGAGTAGAGTCATCAGGAAGAAGTAATTTCATTTGCGCCTCATCACGATAGATCAGATACCATTCCATTAAATGATCCATACCAAACTTATCAGGATTACTGGAATGTACGTTAGTAATAAGTAGCCTGCCTTTACTACGCGTACGCGTCGCAAAGTGAGAGGTTAATCTTGAGCAAACCTTATCAGAAAAATAATCAAATAAGCCTGCACAATAAGCAGCATCGTATTCCTTGGTTTCTGGCGAACTCTTATCAACACTGCGCTTGAGCAATTGATGCACAGATTCATGAATATAATTAATAATTATAGATTTACCGACTTTCTCGGAGATGCCTGTCAATATGCCGCGTGTTCGCGCTAGCGTCTCCTCACTAAAATCTACTAAATCGAAAGACAAGAATTCTGGATTAGGGTAACTCTCAAGAAAACGCTGAATTTCTACCGCTGGGCCACAACCAACATTCAGAACGCGGAAAGGTCGTCCTGCCTTCTTGGCAGATTCAGCAATACTTATTAAAAATCCCACTAAAATGTCAATGCGGTTACGGTGGGCTATTACAACATCAGCATTTAAAAATCCTGTATTCACAATCTGGAAATAAGTACTTGGTCCTTGGCGAGGATCCTCCAGCATCTGACTAACCATGACATGATCACCCGCGTAACCAAGCGGCTTGGTAAAGGCTCGAAATACAAACGGAGCTCTTAAAAGAAAAGGATGTAATGCCGCTTGGGCATAGGCACGGTGTGCAGGAGCAGCCTCCACATCAACTAACGCGGCTTCATTTACAAAAGCATCAAAGTAATTCTTTAATTTTTCCAGCAATGGTACGGCAAGTTCGTAAAAAACATCTTCTCGTAATCGCCCATCTACTCGGGGCAAAGACTCAGTCAAATCAACCTGCTCCACCCAGCGTGAAACATCTGACAGATAAGCACGGAATTCATTTACGACAATCTGATAATCGCGTCGAATCAGAAAACGCTCAGTCCAATCCTGGACAAAAGCCTTTGCTTCTACGCCTACAGCACCCGGGGTAATCACCACATCATATAAATCTTGCCATTCATCAATCAGTGTCACCGAAACAACAGCTGTAAGACCGGTATTCACTAAGCTAATTACAACGGCTTTTCCAAGGTAGGCAACCTAATTACCGATTCTGATTGTAAGGTCGCCTAGCACCTCACTGATTTGCACGATGGAATAAGGGTTGTAAACCTCCATCACAAGCGATTTTCTTTGCAGCTTAACTATCGTGCCTCGCACAGATTCGCCAACAGTGTTTTTGAAGCTGATCAATGGATCAATTTGTGATTGAGAATACAAATCAAGGCGCCTTATTAAAGTTTATTTACCATAATGATACCCATTAAATATGGTAATATTTTCCATTTACAATGGGATTTTTTTCCATTGTATCAAAATAATTAATTATCAAAGAGACTTTTTGTGAAAAGCCAATTTTTCGGGGCAGGACTTCAATGAACATACTCTTACCTATCTATCAGCATCCGGTTTTAGTGGTATTAATAGATGACAATCAGAGTTATCTGGATAGCGTTACATTCCAGCTGGATTCACGGCTGATTTGCAAAACCTTCACTGATACAAAAGTCGCAATTAATTGGATCAAGGGGGCATATCAGCATTGCGTGTCAGATGCGGCGCACCCTATTCACGTAGGCTACGATGATGAAACCTCATGCCTTGAACGGCGAAACGCGTCAATAAACCTGAATGAAATTTACTATGCTGTATTAAATAAACAGCGTTTTAATATTCCAGCGGTAGTGGTTGTCGACTACGCAATGCCACATATGAATGGCGTAGATCTTTGTGAAGCTCTGCAAAATATTCCGTGTAAAAAAATATTACTTACTGGGCAGGCTGATGAAAAGGTCGCTGTTGATGCATTTAACAACAAACTTATTGATCAATTTATTAAAAAAAATGACCCAATTGCCATTAGTCGTTTAGAGCTGGCAATCAACTCACTTAAAAAAGTGTTTTTTAGCGAGCAAACCAGCACTCTAAAAGATTTACTGACAAGACACACCTATGCATTTTTGGCAGATGCCGCCATCGCGGAACTGGTCGAGCAACTTTATCAAGACCATGGGTTTATAGAACATTATTTATTCCCTAACCCATCCGGCATACTTTTCATAGATGTGAATGGTAAAGCCAAACTAATGGTAGTAGAAACTGAAGCGAGCCTGATGGCGCATTATGAAATGGCGCAACATCAAAATGCGCCTCCGGAACTTCTTGAGTCGTTAAAAAAACATCTACTAATCCCGTTTTTCTCTGATAGTGATGGCGTATATGACAGCAGTATCAATAACAAATGGATGAACTACTGTCGGCCATCGCAACTATGCAAGGGCACACAAAATTATTACTGGGCTATTTTTGAGTTTCCTTCGCATTATTTACATGGTGATATTTATTCATACGCTAATTTCTTAATGCTGAGCAAGACAACTCCAGCCAACCAAAACCAAGCAACAGCAGAGCCATAGTCTCCAATGACTACAACGTACCAAGGAGATGCCTGAATGGTGAATTTTGATAAATTATTTAGACTAATGGGATGTGATAGAGAAGAAATCTGGTCAGACACGCTTCTTTTACTGGCTGATAGTTACGGCTTTTCACAGCTATTCTATAGCATCAATTTAAACAAACAGGCGCCGCTAACATCTGCTTCAACCTATAGCAACTACGCACCCATATGGCTAAAAATGTATGAAGATTCTTTTTGGAACATAGACCCGATTGTTAAACACTGCAAGCACAGCAACATGCCATTAATATGGGAGGAGAAAACCTTTAAATCCCGCCAGGAAATGCAGATGTATAAAACAGCACAAGTTTATGGCTTGCACAAAGGGATCGCTTTTCCTATGCACGGGGCACACGCTGAGTTTGCCATACTGAATCTGGTTATGAATGACAAAGCAAAAACGCCATCGCAACAAGAGTTAGACGAAATAATATCCGATTGGGCTCTTATTCGAGATTATGTTTTTGAATCATCAAAAAAATTTACCATACTGCAAAGTCATGAGCAATCTGAAAAAGCATTACTCACGAAAAGAGAAATAGAATTCCTGCAATTGGCAACCGAAGGAAAGTCATCTTGGGATATGTCCGTGATCTGCAATTGCACTGAGGCAACAGTTAATTTCCATTTTGCTAATATTCGCAAAAAGCTCAAAGTTAAAACACGTCAGCAGGCAATTGTGAAAGCCATGCAATTAGGGATAACTTTCCTCGATGGACATTGAAAGATGGCTTAACTCAAAGATGATAAAGAAAAAGAATGCGTTAAAACCCAAAACCAGTGGATGTAGTATTTTACGATTAAATAAAAAACGCCCGATGAAATCATCAGGCGTTTTTAGATCAACCTAAAATGGTTAAGTATTTATCAACACATTTCAGGTTGCAACGTAGTAAAACAGATATTACTCGGCAGCGGCTGGAGCAGCTTCGGCAGCTGGAGCAGCAGATTCCGCAGCCAATGTTGCTGGATCAATAGTGATGCCTGGCACACGCTCTTCAGCGGTTGGCTCATAGCCACCTGGCTCAGTAGCTGCAGGTGCAGCTGCCTCAGCAACTGGCGCAGCTTCGGCAGCTGGTGCAGTTTCAGTTGGTGCAGCTTCTTCTTTCTCACCACAACCCACTACCAATAAACCTGTAACACCTAAAACTAATAAAGAACGCAACAATGATGACATAATGATTTCCTCTTCTTATTAAAAAACTACAATCAATGATTTAATTCAATAGCTTACTAACAACACCCCAGTTGTACGCTCTATTCTAGCGCATTCAACATTATGTGCAACCATATTAAAAATATATTTAATAATACAAGGGTTTATACCCTGAATTATTCACCTATCAAATGAAAAAGAACCCTGCGCTTGCCGGATATATGCCTGTGCTCATATAAAAACACGCCCTGCCATTGCCCCAACGCGGCTTTGCCATCCAATAATGGGATAGACAAATGTGTTTGGGTAAGTGCGGTACGCACATGTGCAGGCATGTCATCAGGGCCTTCAACTGTATGAATAAACATTGGGTCACCGTCAGGAATCAGGCGGCTAAAGAATGTTTCCATATCGACCAGCACATCATGATCATAATTCTCATTAATTAATAAGCTTGCAGATGTATGCTGAATATACAGAGTGATTAGGCCGGTTTTTATGCCACTGGCTTTTGCCCAGCTAATCAGCTCAGGAGTAATATCGTAGAGTTTTCGGCCATGCGTGGAAACCGTAATTTGATGTGTTTTTTGCTGCATTGTACTTAACCTTATTTAAAGCCTTACCAGCAGCCCAAAGGGCGACCAATACCTAATCCCAGACCAAAACGTGACCCGAAGTGTCTGCCATAACCGCCGTAGCCATACGGTGTAAACCCATAATAACCACGGCAGAATGGGTCAGAGTAGCGCTGTTGCTGCCAAAGACGATTTTTAAGTCTGGCAACTTCAGCCTGCTTTTGTGTTTCACGACGATTAATTTCATCCGCCA
The DNA here is from genome assembly GCA_020622105.1 of Methylotenera sp. GTDB lineage: Bacteria > Pseudomonadota > Gammaproteobacteria > Burkholderiales > Methylophilaceae > Methylotenera. The sequence continues at coordinate 52,758 of JAHRYP010000008.1, forward strand.
GCTGATTTCTCACAGCGGATTCTCGGCTTTCATGAATGTAGTCTAACACCTTTGAATCTACACCCTTATGACTTAAGTCTACGCTTTGACTTGGGGTCAGATCGTACATGGAGTCCGTGGTCTTGATCTGCGCGATGATCTGCTCAGCACTATTACCTTCTTTTGTTAACCTGACCAGATCATCCAGTGTTAACTTGGCAACTGGCGGTGAAATAAGACGAGCTAACTGTTCCGGTGAAACCCTATCAATTTTAGGGCTAGCAAGATTGACATCGCGTCCTGTTGATGCACAACCGGATAGCAGCAACAAAGTACCTAAAATTAACATCAATATACCACTATGCACTTTTGTTCCTCAATCTAGCCGCGCCTTTTAAAAGCTGGCGATGGCTCAGTTACATTTACGTCGAACGGATGGCGCAACTGCGGATAACGTGCACGCACCTTTTGCACATACTGTCTGGTTTCAGCATAAGGCGGAATACCTTTATATTTATTTACTGCACCTTCGCCCGCGTTATAAGCTGCAACGGCAAGACTGACATCACCTTCAAAATATGCCAGCAGCCAGCGTAGATAAGCAACGCCGCCTTTAATGTTCTGGCTGGCATTGTAAGCATTTTTAACATTGAAGCGCTCGGCAGTGTCAGGAATCAATTGCATCAACCCCTGAGCCTGCTTGTTCGACTGTGCGCTTGTTGCAAAGTTGGATTCTACCGAGATAATAGATAAAACCAGCTTAGGATCAACTTTGTGCCATGCAGAGATGGTATCTACCAGACTCACGATCCAGCGTTTGTTCGCGGGTAAATTAGCGATATAGTTATCAATCTCGCCTTTTGCCGGCGCTTTCTGCGGTGCCACAGCTGCCAATACGCACGGTGGTAAATCACCAGCAGACAGCTCCAGGGTTTCCAGCATTTTCTGCGCTTCGAAATGTCCATGACTAGAGGCAACAACAAATAATGAGGCAGCCAGATCACGATTAACCGGCACACCTTTACCCGTGGCATACAGCATGCCCAGCCTGAACTGCGCCTCAGCACTGCCATGACGAGATGCCTCACAATACAGTTTAGCTGCCTGCCACTCGCCCTCAACATTTTGTAGATCACGCTCAGCAGATACGGCGCGCTTAAGCAAGCCAGCAATCACTGGCGGCTCATTGTTAAAAACTTCCAGTTCCTGATGGCTGAGTTCTGCACGAGCAGAGTTCGCCGTGATTATCAACACGGCGAACAATACGCGTTTAAAGTTACCAATAACTGATTTTTTAAGCAAATAAACCTTTCATTCGTCTTACTCAGTTAACCGCCGGCTTTTGAAAATACAAACTTACCAGCTTTAACGTCGACCTTGACCGTATCTTTAGCGGCAAAGTTTCCGCTCAGAATTTCACGTGCCAGTGGATTTTCAATCTCGCTCTGGATCGCACGTTTTAAAGGACGCGCACCATAAACAGGATCAAAACCGGCATTCGCAATCTCGGTAATCGCAGCATCGGTTAACTCCAGCTGCATATCCATCGCTACCAAGCGTTTAGCAAGGTATTGTAACTGAATAGAGGCAATAGACTTAATATGTGCTTCGCCTAGTGCATGGAAAACGACCACTTCATCAATACGGTTGACGAATTCTGGTCTGAAGTGTGTTTTGACTTCTCCCATCACCGCGAGTTTCACCAGCTGGTAATCCTGGTCAGCCATGCTCTGTATCATTTGTGAACCCAGATTGCTGGTCATGATAATCACGGTATTTTTGAAGTCTACAGTCCGACCTTGACCATCCGTCAAACGGCCATCATCCAGTACTTGCAGCAGCACATTAAATACATCCGGATGCGCTTTTTCAACTTCATCCAGCAGAATCACGCTGTAAGGTTTACGGCGCACGGCCTCAGTTAAGTACCGCCCTCTTCATAACCCACATAACCAGGAGGTGCACCTATCATACGCGCTACAGAGTGTTTCTCCATGAATTCACTCATATCGATACGAATCAGATGATCCTCGGAGTCAAACAAAAATCCCGCCAATGCTTTACATAGCTCGGTTTTACCGACGCCAGTTGGGCCCAGGAACAAAAAGCTACCATAGGGGCGATTAGGATCACCCAAACCGGAACGCGAACGGCGGATTGCGTCAGAAACCAGTCTGACCGCTTCATCCTGCCCCACTACACGCTCATGCAGCTAGCTTCCATCGTGAGCAGTTTTTCGCGCTCGCCTGTCATCATCTTGCTCACCGGAATACCAGTTGCACGACTCACGACTTCAGCAATTTCATCTGCGCCGACTTCAGTACGCAGCATTCTGTTTTTGCTTTGTGTAGTGGTGGCTTCTGCATTTGATGCCTGTTTTAACTGTGCTTCCAGCTGCGGTAAATTACCATATTGCAGCTCAGAAACTTTTTGCCAATCGCCTCTACGCGTCGCTTCTTCCATCTCGAACTTGACTTTATCAATCGCTTCTTTAATATGTGCTGAGCCCTGTACCTGCGCTTTTTCAGCTTTCCAGATTTCTTCTAAATCGGCATATTCTTTCTCAAGCTTGGCGATTTCTTCTTCAATCAGCACAAAGCGTTTCTTACTGCCTTCGTCTTTTTCACGACGTACTGCTTCACGCTCAATCTTCAGCTGAATCAGACGGCGATCGAGTTTATCCATGACTTCCGGCTTGGAATCAATTTCCATCTTGATGCGGCTGGCAGCTTCGTCAATCAGATCAATCGCTTTATCCGGCAAGAAACGATCGGTGATATAGCGATGGCTCAATTCTGCCGCAGCTACGATCGCCGGGTCGGTAATTTCCACACCATGATGCAGCTCGTATTTTTCCTGCAAGCCGCGCAGAATCGCAATGGTGGCTTCCACGCTAGGCTCATCTACCAATACTTTCTGAAAGCGACGCTCCAAAGCTGCATCTTTTTCAATATATTTACGGTATTCATCCAGCGTCGTCGCACCTACACAGTGCAGTTCACCGCGCGCTAAAGCAGGTTTCAGCATATTACCGGCATCCATTGCGCCTTCAGCTTTGCCGGCACCGACCATGGTATGAATTTCATCAATAAAGAGAATAGTCTGGCCTTCATCCTGCGCCAGTTCTTTGAGCACGGACTTCAAGCGCTCTTCAAATTCACCCCGGTATTTAGCACCGGCCAGCAAAGCTGCCATATCCAGTGACAACACTTTTTTATTACGCAGAGAATCCGGCACCTCGCCATTGACAATACGTTGCGCCAAGCCTTCAACAATCGCGGTTTTACCAACACCCGGCTCACCAATCAATACCGGGTTATTTTTAGTACGGCGCTGCAATACCTGTATTGCGCGGCGAATTTCATCGTCACGGCCGATTACCGGGTCCAGTTTACCCAAACGCGCTCTCTCGGTTAAATCCAGCGTATATTTTTTGAGTGATTCGCGCTGACCTTCAGCCTCCTGGCTATCCACGCTTTCGTTACCGCGCACTGCCTGAATCGCTGCTTCCAGCGCAGCTTTAGTCAGACCATTCTGTTTGAGCAATTTGGCGGCTTCGCCTTTATCATCGGCTAAAGCCAGCAGAAACATCTCGCTCGCAATGTAAGCATCACCGCGTTTCTGTGAAAGCTTATCCGTTACGTTAAGCAAGTTGTTCAAATCACGTGAAATCGCAACCTCACCGCCAGCATCAGCCGATTTCGGCAGATTGGCAATCGCGGCATTCAGGCCGGTTTTAAGCTGATTAAGCTGCACACCCGCACGTGCCAGCAGCGACGCTGTACCACCATCATCCTGATTCAGTAATGCCAGCAGCAAATGCTGCGGCTCTATTGCGGTATTATCCGCACCCAATGCAATGCTTTGCGCATCGCTGATTGCCTGCTGGAATTTAGTCGTTAATTTATCAAAGCGCATATTGACTCCAATTTATAAAATTTACCAATAGAAGCACTGACTAATTTCGAATAAATCTGCGCTTCCTAATATTTACTTAGGTCTACTATGGGGCTGATTAAATGCTTTTCAATATATAATTCACCTTATAAAGATATTTGTAAACTCTTGACCATTTTACCCCTCACAATCATCTATTTACTGCACGGAGTGAGTTCTTGCTAACAACCAATTTGACCGCCGATGAAGCCGTATCCAATCCTGCATGGACGATTCTGGATACGGAAGATCAATGGCAGGAATTCAGCGAGCCTTTTGGGGACGATACTGAGCAAGCATTAGTACAGTCAAATCTGTTATTGGATGGTTTACGCTGTGCCGCCTGTTCCGGCATTATTGAAGAAGGCCTGAAGTCATCCCCCGGCGTAGTAAGTGCTCGCGTCAGCATGTCTAAAAGACGTGCTGTTGTCGTGTGGTCTCCGTCACAAACGCGTCCGTCAAAAATCCTGAGTACGGTACAAGCTTTAGGCTACAGCGCAAGCCCCGCTACACAGCACGAGAGTGATCTGGAGGTCATCAAAAAACAGCGTGCTGCATTCTGGCGCTGGATGGTTGCCGGTTTTTGCATGATGCAGGTCATGATGTACGCGAGCCCAACTTACTTTACTGAGCAGGGCGAAATTTCGGCAGACATATTACATCTGCTTAACTGGGCATCATGGCTACTCAGCCTGCCGGTATTGCTGTTTTCCAGTAGCTCATTTTTCAGCAACGCACTGCGCGACCTCAGAATGAAACAGATCAGCATGGACCTGCCGGTTGCACTCGGCATTGTTATTACTTTTGTTGTCAGTTCAGCCGCGACATTTGAGCCAAACAGCTGGTGGGGTCACACCGTTTATTTTGACTCACTGACCATGTTCGTGTTTTTTCTACTTTCAGCACGCCTGATTGAAGTAAAACTACACCGCAAAACAATGGGCGCTCTTGAATCACTAGTAAGCCGTATTCCTGAAAATACAGAGCGGCAGAATGCAGACGGCACCTACAGCCGCGTATTGAATACCAAACTCAGAATTGGCGATATCGTGCGTGTCAATCTTGGCGAAGCATTTCCCGGTGACGGCAAGCTTGCTAGTGGCAGCACCAGTGTTGATGAGTCCTTACTCACTGGTGAATCAACGCCCATACATAAGAATGAGGGCGATGATGTGATTGCCGGCAGTTATAACTTGCGTCAGCCAGTCAATATCGTACTGGAAGCAATTGGTGCCTCCACAAAATACGGCCAGATTGTGAACCTGATTAATCAGGCCGCGATTGAAAAACCGAGGTTATCGAAACTGGCAGACCGTGTGGCACGACCGTTTCTGATTTTCGTTATTTTAAGTGCTGCGATTGCCGCTGCGCTGCTGTGGGATGTTGACCGTGGGCGCGCACTCATGACTGCCGCTGCTGTACTGATTGTTACCTGCCCGTGTGCACTTTCTTTGGCGACGCCTGCTGCCATGCTTTCCAGCGCCAGTGCATTCGTCAAACGTGGCATTCTGATTAAACGCTTGCAGGCAATTGAAAACATCGCTGATATCGATACAGTTATTTTTGATAAAACCGGCACCCTCACTGAAGACCACATTGAGATCAAAGCCATCCAGCATAAGGCAGGCTTATCAGAAACCAGTGCGCTTGCTTTGGCTGCCGCAGTCGCAAAGCATTCGTTCCACCCGGTTTCACGGGCGCTGTTTAGCGCTTATCAGGCACAGCAACAAACACCGCTGGCGCTGGAATTAGATAGCATTCAGGAAACCATCGGCGCCGGGGTTAGTGCCCGCATCAAAAACCTCACCGTAAATGATGCTTTTGCTGACCCTGATTTGATCAGCGGTCAGTTAAAGTTAGGCTCAGCCCAATTCTGTAGCGTGAATGAAGATAATCAGCACGCGCAACAGGTGCATCTGGCAGACCATAGCGGCTGGCTGGCAAGTTTCATCCTGCAGGAAGCGATTAAACCGCATGCTGCGCAAACCATACAGCAACTGAAAAATGCCGGCATTAATATAGAGCTGCTGTCAGGCGACCGCTCCGATGCGGTGGAAAATACGGCTAAAGAAATCGGTATTTCCCATTACCAATCCGGTTGTAATCCGGAAGATAAACTTGTACGCCTGCAAGCCCTCAAGCAACAGGGTAAAAAAGTACTCATGGTAGGTGACGGCCTCAATGACGGTCCAATACTAGCAAGCGCCCATGTTTCCATCGCCATGGGCAAAGGTGTTCCGCTCACACTGGCACATGCGGACTATATCTTTTTGAACGGCGATATTAGCCAGATTCCCTACCTGATTCGCCATGCCAAGCACACCATGAAAATTATCAAAGAGAATATTACTTGGGCAATTGTGTACAATTTAATCAGCATACCACTGGCTTTCTTTGGCATACTGTCAGCTTGGCTGGCTGGCTTAGGCATGGCAGTCAGTTCACTGATTGTTGTGGTGAATGCTTTGCGTTTAACCAAGTTTTCAACTGTGGAATTAACCACCGGGAAAACTTAGGGCACTTCTATAAATGCAGAATTTGGGATGTAGTACAAGGCGCAAGGAGCGCAGGAGCCGAGATAGTATGTGCTATACAGCGAGGCTGCGAGCACCGCGCAACGCAGTAATACACCCAAAGAATGTATTTATAGAAGTGCCCACTACTCCAAAGGTTTGATATGGACATTTTATTTGTACTGATACCACTCTCTGTCATCATGGCGCTCGTAGTACTTGCGGGACTCTGGTGGGCAGTTTATCGCGGCCAGTTTGAAGATATTGAAGACGAAGGCAAGCGCATTCTGGAAGATGACGACTAACAGCATTCACTCAAACCATGCTCCGCTATTTGCTATCAAATCAATCTCCTGCGTAGCAAACGACTACTCAACACCGATAAAAACTATAAAAGAAATAGACTATGGATTTCGCCAGCATCATCGACATATTTTTACATCTGGATAAACATCTGGAGGCTGTAGCAGCTTCTTATGGCATCTGGATTTACGCCATCCTGTTTGCGATCATATTTATAGAAACTGGTGTTGTCGCGATGCCGTTCTTGCCCGGAGATTCGTTGCTATTTGTTGCAGGCGCAATTGCTGCGATTGGCGGCATGAGCCTGCCAGCACTCATGATCCTGCTTACAATCGCAGCAATTGCAGGTGATGCAGCCAATTACTCCATAGGCAGATGGTTTGGGCCAAAAGTCTGGTCTTGGGAAAACTCGCGCTGGTTCAATAAAGATGCCTTTAATAAAACGCATGATTTTTATGAAAAATACGGACCAATCACGATTGTTGTTGGCCGTTTTCTGCCTTTTATCCGCACCTTTACTCCATTTGTCGCAGGGGTTGCTGACATGACTTATCCTAAATTTGCTTTTTACAATATTATCGGCGGCATACTCTGGGTATGTGGCCTCACCGGATTAGGATTCCTGGTTGGCAATCATCCGTGGGTGAAAGCAAATTTTTCACTGGTTGCATTAGCGTTAATTATCGTACCTACACTGCCTACAATCTGGGTAGCAGCAAAACACTTCATCAAGTCACGTGTTTAAATTTGGCATCCCTGAATATTCAGTTCATGGGTACTAAACACCGATTCCTCTATATTTAAATAGCATTGCACTTCCATTCCTCTACTGCATTGCCGCTAAATCTGGCCTGATTTTTCAATCACTATTGAAAATTAATGGCACTTTAAATCTGGCATACAAACCTTTACCTACCTCAAAACCACTTGTAATCAAATTGTATAAATTCCTTTCCAATAGTTAAATCTTTGTTTCAAATCTGTAACAAAAGTGCTTGAGACTAGCCTGTTTTTATGTTAGCTTTTGACATGCGTCAAATTGACGCACGCCAAAAATGTGTATGCAGGTCATCCTCGATAGCTCACAGGTAATGTATGACTGTTTTTAGTTCTGACGGCAACATAATAGTAGCAAAGCCAAATAACTCCCTTACACCCAAGGGCCTCATGTGGCTTTTTATTAGCATTGTGTTATTGACTATGACCGTCGCACTGGGAGTTTCATTATCAGGAGCATGGCTTGTGTTACCTTTTGCCGGCTTTGAGGTTTTAGCTTTTGCATATGCGTTGCACCATGTATATCTGCATTACGGAGATTATGAAAGTGTGTCGCTAGTAGGTAATGAGGTGGTTGTAGAAAAACATAGTTATAAGAATTCGGAGAAATTCACTTTTCAGCGTTATTGGGCAAAAGTTACCCTGCGCAATAGCATGGACGGGACATGTAGTATCTTCATCGGCTCTCATGGTAAAGAAGTAGAGTTTGGCAGTCGCTATATGGACAATGAGCAACGCATAACGGTCGCCAGACAACTTAAACAACAATTAAACATCGTCTAAGTAGTTTTTGTTTTGGGAGAAGGTATGTTAAAGCAAGCAATGAAGAAGTTAAGTTTCTGTCTGCTGTTTTTACTGACGTCACCAAGGGTATTCGCTGATTACAGTTGGAATTTCCCTGAACCGGTCACGCCAATGGCACTTGACACGCTACACGTACACAATAAATTCATGGTGATTGTTGCTATCATTTTTGTCGTGGTTCTGGCAATTATGATTTACTCACTGATCAAGCACCGTAAGAGTGCTGGCTTCAAGGCCGTTGAAGACAAAGCGCCGTCAACAGCAACAGAAATTTTCTGGACGCTGATTCCATTTGTAATCCTGCTGATTATTGACTTCGTGATTATGGGGATTCCCGCTTACCACAGCGTGGTCATGATGGAAGACACCCGTAACGAATCGGACATGGTGATTAAAGTCACCGGCTCGCAATGGCGCTGGCAATACGAATACATGGGTAATACCGACAAAGGCATCCAGGCTGGTCTGGAAGAAGCCAAGGGCATTAAGTTCGTAAGCAACTTGTCTACTCCGCAAGATCAGGTAGATGGCACGGTTCCTCCGGTTGATGATCCAGCCAAACCATACCTGCTTGATGTCGATAATCGTCTGGTACTGCCTGTGGGCGCTAAAGTACGCATCCTGATGACTTCTTCAGACGTATTGCACAACTGGTGGGTGCCGCAGTTTGGTTCTTCACGCCTTGCGGTTCCTGGCTTTATCCGTGAAACATGGGTACAGGTTGATAAACCAGGCACTTACCGCGGTCAATGTAAAGAGTTGTGCGGCAAAGGCCACGGTTATATGCCTGTAGTCGTAGATGCTCTGCCAAAAGAAGAATACAAAGTATGGGTAGCTGCTAAACAGGCAGAAATTGCCAAAGCAACTGCCGGCTCTGACAAAGAGTGGACTAAAGAAGATCTAATGGCAGAAGGTAAAGCCGTTTATGAGAAAAACTGTGCGGTATGCCATCAGGTTTCAGGTGCAGGTATCCCTCCAGCTTTCCCGGCACTCACTGGCAGCAAAGTAGCAACATCGCCGATTTTTGGTGCTGATGGCAAATACCTGCCTGACAGTCACATGGATCGTGTGTTAAACGGCATTCGTATGATGCCTGCATGGAAAGGTACGCTAAATGATACCGAAATTGCAGCGGTGATCACCTACGAACGAAACGCTCTAGGCAACAGTGTTGGCGATGTTGTTCAGCCATCACAAGTTAAAGCCGCGCGTCAATAATTGCAAGTTTAGGTACAGGAGAAACTTATGAGTACTACAGTAGCTGCACATCACGATGAGCACGCCGACCATCCAACCGGAATGATGCGATGGCTGACGACAACCAACCATAAAGACATTGGTACGATGTACCTCACGTTCTCACTGATCATGTTTCTGGTCGGTGGCTCAATGATTCTGGGCATTCGTGCTGAACTCTTTCAACCCGGCTTACAGTTAATGAAACCGGATTTCTTCAACCAACTGATTGGTGTGCATGCACTGATCATGATTTTTGCGGCCTTGATGCCGGCAGCTACCGGTTTTGCTAACTGGATGCTGCCTCTGCAGATCGGCGCACCGGATATGGCATTGCCGCGCCTGAATAACTGGGGCTTCTGGCTGCTGCCTCCATCTGCAATTTTACTCACACTGCCGTTCACACTTGCTTTGTTCGGTATTGGCGATGGCGCACTGGCAACCGGCTGGACGTTCTATCCACCACTGTCAGTACAGGGTGGTATCGGCGTAGACTTTGCGATTTTTGCTGTGCACTTGCTGGGCATTTCATCAGTGTTAGGTTCTATTAACATCATCGTCACTTTGTTCAACATGCGCGCGCCTGGCATGACATTAATGAAAATGCCGATGTTTGCATGGGGCTGGTTGATTACGGCTTTCTTGCTGATTGCTACTATTCCTGTGTTAGCTGGCGCAGTGACCATGTTGTTAACAGACCGTCATTTCGGTACGCACTTCTTTGATGCAGCTGGTGGCGGCGACCCGATTTTGTTCCAGCATTTATTCTGGTTCTTCGGTCACCCGGAAGTTTATATTCTGTTATTACCAGTATGGGGTTTCATTCCACAAATCCTGCAAACATTCTCACGTAAACCAATGTATGGCTACAAAGCACAGGTTTATTCATTCTGGGCTATCGGTGCCTTATCGGTCGTTGTTTGGGCGCATCACTTCTTTACCGCTGGTTTGCCAGTGCCTGCCCTGCTCTACTTCATGTACAGCACCATGGCTATTTCATTACCACTTGCAGTATTGTTCTTCTGCTGGATTAAGACCATGTGGCGTGGCTCTATGAGCTTTGAAACACCAATGCTGTTCACAGTAGGCTGGATTATTCTGTTCGGTATTGGCGGTTTAACCGGCTTGGTACTCGCTGACGTTGCTGCTGACGCACAGTATCACAACAGTTATTTCGTTGTAGCGCACTTCCACTACACCCTGTTTGCCGGCGGCATCATGGGCATTATGGCTGGCGTGTACTATTGGCTGCCAAAAATGACCGGCCATATGTATAACGAAAAATTGGGCAAATTGCACTTCTGGTTAACGGCTATTTCGTTCAACCTGACATTTATCCCGCAATTTTTCTTAGGCTTGGCTGGTATGCCACGTCGCATCCCTGACTACGCACTGCAATTTGCAGAATTCAATATGATTTCTTCAATCGCAGCATTTGTGCTCGGTTTATCACAATTAATCTTTGTGTATAACATCATCAGCACCGTAAGAGGCGGCAAGAAAGCGACTGATCAGGTTTGGGAGGGTGCAGAAGGTTTGGAGTGGACATTACCATCCCCTCCTCCGTACCACAGCTTTACCGAGCAACCCGTAGTTAAATAAGCTAAATATAGTGGATGTGAAGGCTCAACACTCTGCTTGAGCCTTCTAATTGAATATGAAAAATCAAGAAATGAATAAAAGTAGCAACAAAAAAATAGCCATCGTGTTAGGTGCTATTGCCTTCATCTGGTATCTGGCTTCCATGTTCACGCTATGGAAATAATGTGCAGAAATAAAACTTAGCAATAAATCATGGAAATTAAGGCATAAAACTAAACGTGACAATAGATATTAAAGATGATGCTTTAAGCATGACAGAACGTAGAAACCTGGCTAATAAAAAACTTGGTTTCAAAATGGTCTGGATTGTGATTGGCTCACTGGTGTTTGCATTTGCACTAGTACCACTTTATGACGTTTTATGTACGATAACTGGTTTAAATGGCAAAACAGACACCAGTGCGTCTGCATTAAAAAACAATAAAGTTGATAGTACGCGCTGGGTAACTGTGCAATTTACCTCCAGCGTAATGCCTGGGCTGGGCTGGAATTTTTATCCTAAACAGTCAAGTATTAAAGTACGTCCAGGGCAGGTGGAAACAGTATTGTTTGAGGCTAAAAACATTACGAGCCAGGTAGTTGCAGGGCAGGCAATACCAAGTGTGACACCAGCCAGGCAGCGGCTCACTTAAAAAAAATAGAGTGTTTTTGTTTCCAACGGCAGGAATTAAAACCCGGTGAAACAAAAATTATGCCTCTACGATTTTTTGTAAGCAATGACTTGCCGCAGGATGTAAAAGAAATGACCTTATCTTACTCATTTTTTAGCGCTAAGGAATAACAACCAAAGATTAGCAAAAGGAATATGAGTGTGCGATTTAAGTATGTGGATTAAGCCGCACAATAAGGCAAGAGCAGAGAGTTTTGATGGGTTGCGTTAAATTTAATATAAAACACATTTAGCTAGAATTTTAGTTAAATAATGCAATAGGGAGCTTATGCATGACAACACATTCAAGTAATCATTACTTTGTACCGCATGGTGCAATCTACCCTGTCGTTTTATCGGCTGGGCTTTTATCACTGGCTGCGGGTTTTATTTTTAGTGTAGCTACCGATACCAACAAAGATCTGGGATATCTGCAGGCACCAGGTCAATGGATGATGTACATTGGTGCGGCGATTATTATTCTCATGACTTTTAAGTGGTTAGGCGCGGTAGTGGCTGAAAGCGTGACCGGCCAATACCACAAATGGGAAGACAAATCTTTTCGCATCGGCATGATTGTTTTCATCGCTTCCGAGATTGCTTTTTTTGCTGCATTCTTTGGCGCGCTGTTCTATATGCGCATTATCTCCGTGCCCGATCTGGCAGCGTTTGACCCGGCATTCACGCCTTATAAAGACTTTTTGGGTACATGGCCTTCTGCGGGTCCCGGCGGCGTGGTACTAGGCACAGAATACAAACCAAGCCAACTCAATCCAATGGGAGCCTGGGGTCTACCAGCAATTAACACTGCGCTGCTGTTATCTTCTGGCGCAACAATCACCTGGGCACATTGGGGCTTGCTAAAAGATAATCGTAAACAATTGATTTTAGGTCTGTTCTTCACCGTAGCGCTCGGTACCGCGTTTCTGATATTACAAGCTTTTGAATACCACCACGCCTATACGGAAATGGGCTTAACCCTGCAAAGCGGTGCTTATGGTGCTACTTTCTTTATGCTCACTGGCTTTCATGGTTTCCATGTAACACTGGGTACCATTATGCTGATCGTAATTTTGTTGCGCTCGATGAAAGGCCACTTCTCATCCAAAAACCATTTTGGCTTTGAAGGTGTTGCCTGGTACTGGCACTTTGTGGATGTGGTGTGGTTAGGTTTGTTTATATTCGTTTACTGGCTGTAATCACAGGCAATAAAAAGGGGTGCATATACAGCGCCCCTTTTTGTTACCGCAAATTAAAGATTCGAAGGCTTTAAAACTAGCGTGGACCTGGCCCACCGATTAAACCAAAGTAATAACCTAATAACAGCAATATAAATAAAGTAATAGAAAGACCAATACGCAGCGTTAAAGCTTTTACAGTGCGCTCCCCGCCATCTTTATCTTTAGCTAGAAAATACAAGGCAGAAAAAAGGCTGGCAATAATGACAAACAACACTAATACAACGACTATTTTGAAAACCATATTAATGTCCTATCTATGTAGATAAGACATTATGCGATGCGTATGCCACAAAAGCAATTTAGATTCTCGAACTACATATTCAGCCTTTCCTGGACCGGCTTGCTGGTGCTGATTATTTGCGTGCCGCTTTTTATCAAGCTTGGCCTATGGCAATACAACAAGGCTAAATTTAAACAAGAGATTCAGGCCAGCTATAACGCATCTTTAGATAATGAAGCACTGAGCCTGCCTGACCAGCTGGGTAATCTGGACGAGTGGAAGCATAAAAAAGTAAAACTAAAAGGCCATTACGAAACTGAGTACCAGATACTGCTTGATAATCAGGTAGAAGAAAGTCGTGGCGGGTTTCACGTACTGACTCCGCTAAAAATTGAAGGCCGAAATGATTATGTTCTGGTTAATAGAGGCTGGATCGCAGGGGGAGCAACCCATACTGAAATACCGTTGATTAGCACCCCGCAAGAATTGGTAGAGATTGTTGGGCTGGTATGGGTACCAAGCAAAAAGATTTTTACGTTGGAAAGTAAAGCACAAAAAAGCCAGTGGAATACAGTGTGGCAACACATGGATTTAGAACGCTATCAGAACAGTGTGGCTATTAAGGTATTGCCTATCGTCATTAAACTGGACACAAAAAGTAATGCCGGTGGTTTTGTACGCAACTGGCAATTACCAGCAGATAAAATCGCTACAAACATGGGCTATGCCTATCAATGGTTTGGTTTTGCTATTGCCAGTATTCTGATTTTTTTGTACACCAATATTAAAAAAGCAAGCAATCAACTTTAGGGTAGTTTCATAAACTATAGGCAAAAATATAATATGCAAATTGAAGTAGAAAATAAGGAATATCTGGATAGACAGCGCAAAGGTCGCATGATGCTGCTATCCATGCTGATATTTTTTATCACTCCTATTATCGCGGTAGTTGGCATGTATAAACTGGACTGGCGACCAAAGGGAGAAAGCATCGGCGAACTGGCAGTCCCTGCGAAATTACTGACTATGAATTATGCACTGATGTCGAGCGATGGTAGCGTTGTAGAGCCGGATGTGTGGAAAGACAAATGGAGTATGGTTTATATCGCCGACAACTGTGAAAAAAGATGTCATGATAAATTACACAACATGCGCCAGATACATACTTCCTTATACAAAGAAATTCCGCGTATGCAACGCGTATTCATTACAACCTCGCAAGAAGTGAGCCCAATAAAACAAGACTATCCGGATATGCTGATCATTAACCAGCCGGCTACTGAAATTTCAGCACTCAGTGATCAGTTTAATATTAATGATGCAACGTCACTGCACGCAGATAGAACCTATTTGGTTGACCCACTGGGCCATTTCATGATGAGTTATGCACCGGATACAGATCCAGCCTTGATTCGCAAGGATGTTATTCGTCTGATGAAATATTCCTGGGCTGGATAATGGTAAAGTATAACCGCTTCAAACAATTATCCTGGTTTGGTGCTGTGCTCGCACTTTGTGTCGTAGTGCTCGGCGCTTACGTTCGCCTTTCTGATGCAGGTCTGGGCTGCCCTGACTGGCCGGGCTGCTATGGCACGCTGACAGTCCCGCAAAGTGAAACTGCAATTCAAAAAGCGCAGGAATTTTTTCCACACAGCACCATTGAAACCGGCAAGGCCTGGAAAGAAATGGCACACCGCTACCTCGCAGGTACATTAGGCCTGATCGTGCTGGCGCTTTTTGTATTTGGCTGGCGCAGCAAACAATATATTAAAGTCAGTCCCCTGCTGCCTACTGCGCTGCTGCTCATTATTACTTTTCAGGCAGCATTAGGTATGTGGACAGTAACCATGCTACTGAAACCGGCGATTGTGAGTGCGCACCTGATTGGCGGCATGACAACACTGGCGCTGCTGGTATGGATTGCACATCGACACTGGGGCAGTTTTAATCAATCTGCCACCATTTCACCGACATTAAAACTACTGATACGCGGCGCATTTCTGGTACTACTCGCGCAGATATTCCTGGGAGGCTGGACCAGCACCAACTACGCAGCGCTTGCCTGCACTGACTTTCCAACCTGCCACGGCGCATGGATGCCGGAAATGGATTTCAAAGATGCATTTCATCTGGTGCGTGAGCTTGGCCAAAGTGTGAATGGCGGCAACCTGACGCTACCAGCGCTCACCGCTATACAGTGGACGCATCGTATCGGCGCGCTGGTGACACTTATATACTTGGGCAGCCTTGCATTCGCACTGATCAGAATACATACATTCCGCAAAATAGCAGCGCTGCTGCTTGCCGTTCTGATTGCTCAAGTCTGCATTGGTATTGCAAACCTGATCCTGCATTTACCTTTAGTTTTGGCAGTAGCGCATAATCTGGGAGCTGCGTTATTGACAATTATCACCGTAGTAATCAATTCCAAAATTACAGATCCTAATTAAAAAATTACTGGAAACGAGGCCAAACCATGACTGCTCAAAAATATAAAAGCGAGATGCAAATGAATATAACCCTGCTGAGCCACATTAAAGAACTTGCGCCACGTTTAAAAAACTTCTTCCCGCTATGTAAGCCGCGAGTGACTTCACTGATTGTGTTCACAGCACTGATCGGCATGTTTCTCGCAACGCCCAATATGGTGCCATGGCCGTTATTACTGGCAACAACCGTTGGCATTGCTTTTGCGTCAGGCGCAGCCGCCGCATTCAACTGCCTGATAGAACACAAAATTGACGCTATCATGGCGCGCACGCGCGCACGCCCGTTGCCGACAGGCCAGGTTTCAGCAATTGAAACTTCAGTATTTGCAACACTGCTAGGTGGAACCGGTCTGGCAATTTTATATTTTTATGTGAACCCACTCACGATGTGGCTTACCTTGGCTACGTTTGTGGGCTATGCCGTGATCTATACGATATTTCTAAAACCGGCCACACCAATGAACATTGTCATCGGCGGCGCTTCGGGAGCTATGCCACCAATTCTGGGCTGGGCAGCAATCACTAATACCGTATCACCTGAATCCCTGATTATGTTCCTGATTATATTTGCATGGACACCGCCGCATTTCTGGGCACTGGCACTGTACCGCCGTGAGGAATATGCAAAAGTCGGCATGCCTATGCTGCCGGTTACTCATGGCGAAGCTTTTACCCTGCTGCATATTCTGCTATACACCATCATTCTGGTAGCTGTTTCGCTCATGCCCTATGGCCTTGGCATGAGCGGTATGATTTACCTGATCTCGGCTATCGTTCTGAATGCAATTTTCATGGCTTACGTGATCGCGCTTTATAGAAAATACTCTGATGACTTGGCCAAGAGGACATTCAGGTATTCCATTACCTATTTAACCCTGCTCTTTGCTGCCTTGTTAGTGGATCACTACTGGGCATATTAAGTCCAGATCCACACCATCAGTTAAGTTATGAAAAATAAGGAGCAGATAATGCTCCTTATTTTTTTATAGCTACATTTCGTAGCAAAACTCCATCGCGATACAGATCAGACAATATTAAAAACAACTTGAACCAATTCAGGTACTTAAATTCAAACAAATATTGCTAGAAATGCAGCATCTATTCTCAATTTACATTATATAATCGCGGATTAAGGCTTACGTGTTATGCAGGGAAGTCACGCGCTGTGCGTATTTGGCAATTTGATTGTTAATTATGTCCCTGCTGATTGATTTATTTTGTTTTATTTAAGGACGGAAGTAATGAGCAACACTAATGTAGAAACGTTTTACGACGACTACGTCATCCGTAGATTTACCGTGATGGCAGTGGTCTGGGGGGTGGTTGGCATGCTGATGGGCGTTATCATTGCCGCACAGCTTGCTTTTCCAGAACTAAACCTGGGTCTGCCCTGGACAAGCTTCGGCCGCTTGCGCCCATTGCACACCAACGCAGTAATCTTTGCTTTTGGCGGCTGTGCACTGTTTGCAACGTCTTACTACGTTGTACAACGTACCAGCCAAACCAAACTGGCATTCCCGCTATTAGCGCGCTACACTTTCTGGGGTTATCAGGCAGTGATCGTGGCGGCTGCAATCACTTTACCTTTAGGTTACACGCAAGCTAAAGAGTATGCGGAACTGGAATGGCCAATCGACTTATTACTGTTAGTGGTTTGGGTGATGTATGCGATTGTGTTCTTTGGCACTATTGCGCAGAGAAAAATTAAACACATCTACGTTGCTAACTGGTTCTACGGTGCTTTCATTATTGTGGTTGCTTTGCTGCACATTGTTAACAGTGCTGCAATTCCTGCTGAGTGGATGAAATCTTACTCAGCATACGCCGGCGTACAAGATGCAATGGTGCAATGGTGGTATGGTCACAACGCTGTGGGTTTCTTCCTGACAGCTGGCTTCTTGGGCATGATGTACTACTTTGTTCCTAAGCAAGCTGAGCGCCCAGTGTACTCATATCGCTTATCTATTGTGCACTTCTGGGGTTTGATCTTCACTTACATGTGGGCTGGTTCACACCATCTTCACTACACTGCATTACCTGACTGGACACAATCAGTTGGTATGGTACTTTCTCTGATCTTATTAGCACCAAGCTGGGGCGGTATGATCAACGGCATGATGACGATGTCAGGCGCATGGCACAAACTGCGCGATGACCCTATCCTGCGCTTTATGATTGTTTCATTGTCTTTCTACGGCATGAGTACGTTTGAAGGCCCGATGATGGCGATTAAAACTGTGAACGCATTGTCACACTACACTGACTGGACTGTTGGTCACGTGCACTCAGGTGCTTTAGGATGGGTTGGTTTCATCTCTATGGGTTCACTGTACTTCCTGACACCACGTTTGTGGGGCCTGAAACAAATGTACAGCAAGAAGGCCATTGAGTTGCACTTCTGGTTAGCGACTATCGGCGTGGTGCTATACATCACAGCGATGTGGATTTCAGGTGTTACTGCCGGCTTGATGTGGCGTGCAATCAACGATGACGGCACATTGACCTACACTTTTGTTGAATCTGTTAAAGCAATGCATCCATTCTACGTCATCCGTATGATTGGTGGCTTGATGTACGTAACAGGCATGATCATTATGCTTTGGAACGTACTCAAAACAGTACAAATGGGGCAAGCTACACGCGCCAGAATACCTTCAACTGTTGTTCATGCTTAAGAGAACTAAAATGTCAGATAAAGAAAAAAAAGGATTTACCCACGAGAAGATCGAAACCAACAGTTTCTTGATGGTTGTGCTGATTTTGGTTGTGGTTTCATTCGGTGGTTTGGTTGAAATCGTCCCACTGTTTTTCCAAAAATCAACAACGCAGCCAGTTGAAGGTCTCAAACCTTACACTGCGCTGCAGTTGGCTGGACGTGATATCTACATTCGTGAAGGCTGTTACAACTGCCACTCACAGATGATTCGTCCATTTAAAGCTGAGACACTGCGCTACGGTCATTATTCTGTAGCTGGTGAGTTCGTGTATGACCGTCCATTCCAGTGGGGCAGTAAACGTACAGGTCCTGACCTGCACCGTGTAGGCGGCCGTTACAGTGATGAATGGCATCGTATTCATCTGATCAACCCTCGTGATCTGGTGCCGGAATCAGTGATGCCGGCTTATCCTTGGCTAGAGAAAAATCTGGTTGATGCGAAAAACCTGCCATCACACTTGCGTGCACTGCAAATTGCCGGCGTGCCTTATACCGATGAAGAAATTAAAAATTCTGCTAATGAGGTATATGGTAAAACCGAGATGGAAGCCATGATTGCTTACCTGCAAGTGCTTGGTACAGCGCTCAAACAATAAGCGAGTCAATATGGACATTACCGATTTACGCAGCATAGCCACCGTCGCAGCTCTGGTTACCTTTGTAGGTATCTGGGTCTGGGCATGGTCTGGACGGCATAAAAAAGATTTTGACGAAGCGGCAAGATTGCCGCTTGAGGGAGATGAATAATGAGTGATTTTACAAGTAGTTTTTGGCCGTTTTTTATTTCGGCCATCGTGATTGGCGGTATTGTTTTCTGTCTGGCAGTGCTGTTTATTACCAGCAAATCGCATGACGCCGCTCACACGGGCGAGTCTACAGGCCATGTTTACGATGAAGACATCGTTGAGATGAATAACCCAATGCCAAGATGGTGGATGTGGATGTTCATCATCACCTGTATATTTGGTATCGTTTACCTGTTCCTGTACCCAGGGCTGGGTACATACGGCGGCAAACTGGGCTGGACGCAAGTGAAGCAGTACGAACAGGAAGTGAAAGAGTCAAACGACCGTATCGCGCCTATTTACGCTAAATTTACCTCTATGGCAGCAGAAGACGTTGCTAAAGATGTAAAAGCCATGGCAATCGGTGAACGCCTGTTCATGAACAACTGTTCACAATGCCACGGTTCTGATGCTCATGGTAGCCGCGGCTTCCCTAACCTGACTGATAAAGACTGGTTATATGGCGGCGATCCTGAAACGATCAAAACGACTATTACCAATGGTCGCCACGGCATGATGCCACCTATGGCAGCTGCTGTTGGTAGTGCAGATGATGTAAAAAACGTTGCTAACTACGTATTAAGCCTTTCAGAGAGCGATCACGATGCGAATCGTGCAGCTTTAGGTAAAGAGAAGTTTGCAGTTTGTGCAGCTTGCCACGGTGCTGAGGGTAAAGGTAATCAGGCAATTGGTGCGCCTAACCTGTCAGACGACATCTGGCTGCACGGCGCCGGTGAAGCTGCCATTATCGATCGTATCAATAATGGCAAAAACAATCAGATGCCAGCACAAGGTTCACGCTTAACACCTGAACAGATTCACGTTCTGGCTTCTTACGTATGGCGTTTTTCAAACACTGAAAGCGCTCAGTAACGATTTAGATTTAATTTAAGTAAGTGTGAAACTTAAGCTTATTTAAATTATCCTACTTCTACTAAATGCCCACTATTTTGCATATGCTAAAATAGTGGGCGTTGTCCTTTTTGCGTCACATTTTTAAGCAGGGTTTAAAATCAAGTGTCTAACCAGAAAGTAAAGTCCAAAAAAGTTATCCCGATTGTCGAAGACACCTCTAAACCGAGGTCTCTTTACGAAGCGCAGCCAAAGATTTACCCGCGAAATATCTCCGGATATTTCAAAAATATGCGCTGGCTTACCATCTGGATCACGCAACTGGTATTTTACGGAACGCCTTGGTTAATCTGGAATGATAGACAGGCTATCCTGCTTGATATCAGCACACACCGCTTTTACATATTCGGTCTCGTGCTCTATCCGCAGGACTTGATTTATCTTGTCGTTATTCTGATTATTGCGGCACTAGCGCTATTCCTGTTTACCGCCGTCGCCGGTCGCTTGTGGTGTGGCTTCTCCTGTCCGCAGTCCGTCTATACCGAAATATTCTTATGGATGGAACGCAAGATCGAAGGCGACCGTGCAGCACGCATGCGCCTCGATAACATGAAGTTCGGCTTCAAAAAGTTTCATAAGAAATTCCTTAAGCATGCGGCCTGGATCAGCTTCTCGCTATTTACCGGTTTTAGTTTTTTAGGTTATTTCTCACCAATACGCGAACTGCTCGATAATATTCTGCAATACCGCCTGAGCCCTTGGGAAACCTTCTGGATTTTATTTTATGGTTTTGCCACCTATGGCAATGCTGGCTTCTTGCGCGAGCAGATTTGCAAATACATGTGCCCTTACGCACGTTTCCAAAGCGCGATGTTTGACAATGACACCCTGATCGTCACCTACGATGAAGAACGTGGCGAACCGCGCAGCGGACGCTCACGTAAAGTGGATGCAAAAGAATCAGGCCTCGGTGACTGTATCGATTGCAGTTTCTGCGTACAAGTTTGTCCGGTTGGTATCGACATTCGCAACGGCCTGCAATATGAATGTATCAGTTGCGGCTTATGTGTAGATGCCTGCAACAGCATTATGGATAAGATGGAATATCCGCGCGGACTGATTCGCTTCTCTACGCACAATGCTGTAGAACAGCACTGGTCACAAAAACAGATCATACAAAAAGTACTGCGTCCGCGCGTGCTGATTTATACCGGGCTATTGCTGGTGCTATGCCTTGGTTTTGTCGCCTCTCTTGCAATGCGTGTACCTTTTAAAGTCGATGTAATCCGCGACCGCGGCGTGATGTCGCGCCTGGTATCTGGCGGTAAAGTTGAAAACGTCTATCGACTGCAGATTACTAACGCCTCGGAAAAAGCCGAGACTTACCGCGTTGGTGTAGATGGTATCAAAGGCTTATCTATTGCGTCAGAAGGCGTTTTCACCGTTAACCCTGCTGAGTCACGCATGGTAGCGGTAAGCCTGCAAATTGAAGATGGCTCAATCAAGAGCGGCTCTCATCCCGTTGTCTTCGAAATTGAAGCAGCAGGCTCAAAAGAGAAAATCTATGAGAAATCTATTTTTTACATGTCACGCTAAAGGTTAAGTCATGACACAGAAACAAGTTCAGAATCAAAAAGCTAAATGGTGGAAATCAGGCTATGCATGGCTGGTATTCGGCGGCCCTGCAATCGTTGTAGTTGCAAGCCTCACTACCGTATACATTGCGGTAAACGGACAAGACGAAGTACTGGCACATGAAGAAAATCAGGGTCAATCACCGTTTAAGAGAGCAATGTCACCTGAAGAGAAAAATGCACTGGAACCGGCAGTCAAAGCCCGTAACCATGCAGCTACTGGCGTCAATGACAATTAGCTTTAACTCTAGGTAATCAGGCATGCAAACAGCGCTTATGTACAGTGCTCTACTGATGGGGATCGCGGGCGGTCCACACTGTGTTGCCATGTGCGGTGCGGCATGCACTGCACTGACTCAATCGCAGCAGCACCCTTACGGCATCTATCAATACCACCTTGGGCGTCTATGCGGATATGCACTGCTAGGCGCTATCGCCACATTTGCCATTCAAAGTATCGCCTGGCTTTCGAGTTATAGCTCTGCACTGCACCCGCTGTGGACTTTCTTTCACGTGTTGATATTTTTCTGGGGCCTGTTATTGCTTATTTATGCACGTCAGCCAATATGGGTTGATCGCGCAGGACGTAATATCTGGGGCCATGTAAAAAAACTGGCGGTAAAACGCGGTGGTAATTTTTATGTCGGCATGCTGTGGGCTCTTATGCCATGCGGTTTGCTATATTCGGCACTGATTATTGCGTCATTCAATGCTAACCCGCTGGGCGGTGCATTAAGCATGGCTGCGTTTGCACTCGGCTCCAGCGTGTCATTATTCTTAGCGCCTTGGCTTTGGCTGAAACTAAAAACCAATGCAGTTGAACCCTACGGCATGCGATTAGCAGGTTTGTTACTTAGCGCCGCCAGCGCCTGGGCAATCTGGATGGAGCTGACGCACAATACCAAAGTATGGTGCGCAACTTAACTTCAAACTAGAAAATTTCACTTATCGGCATGACTTTCAGCCCATCGCCCGCTGTATTCCAAACCAGAAACAAAGCCTTACCATTTAGCAGTAATAGCGGGTAATCAGCCGCACCGCTGGCGTCAGCCATCATTTTTGGTGCATCCCAACTTTTACCTTCATCGCTTGATTTCATGAGCCATACCTGACTTTTTCCTGCGTCTTTTTCGCGCCATACCAGCCACACATTTTCACCAGCAGCAAACAGGGTCGGATGTCCGGCCTGTTTGTTCATGTTGCCGAATTTCCTGGCTGGCGATGATACCCACGCCTCACCATCCATACGCGCATAGAACAATGTAGCATCCTTACCGGCATCATCATTACCACCATCAAACCAGGCCATGTGGTAACCCCACCAGCGCTCGCCTTCACCACCGCTAGCGAGTGCGGCTCCATGATGCGGGCAGCCGTCAATTTTCCAGCGTCCGAAAGTAGCACGTTTAGGATCCGGCACTTTGTTTGCAGCAGGTAGTTCTGCAATCATGTGATCACGCTCGCTACCTTCAAATACATGGCGCCACATGGCAACTACAGTGCCATCCGGTTTATTGGCAAGTGCAATACGGCAGCATTCGCAGCTGCTATCGGCAAGTTTCTGCTCGGGCAGAAAACTTGCCCCTTTATCATTAGAGACGGCATAATAAATGGCTGCGCCCTCATAGGGCTTGTTGGCAGCCTTAGCTGCAATCAAATCACGTTTATCTACCCACGCCACGGTAACTCTGCCGTCAGCACTGACATTCAGCGCATCAAAACGGTGTGTAATCTCGCTACGATCCTGATGCACGATATAGGGTTTTTCAAATGTTTTACCGCCATCAACCGAGCGGGCAAACCATATGTATCCAGAAAATGGCTTTTTAAGTGCCTCAGTCCATGTGAGGTAAATATACCCTTCCGGTGAGACTGCAATTTTTGGGCGAGCTTCGCCATCTGCGCCAATTTTTTGCGGCGTATGATTGATTTTCACGCTATTTGAGAAAGTCTTGCCCAAATCAGTGCTCGCGCTTACTTCCACAAATCCATCTCTTACACTAGCTCGCCACAGCTTGTCATGTGC
Organism: Methylotenera sp.; assembly: GCA_020622105.1. GTDB lineage: Bacteria > Pseudomonadota > Gammaproteobacteria > Burkholderiales > Methylophilaceae > Methylotenera. The sequence continues at coordinate 76,520 of JAHRYP010000008.1, forward strand.
ATCAAAAGCCATGCTAACCGACATTGAAGCGTTATTGTGTTGCGTGTGCTCTTCATGAGCGCCCGCATTAAATGTGAGCCCGACTAAACCAAGTAACAATAAACCAAGTGCCAAGAAGTATTTAATCATTAATAATCAAACTTTAGTTGAACGTAAGCTGTACGTTGTGGATAGGGATGAAACACGTAGGATTTATTATTATTTAAATTATCAACACCTAAACTTGCAGTGACGCGATTTGCGAATCTGTAATTGGCTTTAACATCCATTATAAAAAACTTGCTTGCCCCACCAAAAGTGTCAGGGTTGATATCACTATTATCCAGAGCATTATACTGTCTACCGCTATAACGTGCTGCCAGACTATAAGTGAGATTATTACCATGGTGGTAAGTTGCCACTGCCTTGAACATATTTCTTGGAATGCGCGGCGGTTTATTACCTTCTGTAGCCGTGGCAGCATCGTTACGCAGCACTTCTGCATCTGTAAAAGTTGCACTGCCTTGCAAATCCAGGCCATGCACAAATACATCCTGCCATTGCGTTGCCAGTTCAAGACCACGTGTACGAATATGATCTACACTCTGTATGAAACTGCAGCCAGCGGCTCTGGTACAAGTGCCAGTGTCATAAGGAATTACACTGCCATTCGTCAGGGTTTGTGAAATAAGCGCATCATGCTTATTTTCACTAAACAAGCTGGCTCTTATCAGGCCGTTATCAAAGCGGCGTTCTGCGGTAAGTTCTGCGGCAATGACTTCTTCCGGTTTGAGAATTGGATTAGCCTGCACAAAATAAGCTGCTGCCCCGTTCTGCAGTGGCTGGAACACTTCACTCACGGTAGGAAAGCGGAAAGCCTGACCAAATGCTGCACTAAATCCCCATGCAGGTACGGGTTCAAAATTAAGAGAAACTTTTGGTGAGAATCTGGTTTCTGAAACATCTTTATAATCGGCTGTTTTCAATACATTCGAAATAGTCGTTTTATTTTGTCCATCATTAGCTTCCCAGTGTTCAGCACGACCACCTAATGTAAGTGCCCACTTAGGGTTAATCTGCCATTTATCCTGTGCATAAAGCGCATGGGTTCTGGTTTCACCGCTGCCGGAGGCATTTAACGTTCCTTTATCCCCCGTTGACCAGTCTCCGGTATTGCTAGTCTCGCTTTTTAGTTCATATTGATCAACGTGATAACCAATATCAATCGTATGGTCATGCGGACGTAACGTTGCACGTGCATCGAATACCGTCCAGCCAGTGCCGGATAAATCAGTGACACGGCCGGTTTTGGTTAGGTATGGATTACCTGCGGCAGTAGTACCGGTAGAAGAGGCGTTCGCGGCGCTATTTTTATCTTTCTGATAATCATAATCAGACAAGGTTAGCTGCCAGTCAAAAAAACCTTTAGTATTGGATTTGATATCCAACGCATGCATGACGTGCAGAGATGTCGCCTCAGCCGGATTCATACCGGAGACATCATAACGTTGACCGTTAAAACTTACACGGCCGTTATATACCTTATTACCTGCACTATCTTTAATATAGCTTTCAACATCAGTTTTACTATCCATATTCCAGATGCCTAAAGTATAAGCCGCTTTAATTTCAGGACTAATGTCATAAGCGGCTTTAAATTTAATATTGGTCTGTTCTGTACTATCTATGCTATTGGCACCGAATACGACGCGATTAGCGCTTGTCTCACTTTTATCCTGATATGCGCCAGTAACAACCGGACTCAGGCCAGGAGCAGTCGCCGAAAGATTTGCCGTAGAAAAATTCATGGGCTGACCTTTATTTTCCAGATAATCCACACCTAGCCAAAACGAAAGATCGTTCACTTTGTTGCCGACAGATGCAGTAAAGTGGCTGCCGCTATAACTTTCATCGGTACCATATAGTTTGAAATTCTGTGTAAATGCCTGAGCACTGGCGTGAGATTCAAACTTGGTAGGCATACGTGTGGCGATACTCATAACACCACCGAACGAATTACCGGCATAGAGCGCTGAGAATGGCCCGTACATCATACTGATACTTTCGATTTCTTCCGGACTCACCATGCCCCAGCGCGGCGGATAAGCAAACGAATTGCCTAACAAATTGGAAAGCAGCACCCCATCCGCATACAACATACTCTGGGCGCTGGATAATGTACCGATGGTGCGCGTAGCAATAATACCGTTGCGATCACCGATAAAGCGCTCACGCACTTGTATACTCGGCAGATATTTCAACGTTTGTGCCGGGGTCGCGGCATTAATAGTGTCTTCTATCTGTTTCTTATCGTAAGTTTCAACGGTGGCCGGGTGTTTCAAAATACGACTATCAATCAGGGGGGCGCGTACTTCTATCTCATCCAGATTAATAGCTTCATTGTGATCGGCAAGACTAACATGACTAAACAGTGCTGCCGTCAGCATAAAAATCAGCTTTGCGCGCATTATGATTTCCACCCGTTATTCTTTATTTACACACAAGTGTATATAAATTACAGGTTTTACGTAATGCGACGAATTGTCGCAGGCTGATCAATCAATAAATCTCTATAATTGGAGTTCATGCATTTTGCAAATCGTCACCTATAATATTTTAAACATGGATATCACCTTCCCAATTCTGGATAGTCCGTCGCGACGTAATTTGCAGCGTTTGTTTCTGCTACGCAGTGTGATGATTGTCTTTATGCTGGCCGCAACGCTGGCCTTGTTTTATCTGCATATTCCACTGCCCCGATATCCAATTGCCTTCGCAGTAGGCGGCATGCTGCTACTCAACCTGATTACATTGCTGCGTTTAAATAAACACAATAAGCATGTCAATGATAAAGAGGTGCTGCTGCAACTGCTAGGCGATCTGGTAGCATTAACAGTATTGTTCTACTACACCGGCGGCTATAGCAATCCATTGGTATGGATGTATCTGTTACCGCTTACAGTAGCTGCTGTTGCGTTAAAACGCGAATATGCCTGGTTACTGGCTGCGGTAGCTATCGCCTGCTACTCATTACTCGTGTTTTATTACGTACCACTCTCACATCTCCACATGCACGACATCGCTGGAAAAACACTGGACATCCATCTGGTAGGCATGTGGATAGGCTTTGTCGTGAGTGCCGGCATCATCGCTTTTTTTGTCACCAGAATCGGACAAAGCCTGCGCGAGTACGATCAACTCATGGCCAGCATCCGCGAAAAATCACTCGAAAGTGAGCGTGTACTCTCACTGGGAACACTTGCAGCCAGCGCGGCGCATGAACTTGGCACACCGCTTTCCACCATGGCTGTAATAAGTAAAGAACTAGCACAAGACCTGGCAAACCAACCCGAGCAATTACTGCAACTGGAAATTCTGCGTAAGCAGATCGGTCGCTGTAAAGAGATCATCTCCTCCATCACACGCGATGCCGGCCAGAGCCGTGCCGATGCCGGAGAAGGTCTTGCATTGCTGGAGTTCCTGCATGCACTTGTCGAACGCTGGCGAGACACTCGCCCCGCCACCGAATTGGTAGTATCACTGTGTGAAAATAGCAGCAATCCTTTGATCTTCACCGATAAAACCCTGACTCAGGCCTTACAGAACTTATTGGACAATGCTGCCGATGCTTCGCCTGTGCGCATCATGTTTAATGCAGACTGGGACGATAATAACCTGCAAATCAATATCCGTGATTTTGGTTCCGGCCTTAGCGATGATGTAAAAAAACAGTTAGGCAAACCGTTCTTCACTTCTAAAAGCGAGCAAGGCATGGGCTTAGGTGTATATTTAACCCAGATCACACTGGCAAGGTTTGGTGGCCAACTCAGCCTGAACAATCACATTGACGGCGGTGTTATTGCTGCAATCAAACTACCTCTTAAAAATCTGCGGATTATGCAATCTGCATCAAACTTAAGTTGAAAGCTGCTAAATGAGTTTATTGGAACAAGAAGATAAAGCTACATTATTATTAGTAGATGATGATGAAGACTTTTTGGGGGTACTTGCAATTGCCATGCGCAAGCGCGGCTTCACGGTTACCCTTGCGTATAGCGCTGAAAGTGCATTTGAGCTGGCAAAAAATGATCCACCTGAATTTGCGGTAGTTGACCTCAAAATGTCCGGCAACTCAGGTCTGGTATTAGTCAGGCAGCTTAACGATTTACAAGCAGGTACAAAAATAGTGGTGCTTACAGGTTATGCAAGTATTGCCACTGCCATTGAAGCTATCAAACTCGGCGCAACACATTATCTGGCAAAGCCAGTAGATGCCGATGAGATCGTTGCTGCTTTCGAGAAAAAGAGCGGAAATGTAGAAGTTGAACTATCAAGCAACCCGCTTACAGTGAATAGGCTTGAGTGGGAACATATTCAGCGCGTGTTATCAGAACATGATGGCAACATCTCGGCGACTGCCCGCAGCCTGAATATGCATAGACGTACACTGCAAAGAAAACTAGGCAAAAAGCCCAGTGCAAACCCGACCATCCATGATTGATTGAATCGTTAACAGGGACGACAGCGCTAAAATTTCCCGGTTTTTCTAATCGTCACTAAATCGCTGCTCAAGCCATGGATCAGCATCATTATGATAACCACGCACTTCCCAGAAGCCTGGCTTATCAAACTCATGAATCTCTATTGCTTTAAGCCATTTGGCACTCTTCCAGGCATAACGCTTGGGAACCACTAATCGAACCGGACCACCATGCTCAGCCGTTAAAGGTGCGCCTAGTACACTGTGCGCAATGATAACATCATCATCTAACAAGGCTTCCAGCGGCAGGTTCGTAGTGTAGCCATCATAGCTATGCAGCGTCACAAATTTAGCTGCTGCTTTCGGCTGCGCTAATGCCAGCAGATCCTGTGCACGCACACCTTGCCAATCCATATCCAGCTGACTCCAGCGCGTTACACAGTGAAAGTCGGAAATATCTGTTACTTGATGCATGGCCTGAAATGCTGCCCAATCAAGACTGAGTTCATTATCAACTAAGCCGTAAACACGTAAGCGCCAGCTTTGAGCTGTCACATCAGGCACAATACCCAAATCAAGACGCGGAAAATTCTTAACTTCGGTTTGCCCGGCGGGAACACGGACGTTGGCATTCAGCTTACCCGGCTGGCTACCTTTTGCAGCCAACGCGATTTTACTTGCTATGAGTTTTTTCCAGTCCGGCATTTCAACACCTTAATGATCAATGTTTAATAAAAACCAATAATGCGTCAAACAGCCGTTACTCTTATACAGCTATTTCGCAGTAGCAAGCTTATCCTTTTTAAAACTATCCAGCAGTAATAAAACAACACCTACACAAATGGCACTATCTGCGACATTGAATGCCGGCCAGTAAAGATCGTCTATATGAAAGTAAAGAAAATCGACCACGTAGCCCAAGGTTAAACGGTCATACAAGTTGCCAATAGCGCCACCCAGCACCAAGGCTAACCCTGCGCAGAATAACTTTTCTGCATGATGCTTGATGAGCAAATAGGTAATCACAATGACCGCAACTGCAGTAATTGCGGTGAAAAACCATTTCTGCCAGCCCCCGGCATTTGCTAAAAAGCTGAATGCTGCACCTTCATTGTGATAACGCACAAAGTCAAAATAACTAGTCACAGTTAAATGCTCACCATAACTAAACGCTTTTTGCACCAGACTTTTGGTGTATAAATCCAGCGCCACGATCACCGCGCTAATCGCAAACCACTTACGCATGTGAACGTGCCTCACCCTTACCGAACAGATTGCTTACGCAACGACCGCAAATATGCGGGTGTTCTGTATCCGCAGCTACATCTGCGCGGTAATGCCAGCAGCGATCGCATTTAACATGACTGCTTGGCGCTACTTGAATATCAAGCTCACCTGCGTGTTGATGCAAGCTTGCCCGTGACGTAATAAGCACGAAACGCAAATCATCGCCCAGTCTGTTTAATGCCTCATAAACCGCACTATCTGCATAAATATCCAGCTCAGACTGTAATGATGAACCTACCAGGCTTTGCGCGCGTTTCTCTTCAATGGCTTTATTAGCTACTGCACGCACTTCAAGTATGGTCTGCCATGCCTGCAAATCAGACTCACTTAAACCATGTGCCGGCAAGCTGTACCAGAGTTCTTCGAAAACGGTTTTCTCTGCATCCAACCCAAGCGTCTGCCAGACCTCGTCGGCAGTAAAGCTTAATATCGGCGCCATCATACGCATCATCGCGTGGGTAATATGATGCAATGCACTTTGCGCGGCACGACGTGCATGTGAAGTTTCACCTGCAGTATAGAGCCTGTCTTTAAGAATATCGAGATAAAAGCCGCCCAAGTCTTCTGAGCAGAAACTCACGAACTTCTGCACTGCCAGATGGAACTCATAACGGTCGTAATCTGCGAGCACTTCGGCCTGCAATGTGCTGGTCAAATGCAGTGCATAGCGATCAATTTCCAGCCACTCGCTCACAGGAAGCAAATCTTTGCTTGCATCAAAATCCGCCAGATTTGCCAATAAGAAGCGCAATGTGTTGCGAATACGACGGTAACTTTCGGCAACGCGTTTCAAAATCTCATCAGAAATAGTGAGCTCACCTGAGTAATCAGTTGATGCTGTCCACAGACGCAGAATATCTGCGCCGTAGGTGTCCATCACTTTTTGCGGTGCAACGACGTTACCCTTTGACTTACTCATTTTATGGCCTGAGCCATCCACCACGAATCCGTGGGTAAGCAAAGCATCATAAGGTGCACGGCCATCAATCGCACAACCCGTGAGCAGGCTGGATTGGAACCAGCCGCGGTGCTGGTCTGAACCTTCCAGATACAGATCCGCAGGATGCTGTAACTCCGGACGACGTTTCAATACGGACGCATGCGTTGCACCTGAATCAAACCACACATCTAGAGTATCTGTCACTTTTTTGTATTGTTCGGCATTCAGCGGCGCATTCGCTGCCAGGAAGGCAACGCCATCCAGACTGAACCATGCCTCAATGCCTTGTTTTTCGACATCCAGACAAACCTTTTCCAACAGCTCAAGTGTCTGCGGATGCAGCTCACCGGTTTCTTTATGTACAAATAACGGCATAGGCACACCCCAGTTACGCTGACGTGATACACACCAGTCAGGACGGTTTTTAATCATCGCTTCCAGACGTGCACGACCCCAGCTCGGGAAGAATTCTGTTTGATCAACTGCTTGGTTAGCATGCTCACGCAAGCTTACAACTTGCGCATCAGTCTCTTTCATACCGATAAACCACTTATGTGTAGCCAATTGCATTAATGGTGTTTTATGTCGCCAGCAATGTGGGAAGCTATGGTTCAGACGAACGCTGGCTAATAATGCACCATTCTCCTGCATTTTTGCCAAAATAACCTTATTGGCATCTTGCCTGGTCAAACCACGAATTGCTTCAAATTCCACCAGTTCACTATTAAAAAACTTACCATCACCACCAATCAGAACACGCGGCTTCTCATGAGGAAAGTTTGCGCGCATTACCAGCCAGTCATCGTTACCATGTGCGGCAGCAGTATGAACCAGACCGGTACCGGCCTCTATCGTCACATGACCGCCGCAGATAATAGGCACTTGGCGATCATCAAAAGGATGCTGTAATTTTGCATGCTCCAGTGCTAAACCTTTGCAAGTTGCAAGTGTTTTAGCGTCGGTCTCACCGTAACGCGCCAACGTCGCCTGCGCAAGGCCTTGCGCCAATATCAGCAGACCTTTACTGGTTCGAATTAAATCATAATCAAATTCAGGATGCACAGAAACTGCTTGGTTAGCAGGCAGTGTCCAAGGCGTTGTCGTCCAGATAATCGCATAAGCATTACTGTTTATCTCTACACCGAATGCTTTGCTCAAAGCTGCGTTATCTGCCACTTTAAATGCCACATCAATCGCAGGTGAGTTCACGTCTTCGTACTCAACCTCAGCTTCTGCTAATGCAGAGCCGCAATCCACGCACCAATGCACAGGCTTGCTGCCTTGATACAGATAACCGTTTTTATAAATATCACCCAAAGCGCGCATGATATCTGCTTCGGTTTTAAAATCCATGGTCAGGTACGGATTATCCCAGTCGCCTTGCACACCCAAGCGTATAAAATCTTTCTTCTGGCGCGCAACTTGTTCTGCGGCGTACTCGCGGCACAACTCACGGAACTTGGCCGGGGCGATATTTTTACCGTGATTTTTTTCGACTACCAGTTCAATCGGCAGACCGTGGCAATCCCAACCCGGCACATAAGGGGCATCAAAGCCGCTCATGGTTTTGGATTTAACAATAATATCTTTCAGAATTTTATTTACTGCATGGCCAATATGAATATCACCATTCGCATATGGAGGACCATCATGCAGAATGAATTTTTTTGCGCCTTTGCGCGCTTCCCTGATGCGTTGATAGAGCTTCTTATCCTGCCATGTTTTTAGCCATGCCGGCTCGCGCTTGGCCAAATCACCACGCATCGGAAACGTGGTTTCAGGCAGGTTTAATTTATATTTACTTTGCTCTTTATTCTGTTCAGTCATTTAACAATCCAAAACTTAATTTACCCGCAATCAGGCGCGGTTAATAAAAAAACTTCTCGCTAATTCAGCATCTTTTGTAATCTGCGCTTTTAATGCGTCCAGACCATCAAACTTCATTTCATCGCGTATTTTGTGAAAAAACTCTACATGTACGTGCTTGCCGTACAAATCTCCACCAAAACCAAGTACATGAACCTCCAGAGACAATTTTGGCACACCGGCAATTGTAGGGCGTACTCCAAGATTGGCTACCGCATTCAAACCGTCTAATTTTACTGCATATACACCAGTAAATGCAGGACGTTCATGGCGCATGTGCACATTAGCCGTAGGAAAGCCTAATTGCCGTCCGCGCTTGGCACCATGCACTACTTTGCCGCTAATACTGTACGGGCGCCCTAACAGCATGGCCGCCTCATCCAGCTGACCATTGGCTAGAGCGGAGCGCACCCGGGTGCTAGATACACGATCATTACCCAGATTTACCTGCGGCAACTTAATCAAATTAAATCCGGCCTGTACAATGTCCTGCGTGGTGCCAATGCGCTGCGCACCAAAACGAAAATCCTCACCCACCAGAATTGCCTGCGCATTCAGCGACTGACGCAGAATGCGCTGCATAAATTCTTCTGCGCTGACTTTTGCAAAGCGTCGATTGAATGCACATACATAAACACGCTCTACGCCAGCATTCGAAAAATATTCCAGCTTCTCACGCAGAGAACATAACCTTGCCGGTGCTTTTTCAGGTGTAAAAAGCTCGCGCGGATGCGGTTCAAATGTCATGACAGCAGAGCTCAAGCCTTGCTCTTTCGCTGCCTGTATTAATTTTTCTAATAAAGCCTGATGCCCTAAGTGTATGCCATCAAAGTTGCCAATAGCGAGTACACAGGGCGCCTGCAGCGTCGCTGGAATATGCCGTAAAATTTGCATTAACGATTCACCCGACGAATATAATCTCTAGGCCTGAAGCCCAACAGCATAAGCATTGCAAAATAGCTTACGCCACCCAATACTACCAAAGCACTGATATAAATCAGGCGCTTGATTAAACTAAATTGTAGCCATGCACTGGCATCGCCCATGGCATAGTGAAGTGCCACGCCCATAAATACCAGCGCCACCAGTAATTTAATTAAAAACAATAACCAGCCCGTCTGTGGCTGAAAATAACCGGCGCGACGCAAATGATAATAAAGCAAGGACGCATTGATACAGGCACCTAAGCCGATTGCCAGCGCTAAACCTGCATGCTGCAGATCCAGCACAAACACAAACAGCACATTCATCAACTGCGTAATCACTAGGGTAAATACACCAATCTTTACCGGAGTCTTGATATTCTGGCGTGCATAAAACCCAGGTGCCAGAATTTTAACCAATATGAGCCCCAGCAAACCTATGCTATAAGCAATCAAAGCCTGCTGTGTCATGGCTACATCTAATGGCGTAAATTTCCCGTAGAAAAACAGCGATGTAACCAGTGGCGCAGACAATACTGCCAATGCCACTGCTGCAGGTGCTGCCAGAATACAGGTTAAACGCAGCCCCCAATCCAGCAATTGCGAATATTCTGTATCATCCTTACCAGCGTAGGCCTTGGATAAACTCGGCAACAATATCGTGCCCAGCGCTACACCCAGCACCAGTAGGGAACTCCATCAAACGGTCTGCATAATAAAGCCAGCTGACACTGCCTGTCACCAGAAATGAAGCGAATATAGTATTGAGAATCAGCGAAATCTGGGCAACAGAAACCCCTAGCACAGCTGGCCCCATCAGTTTCAGGATGCGCCATACGCCTTCATCATCCCGTCTGAAATCAAACTTGGGCAACAGGCCAATCTGCCTCAGAAACGGAATCTGAAATATAAGCTGCAGAAAACCACCGACAAATACCGCCCAAGCCAGAACCTTAATCGGCTCATCAAAGTGATCAGCAAAAAACAGTACTGCCAGAATCATTGAAACATTGAGCCACACCGGCGTAAAAGCTGGGATACCAAAACGGTTATAGGTGTTAAGCACCCCACCTGCCATGGATACCAAGGAAATAAAGAAGATATAAGGAAAGGTAATGCGCAGCAACTCAACCGTGAGCTGCATTTTTGCTGCATCCGCCCTGAAACCGGGAGCAATAAAACTTACAATGAATGGTGCCGCCAGCATACCTAATAGCGTCACCAATACCAGAATAATGCCAAGCCAGGTCGCAACCCGATTCACAAGCCCCTGCGTTTCTTCAAAACTGCGCTGGCTTTTATATTCAGCTAAAATTGGCACGAAAGCCTGGCTAAATGCGCCTTCAGCCGAGATTCTGCGTAATAAATTAGGAATTTTGAAGGCTACAATAAAAGCATCGCTGAGCATGCCGGCGCCAAAAACACGCGCTATCAAGGTATCGCGGACAAAACCTAAGATACGCGAGACAAAAGTCATGCTGCCGACTTTGGCCAGCGCTTTGAGTAAATTCATGCTTTATCGTTAAAATAAAAAAGGGGGATAAGGTATTGTATTAACAATATATTGCATGATTTTAACATGCCGTGTGAAATCACGTAGCAATTGCTAATGATATTTGTGTGTTTTTAACTTGCAATCTATTTAATATGTAGTTAATATTATGGGCTTCGTATTTTGAATAGCTTTTTAGGAAAAACAGATGGCAAATACCGCACAAGCAAGAAAACGTGCTCGTCAAGCAGTAAAGCAACGCGCTCACAATGCGAGTTTGCGCTCTACTTTGCGCACAGCGATTAAAAAAATTATTAAAGCTGTAGAAGCTGTTGACAAAGCCGCTGCTACTGCTGCTTACACAGAAAATGTAAGCGTTATTGACCTCATTGCGGACAAAAACATTATCCATAAAAACAAAGCATCACGTCATAAAAGCCGCTTAAACGCAGCGATTAAATCAATGGCGTAATTAATTGCCTGAGTAATATTTGGAATTCAAACAAAAAAGCCGAACATAGTTCGGCTTTTTTGTTTTCAGGGCCATTTATAAAGTGCGATTCAATGAATCCTATTAAATCACACTTTATAAAATCAGTTACCTATATTCAGCTCTGAACGAACCTGGAATGCCTGCTTGATTGCTTCATCACGACTGGTGTTAATCACTGTAAAATGTCCCATCTTACGGCCAGCACGCGCCTCATGTTTACCATACAAATGCATTTTTAACTGCGGATTAGCGAATGCTAATTGCCAGTTAGGCTCATCTTTTCCACCAGCAGCATTATCCGGCCAGACATCACCGAGCAAATTAACCATGACAGCCGCACTATGCTGACGACTACTGCCCAAAGGCAACCCTGTCATTACTCGTACTTGCTGCTCGAACTGATTAGTCACGCAGGCATCCAGCGTGTAATGCCCGGAGTTGTGTGGACGCGGAGCAATTTCATTCACCAGCAGTTCACCGCCGCAAACAAAGAACTCAACGCCTAATACACCGGTGTAATCGAGCTTTTCAGCTACGCTGATAGCCAATTTCTGCGCCTGATGATTTGCTGCATCGCTACCGCGCGCCGGCACAATTGACACATCCAGTATACCGTTTAAGTGACTATTCTCTGCTGTTGGGAAGGTAGCAACCTGACCATTAATATCTCTGGCAAGCACTACAGAAACTTCATAATCCAGCTTCAGCATTTTCTCCAGCACGCACTCTTCCTGCCCAAAATCTGCAAAAGCATTTTTAGCTTCGCTAGAGTTTGCCACTCGTGCCTGCCCTTTGCCATCGTATCCAAAGCGCGATACTTTTAGAATGGCTGGGTAAATATCACTGTCATCTGCAGGAATATCTGCATCACTATCAATCACCGCAAAAGGCGCTACAGGAAGACCTGCATCTTTCAGGAAGTTTTTCTCACTGACGCGGTGCTGAGCAATAGCAACCGCCTTACCTGAGGGGTGAACGGCAACAGTGCTAGCCAATGCCTCCAAAGTAGCAGCCGGTACATTTTCAAATTCGGTAGTGACGGCCTGGCAAGTATCGGCCATTTGCTTTAATGCAGTCTCGTCGTCATATTTTGCGCAGAGATGTACGTCGGCAATTTTACCGGCAGGACTATTCTTGTCTGGATCAAGCACGGTAACCTTGTAGCCCATTTCATGCGCTGCAATCACAAAAAAGCGGCCAAGCTGACCGCCACCCAACATACCCAGCATTGCCGGAGGAAGAATTACTTTACTCTGACTCATCGTTCTACTTTCAATTGACTGACGGTTAGCATTTTACTGCCGGCTGGTCAGTTAGCTCCATGTTATATACTTTTTCTGTCTGTTTTTTACGGAACTCGGCAAGCTTCGCTGCCAAGTTAGCATCATGATTTGCCAGAATGGATACTGCAAACAAGCCTGCATTCGCGGCACCTGCATCACCAATAGCAAAAGTAGCCACCGGAATTCCTTTAGGCATTTGTACGATGGAGAGCAAGGAATCCTGGCCCTGTAGGTGTTTGGACGGAACAGGCACACCTAACACAGGTAATGTTGTCTTGGCGGCAACCATCCCTGGCAGGTGGGCTGCGCCACCGGCACCAGCGATAATGGCCTGATAACCGTTCTTCACAGCATTCTCGGCAAATTCAAACATCAAATCCGGCGTACGATGTGCAGAAACAACTCTTGCCTCATAAGCCACGCCAAAGTCAGCAAGCATCTGTGCTGCATTCTTCATCACAGGCCAGTCACTGTCTGAGCCCATAATGATGGCTACCAATGGTTTATTCATATTATATTTTCCAAATAATCGCTGCTTTTAACTTTAGTTTAAGCTGCAATCCTACCTCAATTAGAGCAAAATAAGATTGTCGCGGTGTATTAATTCGGCTTCATCCACATAACCCAGTATCGACTCAATCTCACTACTGGATTTGCGCATGATTCTCACTGACTCACCGGCGCTGTAATTAACCAAACCGCGTGCAATTTCTTTACCGTCAGCATCTACGCAGGCGACAACATCACCGCGCTCAAAATAGCCTTCCACGGCGGTGACGCCTATAGGCAACAAACTCTTACCATCGGCCTTCAGTACCTTAACTGCGCCTGCATCCAGCACCAGCTTTCCTGTTGTACGCAAATGATCAGCAAGCCATTGCTTACGCGCAGCCATTTTCATTTGTGTCGCTTCCAGGTGTGTACCAACAGCCTCACCCGCACCTAAACGCACCAGCACATCTTTTTCACGGCCTGACGCTATCACGGTATGTGCACCACTGCGTGCTGCGCGTTTTGCCGCCAGTATCTTGGTCAACATTCCACCTGTACCAACGCTGCTGCCGGCACCACCGGCCATATCTTCCAATGCAGCATCCCCTGCTGTCGCATGATGCACAAATACGGCATCAGGATTACGACGCGGATCCGCGGTATATAGCCCCTGCTGATCAGTCAAAATAACTAAAGTATCGGCTTCAATTAAATTAGCGACCAGAGAGCCCAGCGTATCGTTATCACCAAAGCGGATTTCATCCGTGACGACCGTATCATTTTCGTTAATGATCGGAATGACTTTCATATCCAGCAATGTGCGCAAGGTACTGCGCGCATTCAGGTAACGCTTTCTGTCAGCCAGATCATCATGCGTCAACAGCACCTGCGCTGTGCGCAAATGATGCTGGCTAAAACAGGATTCATACATCTGCACCAAGCCCATTTGACCTACTGCTGCTGCAGCTTGCAACTCATTGACGGCAGTCGGGCGTTTTTTCCAGCCCAGCCTTTGCATACCCTCAGCCACTGCCCCGCTGGATACGAGCACAACCTGCTTACCTTGCAGTGCCAACGCAGCAATTTGTGCCGCCCAGCCGGCAATCGCGGCCTGGTCTAGGCCATTGCCATCATTCGTAACAAGGCTGGAGCCTACTTTTACGACTATAACTTTTGCATCTGCTACCAAAGATTTAAATTCAGGCAACTTCATTCTTGGACTCAAGGTTGCTAGACTCAGGCTTGCTGGACGCAAGGCTTTCAGATTCAGCGTTATCTGACTCCAGGTTTTCAGCTGCACGATTCTCTTCAATATGCTGCATGATGGCATAGGTCAGCTCTTTACAACCCAAGCCGCTGATTGCAGAAATTGCAAATACGCGGCCTTCCCAGCCGTAGTCTTTCACAAAGGCTTTCACTACCGCATCAGCGTCCTGCAGCATATCGATTTTGTTCAATACCAACCAACGCGGTTTATTGTAAAGTGACTCATCATACTTTCTGAGTTCTTCAACAATTGCTTTAGCTTCGTGCACAGGATCAACCGCCTCATCAAATGGAGCAATATCTACCAGATGCAATAACAAGGAGGTACGTGCAAGATGACGCAGGAATTGATGACCTAAGCCGGCACCTTCAGCAGCGCCTTCAATGATGCCTGGAATATCGGCAATCACGAAACTGCGCTCAGTATCCACACGCACCACACCTAGATTCGGGTGCAGCGTCGTAAATGGATAATCTGCCACTTTAGGTTTAGCTGCAGAAACTGAACGAATAAAAGTAGATTTACCGGCATTAGGCATGCCCAGTAAGCCTACATCTGCCAATACCTTAAGCTCGAGATACAACTCTAATTCTTCGCCGGGATCACCCTTGGTGCATTGGCGTGGCGCGCGATTCAGGCTGGACTTAAAGTGCACATTACCCAAACCACCGTTGCCGCCTTTAGCCATTTGTGCGCGCTGACCATGTTCGCTTAGGTCAACAAGCATCTGGCCGCTGGATTTATCAGAGATTACGGTACCGACCGGTACACGCAAAATCATATCTTCACCTTTCGCGCCGTAGCACTCGGCACTGCGGCCATTTTCACCGCGTTGCGCCCTAAAACTGCGCGTATAGCGATAATCTACCAGTGTATTGATATTACGATCAGCTTCAATCACAATGGAACCGCCACGACCGCCGTCTCCGCCACTTGGACCACCCATCGGTTCGTATTTTTCACGACGAAACGTAGCAACGCCGTTACCGCCATCGCCTGCAAAGATTTTAATTGTTGCTTCGTCAATAAATTTCATATCTATAATGGCTACGCCCGCAAATAAAGCCTTGCGCGGTGCTCATATCCTCAATGCACGAACTTGTGCGATTACATCACTTTGCCCCAAAATTAATATGCGTGCGATTTTGCATGCCCGCAAATTTCAGAAGCAAATACTATTATAAAGACTAAACCTAAAAAACAAAAAAGCCCTATCAAAAAGACAGGGCTTCTTAAGTTTTCGCAAAAACTAAGCTGGAATAATATTCACAGTTTTACGTTTCAATGCACCCTTGATCGTAAAGAACACTTTACCATCAGCTTTTGCATATAGCGTATGGTCTTTACCCATACCTACGTTTTCACCAGCATGCATTCTTGTACCGCGCTGACGCACGATGATGCTGCCAGCTGAAACAACTTGCTCACCAAACGCTTTAACACCCAAGCGTTGTGAATGTGAGTCGCGACCGTTACGTGAACTACCGCCTGCTTTTTTGTGTGCCATGATTTAATCCTTAATTCTTTAACTGCTTACTTAGCAGCGATTGCTTCAATTTTAATTTCAGTAAAACTTTGGCGATGACCTTGAGTTTTACGATAGTGTTTACGACGACGGAATTTGAAAATCATTACCTTGTCGCCACGGCCATGTGACAGCACTGTTGCTTGAACTTTTGCACCTTTAATAATAGGTGAGCCAATTGTTGTGTTGTCGCCGTCTGATACCATTAGAATTTGATCTAGCGTCACTGTGCCGCCAACTTCAACGTCTAATTTTTCAACTTTTAATCTTTCGCCTTGAACTACGCGATATTGTTTGCCACCGGTTTTGATTACTGCATACATGATTATGCCTTTAACTCATACTTCAAAAGAATCGCGCATTATACGCAATTTATCCCGCAAAGCAAATCATAATCTAATGTAATTCTTAAAAATTATGACGCCTGCACCAAAGCTGGTAATTATCTCACCTTTAAACCAATCTTAGCTAGTTATTTATGAAGCTTAAAGTAGGCTGTGATAAAATATTTGCTCATTTATTAGGTTAATTAACGTGACGCTCAGCATTATTAATTCATGTATCGCAGAGGATATGCGCAAGGTTGACAGCGTAATCCGCCAATCCCTACACTCTGAAGTCGAACTTGTTAACCAGATTTCTGAATACATCATCAATAGCGGCGGCAAACGCTTGCGTCCGATACTAGTACTATTATCAGCAGGGCTGTTTGGAAAAATAGAAGAGCACCACCACCAGCTAGCCGCAGTGGTTGAGCTTATTCACACTTCAACTTTACTGCATGACGACGTGGTTGATGAATCTTCCAAACGCAGAGGAAAAAGTACCGCCAACGCCCTATTCGGCAATGCTGCCAGTGTACTGGTAGGTGACTTTGTCTACTCCCGTACTTTTCAGATGATGGTTGCCGTGAAAAACATGCGCATCATGGAAGTATTAAGCAACGCTACCAATGTGATTGCCGAAGGCGAAGTACTGCAGCTGTTAAACGTAAATAATGCCGACATCACAGATGATGATTATTTGCGGGTTATTCATTACAAGACTGCAAAACTATTTGAGGCTGCTACGCAATTAGGCGCAATCATCAGCAAAGCCAGCCCTGAAGATGAAACCGCACTCAGCCTTTATGGCATGCACTTAGGCACTGCATTCCAGCTGGTAGACGACATCCTTGACTTAAGTGGCAACAGTGACGAAATTGGCAAAAATTTGGGTGATGATCTGGCAGAAGGCAAACCGACACTGCCATTACTTTACGCAATGCGCAACACCGATGCAGAACAAAGCCAAATGATCAGAAATGCAATTGAGCAAGGCGGACTGGAACAACTGCCGCAGGTGATCGCAGCAGTTAATAACTCCGGCGCATTAGCGCATGTGAAGAAACTTGCCGAAGCTGAAGCAGAAAAATGCTGCAAAGCGATTGCGCATTTTCCTGAATCAACATTTAAACATGCCATGCTCGCACTTGCGGACTTTGCGGTTAAGCGCAGTTTTTAATAGCTTAAGTCCGCATACAAAAAACCGTTTAATTCAGAGTGATTTTTTCACCTGTGTCAGCATGATAGTAAGTCAAATGTGCGCAGTCACTGGTGCCGGATGTAAGTGACCCATCAAACAAAGCCTTACCTTCAACATCAACAACAGCATAGCCATTGTGATACAGGGTAACCTCTGCAAGTTTAGGCGTTTTCGCTGATACTTCACGCATCGCAAAGCTGACGCAGCTATCTTCCTCGTCTTCTGCGTAAACTTCCCAAGCCTCACCGCCTGCCAATTGAGTCAGCCAGTTTGGCAAATCAACTTCAACGCGACAGATAATAGGCTCATCCCACTCTGGGCGATTAAATTCAGCCTTACCAAGTTCAGCCTTGATAAGTTCGATTACATCTTGTTGGTCAATGATATCTGTCATTTTATTTCCTTCTTGCTATACATACTTATTATAAACTTGAATACACCTCTTATGTTTGAGGCGAGACGTAACTATTTCAAGTCCGCGCTGCAATAAATCAAGAAATACACTATTAAGCACCGCTTATATTTAACGCTGGAATGGCACATTAAGTTTACAGCGGTTTTATGGCACGCTATAGTCTCAGCTAAAATATAAAACTAAGGATACCTATGCCCGGCCTCACCGAACTATCCAGCCTGCTACAAGGAGACAGCACTTTATTCATTACAGTTTCTGTTATTTTCGGTTTAATGGTGGGCAGCTTTCTGAATGTTGTTATTTACCGACTGCCTAAAATAATGGAACAGGAATGGCACAATAACTGCCTGGAACTTCAAGGCAAGGACATTCCCGCACAACAGCAATTCACACTTTCCAAGCCTCGCTCAAGTTGCCCGCACTGTGGACACAAAATCAAAGCCTTTGAAAATGTTCCTGTTATTAGCTACCTGCTGTTAAGGGGTCGCTGCAGTGCCTGCAAAACACCAATCAGCATTCGCTATCCTTTAGTAGAAATATTTACCGGCACGCTCATCGGCCTGACCAGCTGGCAATTTGGCTACACGGCCGCGACACTCTTTGCCTGGGTCTTTGTGTTCGCTCTAATCGCGCTGACCTTTATTGATTTTGATACGCAGCTATTACCTGACGACATCACCTTACCGCTGTTATGGCTTGGCTTATTATTCAATCTGAACTCCGGCTTTACCGACTTGGAATCTGCCGTCATTGGCGCAATGGCAGGCTACCTGGTGTTATGGTCAGTATTTTGGCTGTTTAAACTGATTCGCGGCAAAGAAGGCATGGGTTACGGCGACTTTAAACTTTTAGCGGCAATCGGCGCATGGTTCGGCTGGAAAATGCTGCCAGCAGTTATTCTGCTGTCATCTACTTTAGGCGCCATTATTGGCATTGCTTTAATCGTAATGACCAAACGCAGCAAAGAAGTTCCGATTCCTTTTGGCCCATTTTTAGCCATTGGCGGTATTGCGGCATTATTTTTTGGACAGCAGTTATCGCAGATTTATCTGCCATAATTTCTGTTAATAAAAATCAGCATATGTACATTGTTGCACTCACAGGTGGCATCGGTTCTGGCAAAAGCGAAGCCGCCAGACTGTTCGCACAACTGGGCGTCCCTATCGTGGATACCGATGTGATTGCACATGAGCTAACGGCTAAAGGCAGCCCCATACTTTCTGAAATCGAACATATGTTTGGCGCCGGGGTTTTAAATGAAGACGGCAGCCTGAACCGTAGCAGACTTCGCGCTCATGTGCTAAGCAATCCGGTTGAACGCATCAGGCTTGAAGGTTTATTACACCCTGTAATTTATGAACGCGCCATAGAATGCCTTAAAAATAACGAAAGTAAACTGCAGCCACAATATCAGGTACTGGTGATACCGCTGCTATTTGAAAACAATCGCTATCACAGTGTCATCAACAAAATACTGGTGATTGATTGCGATGAAAATACTCAGGTCACACGGGCAATGGCTCGCAGTCAATTAAGCAAGGATGAAGTCAAAGCGCTTATGGCTGCTCAAACGTCAAGAAAAGTCAGACTCAATGGAGCCGACGAAGTCATAGAAAACAATGGCTCTATAGCGGAATTAAATGAGAAAGTTAATAAATTACATAATAAACTTATTAAAACTTGCATAGTTAGCAAATAAATTTAATAATTCAGTTCAACTTTTTATGCTAATTAATGTTGCTGCTATCAACAACCTCCTTAAAGCTATAACTTTATGAAAAATGCCTAGTTACGATTATCCTTTCAATGAACGCATACGCACTTTGCTTCGTGTGGAGGATTTATTTGCCAAAGTTCTGCATAACCTTGCAGCCGGACATGAATATCACCACCACTGCGCACTGCTGACATTGCTGCAGATACTGGATGTCGTAGATCGCTCCGAACTGAAATCCGAGCTTTTGCAGGAACTGGATCGACAAAAACATGCAATGCACTTACTTGTCGGCAACCCGGCAATTGTCGCAGACGCACTTCAAGCCATGCTGAATGATATTGAGATAGCTGCTAGCGGCCTGCGCTTAGAAACGACAAAACTCGGGCAGACATTACGCGCCAACGAGTGGCTGATGAGCATCAAGCAGCGCGCCGGCATTCCTGGGGGCGTATGCGAGTTTGATGTTCCTTCGTATCACTACTGGTTAGGCTTGGGCGAAGAACGCCGCACAAAGGACTTGGAATCATGGCTCAAACCGCTGATTCCGATGCAACAGGCAATTATCATTATTCTACGTATCCTGCGCGGCAGCGGCGCTACCACTCCGCTAATTGCAGTCAACGGTGCATATCAAAAAATGCTTGGCGGATCCAAACCTGCGCAGATGTTAAAGATTGAAGTTGATGATAACGTGACTTGCTTTCCAGAAGTAAGCGCTAACAAATATGCAATCAATATACGTTTTAATACACTTGATTGTGCGCAGAAACCACAGAAATTTGATGATGATGTTCAATTCTCGCTTACATTATGTAATTTATAAAAAAGACACAATATTTAACTCGGCAACATTAACACCCCGCTTCAATTAATCATTTTTTATTATGACCGCCCCTAAAAAACGCTCCGTTGCATGCCCAACCTGCAAACAGTTAACCGAATATTCTCTAGATAACCCTTATCGGCCTTTTTGCAGCAAGCGCTGCAAACTGATTGATCTTGGACTCTGGGCTAGCGAACAATATGCTATCCCGGCGGATGCAAAATCTGATCAGCTTGGCGATGATTTACCTACCCAGTAATATAAACAAACCCGAATTAATGATTAAGATTTGAGAATAGTGATGACTAACCTGCTACCAATGTTTTCCTTGCTACGTTTATCAAGTTTTTTCCTAAGCCTGACACTGGTCATTAGCAGCACAGCAGCAAGCGCCGCAGATAGTGTATCTATTGAAAACGCATGGGTTAGGCCGACAACTCCAGGGCAAGATGTTGGCGCTGCTTACATGTCATTTAACAGCAAGCAGGATGTAACACTCATTAGCGTGTCTAGTGATGCCACTAAAAGTGTTGAAATCCACAGTATGTCTATGCAAAATGGCGTGATGAATATGCGCATGCTGGAAAAGCTGGCAATAAAAGCCGGGAAACCTTACAAACTTGAACCAGGCGGATTTCACCTGATGCTGTTTGATTTGAAAAAACCACTGGCCGCTGGCCAGTATGTGAATTTTGAGCTTACGTTCAGCGCAGGCAATACTGAATTTAAACAGTCAATCAGAGCGCCGATTAAAATGCCTGATGACGTTGAAGGCCAGGACCACAGTCACCACCATCACTAAAGAACCAGCATTAAAGTCGGTTAATGCTGGTTCCAGATAGCTCGCTGCAAGGCAATGCCGTGCGCACCATGCGATCTTGCAAGATGCAAATCATTAGCGTGCATGCCACCTAATGCAAATACAGGTAATGAATAGCCTGCAATCAGTTGCGAGAAACACTCCCATCCCAGTGCATCAGCCTCGGGATGACTCATGGTAGGCTGCACCGGTGACAGCATTACATAATCCATCCCAAGTTTGGCTGCTTTTGTCAGTTCGCTTTGATTGTGACATGAAGCTCCGCACAGCAAACCTTGCGGCTTTTCTTCTAAAGCTATTAACTGCGCCGAAGAGAAATGTACGCCTGAAGTAGCTAATTCTTGTGCCAGGGCCAAGTCTGAATTGATAAAAACTTTGGCCGAATGCGGGGTCGCTTCTGCAATCACCTTGCGCGAGAACTGCATAAGCTGTTCAGCAGAAAGCTGCTTTTCACGAACCTGTATCATTTTAAGACCACGCGCTAAAGCCGACCGCAAACGGTCTAGAAACACTTCTTCGCCTAATTCATGCAAATTAGTAATCGCATAAACTGAAGGTAAACATAGTGCGCTTAATATAGGCGCATTGGCCGGGAGCATTGGTCCTACGCTTACACGTTCTGGATTTTGCCAGCTCAGCGCCTGTTGCTCTAGCCCCGCAGGCTCCCCAGTCCACTCAGTAACAATAAAGAAATGAAGTTTGACTGTTTTGGCGCGGCTTTCCAGCTCGCCTTGCGCGTTATACTTCGCCTCGTAATCATAGCTGCGTGTGATCCATGGATAATACTGTGTTGGCGTGATGCCAACTCCTCCTGCAGTTCTCACCAGCGCATGCCGAGATTCGCCAGCTTCGATCTTGCCACCGGAACTCCCAGTACCCGGACCAGGGCTTGCCCGCGGACGCTGACCCAACAGAACATGGAGATGCAAAACGCCAACAGCTGCTTCAGCATAACGTTGGCAGCCTTATCAGAAACACTCATTAAAATGCAGTAACCTGATTAAGAGCGATAGTCAGCATTGATCTTGACGTAGTCATATGAAAAGTCGCAGGTCCAGATCGTGACATTCTCATTGCCGCGGTTCAATACTACACGCACCAGAATATCTGACTCTTTCATGACAGCAGCACCCTGCTCTTCCAGATATGAAGCTGCTCGACCACCGTTTTCAGCCACTAGCACATCACCCAGATAAAGCTGCAAAGTATTCACATCCAAGTCATCAATACCGGCATAGCCAATCGCTGCCAGAATACGGCCTAGATTAGGATCTGATGCAAAAAATGCAGTTTTGATCAACGGTGAATGGGCAATCGCGTAAGCAACCTTGCGGCATTCATCTTGTGATTTACCACCTTCAACCGTCACGGTCATAAATTTGGTGGCGCCTTCACCATCGCGCACGATGGCTTGTGCCAATTCAATAGCTACATCAGTGATAGCATCACGCAGCGTAGAAAAGTCAGCACTTTCAGGAGTAATTTCAGCATTGGCAGCCTGATTGGTCGCCATCACAATCAAGCTATCATTGGTAGAAGTATCGCCATCCACGGTAATGCAATTAAATGACCGGTTCACAGCGAACTGAATGATTTTATCAAGTGCGGACTGACTCACGGCAGCGTCCGTTGCGATGTAACCGAGCATGGTCGCCATGTTAGGGTGAATCATACCGGAGCCTTTGCTGATTCCGGTAATCGTGACAGCCTTACCACCCAGTTGAAGCTGACGCGAAGTACCCTTGGCGACAATATCAGTAGTCATGATCGCTTCGGCAGCGTTGAGCCAGTTATCTTCTTTCAGATTAGCAATTGCGGCCGGTAAGCCAGCAATCACTTTATCCACCGGCAGCGGTTCTAAAATAACCCCGGTAGAAAACGGTAACACTTGATTTGCATTGAGATTCAGCAAGCCCGCCAATGCTTCACAGCTTTGCTGCGCGCGCTTAAGACCATCTTCACCAGTACCTGCATTTGCATTGCCGGTATTGACCAGCAAAGCACGTATGCCATTGTTAAGCCCCAGAAATTCTTTACATAAGATCACCGGTGCGGCGCAGAAACGGTTCTTGGTAAATACACCAACTACATGACTGCCCTCAACAAGCTTGATCACCAGCACATCTTTTCGATTAGGCTTTTTAACATAGGCTTCAGCAAAGCCCAATTGCACGCCTTTAACTGGCAATAAAGATGCGGCTTGCGGCGCTGTCAATTTAACTGGCATATTAAATTCCTTACTTATTTATCATTATTTTATATTGATACTTTAAAACTGAGACCTAGGCGCGGCGCCAGGTGGTACCCTGCGGGGTATCTTCCAGCACAATGCCTGCCTCAGCAAGCTGCTTTCTGATTGCATCCGCTTCAGTAAAGTTTTTATTTTTCTTGGCGGTCAAACGCGCCTGAATCAAACCTTCTACATCAAGTTCCGAGGTCACATCACCTTGCAAGAACTCATCCGGGTGACGTTGCAACAGCCCAAGCACTCCGGCCAATCCTTTGAGTAGATGCAATGAATCGACATCTTTTGTTCTATTCACTTCATTCGCCAGATCAAACAGTACAGCCAAGGCTTCCGGCGTATTGAAGTCATCATCCATAGCCAATTTGAACCGAGCGGCCTGCGGATGCTGCCAATCAACTGCGCCATCGACGACTTCCACACCGCGCAAAGCGGTATATAAACGTGTCAGTGCAGATTTTGCATCATCAAGATGATGATCAGAATAGTTTAGCGGGCTGCGATAATGTGCGCGCAATATAAAGAAACGCACCACTTCAGCATCATATTGTTCGAGCACCGTACGAATCGTAAAAAAGTTGCCTAAAGATTTAGACATCTTCTCGTCGTCGACACGCACAAAACCGTTATGCATCCAATAGTTCACCATCTGGCAGGATTTGCCATCGTGGCTATGCGCAGCTTCTGATTGTGCGATTTCATTTTCATGATGCGGGAACTGCAAATCCTGGCCGCCACCGTGAATATCAAAATGCTGCCCCAAATGATGTGCGCTCATCGCTGAACATTCAATATGCCAGCCCGGACGACCTTTACCCCAAGGCGAATCCCAGCTTGGCTCTCCCGGCTTGGCTGCCTTCCATAGCACGAAATCCATCGGATCACGCTTGAAGCTATCAACCTCGACACGCTCGCCGGCACGCAGATCTTCCAATGATTTACCGGATAACTTACCGTAGCCTTCGAATTTATTTACTGCATAAAACACATCACCATTGGCTGCCGGATAAGCAAATCCTTTTTCTACCAACGCAGCAATCATACTCAGCATACCCTCAACAAACTCTGTCGCTTTGGGTTCTATATCCGGGCGGATCACCCCAAGTCTTGCAGAGTCTTCATCCATGGCATCAATGAAGCGCTGTGTCAGCTGTGCAATGCTTTCGTTATTCTCATTAGCACGTTTAATAATCTTGTCATCAATATCGGTAATGTTACGCACATAGGTAACGTCATAACCGGACGCACGCAGCCAGCGGCTCACCATATCGAATACCACCATGACACGCGCATGCCCTAAATGACAAAAGTCATAAACCGTCATTCCGCAGACATACATGCTGACTTTACCTGCAACAATAGGTTTAAAAGTCTGCTTTTCGCGGGCTAAGGTGTTGTATATTTTTAACATAGTGATTTAGTGCTGGATTGATTGAACTGTAAGTTTTGATTGAATTTTCAGTTTACTGAACACGGCTTCTCAAGTCAGCCTACAAATATGCAGTTTTAGGTAATATAAATTAACTTAATCCTAATAGGGCTATTGGAGGTTGCTTAGGCTATTGATAGAATTGCACATTATTAATATCTACAAAAAAGTATATCACAATGAATAATCTTATTGCGTCGCTGACGGCCTCTATTGCACGCTTTGTACTGATTTTATCGGCATCTTTCACCTTTACTGCAGCACATGCGGATGAGCTTAAGGAAATATCACAACTGGCGGACCAGGGTCAAACATCAACAGCACTCGATCGTGTAAATACGTTTATTGCTGCAAACCCGAAAAATCCGCAAGGCCTGTTCATGAAGGGCGTGCTACTGGCTGAACAAGGTCGCCGCGAAGAGGCTATCAAAGTTTTCACTGATGTCACTGAGAAATTCCCCACCCTACCTGAGCCATACAACAACTTGGCAGTACTATATGCAGACCAGGGCCAGTTCGACAAAGCGCGCAAAGCACTGGAGACAGCCATTAAAACGCACCCAAGCTACGCTACAGCGCATGAAAACCTGGGCGACATCTACGCACGTATGGCAAGCGAAGCTTACGGCAAGGCATTACAGCTCGACACAGCAAACTCACGTGCCCAAGGCAAGTTATCTTTAATCAAAGATTTATTCGGCACCGGCAACAAAACTACCATTGCCGCGAATGAGCCAGCGAAAAATGTAAGAACAACACCTATTACTTATACGATACCGCCAGAGGCCAAGAAGTCCGAGACTGGCAGTTCTACAGATGCCAATAAGGCCATCACCGCAACCATAAACGAATGGGCACAAGCCTGGTCAAACAAAAAAGTTGATATTTACCTTGCCTACTACGGCGCAAGCTTTAAACCACCCAAAGGTATGAACCGCCAGGCATGGGAACAACAACGTAAACAGCGTATTAGCAAGCCTTCTAAGATCAGTGTTGAAATTTTCGACCTCAAAATCGACTCAGATGGCAGCGCAGCTTCAGCAAAATTCAAACAAACTTACCGCGCAGATGGCAAGCCGATAAATACCAGCAAAACACTGTTAATGAAGCGCGATGGCGATGATTGGTATATTATTGAAGAAATTGCAAGTAGCTAAATTTAAACGTCTGAAAGATCAGTTGCAAGAAATACGCATGCTAGTTAAAAAAGCTTTCATCTACTCATTATTAGCTGCCATAACCTTAGTGCCGTGGAATGCCACGGCTGTGAACCGTTTTAGCTTTGGTAATTTACTGCCCAAGTCTAACTTGCTATCCAAGCCAAAGCTAAATGATGTAGCGAACGTTGCCACGAACTTAGCCGAAAGCCTGCTAGTAAAAGGCTTGCTCGAAATTTCCGAAGGTAAAACCAAGCAGGCGCTCAGCACGATAGATCAACTGATACAAAGCGTACCTAACTTCAAACTGGCATATTTGGTGCGTGGCGACCTTTTAATGGCGCAGAGTAAATACCTGCAATCGTTCGGCAGCGCTGACAGCAACCAGACCGAAGCCATCCAAGACTTGCAGGATGAAGCACGCGCGCGCATTGAACGCTACCTGAGTAAACAAGTTAAGGAAAAACAACCGAACTTGCTGTTAGCCCCGAATGCGCAGCAAAAACACTTAATTGTGGTTGATACCAGCAAATCAAGACTGTATCTATATAGCAATGAAGCCGAGCAACTCAAATACGTAGCTGACTATTACATTACTGTCGGCAAAAATGGTGTTATTAAACAGGCTGAAGGCGACAAGCGTACACCTATCGGCGTATACTTTGCACGCTCAAAACTCAAACAGCCGCTACCAGATTTGTATGGTGAGGGTGCATACCCGCTTAACTATCCCAACGAATGGGATAAAGAAAACAACAGAAAAGGTTCCGGCATCTGGCTACACGGCACACCGAGCAATACCTACAGCAGACCACCCCGCGCCAGTGATGGCTGTGTCGTGCTTTCAAATCATGATCTGAAAGCACTTCAGCCATATCTGCAAACAGGCAAAACCCCTGTTGTGATTGTTAATAATCTGGAGTGGCTCGATAGCACAAGCAGCAATACTGAAGCCCGAAAAAATGAACTGTCTGCAGCGATTAATAAATGGCTGAATGACTGGAGAGCCCAGGATACAGGACAATACCTGTCGCATTACTCAAAAGACTTCTCTAGCGATGGCATTAACTTCCAAAAATGGGCAGAGCATAAACAACGTGTTCAGGCCAGTAAGCCAAATGTTGAAATATCAGTATCTGACATCAGCATGTTCAGTTATCCTGATAGTGAAAAGCAATTGGTTTTAGTCGATTTTGTGCAGGATTTTAAGAGCCAGACTTTAAAAAATACAATGCAGA
Source organism: Methylotenera sp. (assembly GCA_020622105.1). Classification (GTDB taxonomy): domain Bacteria; phylum Pseudomonadota; class Gammaproteobacteria; order Burkholderiales; family Methylophilaceae; genus Methylotenera. The sequence goes on from JAHRYP010000008.1 coordinate 103,915, forward strand.
AACGCCAATACTGGATTCAGGAAAATAACAGCTGGAAAATTATCTATGAAGGTGCTGTTTAAACCGACTGCGAAGCACGCACTCTATTAACCGGCTGTTTATCATAAGCAATTACTTTATCTACCTACATTTCAAGGAATAATATGCGTCAACTCTACGCTTTACTACTGCTAGCTTTGCTAAGCACATCAGCATCAGCGGCAAACCCACAAGTTGTGGTCGATACCAATCGCGGTAGTTTTACCATTGAACTTTACCCAGAAAAAGCGCCAAAAACTGTAGCCAACTTTATTCAGTATGTAAACGCAGGGTTCTACAAAGGCACAATTTTTCATCGTGTAATTAACCGTTTTATGATTCAGGGTGGAGGTTTTACGCCGGACATGGCAGAAAAAAATACCGGCGCCCCGATTGTTAACGAAGCAGGCAATGGGCTCAAAAATGACATCGGCACCATTGCGATGGCCAGAACTTCTGACCCGGACTCAGCAACATCGCAGTTCTTTATCAATCTTGAAAACAACCAGTTCCTGAACTACCAAAGCCCGGATCCAGAACTGATTGGTTATTGCGTATTTGGCCGCGTACTCAAGGGTATGGATGTAGTACGAGAAATTGCATCAAGCCAAACCGGCAATGTTGGCCCATACAGCGATGTGCCCAAAGAAACCGTGTTGATTAACAACATGAAAATTAACAAAGCGCCTTTATAAATATAGCTTTACTCTCTTTTTACCAATTCACTTTTAAGGATATCCCTGTGGTTAAACTACAAACTAACTTTGGCGAAATTACTCTCGAACTCAACGCGGAGAAGGCACCAATTACTGTCGCAAATTTTTTAAAGTACGTAGACAACAGTTTTTATGACAACACTATTTTTCACCGTGTAATCAACAATTTCATGATCCAAGGTGGTGGGTTCGACACTGATATGAACCAGAAATCTACAGAAGCTGAAATTAAAAACGAAGCCGACAATGGTTTAACGAACGACAAGTACACAATTGCAATGGCACGCACCTCAGCGCCGCATTCTGCCAGCAGCCAGTTCTTCATCAACGTGGCCGATAATGACTTTCTGAATTTCACTGCGCCAAATGGCAGCGGCTGGGGATACTGTGTTTTTGGTAAAGTTACTGCAGGTATGGATGTCGTAGACAAAATCAGACAAGTTGCTACAACCACTCGTAAAGGCCATCAGGACGTACCAGTGGAAAGCGTTATCATTGAGCGTGCTACCCGCGCTTAATCAAAGCACGAGGCAACACAGCATGTGTTGCCTCTCAAAAGCTTTCGGTCATAGACCATATATATGAAAGATAAATTAAAATTTAATAGATCAAGTTCTAATTTATGTTTATCTGACTTATCATCTTGTAATGCAAATGTCTCTGAATCCCAACCTCAATAAGCAAGACTCCACTCTATTCATTTCTGATTTGCATCTATGTGCAAGTCGCCCCGGCATTACAGCAGCTTTTATAGAGTTTCTGCAAAATACCGCATCAAAAGTAAAAGCGCTTTATATTCTGGGTGATTTATTTGAATACTGGGCTGGCGATGATGATATTGATGACACTTTTCACCAGCAGATTATCAGCAGTTTTAAAAACCTTTCTGCCACGGGAGTTAAAGTGTTTCTCATGCATGGCAACCGTGATTTCCTGATTGCTGAGGGCTTTTGCCAGATGGCCGGCATCACCCTGCTAGACGACCCGACCATGATTGACCTGCATGGCAAAAAAGCACTGCTGAGCCACGGGGATGACTTATGTGTGGATGATGTCGCCTACCAGCAGTTTCGTATTCAAGTTCGCGATAAAAAGTGGCAACATGAGTTCCTGAACCAGCCACTGCAAATCCGTAAAAAACAGATTGAAGCCATCCGTGCGCGCAGTGAGCAGGAAAAGACTCAAAAATCACTGGAAATTATGGATGTGAATAACGAGGCTGTAATTGCATTACTGAGAAAATATCAGCCTGACATGCTGATTCACGGGCATACGCACAGGCCAAATCAACACAGCATTGATCTGAATGATAGATTAATTACGCGATGGGTGCTGGGTGACTGGTATGAACAAGGAAGCTACCTCGTCTGCGATAAACAAGGTTGTAAAAGCGTAAGCCTATAAAAGACTGCGCTACCAGCACGAATTGTAAAGGAATAACGATCTAGTATATCCGGCTTCTATGTAACATATCCGGGGATCTGTGAATGATCTACTTCATCAATCTGCTCAGGCTCCAAAAACTTTTCTGCATATTTCAAGTAAATCTTTTCACGGATAAAAACATCAAACAAATCCGGATCAATGTGATGATTCACTTTCATCCTGCCCAAAATCTGAAGTGATTCCGTCAGGGTTTTAGCTTTCTTATATGGACGATCTTTCGAAGTCAGCGCCTCGAAAATATCGGCAATACCCATTATTCTTGCAGGTACAGACATTTCCTCACGCTTTAGCCCACGCGGATATCCGGTGCCGTCCATACGCTCATGGTGACCACAGGCATACTCTGGTACGCGTGACAAACTGCGTGGATAAGGCAGCGAATCCAGCATGGTGATCGTTACATTAATATGATTATTGATAACCCAGCGCTCTTCTGCGGTTAATGTACCACGCACTATACTCAAATTATAGAGCTCGTCGTCACTTAGAAAGTTAACAGGCTGTCCATTGTCATCGACAAGGGTTCTATTGCCAATCTCGCGAACACGCGCTTGATCAGCCTCGGTCATTGACTCAGTTCCAATGTTGGAAGATCGTAAAAACTCACGATCAAGGTCGCACTGCTGTTTAAACGCTTGTAATTCCGTATGCATCGTCTGGAATGCAGCTTCGATATTTGTTGTGGAATTATTATTCTTTAGCAACGCAAGCTGTTTTCTAAGCATTGCATTTTCGGCCTGCTGCTTAATTAAATCAAAACGCTGATCAATTAGTGCTATACGATCAAAAATTGAAGATAATTTGGTTGGTTTATCCATGACCGCTTCAGGCGTTGTTATCTTGCCACAGTCATGCAGCCAGCTAGCTACTTTCAGCTCAAATAGCTCGTTTTCATTTAGTGTAAAATCTTTAAAAGGGCCTGATTTGTCCTCTATCGCGGCTTGTGCCAGCATCATGGTGAGTTCTGGAACACGCCGACAATGTCCCCCAGTATAGGGAGACTTCTGGTCAATTGCATCCGCAATCAATTCAATAAATGCTTCAAACAGCTCTTTAAACCCATCAATCAGGTTCTGGTTAGTCATTGCTACCGCTGCTTGTGATGCCAAAGACTCGACGAGACTCTGGTTGGCAACCGAGAAAGGAATAATTTCCCCGCTATCAATGTCTACCGCATTAATTAACTGTAATACGCCAATCACATCCGATTCATGATTAGTCATCGGAATCGTCAAAAATGATTGTGAACGATAACCGGTCTTTTCATCGAACTCACGTGTGCCTGAAAAATCGAAATTGACAGCCTCGTAGGCATCGGCAATGTTCACGGTTACTTTATTTAAAGTTGCATGAGAAGCTACGGTAGTTAGGTTGGGCCTGCCGTCTTCAAGGTACAGCGGCAATGGCCGAAATGGAACAGCCTGCCCAGTGGTTCCACCCAACGCGAGCTTGAGGGTGTTGTTACGCATGATCTCAAACTTGAGATGCTTATCTTCATGAATGGTATAGAGAGTGCCGCCATCAGCATTCGTGATTTCCTGAGCACCCAGCAGTATCATTTCCAAGAGCCTCTGATTATCTCGCTCAACAGATAGAGCGACACCAATTGCATTGAGTCGCTCTAGCCGTTCAAGTAAGTAAGGATGCTGATAATCAGACATTAGACAAACGTTTACCCAATTTCACACTCAACAAAGAAAAATGACTTCATTAATGCCCTCTGTGCTGCAGACTAAATGAACTAAAATAAAATTTTGATCATTACCGACAGCTACTAAGAGTCGGCATTACTTCACCTGTCTAACGACACGTGAACTGCTAATTTTTTGCAGCCTGTACTTCCAACGCACGCACATCAGCAGCGAACTTATCCAATACACCATTGATGTATTTATGCCCGTCTGTACCGCCAAAAATTTTGGCAAGCTCAACACCTTCATTAATAACTACACGATAAGGGATACTGCTATCAAACATCAATTCACAGCCAGCAATACGCAAGATGGCATGTTCAACCGGACTTAACTCAGCAAGCGGCCTATCAATGAAATTCACCAGTTTGTCATCAATGGCAGTGAGATTAGTCGTAACACTTTGCAACAGCTGCCTGAAATAAGCTTCATCTGCCTTGTTGTAATCAGGATCATCAGTCATATCACGAAATATCTGTGACAATTCTGATTCGTTCAGCATGCCACGATATACTGCTTTTAACACCAGTTCACGTGATTTTCTACGGTTTTTGCTACCGGATTTTTTAGCTGAGCCTGTACTTCGAGTGCGCTTCTCAGCAGCTTCTTGATCCACTACCAGGCTAGTCAGCGTTTTTTGCGTATCGGTCATAGTGCTCTTACCAGATTGTACATTTCAACCGCTACCTGAGCAGCTTCTGCACCCTTGATATGCATACGCGCGATTGCCTGATCATCATCTTCAGTCGTTAATACTGCATTAGCAACCGGTACGCCGGTGTTGAGCTGCACTTCTGAAATACCGCGTGCAGATTCATTGGAAACCA
>JAHRYP010000042.1 GCA_020622105.1 Methylotenera sp.
GAAGCAACATTGGTCATTGTGCTACCGGTCTATTACCGCCTGACTAAAGAGGTTGAGGGTGGCGTAGTGCTGGATATCCCGTTGAAATCGGTTTTGCTGCCTAATGCAGCAAATAATTTTCATTGGCTAATTGATAGCAAGGGAGAAGTACTGGCAGGTCAGAAACCAGACTTCAGCAAGGTGATTGTTTCTGCAGAACACCAAGTGCATCTGCCGATATCAGGCGTTGCTCTGAAGTATTTCCTTGCCTATGACCGTGATGTTGCCCTTAAAAAAATAGATTTATTGTTAATTGTATATTTTAGTATTGCACTCATTGCTATCGGTATGCTGCTGGTATTTGCAAAATCTATAGCCCGTTATATTTCAAAACCTCTGGAACACCTGTCACGTGTGGCACACGAAATTACATCATCTGGCCTCACGCAGTCGCGCATTGATATTGATTCCAAAGATGAGTACGGCGCATTGGCAGAGGCTTTTAATACCATGTTTGCACGCCTGAGCGATGTGTATGCAGACCTCGATGCGCGTGTTAAAGCACGAACCAGCGAGCTTGAAAATACAAGAAACTTATTGCATGAAGCCGTAAGAAGCGTTTCGCATGGTTTTTGTATATTTGATCAGCAAGACAAATTACTCATTTTTAATGATGCCTATAAGCAATACTCAACTTTGGGTGACTTTATTGAAGTGGGCAGAGCTTATGAAGAGATATTGAACAAAGTTGTTGAGATGAAAACGTTTGCAGTCAAAACCGGGACTGAACATGATTGGGTACGCGAACGCATGGCTCACCATCTCAAGGCAGATGCTGCACCATATGAGCTTCAGCGGCTTGATGGGCGTTGGTTTATGGCACAGGAAGTAAGAAGCCCCAGCGGGTATGTGATTGGAACAAGAATTGAAATCACTGAGCTAAAAAAACTGACCGATGCTTTAATAAAACGTGAACTGTATTTGCGCGCAACGTTGGATAATCTGCCATTTTTGTTTTGGTTAAAAGATAAAGATAGCCGTTTTCTGGCAGTCAATAAGGCGTTTTCTGATGCATGCGGACTTACACAGCCTGAAGATGCATCAGGTAAAACTGATTACGATATTTGGCCTGTAGAGCTTGCTGCGCAATATATAGCAGATGACGCTGAAGTTATGGCAAGCATGCGCGAAAAACATGTTGAAGAGACGATGGATGCGAGCTACGGCGCAACTTGGGTCGAGACTTATAAAAAAGCGGTGATGAATCCTGATGGACAAGTGATGGGAACCGTAGGTTTTGCACGCGATATTAGTGATCGCAAACGCACAGAGCTTGCGTTGGCTGAGGCGGAGTTGCGTTGGTCCATGGCTATGCGTGGTGCCAATGACGGAATTTGGGACTGGAATCTGAAAACCGATATCGTTTTCTATTCCGAGCGCTGGAAAACGATGCTCGGATATGAGCAGGATGAAATTTCTGATTCACCTGATGAGTGGAAATCACGTATTCATCCCGATGACTGTGAACGCATGTTTAAAATAATTAATGAGCATCTGAATGGAAACTCCGAGTTTTATTCGGGTGAGCATCGATTAAGGTGTAAGGATGGCAGTTATAAATGGATATTAACGCGCGGTAAGGCGCTATTCGACGAGCACGGTAAACCAATCCGTATCTCAGGGTCACATACCGATATCAGCGAAAAGAAAATTGCTGAAGATATTATTGTGGATAGAACGCAGCAGCTTGATGCAATTTTTTCTTTAAGTGCTGATGGATTTGTTTCGTTTGACCAGAATCACTGTTTTAAATACGCCAACCCGGCTTTCTATCATTTAACTAACATTGATGCAGCAAAACTGGCTGGTGTTAATGAAGATCAATTCAGCTCTTTGCTGGCACAGCAATGCAAGGAAAACGGTAGATTTGTCGGCATTAGTGCATTAAGAGAAAGACGCGCAATTGCAACGAGTGGCGAAGCTGAGAATAAGGCAATCATGCGAGAAGATGTCGATGGGCAGGTTATTGAGCTTGCCGATGCCAGCAACCGTCTGCTTGAGGTGAGTTTACGCTTGTCTAAAGCTTCAACAGTTTCTGAAATTTTATATGTACGTGATGTCACCTATGAAGTTGAAGTCTCGCGCATTAAGAGTGAGTTCTTATCAACAGCCGCACATGAGTTAAGAACCCCTATGTCGAGTATTTTCGGGTATTCCGAATTGTTGCTGACGCGTAAATTCAGTGTTGAGCAGCAGCAAAACATCTATCAGGTGATACATAAGCAGGCAGCACTGGTGTCGGAAATATTGAATGAGTTACTTGATTTACAGCGTATTGAAAGCCGGCGCGGCAAGGACTTTGTCTTTACCAATCTGGATGTCGGTCATTTAATCGGTGAAACTGTGGCCATGTTTAAAGTGCCTGATGGCAGGGCTGCGCCTATAGTGTCTGTCTCAGCAGATAGCGGTTTTATTAAAGCTGATCGAAGCAAGATGATTCAAGTGATCAATAATGTGCTGTCAAATGGTTATAAATACTCACCCAACGGTGGCGATGTTGTGATTGAGGTCATTGATCATGCAGATAGTGCAAATAGCAGTTTTATCGGCATTAGAATTCAGGACCATGGCATGGGAATGACCCCGGAGCAGCTGGCAAGAGTCTGCGAGCGTTTTTACCGTGCTGATACATCAGGGGCCGTGCCTGGCACAGGCTTGGGTATGAGCATCGTCAAAGAGATTGTTGAGCTGCATAATGGGTATGTTGATATCGTAAGCCAGCATGGCGCAGGTACAACAGTCACTTTGTGGCTACCTGTTGGTGCGGCCGATTAGGCATTAAATACGTCATGACTGCACATCTCGTTTATGCATCCAGATCATTAAGATTAAATACGATTGCTGCTGTAGCAGCAGCTTATTTTATCTTTGGTGCAATGGGTCTCAGTCTGGCGATTCCGCCGGGCTATGCCAGCCCGATATTTCCGGCGGCAGGCTTAGCTGTTGCGTTGATGTTGTGGTCCGGTAATCGTGTCTGGCCTGGCATATGGATGGGTTCGTTTGTGTTGAATCTCAGTGTCAGCTGGTTAAATGCTGACTTGAATCTGCTGAGTGCCTGTGTCGCATTCGGAATCGCCAGCGGCGCTACATTGCAAGCGCTGCTTGCATCTTATCTGGTGACTTCGCAAGTTGGTCAATCCTGGCAGGAAATGGAACTGGAGTCGGACATCATCCGCAGCCTGTTACTTGCCGGTGTGCTAGGTTGTATTGTTTCCGCCAGTATTGGGCCACTTATTAGCTGACCATTACTTTAGTGCTTATGTCAATTCATGGTGGAGCTGGTGGGTAGGTGACACACTGGGCGTACTTATCGTCATGCCGCTTGCGCTCAGTTTGTTCTATCGCAAGCATCCTTCATGGCGTAAGCGTTTAAAAACAGTAGGCATTCCCATGATGTTTGTATTATTCGCGGTGGCGGGTGTGGTTGCCTTAGCCAGCAGCTGGGAACAGAACTTCAGAAAAGATGAAATTAAAAAGCATGGTGAGTCTTTTGAAAAGTTGATACAGCAGCGTTATATTGCACATAGAGAAGCTATTGCAGCACTCGCCAGATTAATTAGTGATGCTGATATGACTTATGCTCAGTTTGAGTATTTCACACGGATTACGCTTAAAGACCATCCTGATATTTTCGCACTGAGCTACAACCCTTATGTGAACTTTGCCCAGCGCAAGGCGTTTGAAGCGCATATGTCTAAAGTAGGTGCAACATCAGACTTTAAAATCAAGGAACGTAATCAGCAGTCTGTTTTTGTTGAGGCAGCTAAGCGTGACATATATGTGCCGGTAGGTTTTATTGCACCGCTGAGTGGTAATCAGGATGCGATAGGTTTTGACAAACCTGATCCGCAGACATGATGCGATAGAGCAGGTACGATCAGGCATACGCAATCACGGCGCCAATAAGGGGTTCAGGAGCAGCAGGATCGTATCGGTGTGCTCGTTTTATCTCCGGCCTTTTCCAATAGAAGCCACACAGATGATAAAAATTCTATGTCTGGCATTAAAGGTTTTGCGACCGGGGTGATTAAAGTAGACGAGTTGATAAGTATCGCGACTGCATCAGCAATTGTGGATGATCTTGTCTACCAGATCGATGATGTAGCTGCAGCACCTGATAAGAAAACCTTGTACCGGTCGAAGGTTGCAGCTACCCCGGTAAATGATGATTACTCTTGGCTTAGCAAGATGGTGCTTGCTGGTCGGACATGGGCATTGAAAGTTTCTCCAACGATTGAATATATTAACAAGCAACCCAGACCGCTTGCATGGGTAATCAGTATTGTCGGTTTGTTTTTTACAGCTTTACTCCAAGTATTGATGCTGGTGATTACCGGGCGTACCAATCTTGTTGAAAAGAAAGTACAGGAGCAAACGCGAGAACTGCATTTAAAAAGCGATGCACTGCAGGACAGTAATGCACAGCTTAATACTTTATTTAAGCTGAGTCCTGACGGCTTTGTTGCGCTGTCTTCTGAAAGTATTGTTCAGTTTGTAAATCCTGCGTTTGAGGCAATTACCGGAATTAGCTGTAAAGATATTTTGCAGCAGCACGTCAGTCTATTGGATATTGAGTTGAAGAAACGTGCCGAATTTCCTGAAAAATACAGAGGTGTGGTTGCGTATTTTTCAGTGAAAGGGGAGGTGCAGACTCAGCATGAAATTGTATTGCAGTCTCCCAATAAAGTGGTGTTGCAAATTATAGCATGTAAAGATGCTTCAAACGGTCAAAATTCTCTATTTGTGATATTACTTGATAGAGAGAAATTTAAAAACCGAGTTTATCTCATGCAGCGCATGAATTAAGAACGCTGATGACCGATTATGGATACATCGAACTGCTTTAAAGAGAAACTTTGATGAAAACACGTTTGAATGCTGGAGGCAATGCAACGCCAAGCGGAGTTGATTGTTAAAATGATTAATGAGTTGCTGGATCTGGCTCGTATCGATGCGCGCGGAGGCAAGGATTTTAATTTTGCAGCAGTTAATGTGAATGGTTTGTTAAGCAAGATCACTGCAGATTTAAAGCTGGAAAAAGCTTCAAGCAAAATTTTATTGGATTTACCTGTATCGGAAGTGATGATCAGTGGAGATGTGACAAAAGTTCGGCAGGCAATTATGAATGTACTGACCAATGCTGAGAAGTACTCGCCCAAAGGTAAAGAAATCAATGTGGCGTTGCTAACTAAAGATATCGAGGTTGGTATTGAGGTGCGTGATCAAGGTATCGGCATGAATGAAGAGCAGCTAAAGCATGTAGGTGAGCGTTTTTGGCGTGCGGACCGATCTGGCAGTGTTCCTGGAACAGGTTTAGGTATGTCTATCGTCAAAGAGATTGTCGAGTTTCATGGCGGTCGTGTAGAAATCAAATCTATGCCAGATGTCGGCACGACGGTAATTTTATGGCTGCCACGGCTGTAACTTTTAAATGACTTGCTTAACCAGGTCTAGAGAAATCAGGTTGTCAAAGTTGACCACGGTACTGTTAACTTTTGTTTTTAAATCAATGATTCTGATGGTGTTTGATAAACACCTCTATCATGTCAGGATCGAAATGTGTGCCTTCCTGAGCTTTTAACATTTCAAGACCTTCCTCATCGCTGAAGGCTTTTCTGTAACAGCGGTCCATAGTGAGTGCATCATAAAAATCGACAATTGCAACACTGCGGCCAACAAAAGGTATATTGTCGCCTGCTAATCCGTATGGATATCCGCTGCCATCATATTTTTCATGGTGAGATAACGCTATTTTAGCTGCAAGCTGAAATAGCGTATGGTTGGAAATATCAAGAATTTTTGCACCTATGGCCGGGTGCTGATTCATGATGTTACGCTCTGCATCATCATATTTTCCAGGCTTTTGCAGAATATGATCAGGAATCCCTAGCTTGCCCACATCATGCATAGGCGCAGCAAGTCGCATCAGAAAACAAAATTCCGGGGGTTGTTTCATTAACAAACATAGCAACTCAGCCATATAGCCTATTCTATGTATATGTACGCTGGTGTCTGTGTCTTTGTATTCTGCAACCAGTGACAGTTTCATCAGCACTTCAAATTCAGTACGTGCAATTTTTAACAATGCACTGTCTAGTTCTTTCTTCAGCAAGCTGACATCTTTAGCATGCGAATAAAGTTGTTGGGAAAGGTCTGGTGGGGCGCTTATATTGGTATACATATAGTAATTGGATGTTTGTTTTACGGACGCTGCTGTTCTTTTTTAGACAGCAAGAGACTCACCTTCTCCATTAAGGCCAGTGGACTGAATGGTTTTGTCAGGTAGTCATCTGCACCAACTTCCAGCGCTTTATATCGGTCCGCTACCTGAGCGCGCGCACTTACGACCAATACGATTGTGGATGATAGATCTTGATCACACTTGATACGCCTGCAAACCTCCAAGCCATCAAACTCACCGGGCATCATAATATCAAGCAATATCAGATCAGGTTTAATAGCACGAGTCATTCCAAGCGCGCTCATCCAGTCATTTGCATGATGCACTTCGTAGTTGTCTGCATCTAGCGTTATCGCCAAAAGATTTCTAATTTCAGGTTGATCGTCAACAATTAGAATTTTATAAAGTTTGTTGTTGCGGCCTTGCCACTTTTTTGCAGCCACATTGATGTCGTAAACATCTCAGAATCAGTCATATTTTTTATGATACGTACCCCAGTTTAAACTAATACTAATTGTATTTTTAATTATATTTTTATCATTTTAAATCGAAAAATGATAAATTGGTACGAAATGATATCATTAAACTTTAATTTTTTATTCAACATGACCAAATAAGTATTAAATAGTTATTTTTTGCATTAGAATTGGCTTCGATTTTTTCAATAAAATATAACTACAATGATTCCAAATGACGATAAAACTTTAACTACCAGAGAAGCAAGTGTATTGCTTGGTGTGTCACTTAGAACGGTTCAGTTATGGGTCGAAGCCGGTGTGCTTAATGCCTGGAAGACGCATAAGAAGAATATCAGCAGAGTCCGTTGAGTGTTTGGGAGCGTGATGACTTCCAATCAAAATGGAATACAGACAACATAAAAACGCTGCATTGAATAAATCAAATGCTTTAAATGTGTTAATTGCTGAAGATAATGAGGTTTACAGAGACTTATTAGAGTTTTATTTTAATAATCTGGATGTGCCGGTTAACCTCACTTTTGTTTCTGATGGTTTCGAGTGCCTGATCAGTTTGGGCAGGCAAATACCTGATATTATTATCACTGATTTGAATATGCCAAAAATCAGCGGCTTCGAGATGATTCGTCATTTGGCTTCGTGTGAGATATACAATGATGTTCAAATCATCGCATTGACAGGCCTTACACAGGCCGATATTGACGAAAAAGGCGGTTTGCCAGAGCGCGTTAGAATATTCTTCAAGCCATTTTCATTCAAGCAGCTTGAACTGATTGTAGACGAACTGATAAAGCATAAATAAAACTAGAATAGTTTTAATGCAAACCTCTAGGTATGAATAGTCTTTATCTTATAGATTAATGCTTACATGCTCATGCGCGTAAGCCTCTGTTTTAATATTAAATTTTTGTGCTGGTTCTTGATTATTCAGGCGCTTGTTCAAATATACACTCGCTTTAAAATGTGGAGAAATTTTTTCAGGCGTTATTAGTATGGTGCCTGTTTTTGGATTTCTTGCGGTTCTTGCTGACTTTTTCTTCGCAGTAAACACACCAAACTCTCTAAATTCGGCTTTTCGCCCTT
>JAHRYP010000043.1 GCA_020622105.1 Methylotenera sp.
AGTCAGTGGTATTCATTGTGATTCTTGATGCTAAGTGGTTTGATGGTGTTCAGTTGGTATGAAGTCTGCATTGGTACTAATTAGCGTTTAAATAAACGCTGTACCGGAATAACAATCATTAGTGCAAGTGCACCTGCCGCAACACCAAACAAGCCATTCAACAATGTTGGCAACAGCCATTGCATGAAGCCGTTATTCATTGTGCTTGCAGCGTGTTCGATCCAATGGTTAATCACTGGTATGCCATGGGTCAGTATGGCGCCACCTACTAAAAACATGGCAGCCGTACCTACTACAGATAGCGTTTTCATCATGTAGGGCGCGAATTTAAGAATACCAAAGCCGAATTTTCTTTTTAATGAAGCAAATAATGATTCACCTTTACATTGCGCTAAATACAGGCCACCATCATCCAGCTTGACAATGCCCGCCACCAGACCATAAACGCCGACTGTCATAATGGTTGCAATGCCCACCAGCACCATGACCTGGTTGCTGAAGCTAGCCGTAGCCACTGTTCCTAGTGTGATGACAATGATTTCTGCCGAGAGTACAAAGTCAGTACGAATAGCACCTTTGATTTTATCCTGCTCAGTTTCCGCAGCCACAATTTCAGTCGGATTAGTTGTCTGCTGAGGATCCAGATGTTTGGCTTCTTCATGCAGGAATAATTTGTGATATAGCTTTTCTACACCTTCAAAGCATAAAAATAAGCCGCCCAGCATCAGAAGCGGAATAACCGCCCATGGTGCAAGTGCGCTGATGGCCAGTGCCAGCGGTACCAGAATCACTTTATTGACCATTGAGCCTTTGGCTACGGCCCAGATTACAGGCAGTTCGCGGTCTGCATGCACACCGTTTACTTGTTGAGCATTCAGGGCAAGGTCATCACCGAGCACACCAGCAGTCTTCTTCGCTGCTACTTTAGTCATCACGGACACATCGTCCAATATCGTTGCAATATCATCAATCAGTGTTAAAAGACTAGCGCCCGCCATAAGTAGAGTTTCCTGTGAAGGTGTTTTTGTGCTGTGAATTATAACCAATGAATAGGTAATTTTAAGGTTGTAGTGCAAAAAAGAGCTATACAACCGTAAATGAAGGCGATGACAGCAATCATCATAGTTAACAACGGAATGCGGATCGCAACCTCAATATCAATCTGGATGCCCTCGATGCTGCGCCGGCAAAGGCGCTGGCAGAACTAGCAATCATTGTTACTAGGTATAAACCTATCACTTCTGATAGGTTCGCAATTTCTAAAAACAAGGTAGCATACATCTGTGATGATATTAGCAAAACAATCAGCCTGACCAAAACAAATGACAGCTATTGGAGAAATGCAGCATGAGATGGTTTGAGAGAAAAACAAAAAAAATCATGGGTAAATCGGAATCGTGCCTGATCCAATTTTTGGTGTTTTGGCAAAGGAGCGCGTAATGGGCGGTTTAGCGGTGATATTTTTAATAGGTCTATATTTTGTTTTGACAGTTGTAGCAATTGCTAAAGCCAAGCCTGTATGGGCAAAAGGTCTTGTGTTATTGGCAGCCTTACTTATTCCCACGGCGGATGCTGTTTATGGGCGTTACAAGCTGAAGCAGATGTGTGCGGCTGAGGCTGGGTTAAAAGTGTATCGGGTAGCACATGGAGTAGAGGGGTTTATGGCCTCTACCGCAGATGAAGACTCGCTCAGAAAATATGGCTTTCAGTTTATGGAAGGAGGGAGGCCACACCATTATTACCGATTTTCCAAACAGAATGGTCAAATTGTTATTGAGGAAAATGTAAACCCTAAAAGTCAATATCGATTAAGAAATAACGATTATGGTGAAAGAGATACGTACCTGCATCACCAATATTTAATTGAAGATATTAAAACAGGTGAAATATTAGCAACTGATACCCAGTTCACCTTCAACGGCGGCTGGGCAGAGCGCTTTCTAGCGCGGTTTTCAGATGCTGGTGGAGGGAATGTTGCTTGGTGCTCTCATAACCCCGACATTCTTGTTCGTATAGACGGCTTAATAAAAAATACTCTTAAACGTTAAAGTTGGAGAAAAAACATGACCCTCACAATCAAACAACTCACAAATTATTCATGGATGTCCCAAGCGTCTTATCTTGATTTTACGGGAGTTTTGAATGGCGCAACGGGACTGGCCTTAGATGGAAAATTAACTAATAAAGACTCAATCAATGCCCATAATATCTTCGCTGCCGACCAAGCTGGATTATTCACTGGCTCTGCCACTCCTTCCAACTCCACCGATGGTTTCAGCTTTGTCAGCTACGCTCCCAATTACCAAGATACAGGGTTTTCTGCGACCGTATTCAAAAGTAATGCTGATAATAGTTACACCATTGCCGTGCGCGGCACTGAACCAGAAAGTTTAATCAATTCAGAAGACTTATTTAATGCCGATGTCTTAGGTGTTGTCTTACAAGGCAAGGCGTTAGAGCAATTATTTGTTGGTTATCGTTATTACAAGCAATTAACGGCTATTGGCAGCACAGTTAGCTACTCACAGCAAGAGTTAACAGCCATGGCAAACCTGCTGGTGACAGCACATGATAAAAATGTGAATACAGCTTTATTCCTAATTTCCCCGATTGCAAGCGTCATTTCAACATGGGTTTCCGGTCTAACCTTTGCAGAACGTGTGCAATCCATGACTACGACCTTGCAATCAGTACTAGGTAACGACCCAAGTATTGGTGCTGGTGCCATACCTGCAGGTGCAACCATTAACTTTACTGGACACAGCTTAGGCGGGCACGTCGCTGCATTATTAGCAGAAATGGTTGCGCAATACGGCAATTCAACTATTGGTGACATTGCGACTTACAATGCGCCTGGCATAAATGCGTTATCTTATGAAATAGAAAACTGGCTTACTGTTGGCACTGCCACCACACAAACAGGTGTTCTTGCAAACCGTGTTGCAGTTGTTGGTGATGGCGGAGTTGACGTAACAGCAGGGCTTGGACTTACCAATGGGATTGTACAAAAAACGTTCATCGAAACGTCATCAGACCCAATAAGTAACCACTCTATCGTCAAGCTATTTGATAGCCTTGCGGTTAAAGATATATTTGCCATGCTCGACCCAGCTACAAGTATCCAAGAGTTAGATAACATCATCGAGCAATCCAGTAACACGCTAGCCGATTCACTAGAGAAAACATTAGACGCTTTAAGAAAAACGATTTTAGGCAACAGCATTACGTCTACCGTTGTAAGCGGTTCAGAAGAAGCTGCGGCTAGAGACAGCTATTATTTGCATATCCAAGAGCTCACGGATATCGATACCCTGCTGAATGTAGAAAACATCCTCGGCAGCAGTTATAACGATCATTTAACTGGCAACGCTGCAAACAACCGCTTCCAGTCCATGGGTGGCAATGATGTAATTGATGGCGGCGATGGTGCGTTTGATTTGATTGAATTTACCAATGTGTTTGCCGCAGTCAATGTCAACATGTCAGACTGGTCCATCCAAAGTACGAATATGCAGCGTATCGGTACACTCACACTCAGTAATATCGAAGGGGTGAGTGGTTCTATTTACAATGACACATTAACTGGCACTAGCGGTGCGAATTATCTGAATGGTTACGCGGGCAGAGATGTCATTAACGGTGGTGCTGGTGATGACTATCTTGCAGGTGGATCAAGTACTGATACGCTGACAGGTGGTGAAGGCAAAGATACCTTTATGCTGGGCAGCGACCGTGGGCTGGGTATTCAAAATGGTGTTGATACCATTACCGACTTTAATTTGACGGATGATTCATTCCGGCTGATCAGTGCCGACTTTACAGCTTTTATTGGGGTGGCCGGGACTTTGGCGAGCAACAACTTTGTAGCCGGTGCCGATAAAACCACAGCCAGCGATGCGGATGATTACATCATCTACAACAGCACTAACGGTAACGTGTTTTATGATGCAGATGGATCAGACTCCGCTTATAACCCAATCCTGATTGCCGATGTGACCGATGGACTGACACTGACACACAGTCATTTTACAGTTGGTGACTCGGTATTTATTGTGTAGGGCGCTGATTTTTAGGCAGCTAAGCTAACATCTACTAAAGTAGGTGGGGCAGCACCCCAGCTCAAAAATACGCAAATATCAAAATATTAAAAGTCATCGTCTAACGACGGTGACTTTTCCAGCATTCGTCATAGTGTGAATAATGTATACATTGCATAAGATTACTCTAGCTTGCATGAACCTGAAGAATATAATGATGGAAAGTATTTATAGTTTATTTTCTGAATAAATCAAAAACTCTCGTATTAACTTTAATTATTTTGAGTGAACTATAATCAAACTAATAATGCAGCGTGATAGAGAGTAATTGTATGAACGACCAAAATAGCGAACAATTAACCTTGGCAATTCAAGGCATGACCTGTGCATCATGCGCAGGTCGTGTAGAAAAAAGTTTGCTCAAAGTTCCGGGCGTAATCACGGCCGAAGTGAATCTGGCACTTGAAACTGCGCAGGTTACTGGCTCTGCTGAAGCGCTTACGCCTGATAAGCTGGTAGCAGCAGTAGTCGCTGCCGGTTATCAGGCACAGCCGCTGAATCTGGATTTGGAACAGCCGGCCAATATGGTAGAAAGCCAGCAAGCTGATTATAGCTGGTGGCCGACTGCAGTAGCAGCTTTGTTGTCTTTCCCTCTGGTGCTGGGTATGGTGGCCGAGTGGTTTGGCTGGACATTCTGGCAGGGGCATATTTCCGGTTGGCTGCAATGGGCGCTAGCGACTCCGGTGCAGTTCTGGCTGGGCTGGCGTTTTTACAGTGCTGGCTGGCATGCACTTAAGGCCGGTGCCGGCAATATGGATCTGTTGGTGGCAATTGGCACTTCAGCAGCTTATGGCTTAAGTGTTTATTTGCTTTTTAATTCCGCTCATGGTGCGATGAGCCATCTTTATTTTGAAACATCGGCCATTGTTATTACCTTGGTTTTACTTGGTAAATGGCTGGAAACACGTGCAAAATCAAAAACAACCGAGGCGATACGTGCGCTGAATGCCTTGCGCCCGGAGCGTGCCAGCGTGATGCGTGATGGTCAGGAGCTGCAAATTCCGATTGCATCCGTTATTTTGGGTGATCTGGTCATGATACGCCCAGGAGAGCGCGTGGCGGTGGATGGGGTCATCAAGCAAGGCGATAGTCAGATTGATGAGTCTTTAATTACAGGCGAAAGCCTGCCGGTTACGAAAACAGCAGGAGACAAAGTCACTGGCGGTTCTATTAATGGTGAAGGCTTGTTATATGTCACCACAACTGCACTGGGGAATGAATCTGTACTTGCACGCATTGTGCGTCTGGTAGAGTCTGCACAGGCTAAAAAGGCGCCTATACAGCGCTTGGTAGATAAAGTCAGTGAAGTTTTTGTACCGATAGTGATTGTGATTGCCTTTATTACATTGCTTGCCTGGGGATTCATTGGTGGTGATTGGCAGGTGGCCATTCTTAATTCAGTAGCGGTATTGGTGATTGCATGCCCATGTGCGCTAGGACTGGCGACGCCGACTGCCATTATGGTTGGCACCGGTGTTGCAGCACGGCACGGCATTTTGATTAAGGATGCTGAGGCACTTGAGTTAGCACATGCCGTAAAGACTGTGGCTTTTGATAAAACCGGCACCTTGACAGAAGGTCACCCGAAACTGGTTAAATTAGTGTCTGTTGCTGATAATGACGATCAAGTACTTACACTGGCTGCTAGCCTGCAGGCTGGTAGTGAACATCCGCTGGCAAAGGCTGTTATCCATGCGGCACGTGAGAAAAGTTTGGTATTGCAGGTGGCAGAGGACGTCCATGCGGTATCAGGCAAAGGTCTGAAGGGTAAAGTCGCCAGGCTGGACCTGGCATTAGGTAACGCCAGCCTCATGCAGGATCTGGCCATGGATGTTTCCATATTGCAGGCACAAGCCAATGCTTTGCAGACTGAAGGTTATAGTGTGTCATGGCTCTGCTCACTGAATGATCAACCGCGTTTACTTGGTATGTTCGCTTTTGGCGATACATTAAAACCAACGGCTGTTGCTGCTATTAGCAGTTTGCAGCAGCAAGGGATCTTAACTGTGCTGATTTCCGGTGACAACCAAGGTAGTGCGGCTAATGTCGCCGCTAAGCTAGGTATTGATAAGTTCTATGCACAGGTGTTACCTGAAGACAAAGCGAATATTGTCAGAGAGCTAAAAGAGGGGGCAGGTTTGGTGGCAATGGTGGGGGATGGCATTAATGATGCCCCGGCCTTGGCCGAGGCGAACGTTGGTATTGCCATGTCCAGCGGTACCGATGTCGCCATGCATGCTGCCGGTATAACCCTGATGCGTGGTAATCCAGCTTTGGTTTCAGATGCGATTGATGTTTCCAGACGTACTTATGCCAAAATCAGACAGAACCTGTTCTGGGCATTTATTTATAACGTGGTGGGCATTCCATTAGCGGCGCTGGGTTTTTTAAACCCCGTTATTGCAGGGGCTGCAATGGCTTTGAGTAGCTTTAGCGTAGTTTCTAATGCGCTAACGCTTAAGTTATGGCGACCCAAAGCGGATGAGCAGGTAGATAAGTAGAATGGTATTTATCGCTGATGAGTTGCTTCGTTCATGATCAAGCAACTCATCAATGATGATGACTGAATTACAATAGTTATTTTTTTAGCGGCAATATTCTTGTCAGCGTATTATCTTTTCTGATGTGGTGGTGGTATAGCGCTGCCAGTACATGAATGCCTATCAGGTAATAGCCAATCACGCCGATAGTTTCGTGGATTTCTTTCAGTGATTTTGCCAGCTCTTTGTTTTCAGCGATAAGTGCAGGTAATTCTAAACCAAAGAATGGAATCGGTTTTGCTGCGGCACTTAACATCAGCCAGCCTAGCACTGGCATTGCGACCATTAAGCCGTATAGTGCAAGGTGACCTAGTTTTGCAGCATAATCCTGTATCGGAGATAAACCTGGTGTGATGATAGGGGTAACGGACGTTACTTTTGCATATATGCGCAATGTAACCAATAACAACACACTTAACCCCAGCATGAAATGTAACGATTTAAGCGTTTCACGTGGGTCGCTGCCTTTAGGGAAAAGCTCTCGTAGCTCTATCGTTGCATAAACTGCAGCCATTAATAAAAACATTAACCAATGCAGCGCTATAGATAAGGTGCCGTAGTGTTGATTTGTATTTTTCCAGGACATGATGACCTCACCGAGAATTGTTGATGTAGTATTGTGGCTATTATAATGCGAGAAAATCAGAATAACAGCAGTTAAATTTTTCAGTTATTCATTGTATTTGGCAAGCATGGCGGGTAGTTTATATGTGGCAAAAGTTACCTTGAGTGTATGACTTACTATAATGCGATTGAAATGAAAAAGCCCCGCATTGCTGCAGGGCTTAGAATTTTGGCTCCTCAACCTGGGCTCGAACCAGGGACCTACGGATTAACAGTCCGG
>JAHRYP010000009.1:0-476 GCA_020622105.1 Methylotenera sp.
GTAATGCCGAGAAGGTCAGAACGAATACTGACGTTGACCCGCGGTTTTTGAATCAGGATATTGCCAGTCCAATCAGTGCTGCCGCTGATGTATTCTGAGACCTTCTCAATATTTTGTTCTTTAAATAACTGTTTAAGGCCATCTGCACTTATTTGACCTTTTGCTGCAATACGAATAATTTTATCCTTGCCGGAATTCAGATTAAAAACCAGTGGTGAGCCGAATGCATAGGCTTTGATATTTTTCGCTGAAAGGCTGCTTTCAGTGAATTCCAGCAGACCGTTAATCTGGCTAAGTGCTGGTATGCCCGCGCTCTCCATCCCCCCATTAGTAATCTGATATAGCCCTTTGTATTTTGCAGCTTCCAGATTCTGTAGTGGAATCATAAGGCCAAGGCTCAATTTGCCGTTACCGCTGGTTTTCAAACCTTCGGTAAAGCCTTGCGTTACTTCCAGTACCGGGCTTTTATTAACAAA
>JAHRYP010000009.1:486-90614 GCA_020622105.1 Methylotenera sp.
CCTTCACTGACCGGACCTATGACTTCAGATGTAATGTTGAGAACTGGCTCATTAGCATCAAGCTGGGCAATAGTCGTTTTGCTTTTAATGATCTGGTTACCAAGTATTTTGCCAGTATGGGCATTCAGTTCCATACGCTTGCCTTCAAACAGCAGACTTAAGCCCAGATTGTTAATAACAGGCCAGCCAGAGCCATAATCCAGAAGCGCATCACTAAGTTTCGCACTAGCTTTGAATATGCCTAGTTTTGGATCTGGACGATTTTTACTGTCAACAAATGGAAAGTCTGCGAGACGGCCTTTTACTATGAGGTTAATATCTTCAATACGGCCTGCCAGAATTGAAGTGTCTAGCCAGTGCAGGGTGGCTTCACCGAGCATGATAGGATAATAATTAAGGGCATATTTGGCGTTCCCTTTATCAAATTTACCGGTCAGGTCAAGATAACCGCCCTTAATGCCATCCATTTTATAGCTGGCATTTAATGTACCGGATAAATGTGGGTTGCTTATATCCAGGCTATCTACATTAATTTCAGTAACTTTTCCGTTAATATTCCAGCTAACTTCCCCGCTCAGGGTATCTACCGGTACAGGCCAGCGCAAAATACCTTTTAGGTCTAGTTTGCTGTTAATCGAGTCAAGTAATAGTTGACCGCCTTTTTGGGTGGCTTTTAATTCACCCGATAAATTGTTAAAACCGGGTACCTGCTCTTGTGCATTAATACTTAAATTGTTGAATTTTGAGTTAATACGATAAGCCGTGGTCTTATTGTTAACAGCTTCCCAATGCAGGTCTAGATTTTTAAGCGCGCCATTCGGTGCCGCTGTAGCGATATGCTGCTGTAATGTTGCTGGTAGCGGCAGTAGTGCAAGATATTCCTGTATACCAGTCAGGTTGAAACTGGCGAGTTCAAGGTTGAAAGTTTGCTTGCCAGCCGTAGTGTTGGAGTAGTCGGCTTTGAGATCTTGCAGGTTAAGTCCGCTATCAGCGCTGGCAGATAAATGATCAACGCCGATAGTGTAACCAATTTTGGTTGGGGTGGTGCCAAGCAGTTGAAACTTGCTTAAGTTCTCCCAGTTTAGGTTGCCGCTCAATTTATGCAGCTTTACTGGCGATACGTCTGGTTTTGCTTGTATTTGCAAGTTTTGAATATCTACTTTGCTGGTAACAGACTGCAGTTCATGGTTTTTGAAGTTAGCTTTTACATCTGTGCTGCCAACGCCGGCCTGCACATCAATCGGATAATCAATCCAGGTTTTAAATGCTGCTAAATCAGCATTTTTTAATTTCAGATTGATGACGCCATCCCATTCTTGGGTTTTGCTAATATCGTCACCATAGAAACTACCGTCAATGAGTATAGGGTTTATGGTGCCGACAGATGGGGTGGCACTTACTTTGAAGCTGTGATTTTTAACCAAGCCCTTCCATAACGGGCTATGCAGACTCAGGTTGAAGTTGTCCAGACTGAGTGCGGGGGCACTACGTTTTTCATCAAGCCAGATAATTTTTGCCTGAGAAATTTCTACCGCATTTTGTCGTAATAGCCAGTTGGGTAATGCTGGTTTTGATTCACCACTCATGCTGATACCGGCTACAAAAATTTCGCCGGAAGCAATGCGCCGAACAGTGAGTTCCGGTGAATGAATGGTCAGTGCATCCAGTCGTGGCTCCAGTATTGGTATGCTGAGCCACGATAACGAAGCTTCAGTGTTTTTGAGTTGTAAAGCAAGACGGTTTTCTGCATCGAAAATATCAATATGGTTGATTGAAAGCTGCGGGTTGATTCCGCGCCAGTTGGCTTTGATATCGCCGATAGTGACTTTTTGTCCGGTAGTTTTTGTTGCAAAAGAGGCGATACTGTTTTTATATTGCCCAATATTAGGCATGACCCAGAACTGAATGGTCAATGCTGCAATCAGTATAATGAACAACATAACCCCGGCAAGCCATAGTGCTGAACGCCATAACCAGAGCATGGATTTTTTAAGCATTATTTAATCTATTTTATTTGAGTTATTTGTTAAGTCTGCATTTTACTGCAATATCAGTCAGCAGGTGCGTTTTACAAGGCATTTCAGATGTAAATACTATGTAAATACAGCTAAATACCTGATGCATTTTATGCGCTAAAAATGAAAGATTTATAAGAACTCTTACCTGAATCATTTAGAATAGCGGGCTAATTAAAGTTCGGTTGACGAGCTTTAGCCAGATTTGCCATTATTTTAGAGCGTAATTACTTGATTCAATTTAAACAACTTACATTAACCCGCGGCACAAAAATTCTGATCGAGGGTGCCAATTTGCAACTGCATCCTGGCCACAAAGTTGGTTTGACCGGCGCGAACGGGGCGGGGAAATCCTCACTTTTTGCTATGCTACGCGGCGAACTGCACCCTGAAAATGGTGATTTTGAAATGCCAGCAAGCTGGGTGGTAGCGCACGTAGCGCAGGAGACACCAGCATTGCCGATGCCGGGAATCGAATTTGTGCTGGATGGCGATGTAGAGTTGCGTGAAATTGAGGCCGCTTTGGTTAAAGCTGAGGCTAATCATCAGGGTGAGTTAATTGCTGAGCTGCACCAGCGTCTGGCGGATGTAGATGGCTATAGCGCCAAAGCACGCGCGGCTGAATTATTAAGTGGGCTTGGTTTTAGTCAGGCAGGTTTGCTGCAGCCGGTTTCAACATTCTCCGGTGGCTGGCGTGTACGCTTGAACCTGGCACGGGCGTTGATGTGCCGATCTGATTTATTGTTGCTGGATGAGCCTACCAACCATCTGGATCTGGATGCCGTAATCTGGCTGGAAAGCTGGCTGCAAAGTTATCGTGGCACTTTGTTCCTGATTTCGCATGATCGCGATTTTCTGATGCATCGTGAATCACATTGCGCATATCGAGCAACAGACGCTGACTTTATACAAAGGCGGTTATTCGGATTTCGAGCGCCAGCGTGCTGAAAAATTGGCTTTGCAGCAAGCTATGTTCGAAAAGCAACAGCGCAAAGTCGCGCATCTGCAAAGTTATATCGATCGTTTCCGTGTACAGGCGACCAAAGCACGCCAAGCACAAAGCCGTATTAAGGCACTTGAACGCATGGAGATGATTTCGGCCGCACATGTGGATTCACAGTTCAGTTTTGAATTCAGGGCGCCGATCTCTGCCCCTGATCCGCTGCTGGTGCTGGATCGCATGAGTGTGGGTTATGGTGATAAACCACTGATCAGTAATATAGAGCTTGCAGTGCGGCCTGGTGAGCGTATCGGTTTGCTGGGTAAGAACGGCGCGGGTAAAACCACGCTGATTAAGCTGCTGGCACATGAGTTGGAGCCGCTATCCGGTAAGCGCGTGGAAGGCAAGGATTTAAACATCGGTTACTTTGCTCAGCACCAGCTAGAACAGCTGCGGCCTGATGAATCGCCACTGCAGCACATGATGAAGCTGGATCCGCTGACGCGCGAACAGGAACACTTGAATTATCTAGGCGGTTTTGATTTTAAAGGCGATATGGCAAGGTCACCCTGCGCTAATTTTTCAGGCGGTGAGAAATCACGACTTGCGCTGGCGTTATTGATCTGGACGCGCCCGAACTTACTGCTGCTGGATGAGCCGACTAACCATCTGGATCTGGAAATGCGCCATGCATTGACACTGGCCTTGCAGGATTTTGAGGGCGGCGTAATACTGGTGTCACATGACAGAGCCTTGCTGCGCGCGAGCTGTGACCAGTTTATTCTGGTGGCTGACGGTAAAGCGGAAGCGTTTGACGGAGACCTTGAAGATTACAGCCAGTGGCTGAACGAGCAGCGTTTAAAAGAAAAACAGGCAGCACAATCGCAAGCCCCTGATAAACCAAACAAAAACGATAGGGCGCAGAGCAAGGCAGAACGTCAAGCCAGAATCGCCGAACGCCGTCCTTTACTGAAAGAGCTGGAGCAGATTGAGCGTAATATGGCGCAAATGCAAGCCGATAAAAACACTTGTGATGAGCGTTTAAACGATACTGAGCTGTACAACACTACTGACAAAACAGAATTGCAGCAGTTATTAAAAACACAAGCAGAATTGGCAAGTAAACTGGAAACGGCAGAAGAGCGCTGGTTGGAATTACACGAGCAGCTGGAAGCGATTCCGGCACTAGATTAACGATAAATTTAAACTACAGGACCCATTATGGAAATTCAATATTCACAACGCTTAAAACTAATGCATGCTTTGAGTCTGGCTACTTCGTTACGTGATGATGAAACTCCAAACACCAATCTGGATGAATACGATGCGTTAAACGCAGCGGATTACCTTAGCTGTTACGTTACGTTTAAGGCGATACAAGCCGCTGGGCGCTCACCTCTGGAAGAACGTACCGAGAACTTTGATATGTTAAGTGTATATCAGGCTTTTGCTTTGCTGAACTATGCTTTCTTCACAACGCCTCTGGCGCGAGAAGATATCAATCCTGATTTCCCAACGGCACAAATTACTATTGCCAAGACCCTGTTCGCAGGCTTGCCTGATGCTGAGTTGATTGAAATTATTGAATCAGGCTTTAATAAATTTCAGCTGATTGCAGAAGCTCAAGTTGAGCATTGGGTAGAGTTCAGAGAGAACCTCGATAAGGTGGTGATTGCATTTGTGATTGCAGGTACAGAAGATGACAGCCCGCATGATATTGAAGAAATACTGCCAATTTTTGGTCAGTTATTAAGCCAGTTCTGCGAAGCGTTTGAAAACAATTAATTTGTTTTATCTGATTCTGTCAGTCATCTGACTTTGGCGGTACTATAAAATTAGTGCTGCGGTAGTTCGTTAACCTTGGCGCCCACTATTTTTCCTTCCAGGGTCTGGTGAATCTGCTCCATTAAAAAGCTTGCAGATTCCCGCCCTAGTTTTGATTCCCGCATTGCCATATGCCAGCTTGAAATCGACTGTCTCAGACTATCTTCATTATTGCACGCTTCAATCTTCGCTTTGATGCCTCGCCCCATGATACCCAGATAATCATCAGCTGCTTCAATTAATATTGCTTTTACAGCAGCCAGCTTTACCGGGCAGATAGGCTCCGCAGTATCAGGGGTATCTAAGAATGAAAGTGTCGCGGGAAATGGGGTTGTGTATTGAGATTGCTGTTGCTGATTTTTCAGTTGTTGCTGTTCAATAGGTAGTTGAATATAACCTTCTGACTCCAGCTTTTTAATCGTATCTATCAGCAGATCTCTTTTAAAAAACTTTTCCAGGTCATCTAATTTACGTACGCCGTTAACAAGCAGTAATACTTGCCGTTCACGTACACCCAGCGTGCGTTTGTCGGTGATAAATTCATTAAAACCTAGCGCGGATTTTTCATATACCATGATGGTCATCTCATGTGAGCTCAACTATTTTTAAAAAGTTTTGTGTGAGCGTTATGCGATGGATATTACTGAATCAATATGAATTTAGCGTGAAGTTATTATGGAAGATTGATGACGGAATTATGAAAATTCCGGTTTAGGGATGGGGCAGCTATTGATAATCGCCATCTACATAGTACCAGCGATTCTCTATGCGTTTGAAGCTGCTGGTTTCGTGCAGCCTTTCAGCTTTTCCACTCAGGTTATCAGCAGGTTTATAGCGTGCCACAAATTCGACGATTGCATTCTCTGCATCAATATTGTGATTACGTTTTATCTGTAATCCCAGCCATTTCGTTGCATTATCGCCGCTCAGATTCAGGCTTTGCGGCCTTGTATCGGCATGCCAGCTTTGCAGCAGGTAATCAATTAAAGCTGGGTTTTGATCCGCAAGTGCATAAGCACTGTAACGCGAACGCATAAGGGCTTCAGCGGATGGGGCTGGTGTGCCTAGATGGTAAACCTCGCAGCACTTGCTGTAAGGTTTACCGCTTTCGCAGGGACAGCTAAGTATTTTCATAAGATACCCTCCACACTTTTCTAGCCAGTTTACTGGCTTAAGAAAATTGGGGAAGACCTTCACGGTTTGAGCCTGTACAAGGGGCATGCTTCGACAAACTCAGCACGAACGGAGAAAGTATATTTTTAAAAGTATTGTTAAGCGATTTCGCGCGTTTCCTTGAATTCAATATCCGGATAGCGTTCCTGCGCCATTTGCAAGTTGACGCGATTCGGTGCCAAGTACACATAATCATCAGCGCCATCCAAAGCCACGTTAAAGCCATATTTGTCGGCAATCGCTTTGAGGTCTGCATCTTTGCCATGCAGCCAGCGGGCTGTATAGCAGTCGTATGGCTCAAACACCATGTCCACGCCGTATTCATGTTCCAGCCTATGGGCTACTACTTCAAACTGCAGCATACCTACTGCACCTAAAATCAGGTCATTTGATAACAATGGGCGGAATAGTTGCGCTGCGCCTTCTTCTGCTAATTGTTTCAGACCGATTTGCAGCTGCTTCATCTTCATCGGGTTTTTGATGCGCGCACGACGGAAAAACTCCGGTGCAAATGAAGGAATGCCGGTAAATTTCAGGTTTTCGCCTTCGGTAAACGTGTCGCCCAGTTTCACCGTGCCGTGGTTCGGGATGCCGATAATGTCGCCGGAATAAGCTTCATCCATCGTGGTGCGATCCTGCGCCATAAAGGTAATTGCGTTGTTTATACTGAGCGTTTTTCCGCTGGCAACCTGCTTGATTTTCATACCGCGTTCAAAGCGGCCGGAGCATACGCGTAAGA
Source organism: Methylotenera sp. (assembly GCA_020622105.1). Lineage (GTDB taxonomy): Bacteria > Pseudomonadota > Gammaproteobacteria > Burkholderiales > Methylophilaceae > Methylotenera. Next base: position 7,178 of record JAHRYP010000009.1, read on the forward strand.
ACGCGATACGGTCACGGTGTTTCGGATCCATATTCGCCTGAATCTTGAACACAAAACCTGAAAACTTGCCTTCATCTGCTGCAACCGCACGGCTTGCCGTGTTGCGCGATTGTGGTGGCGGTGACAGTTCAACTACCGCATCCAACAGTGACTGCACACCAAAGTTGTTAATGGCAGAACCGAAGAATACCGGTGTCTGCTTGCCGCTCAGATAGCGCTCTTTATCAAAGGTGTGCGATGCCCCACGTACCAGTTCAATATCGAGACGCAGGTCTTCCACCTGATGGCCGAGCACTTCGTCCAGACGCGGGTTATTTAGACCTTTGATGACCTCAGATGTACCTTTTTCTGCGCGCGGGTCAAAGAACGAAATCTCGTCATTATACAAATGGTAAACACCGCGAAAAGTCTTACCCATACCGATAGGCCAGGTAATTGGCGCGCATTCCATGCCAAGCGTGGTTTCAATCTCATCGAGCAGCTCAATTGGCGCGCGACTCTCACGGTCCAGTTTATTGATGAACGTGATGATAGGCGTGTCGCGCATGCGGCACACATTCAGCAGTTTGATGGTTTGTGCTTCTACACCGTTGACCGAGTCGATCACCATGACCGCAGAATCTACTGCGGTCAGTGTTCGATAAGTATCTTCAGAAAAGTCATCGTGGCCCGGGGTGTCGAGCAGGTTGATCATGTGTTCACGGTAAGGAAACTGCATCACAGATGAAGTGACTGAAATACCGCGTTGCTTTTCCAGCTCCATCCAGTCTGATGTTGCATGGCGTGCCGCCTTGCGGCCGCGTACTTCACCTGCAACTTGAATCGCACCGCCGAACCACAGCAGTTTTTCAGTGAGCGTAGTTTTACCAGCATCCGGGTGCGAAATGATGGCAAATGTGCGGCGGCGGGAGATTTCTTCTTGCAGTGACATGGCTAATTGGTGAGGCTATAAATACAAAGGCTGCATTTTACCCGAAATACTGAAAACTCTGTTATTTCAAGTTTTTAGGGATAATAATTGATAACTTTACGTTTTTTATCATGAAAATGATTAAGGGTTGCATTAATACGAGAAATGCTGTTCAATGGATATCTTTTATGGGATATTTTCCCGTTTATTAGTGAGTTGGGTTTGTAAGACATATATGAAATGAAATTAAAAATACATTCACTACTTTTGACAACTTTAGTGGGTGCCAGATAATCAATAAAGGGAGCGTACCATGCCAAAAAATCATGAACAAAATACGGATAAGCCAGAGGATATCGTGTTATTGGTGACAGGGAAAGACGGTCCATTTTATGATCGGTTATTGGTAACGCCGTATAGTAGTGGGAAAGTAGATATTACAAACCATGGTGATAGTCTATTTAAAGCTTATAACATACGTACAGGGAATCCTATAGTTGTGTATGGAGATAGTGCTCAAAGTGACACTTGGGGAATAAATAAAACAGCGGGCTTCATACAGTTTGAAGAAGATGGTAAATTTCATCTGCATGTGGAAAGGCTGGGTGATCATCCCATACAGGCATTTCCTAAAAAAGGACACCAGTATGGATTTCCTTCTACGCTTCCAGAAAAATTTATAAAGTCAGAAAAAATTGATCAGGAATCCTTCAGTATAGAAAACAATAACAATAACAATAACAATATTCTGACTCTTAGTGAATCAATGATGCAACATATATTAAGTGTAGGTCTTTCTGAAGAAGGTATAAAGCTTGTTAAAAGTCATATTGAAGAAATAGAAAAGCAGCAGCCCAATTTAACGTCGCAACTTGTTTGAGTTAGGTGTAGTTTTGTGTCTGGATAATTTGATCGGTCTCTCGGTAAAGCGCAAAATTTAGACCTTGCGATTGCCAGCCAAGGGCAGTAATATTATTACAAGATTTACCGCAGTATTATTGCCTGTATAACTGGCTCAGAAATAAATATATCAGCGATGCGTGCACTCTTCAGTACCATAGTTGCCACCCTTGAACTCAGGCTCATAATAATACTTGCTAAATGACCATTTGCCAGCTTTGTTCTTTTTAAAGTTAGCAATACCGGTGCCATAATCTTTAGTAGACTGGTCAGCTAGCGCAAAATGCATCGCCACGTTTGTACCGTGAGCGGCAGCTTGGCCTGAATATGTGCCATAGTTGGGTACCTCCAGCTTGAATTTATAGGCGCCGTAATTGTTCAGGCTTTGTGACGTTACCAGTTCCATGGTGACGGTGCCGGTATATTTTCCTTCGTGGCTGTCATCGCCTTTGCAGTCATAAACTCCGCTGAAGTCTGAACCAATAAAAGCTGGTTTTGCAATTGCGAGAGGGGCTAGGGCTAAAAAGCCTAGACAAATGAAAAGTGCTTTCAAATTTAGCTCCTTTAAAGTTTGATGGTGTTCAATCATAAGAACGTACTGGATTGCTACGGGCTAAGCTCTCGCAATTACACTACTAGCATGTTATTGCGAGGAATTGTGCGACGAAGCAGTCCAGCAAAATAAATGCGCAAGACAGCTCTAGACTTGAAATAGCGCACTGTACTGCGCGCCTCGCGCAACACAAACTTTGCGGCTAAAAGCGCTCATAACAACGACGCAGCTTATCCAGCGCGGTATATAAGTTTGATGCTTATTTAATAACCTCTTTTAGCTGTTCCAGAATGGCCGGATTATCTAGCGTTGAGATGTCAGAGGTAATCTCTTCACCTTTTGCCAAGGTACGTAATAGCCTGCGCATGATCTTGCCGGAGCGGGTTTTAGGCAGGTTGTCACCAAAGCGGATTTCATCCGGCTTGGCGATAGGGCCGATTTCCTTGCCTACCCAGTCACGCAGTTCTGCCACGATTTTTTTGGCTGCATCACCTTCTGGGCGTGCACCTTTGAGCACCACGTAAGCGACAACAGATTCACCTTTTACATCGTGTGGTTTACCGACTACAGCTGCTTCAGCTACTAATGGGTTGGCCACCAGCGCAGATTCGATTTCCATGGTGCCTAAGCGATGGCCGGATACGTTGAGTACGTCGTCGATACGGCCCATGATTGTGAAGTTGCCAGTAACAGCATCGCGCACGGCGCCATCGCCTGCCAGATAAGTTTTACCGCCGAGGTCTATCGGGTAGTAGCTGGCTTTGTAGCGTTCAGGGTCGTTATAAATAGTACGGATCATGGAAGGCCATGGTTTTTTGATGACCAATAAGCCACCTGTACCCCAAGGTACGTCTTTGCCGGTTTCATCCACGACATCAATATCAATACCGGGGAAGGGCAGTGTGCATGAACCAGGTATCAGCGGTGTTACACCCGGTAACGGTGTAATCACGTGACCGCCGGTTTCTGTTTGCCAGAAGGTGTCGGCAATCGGACAGTGGCTGCAGCCTACATTTTCGAAATACCACATCCATGCTTCCGGGTTGATCGGTTCACCTACAGAGCCCAGCAAGCGCAAGCTTGAAAGGTCGTAGTTTCTAGGATGTACTTCCGGGTTGGTTTCCGAAGCTTTGATCAATGAACGAATCGCAGTCGGTGCAGTATAAAAAATAGACACTTTGTGTTTCTGTATCATTTCCCAGAAGCGGCCGGCATTCGGATAAGTTGGGATGCCTTCAAATACAACCTGTGTTGCGCCTACTGCCAGCGGGCCATAGGCTACATAGCTATGGCCGGTAATCCAGCCTACGTCTGCGGTACACCAGAATACGTCATTGTCTTTGATATCAAAAGTCCAGCGCATGGTGTTCATGGCATGTAGCAGGTAACCGGCAGAGCTGTGCTGTACGCCTTTTGGTTTGCCGGTAGAGCCTGAAGTGTAAAGCAGGAATAAAGGGTGCTCTGCATTTACCATGACTGGTTCGCAGGTGTCAGCGGCACCGGAAATTAAATCATGCCACCAGATGTTATTGCTGCTCCATTCGATTTCCTGACCGGTTTTTTTGAGCACGATGACTTTTTCAATCGTGTCACAGCCACCCATCGCGATGCCTTCATCCACAGCGGCTTTCAGCGGCATGGTTTTACCACCGCGGAACTGACCGTCAGATGTAATGACTGCGCGGGCGCCGGCATCAATAATACGTTCGTTCAGGCTTTTAGCTGAGAAACCACCGAAAACTACAGAGTGGATCAGCCCGATACGTGCACAGGCTTGCATGGCTACTACGGCCTCAATACCCATCGGCAGATAAATAACAACACGGTCGCCTACGTTTAAATTCAGCTTTTTCAGGCCATTCGCAAATTGACAAACCTGATGATAGAGTTCTTTATAAGTAACGTTTTTAGTGCTGCCGTCGTCAGCTTCAAAGATAATAGCAACTTTGTTTGGAATGGTATTAAGGTGTTTATCCAGACAGTTGGCAGAGACGTTAAGCTCGCCGTCTTCAAACCATTTGTAAAATGGCGCATTGTCTTCGTTCAGTGTTTTTGTGAAAGGTTTGTGCCAAATCAATAATTCACGCGCCAGTTTGGCCCAAAATCCCTCATAATCGGCTGCAGCTTCGGCACACAGTGCATTGTATGCAGCCATGCCTGAGACGTTAGCGGATTTTACAAAATCTGCACTTGGTTCAAAAACCCTGTTTTCATGAAGAACTGACTCAATTGACATGCTTAAAACCCCTCTAAATACAATTACACATTTATAATCAAAGCTGCAGATTTGCGAAAAATAAAATGTTACATATTTGTAACGTACGTAATATTACCTGAAAAAAACTATGCTAACACACGATAATTTATTCTCTGACAACCGCACCCCATCTAATGATGAGGCTTATGTGCTGCATGCTGTTTCCTGTAGTCCATTTTTAGCAAGAATGCTGGCGAAAGATGCCTTGTTACTGCAGGATTTGTTAGATAACTTATACATAAGCTATAAGATAGAAGACATGCAAAAATTTTTGGCGGTACAGAATATTTTTGATGAACTTAGTCTTAAACGCGCACTAAGAGTGTTACGCAAGCATGTCATGGCGCGCATGATAGTGCGTGATTTGAACAATCTGGCTGATCTGCATGAGATCATGCAAACCACCTCACAGCTGGCTGAGTGTGCAATCAACACTGCAATACATTATCTTAATGCATGGCTGGTTGAGTCCTATGGTCAGCCGCGAAGTGCAAAGGGTGAGCCGCAGAGTTTAATTGTCATAGGTATGGGCAAACTGGGCGGCGGCGAGCTTAATGTGTCATCGGATATTGACTTGATATTTGCTTATGAAGCCGAAGGCGAAACGTCAGGTGAAAAATCTATCAGTAATCAGGATTTTTTCACACGTCTTGCCAAGAAGCTGATTGCCGCGATTGATGAAATTACCGAAGACGGTTTTGTGTTTCGTGTCGATATGCGTTTGCGCCCATTTGGTTCAGAAGGTGCGCTTGTGAGCAGTCTGGATGCGCTAGAAGACTACTACCAGAACAACGGTCGCGAGTGGGAGCGTTATGCATGGATTAAAGGTCGCGAGGTGACGGGTGGTAATCATGTGTCACGCTTGCTCAAACCTTTCGTATTTCGTAAATATCTGGATTTTGGCGCATTTACCAGTATGCGCGATTTGAAAATACAGATTCAGCGTGATGTAAACAGCAAAGGCATGCATGACAATATCAAGCTGGGCCGTGGCGGCATTCGTGAAATTGAATTTATTGCACAAGTGTTTCAGCTGATACGCGGCGGGCAGGATGTAAGCTTGCAGATCAAGCCTACGCTATCTGTACTGGCATTGTTGCAAAAGAAAGGCCTGCTGCCAGAAAAAACTGTAGTTGAACTCAGTGAGGCGTATGTATTTCTGCGTAATCTGGAACACCGCCTGATGTATCTGGAAGACATGCAGACTCAGGAACTGCCAAAGTCGGATGAAGCTAAGGTGCGTATCGCGAGCGCGATGAATTTCGAAAAGAAGGCGAACTATGGCTGGCCGGAATTTTTAGCGCAATTGGATGTTTATCGCAGGCAGGTACAGCAGCACTTCGATGAGACTTTTGAAGAAGATGTTACTGATAAAGATACCCTTGAATCAGAAAAGTCGATCTGGAACGGTGCGCTGACTGAGCTTGAGGCAGTTGCAGTGTTGCAGAAAATTGGCTTTACCGAGGCAGAAAACACTCTGCACCGCCTGAACACTTTGCATCAGAGCAGCCGTTACCTGCAATTACCAGAATTAAGCCGCCAGCGTTTTGATGCGGTCATGCCGCATGTGATCTCGCAATCGGCCAAAATGTTGAATGCAGATATTACTCTGGCGCGTGTCATTGATCTGCTGGAAAGCATCTGTCGCCGAGCCAGTTATCTGGCATTGCTGGCTGAGCATGCGCAGGCGATGCAGTTGCTGGTGAAATTATGCAGCAGTAGTCCGTGGCTAGCTAATTATCTGGCGCAGCACCCGATTTTGCTCGATGAACTGCTGGATACCCGCACTTTATATGCAGTGCCAGACTTTACAGCACTGCGCTTGGAGTTGCTTGACCGTATGCTTGAGGCAGAGGGAGACATTGAACGGCAGATGGATCTCATGCGCCACTTCAAGCATGCCAATGTATTTCGTTTTGCGGTGCAGGACATTAACGGTGAGTTGGCGCTGGAAATCTTATCCGATTACTTGAGTGATCTGGCCTGCTTGATACTGAATGTAGCATTGGAAAAGATCTGGCCGAATGTGCGCGGTAAACATCGTGACACACCGAAATTTGCCGTGATAGGTTATGGCAAGCTGGGTGGTAAAGAACTGGGCTACGCCTCTGACCTGGATATTATTTTTCTGTACGATGATGAAGCGCCTGAAGCAGGCGAGGTTTACGCACGCTTCGCGCAGCGTATCAACAATTGGTTTAATAGCCTGACTTCGGCCGGTTTGCTGTATGAAACCGATTTGCAATTACGTCCGGACGGCAATAGTGGACTACTCGTGAGCAGTGTTGCGGCGTTCAGGGAATATCAATTGCATAAAGCCTGGCTGTGGGAGCATCAGGCAATTACACGCGCACGTTTTGTGGCAGGAGACGCGGATATTGGCAGGGCGTTTGACCAGATTCGTGCCGAAGTCATGACCGCGCCGCGTGATCAGCTGAAGCTGAAAGATGAAGTGCTTACCATGCGTGAAAAGATGCGCAATGCGCAGCACCTGAAAGATGGTATTTTTGATTTGAAACAGAGTGTGGGCGGCATTATCGATGTGGAATTTTTGGTGCAGTATCTGGTGTTATTACATGCGCCGCAATACCCTGAACTTACGGGGAATATTGGCAATATTGGTCTGTTAAAGTTGATGAGTACACTCAATATCATTGATGCTAATCTGGCAGAAAATGTAGCTGCTGCCTACCGAGAGTATCGTCACACCCAGCATATGCTCAAACTGCAAGGTGCTGCACAGTTAACGGTTGATTTGCCAGCCATCTCGCATCATGTAGAAAACGTGACGGCATTGTGGAATCAGGTGTTTCTCTAATTTAACTGGCCTTTGGCTTTACCGGGAGACTTAGACTGACTGGTAGGGTGGCAGATTTGTGAATGATTTAGCGTTTTTTAGCTGACAATCAGTTCCGGCATACCATGCATTGACCTTGCGCGATTGCAATCGTCACTGCCCGCCTCAAATTCACGGCAGGTGCTGGAACGCTGCTCATAAATGCCGCAGCTGACCTGTTTCCCTACTTCACCTCCCAGTGCAATGCATTTCACAGGCTTCTGCTCGGTGCCTTTCATGCAGACATGGTGCGGGCTGATAGCTGTGGTGAATTCAATGGGTACAGTGCCCTGATCATGGGCGCTGGTTTCTCCCCAGTAAAACGAGACACGGAAAGAAGCACAACAGGCACCGCACTTTACACATTCATGGGACATATTAACGATTAGCAACCTTTAAAATTTGTAGATATTTACGATGCGCTGGTGCAGCTTTGATAAATGATATGCCTGCTTGATTAATTAATGACTAAGCCCCCCACCTTAACGCAGCAGTATGCACAGGACTATCCCAATGTTGTTTGATTTCGTCATCCAGCAGACACAGGGTAACAGAAGCACCTGCCATATCAAGTGCGGTGGTGTAATTGCCTACAAGAGAGCGTGAAATTTTTATACCATGTTCGTTGAATAATCTGGTTGCAGTATTGTAAATCAGGTAAAGCTCCATTAACGGTGTGGCACCAAAGCCGTTAATCAGCAGCAGTGCCTCGCTGCCTGATGCGGGTTTTAGTGCGTCCAGAATTGCAGTCACCACATCGGTCACAATCGTATCCGCTTCACGCATGGTTTCGCGTCTGCGCCCAGGTTCTCCATGAATGCCTACGCCCATTTCAAGTTCAGTATCATCAATATCAAAAGTTGGTCGACCTGCTGCCGGGACGGTGCAACTGGTGAGTGCTACGCCCATGCTGGCAATGCGGCTGTTGACTTTGTCACCCAGCGCTTTACACGCTTGCAGGTCTGCGCCGGTTTCAGCCAGGCTACCCACGCATTTTTCTACTATCACCGTGCCGGCAACACCGCGGCGGCCGGTGGTGTAGGTGCTGTTGATGACAGCACAGTCGTCGCTAGTAAGTACGGTAGCTGATTCAAACGGCAGCATTTCAGCAGCCATTTCAAAGTTCATGACATCGCCGGCATAATTTTTAACAATAAATAGAATGCCTTTGTCAGCATGCACCGCTTCAGCCGCTGCCAGCATCTGGTCTGGCGTTGGTGAGGTGAACACATGGCCGGGGCAGGCGGCGTCGAGCATGCCGTAACCGATGTAACCCGCATGCAGTGGTTCGTGCCCGGAGCCGCCGCCTGAAATGATGGCAACTTTGCTAGTGGCTTTTTGTTTACGGGTTAGATAATTAGGGTTTAGATTAAGGCTCACTAAATCATGGTGTGCAAGGGCAAAGCCACTTAAACTTTCGGTAAGAATGTCGTCTGTTTTATTGATAAATTTTTTCATGGTGAGCCTTTTTTATTGTATTAAGTTACAAACCGCTTCTATCATCAGCTGGCAGCTCTTGGCACCAGGGTCAATATGGCCGATGGCACGCTCGCCTAATCCAGCAGCGCGGCCTTTGGTTGCAATCAAGTCTTTGGTAGAAAGCATACCCTGTTCGGCAGTTAGCTTCAGCGCAGTGCTGATTTCTTTGGCACTGGCATTTTGTGCTGCCAGTGCAGTAAATTGATTTGCGACCGGGATCAGTACATCGAGCATGGTTTTTTCACCTAAGTCAGCCTTGCCGCGCTGCCGAATTGTATCGACGCCTGCTGAAAATGCGCTGGCATAGCTTGTTATGGATGTATTACCTTTTTCTTTAATGACTTTTGCCATGCCCATAAAAAAGCTCGCGAGCAATGGTCCAGAGGCGCCGCCGATGGTGCTTAGCAGCTTCATGCCGATTTTATTGAGTACGGCATCGGGTGTGAGCGCAGCTAATTCCGGCTGCATTTCTACAATCGCCTGTGCGCCGCGCTTCATGTTGATGTAGTGGTCACCGTCGCCGATTGCGCGGTCTAAGGACTCCAGCTCGGATTCGTGCTGCAGGATTGCATCCTGAATGGCGTCAGCAGAGGTAAGGATAAATGAGGAATTCATATCATGAATAACACTATATGGTGAATTGATTAAAGTTGTTAAACTCTACACATGTCGAGTTTTGATTTCAACTTATGAGTTTACGTTTCCGCTTAAATCTGCTGATTACTTTGCTTTCACTGGCTTTTATACTGGTGGTTGGTTCTATTCTGGTAAATGATACCCGTGTATCGATACGTGAACGCGTAGAAGCAGCGAGTCGTGTTACGGTACAGTTGCTGGATACGGTCATTATCAGTTCGGCATTAAACCCGGAAATGGGGCCTACACACTTGGTTCTGCAGAGTTTTTTAGGCTCTCTGGGTTACGTGCGCAGCAGTCATATCGAGCTTTATGATTATGAGGGACGTGAGATTTATAGCTCACCGGAATCAACTTTTAAAAGCGATGTGGTACCTCCGGAATGGTTCGTTAAACTGGTGCAGCCCAAGGTGGAGACAGTACAGCGTAAGATTCGCTATGGCACTTTGGTGATTAGCTCAAGCTCCGCCGGTTCTATTCGTGAAGCATGGTCTGGTTTTCGTCAGCTCATGTTAGTGGGGCTAGCATTCTTTATTTTGCTTAATATCATGGTGTATCTGTTGCTTAGCCATTCGCTAAGGCCGATTAACCGTATTCTGGCTGCAATTAACAGTATAGAGCAAGGGGATCTGACCACGCGCTTGCCCAAGCTTGGATTACCGGAATTTGACCGCATCGGTCATAGTCTTAACCGTATGGCTGAATCGTTGACAGCGGAGCGCCAGCTGGAAGAGAATCGTCAACTGACATTCCTGATTCAAAAACATATTGAAGAAGAGCGCAGAAGCCTGGCGCGCGAGCTGCATGATGAGCTTGGACAGTACGTGACTGCGATTAAGACTTTTGCTGTAGGTATTGCAAACAAAGCTAAAACCAATGCTACTACTGCGGGCATGCCGGAGATTGCCTCAAGTGCGCAGATTATTGTATCTGCTGCGAACCAGATATATGACGGCATGCACAATATTGTTCGCCAATTGCGGCCTGGCTCAATGGATAATCTAGGGCTGGCTGAAACACTGAAAGATGCCGTATCTAACTATCAGGCGCAGAATCCTGACATTAAAATTCAATTATATTTGTCGCCAAATCTGGAATCAGGAAACTTACAGAGTCTGGGTGAAACTGTCAGTATCAATCTTTATCGGATTGTGCAGGAATCGCTTAATAACGCATTCAAATACGCACAGGCCACAAAAATTGATATACGGCTTACAAAATCTGCAATCGGTGAGCTGCAATTGAGTATAGAGGATAACGGTATTGGCATGAATGTAGATGCCGTTGATCAGACTACACATTTTGGTTTGCTGGGTATGCGTGAACGTGTGCAGGCCTTGAATGGAACTTTTAATATCATTGCCGCACCTAATCAAGGTACTAAAATTAATATCACTGTGCCGAACAGTAATTCAAACCAATAAAACTTAAAGATATAACTAAAAAAAGAAAAGAGTGCCAATATGAGCCAGATTAACGTCATGCTAGTAGATGACCATGCAGTAGTGCGCATGGGATTCAAAATGCTGCTTGAGTCTGACACTGATATCAAAGTGATCGCTGAAGCAGAAAGCGGAGAGCAATCGATTCAGCGTTATGTGGAGCATAAACCTGATGTAGTGGTAATGGACATTACCATGCCCGGTATAGGCGGTTTAGAGGCAATTGAACGCATTCTGGCTAAAGATAACGCTGCTAAGATTCTGGTATTGTCTGCACATGAAGATTCGGTACACCCTAAACGCGTTCTAAATGCGGGAGCTATGGGTTACTTAACCAAACGCAGTGCAGCGGAAGAGCTGATCAAAGCGATCCGTACTGTAGCTTCCGGTAAAAAGTATCTGGAAGCAAGTGTGGCGCAGCAAATGGCGATTCAGCAGCTTTCCGGTGATCAGAACCCGGTAGATGTGTTATCACCGCGTGAATTTGAAGTCTTTATGGCGTTGGCTAAAGGTAAAACCACGAACGAGATTGCTGAAACGCTGTTCCTGAGCCCGCGTACCGTAGGTACGCATTTATACAATATCAAGCAGAAGTTGAATGCCAACAACTCAGCTGAAATTGCATTGATTGCGATGCGTAGCGGATTGCTGGACGCCTAAGACTTATGGGTGGTCAGCGTTTAATGTTGTAGCTTAGTAAACGCTTCATCTGACTGCCTGCCGATTTTCTAAAAGTCAATGTATGCAGGCGAATACTGCCAGCCAAGCCTATAAGGTAGCTTAAGTATCTAGTTCACTGCGTAGCGGGCAATGCTTAATTCACCGTTGTTTGGCAACTCGACTAATGCTCTGCTGCCGCTGCGCATTTTGCCAATATCTGGGGGAATCAGGAATATGATAGGTTCGGGATTGTTGTTGGTTTTAATATCGTTTGAAGCACCTATTGCGACATGCCATGTTGACCATTCTTCTTTAGGTGGAATGAGCTGAGAGCCCTGTAATCTGGACTTTTCGAGCAGGCGTTGTTTTTCATCACCGATCAGCAGGCTCCATACTTCTACATTAACCAGTCTGCTTAGCTGTAATTCCTGAGATACAGATTCTGGCTGCTCAGCAGTTTGCGGGAGTGTTTCGATTTGCGGATGGATCACTTCAAAGCCTGAGTTTAAAAATGCGATTTGGTAATCATCGAGTTTTGTATTATTTGGTACCAGATATTGAGCCACACGTTTTTCATTGCGTTCATGTGCATCAACCGCTGCTGCGGTGGCTTTATCTGCCCCGTGCATGAATAATGATCGCGCTAGTTGTTGCGCGATAGTTCCGCCAAAACAGCCTGTCAATAATAGTGCTGTCAGTGACATTAGCGCTATGTAATTAAGCCAGTAATTTAATCGCGATAGCTTCATCAGTTTTAGAGATAAATAAAACTTTATCGGAGTTACGTTTATAACGCGGGAGGGTTAGATTACTGCTGGATAAAATAATTGTCCAGAAGTAATTTCAGGCTAAGTCTTTGAGCTACATGCAACTATTTACTGATTGCCTGATAATTATTCAGAGTCAGCGCGAGTCGGTTGCGAGCTGCAAATGCTGATCATGCCGCTAAGAATAATCAGGCCGATTGCAAGCCAAGCATCCAAACTTAAATGCTCATTCCACCACAATATGCCAAATAAACTGGCTAACAGAATAGTGACATAGGCCAGACTTGCGACCACCAATGTATCGCCGGTGCGGTATGCGCGAGTTAGCGCAAGCTGTGCGATGGTGGCTGATAAACCCAAGCCGGACAGTGTCAGTAAATCTTGCCAGGTAACATGCTGAAAAGCGTTAAACAGCATCCAGAGGCCAGCACCAATAGTAGATACCAGTGTGAAATAAAATACGGTGCGCCAGTCCGGCTCATTCACTTTACCAAGCTGTTTTACGTGAACATAAGCGAGTGCAGCACCGATGCCGGAGAGCAGGCCAAGCAGGCCGGCAAACCAGTTATTCTGATCAATGGTAGGTTTTAGCAGCAGACTGACTCCGACAAATCCGATCGCCAGTGCAAGCAGCAGGATTCTTCTGGGTTTTTCATGCAGCAGAAACGGCATAAATAACGCTAAAAATAAAGGTGAGGTGTAGTTGAGGGTGATTGCTGTCGCTAGAGGTAAATGGGCGATGGCATAAAAAAATAATACCAGTGCTGTAAATCCTACCAATGCACGTGACATGTGCTTGCCAATATGCGGGGTTGCCAGTGGTAGTTTTTGTATAGTTATAAATAGCCAGATGCTTAGTAAGCCGAACAGGGAGCGATAAAATACCAGTTCCGCAGGGCTGAATTTCTGAGCGCCGACTTTAACCAGTGCACCCATAATTGCAAAACCAAGTGCTGCTACCAACATCCAAACGCTGCCAAGATTGGGCAGTCTAATACGAGTAGCTTTTAACGATGGAAAATTCACTTAGGTTGTGGAGTTGTAGGTGTCAGTAATAGTTATAACTTGCTGATGTGCTGCTGCAATTGCGAACGGTACCACTTATGAAAATGTTCCATGCCGGTTTCCATCGGATGCTGATACGGGCCGCGTTCATCAATACCTTGCGCATGCAAGGCACGGCGGCCATCATGCATGCGCTGGCAGATGTCGTTGTCTTCTACAGCGGTTTCTTCATAAGCTGCCTGCTGTGCGGCTACATATTCACGCTCGAATAGTGTGATGTCTTCCGGGTAATAGAATTCAACCACATTGCTGCAAGCGTCCACACCGCGTGGAATGATGTGTGAAACCACCAATACGTTCGGGTACCATTCAATCATCAGGAAAGGGTAATACACCATCCAGATTGCACCGTATTTAGGCGATTTATCGCCCTGGTATCTGGCAACCTGTTCCTGCCATTGTTGGTAAACGGGCGAACCGGCACGTTCCAGGGACTGCTTGAAGCCTACGGTTTGTACGCTGTAATCAGCACCAAATTCCCAGTTAAGTGCTTCGCAGTTCACAAACTGATTAAGCCCAGGGTGGAAAGGGCCAACGTGGTAGTCTTCAAGGTAAACCTCGATAAAAGTTTTCCAGTTAAAGCTATATTCTTCTACAACAACACGATCCAGCATGTAGCCAGTGAAATCAAAGTCCTGCTTGCAGCCTAGTTTTGAAAGGGTTTTTGCAATATCGCGCTTGCTGTCAAATAACAGGCCTTGCCAGTTCTGTAAGGATTTTTTATCAAGATTCAAGCAAGGGTTCTGGTCAAAATGCGGTGCGCCTAGCAATTTGCCCTCAAGGTCATAAGTCCAGCGATGCAGCGGACATACGATGTTTTTGGTTTGACCGTGGCCTTTTAGCATTACGGCTTGTCTGTGACGGCATATATTGCTAATGGCGCTGATGCCATCTTGGGCGTGAACGAGCGCTTTAGCTTCGCCGGTCCAGTCAAGTACATGATAGTCGCTCACATTGGGTACCATGAGCTCATGGCCCAGGTAGTGCGGCGCTTGTGTAAACATGTATTGCTGCTCGAGTGCATATATACTCGGGTCAACATACCATGCAACAGGCAGTTGTGACTGTTCGTCTTGTTGGGGGATCAGATTCAAAGATGCCATAATAAAATGATTGGCTAAAATGATTGGCAGTTATATTTCAAGGATCGCGATTTTTGCCCAAATTACTATTTTTATCAAGTGATTATTAAATAATTTTCAGCTTGAATTTGGCGGTAAAACTTGCCAAAAATGAGGTTTTAAGCTACTCTCATGAGAGTTTCCACTCCTTTCAAATTATAACCAAAATTGAAGAAATCCGATCATAAATGATCATGATCGCTGGAATAATTTTGCTTACGTTGCTTTAAAGATTGTCTTTAAAGCAACGCTGTAAAAAATAAAAAATTGAATAAAAATCTAAAAATTTTAAGTATCGAGTAAAAAATGTCTGATCATTTGATGAGTACCTATATGCGTCAACCAGTTACCTTTGCCAAAGGTGAGGGTGTATGGCTGTGGGATGATAAAGGTGAAAAGTATCTGGATGCATTGGCTGGTGTTGCCGTAAACGGCTTGGGTCATGCACACCCGAAACTGGTAAAAGCGATTAGTGAACAGGCTGCCAGATTGATTCATGTTTCCAATATTTATCAGGTTGCCGAGCAGTCTGCTTTAGCAGATAAAGTCTGCGAAATTTCCGGTATGGATAAAGTGTTTTTCTGCAACTCCGGCTGTGAAGCCAATGAGGCTGCAATTAAGCTCGCACGTCTTTATGGACACAACAAAGGTATCGATAATCCTGAAATAATCGTGTTGGAGCAATCGTTCCTCGGTCGTACGCTGGCAACATTATCAGCTACCGGTAACTACAAAGTGCAGGCCGGTTTCGAGCCGTTGGTGAGCGGCTTTATCCGTGTGCCTTATGATGATGTGGAAGCGGTTAAGCATGTAGCAGAGCATCATCCGAATATTGTGGCAATTCTGGTAGAGCCGGTACAGGGCGAAGGTGGTATTAATATCCCTAAAGAAGCAAGTGCTTACCTTGAAGCGCTGCGTCAAATCTGTGATGCACATGGCTGGCTGCTGATGCTGGATGAAGTGCAGACCGGCATTGGCCGTACCGGTACCTGGTTTGCTTTTCAGCACACCAATATCAAGCCAGATGTAATGACGCTGGCGAAAGGGCTGGGCTCCGGTGTGCCTATCGGTGCCTGTGTTGCTAGCGGTAAAGCAGCAGATGTATTTACCTATGGCAAGCATGGTTCAACCTTTGGCGGCAATCCTCTGGCAACTGCTGCCGGTCTGGCGACGCTGAATATTATTGAAGAAGAAGGCATCCGCGAGAATGCCGAGAAAATCGGCAATCTGATTCGTGAAGGTTTTGTGGCTGAGTTCAAAGATACTGCCGGCGTAGTGACCGTGCGTAACGCAGGTCTCATGATTGGTATTGAGCTCGATCGCCCATGCGGTGATCTGGTGAAAATGGCATTGGCTGATAAGCTGTTGATTAATGTCACTGCTGATAAAGTAGTGCGTTTACTGCCGCCGCTAGTCATGAACGAAGCTGAGGCGAAAGAGCTGGTGAGCCGCCTTTCTGCCTTGATCAAAGCTTTTCTGGCAAAATAAGAAACTTAACAATATAAACAACTTAACAACGAGTTAATTAACTGAAGAAGCCCGTTTCAATAAAACTCTGGCTTCCAAACCATTATGGCAATAAAACATTTTCTGCAATTCAATGATTTAAATCGTGACGAGTTCGAGCACGTGTTTCAGCGCGCGCACTGGATTAAAAATCAATTCAAGGCTTATCAGCAGTACTGGCCGCTTCAGGATCGTACACTGGTCATGATTTTTGAAAAAGCCAGCACACGTACACGCCTTTCATTTGAGGCAGGTATGCAGCAATTGGGCGGTTCAGCGATTTACCTGAATACGCGTGATTCACAGCTGGGTCGCGGTGAGCCGGTTGAAGATGCAGCGCAGGTGATTTCACGCATGAGCGACATCGTGATGATTCGTACTTTTGAGCAGGAAATTATCGAGCGCTTTGCCGCTAATTCACGTGTGCCAGTGATTAATGGTTTAACCAATGAGTATCACCCATGCCAGATCATGGCGGATATTTTTACCTATATTGAACATCGTGGTTCGATCAAAGGTAAAACCGTAGCTTGGATCGGCGACAGCAACAACGTGTGCAACACATGGTTACAGGCTGCTGAAGTGCTGGATTTTAACGTACATGTATCAACGCCGCCTGGTTATGAAGTTGAGCCTGAGCGTGCCAATTTATATGGTACTGATCATTTTGAAGTGTTTGCCGACCCGATGGATGCAGCAGAAGGTGCTGATCTGGTAACAACGGATGTTTGGACCAGCATGGGTTTTGAAGCTGAAAATGAAGAACGTATGCGTGACTTTGCCGATTGGCAGGTTGATGCAGACATGATGCGTGTTGCTGCCAAAGATGCATTATTCATGCATTGTCTGCCGGCACACCGTGGTGAAGAAGTTTCTGCGGATGTAATTGATGGTAAACAAAGTGTAGTGTGGGATGAAGCGGAAAACAGGCTACACACGCAAAAAGCATTAATGGAATATTTGCTGTTAGGCAAAGTTTAACGATACCGGCTTTTGTAGTCGGTATTCGTAACGATAAGATTTAATTAGGGAAAATTTAGTAATGAGCAAAATTAATAAAGTGGTTTTAGCCTATTCTGGCGGTCTGGATACGTCAGTTATTTTGAAATGGCTGCAAGATGAGTATAAATGTGAAGTGGTAACTTATACCGCTGATCTAGGTCAGGGTGAAGAGCTTGAGCCGGCACGTGCAAAAGCCAAGTCAGCCGGTGTTAAAGAGATTTTTATTGATGACGTGCGTGAAGAGTTCGTGCGTGATTTTGTATTCCCGATGTTCCGTGCCAATACCGTGTATGAAGGCGAATATCTGTTAGGTACTTCTATCGCCCGTCCATTGATCGCAAAACGTTTGATCGAAGTTGCGCATCAAACCAATGCTGATGCCATCTCACATGGCGCCACCGGTAAAGGTAACGATCAGGTGCGTTTTGAGCTGGGTGCTTACGCATTAAACCCAAACATCCATATCATTGCCCCATGGCGTGAATGGGACCTGTTAAGCCGTGAAAAACTCATGGCTTATGCAGAAAAGCACGGTATTCCAGTGGATATGAAGCACAAGCAAGGCGGCAGCCCATACAGTATGGATGCCAACCTGCTGCATATCTCTTATGAAGGCCGCCACCTTGAGAACCCAGCTGCAGAAGCTGAAGAATCCATGTGGCGCTGGAGCGTGAGCCCGGAAAAAGCGCCGGATGCAGCGGAGTATCTTGATATTGAGTATGTGAACGGTGACCCGGTTAGCCTGAACGGCGAGGCAATGAAACCACATGAACTGCTGGCACATTTAAACGCTATTGGCGGTAAACATGGTATCGGTCGTCTGGACCTGGTTGAAAACCGCTATGTGGGCATGAAATCACGCGGCTGTTACGAAACCCCGGGTGGCACCATTATGCTCAAAGCACACCGTGCAATTGAGTCGATTACGCTGGATCGTGAAGTGGCGCATTTGAAAGATGATTTGATGCCGCGCTATGCCAGTATGATCTATAACGGTTACTGGTGGAGCCCTGAGCGTATTGCCTTGCAGACATTGATTGATCATACACAATCTTCAGTCAATGGCTGGGTGCGTGTGAAACTGTACAAAGGCAATGTGATCATCACTGGCCGTGACAGTAAAACCAATTCACTGTTTGATCCGACCATTGCAACGTTTGAAGATGATAAAGGCGCTTACGATCAAAAAGACGCGGGTGGCTTTATCAAATTGAACGCCTTGAGAATGCGTATTGCGGCAAATCTCAGAAATAAAAAATAATCGCTGATTTTCTGCATTGAAACCTTAGTTGTATCTCAAAAAATGCACCTGATCAGGTGCATTTTTTAATTCAGCTCACTAGTTCTTGTTCGGCTATGTGTTGATTATTTAAACTGATACCACTGCGCTAAATACCTAAATAGGTACTTGAGTGTTTTATAATTGTTGCCGACATCATAATAAATAGTGAGTAGTGTTTTTCATGACAAAAATAGATTCAACCCAGCACCGCCCAGTTGAGATTTACGCGGATGGCGCCTGCAAAGGTAATCCTGGCCCTGGCGGCTGGGGGGCATGGATACATTATGACGGGCATGAAAAAGAGCTTTTTGGCGGCGAAATGAATACTACCAACAACCGTATGGAACTGACGGCGGTAATCCGTGCGCTGGAAGCACTTAAAAGATCATGCCATGCCAAGGTCTATACGGATTCTGTCTATGTGCAGAAAGGCATGTCAGAATGGATTTCCGGCTGGAAAGCACGTAACTGGCGCACCGCAGATAAAAAACCGGTAAAGAATGATGACCTGTGGCGTGTATTGGATTTACTTGCGCAACAGCATACTGTTGAGTGGGTTTGGGTCAAAGGGCATGCCGGTAATGCAGGTAACGAACGCGCAGATATGCTGGCGAACAAAGGCGTAGAACAGTTGATGCAAGGAGGCGCAGTAGTATGAGGCAGATTTTTCTGGATACGGAAACCACCGGTTTATATCCGGCACAGGGGCACCGCGTGATTGAGGTGGCGGCAGTTGAGGTCATTAATCGTCGGCTTACTAAAAATCATTTTCACTATTATCTGAACCCTGACCGCGAGATTGATCAGGGCGCACAGGAAGTGCATGGTATTTCATTAGAGTTTTTGCAGGATAAACCGCACTTTGCTGATATTGCGCATGATCTAATCGCTTTTATCGCGGATTCCGAGTTGATTATGCATAACGCACCGTTTGACGTAGGGTTTTTGAATAGCGAGTTTGGTTTACTTGGGCTAAAAACCGTTGAAGAGATCACGGCGAAAGTGACTGATACACTGAAAATAGCCAAAGAGATGCGACCGGGACAGCGTAATAATCTGGATGCATTATGCAGGCATTTTGGTATTGATAACTCAAGACGTACTTTACATGGTGCATTATTGGATGCTGAACTATTAGCCGATGTGTATATGGCGATGACGCGGGGTCAGGAAAGCCTCATGATGACATTAGATAAGCCAGAGCAAACTGGTGTCGATGTTGTGCCAAAGATTAACGCGCCCATTCTGGTTAAGCTGGCAAGTGCAGATGAACAGGCAGCGCATGAAGTGTATTTAGCAGGGCTGGCAAAATCGGGCAATTGTATTTGGAATAGTTAAGCAGGGTTTTTAAGCAGTATTGATGTGTTTACGGTTTATACCGTTTAAGAAAGAATAAAATGAATAAGACAATTTTAGTAACAGGCGGCGCCGGTTTTATCGGCTCTAATTTTGTGCTGGCGTGGGTAAAGCAGGGTTTGGGAACCGTAGTAAATCTTGACAACCTCACCTATGCAGGAAATCTTGATAACCTGACCTCATTAGGCCACAATGCACACCATATTTTTGTGCGTGGCGACATCGGTGACAGACATCTGCTAGATAAACTTCTGGCACAGCATAAGCCATGTGCGGTAGTAAATTTTGCTGCTGAAAGTCATGTAGACAGATCAATTCACGGACCTGAAGACTTTATTCAAACCAATGTGGTCGGTACGTTCCATCTGCTTGAAGCAGTGCGTGGCTACTGGGGTGGGCTCGATACAGAACATAAGAAAAACTTCCGCTTCCTGCATGTGTCTACGGATGAAGTCTATGGTTCATTATCAAAAGATGACCCAGCATTTACTGAAACTACACCATATGCGCCTAACAGCCCGTATTCAGCTTCTAAAGCGGCATCAGACCATCTGGTGCGTGCGTATCATCATACTTATGGTTTGCCCACATTAACTACTAATTGCTCCAATAACTATGGTCCGCATCATTTCCCTGAAAAATTGATTCCATTGGTAATTCATAATGCTTTAACCGGCAAACCATTACCGATTTACGGCAACGGCCAGCAGATTCGTGACTGGCTGTATGTGGAAGATCACTGTGCGGCGATCCGTCGTGTGCTGGAAGCTGGCAGGGTAGGTGAAGTTTATAACGTAGGTGGCTGGAACGAAAAACCTAACATTGAAGTGGTGCGCACACTGTGCAGAATGCTGGATAAGAAAAAGCCGCGTGCAGATGGCCACTCTTATGCAGAACAGATTACGTTTGTGGAAGATAGATTGGGTCATGACCAGCGTTATGCGATTGATGCCAGCAAAATATCCAATGAGTTAGGCTGGAAACCGGTTGAAACTTTTGACACAGGCATTGAGAAAACCGTGGACTGGTTCCTGCAGAATCAGGATTGGGTCAATAATGTGACCAGTGGCGAGTACCGCAATTGGGTGCAGACGCAATATGCAGAGCGTGGAGAAGAATTAGCATGAAAGGTATTATTTTAGCTGGAGGATCAGGCACACGCCTGCATCCGGTAACACAGGTGGTCTCCAAGCAACTGCTACCGGTTTACGACAAACCCATGATCTATTATCCGCTGACAACATTGATGCTGGCGGGTATTCGTGACATTCTCGTGATTTCTACGCCTGAAGATACGCCGCGATTCCAGCAGTTACTGGGGGATGGCAGCCAATGGGGCGTGTCAATTCAATACGCAGTGCAGCCTTCACCTGATGGCCTTGCACAGGCATTTATTATCGGTAAAGACTTTATTGGTCAGGATAGTTGTGCGCTAGTACTCGGAGATAATATTTTTTATGGTCACGAGCTTGCAGAAATGACACAGCAAGCGGCTAACCTTACACAAGGTGCTGCCGTGTTTGCATATCCTGTTAGCGATCCGGAGCGTTATGGCGTAGTTGAGTTTAATGCTCAGGGCCAGGCTATAAGCCTGGAAGAAAAGCCTGCAGTTCCAAAATCCAGATATGCAGTGACCGGATTATATTTCTACGATAATCGCGTGGTGGATATTGCTGCTCAGTTAAAACCTTCACCGCGCGGTGAGCTGGAAATTACCGATGTGAACCGCATTTATCTGGAAAGCGGTGATTTGCAGGTTAAAGTGATGGGACGCGGTATTGCCTGGCTGGATACAGGAACGCATGACTCATTGCTGGAGGCTTCAATGTTTATCCAAACGATCGAGAAGCGTCAGGGCTTGAAAATCGCGTGTCCGGAAGAAGTTGCCTATCGTATGCGTTACATCGATGCTGCTGCATTGGATGCGTTGGCGAATAAATATATTAAAAATGGTTATGGCCAGTATCTGAAGCTGGTATTAAGCGAGCAGGTGTACTGATGCAAGTCGTTCAAACAGCAATTCCGGAAGTGTTGATTTTAGAGCCGCAAGTTTACGGTGATGAACGTGGTTTCTTTTTTGAGAGTTTCAATCAGCAGAAATTTGAAGCGCTCACCGGCGTTAAAGCAGATTTTGTGCAGGATAATCATTCCAGATCAGCGATTAACGTATTACGCGGTTTGCATTACCAGATTCAGCAGCCACAGGGCAAGCTAGTGCGAGTGGTTGCAGGTGAAGTGTTTGATGTGGCGGTTGACCTGCGTCGGCAGTCTGCGACCTTTGGCAAATGGGTAGGGGTGATTCTTTCTGCCGAAAACAAACGTCAGCTCTGGGTTCCTCCCGGCTTCGCACATGGCTTTCTGGTACTGAAAGAAGGCACCGAGTTTTTATATAAAACGACTGACTATTATGCGCCGCAGCACGAGCGCTGCATTCGTTGGGATGACCCGGAAATTGGTATTGAGTGGCCATTGTCAGGTGAGCCAGCATTATCAGCTAAAGACCAATTGGGGTTGAGTTTTTCGGAAGCCGATGTTTTTGAAGATTGACCCGATATTTTAGTAAGAGTAAACCTAGTGTATAAAAAAATATTACTTACCGGTGTGAATGGGCAGGTTGGCCATGCCTTGCAACAAGCCTTTTTAAAAGAAACTGCTTTTGCAGACCTTGTTGTTAGTCTGGATCGTAGCCAGCTCGACTTGACCGATCAGGACGCAATCCGCCGAGCAGTGCAGACGATTCAACCGGATTTGATCATTAATCCTGCTGCATACACAGCAGTAGATAAGGCTGAGTCAGAGCCTGAGCTGGCCTATGCAATTAATGCAGCAGCGCCGCAAGTGCTGGCAGAAGAAGCTGCCAAAGTGGGTGCCAGATTAATTCATTTTTCTACTGACTATGTGTATGCCGGTAATAAATTGGGTACTTACGTTGAAGAGGATACAACGCAGCCTTTAAGCGTTTATGGCAAAAGCAAACTTGCGGGTGAAGAGGCAATCAGGTCAGTCGGGCTGCCGCACCTTATTTTTCGCACCTCATGGGTGTATGGTGCTTATGGCAAAAACTTCTTGAAAACGATTTTACGATTAGCCGCAGAGCGCGATGAACTGCGAATTGTAGCTGATCAGTTTGGCGCACCTACCAGCAGCACAAGTATTGCCAATGCAGTTTTGTCTGTGATGAGCAATTGGCAGAATGAACTTACTGGCACCTATCATCTGGTGAATGCAGGTCAGACTTCATGGCATGGTTTTGCAGTAGCTATTGTAGAAGAATACAACCGTATTCAGATGGCGCATGGTCTGCCATTACTTAAAGCCAGCGCGGAAAACATACAGGCAATCACTACACAGGACTATCCAACACCAGCGGCACGTCCAGCTAATTCATGTTTAGACTGCACCAAGCTGGTAACGGATTTCTCAGTAAGATTACCTGATTGGCATGCCGCATTGATTACTGAGCTGCAAGCCATCAGCTAAACAAGTTTAATCTAAAGCTAGCCTAGTGCGTCAGCCCAGCTATTCGGCGTTTCATACAGGCGCACTTTTTCCAGTTTTAAGTGATTACCATAAGTGTCATCGTATTTGGATTTGAGAATTCTGAATGCTTCTAACGCCATGTTTTCTGCCGTAGGCACAGTAGGGAAAACAACTGTTTTGTGATCTGGCAGCGAGTTTAAGAAGTTCAGCACTTCAGTATCGTGCTGATACACTAAAAACGCGTGATCCCAGATATTGACTACAGACTCTTTGGCAATTGCTTTCACGTCCGAGAAGTCCATCACCATGCCATTCTCAGAGGCATTCTCTTGCTTGATGATGTCGCCAGACAGGGTGATTTCTAGTACGTAACGATGGCCATGCAGGTTTCTGCATTGGCTTTTATGGTTAGGAATACGATGTCCGGAGTCAAACTCAAGGCGAGTGGTAATTTGCATAAATGCGGTCACTTAAAGAATGCTTAATTTATAAAATGCGTATTATACGCTGACTAGCGTTACTTTTTAATTGACTGCTGTTTCAGGTGATTTTGAATCGGATATTGTAGATATGAATAATTTAAATATCCTTGTATGTTTAAGAAAAATTAGAAGACTTCTTTATGATGATTTCAGTTTTTCTAATATTAATATAGCGATAAATATCCCTGCTATTTTGAGTAAAGACTTATTTATTCAGCATTATTTGTTCACAATGGAGCTAATGTTTACTTCTTCTAGAGACTAGAGGTACTATAGATCATGAGGTTAATAAAAATAAAACTTAGCCCGGAATATGAGCATTTCAAATACCTTTAATTTTCATTCAATTAAATCCCGCGTGACCTTATTTACGCTGGGAATTTTTGTTATTGGAATTTGGATACTATATTTTTTAATCAGTCAAAAATTGCATGACGATATGCAAAAGCAGCTGGCAAACCAACAATCCTCAATAGCTGCAATTCTTGCAACACAGGTTGACGAAGAGCTGCGTGAGCGCCTGAATGTACTAGAAAAAATTACTGAGAAAATTGCGCCAATAGCATTAATTGACAACAAGCTGTTGCAAGTGACATTGGAAGAGCAACTGGTGATACAAAGACTCTTTAATGCGGGTGCATTTGTTGTCGGTGCAGATGGAGTGGCTGTCGCATCTATCCCGTCTTCGATAAAAAGAGTAGGCATTAGCTATATTGAGCGCGACTATATAGTCGCTGCGCTTAAAGATGGTAAATCAACTATTAGCAGGCCCGTCATTGGTAAAGTGCTAGGAACACCGCTTTTTAATGTGGTAGTACCGGTTCGCGATTCTCAAGGGTCAGTAGTTGCTGCATTAGCAGGCGTGACGGATCTTGGAAAGCCAAATTTTTTAGACAAAGTTTTTCAAAACAGCTACAGCAAGACCGGCTATTTTCTGCTTGAAGACGCTAAAAATAGATTGATTATCACAGGTACTGACAAGCGCCGCATTATGCAGAAACTGCCAGCACCTGGTGTTAATAAACTTATTGATCGTCATGTAAATGGATTTGATGATACCGATATTACCGTCAGCCCCCTTGGCGTAAAAGTACTGGCCTCGGCGAAACGGGTGCATATTGCAGATTGGTTTATTGTTGTAGCATTGCCGGTTCAAGAAGCGTTTGCACCAATTGATGATATGAAAAAGCATATTATGCTTTTTGCAACATTAATGACAATTGTTGCAGGTGGCTTAATATGGTGGATGCTAAAACGCGAACTGGTACCTATGTTTACGGCGGTAAAACAGCTTGCTGCATTATCTAAAGCCGGAGGTAGTCACCAGCCATTGCCCACCGGCGTTAATAACGAAATTAGCGAGCTAATTAACGGGTTTAATAACTTATTAGATGTGCTAGGAAAAAGGAGTGCGCAACTTCATGCTCTGCTGCAAAGCATTCCTGACCTTGTTTGGCTGAAAGACACTAACGGTATTTACATGTCGTGTAACTCGGCATTCGAACGACTCTATGGTGCTAAAGAAGCCGATATTATTGGCAAGACAGATTATGACTTCATTGATAAGCAGCAGGCAGATTTGTTTCGTGAGAATGACCGTAAAGCAATGATTGCGCATAAAGCAGTATCTAACGAAGAATGGCTTACTTTTGCTGAGGGTGGTTATCGGGGTTTGTTTGAAACTATCAAAGTGCCTGTAAAAAATGCTAACGGCCAAATCATAGGTGTTCTTGGAATTTCTCGCGACATGAGTGAACGCAAGGCAGCTGAGCTTAAGCTGCGTATGTTGTCTACGGCTATTGAACAAAGTCCGACATCTGTTGCCATTACAAACGTTGAAGCTAAAATCGAATATATCAACTCAGCCTTTACCAAAGAAGCTGGTTATACGCTGGATGAAGTGCTCGGAAAGAACCCACGTGTATTGCAATCAGGGATGACTGATACAAAGGTTTATGATGACATGTGGTCAAAAATAACCAATGGTGAGAGCTGGCAAGGCGAGTTTGTTAATAAGCGTAAAAATGGCGAGATATTTTACGAAGAAGCATATATTTCTCCTATCAAGGATGATGCAGGCAATGCAAGCCACTACGTGGCTGTGAAACTGGATGTCACTTCACGAAAAGAGGCAGAACGGGCGCTGCGTGAATCTAATAAAAAAATGGACTCGCTGCTGCAATCTTTAGCTGAAGGTGCCTATGGTGTTGATAACGAAGGTAACTGTACTTTTGTAAACAATTCATTTTTAAGAATTCTAGGTTATGAAACTGAAGATGAACTGGTAGGCAAGCATATTCACGAACTCATTCATCACTCGCATGCAGATGGTACGCACTACCCAGCTAGCGAATGTCGAATATATGCAGCTTATAGAAATAATGTTGAAGATCATTGCGCTGATGAAGTATTTTGGCATAAGAGTGGTTATGCAATCCAGGTGGAATATTGGTCACAGCCTATCGTGGTAGATGGCGTAGTGATTGGTGCAATCGCAACGTTTTTTGATATTACTGAGCGCAAGAAAATGGAGCAGCAGATACGTCATCTTGCGCTTCATGATGTGCTTACCAACCTGCCTAACCGCCGTCTATTGATTGAACGTATAAGTCAGGCGCAATTATCCAGCAAACGCAGTCTTCAGTACTGCGCATTAATGTTCATGGACCTGGACAATTTTAAACCGCTAAATGATGCGCATGGACATGAAGCGGGCGACAAGTTGCTAATTGAAGTTGCAAATCGTTTGCTGAAGAGCGTAAGAGAAATAGATACTGTAGCTCGCATTGGAGGTGATGAGTTTGTAGTGATGTTGACTGAGCTTGATACGGATGAATCACTATCAAGGCAGCAAGCTGAAAAGGTATCTGAAAAAATTCGCTCTGCTTTAGCCGAGCCTTATTTTATTAATGTGACGAACGATGGCGGCGTTAATACTGTTGTAGAACACTATTGCACTGCGAGTATAGGAGTAGTGTTGTTTAAAGGTACGGCTCCAAGTAAAGAAGAAGTGATTAAACTTGCAGATGATGGAATGTATCAGGCTAAGAATGCAGGTCGCAACAAGGTGATTTTTTATGAAAAATAACCACACATCAACCAATTGCAGACTCTGAATATGATATTTGGCACGGCTATACTGCGGGTTGAGTACTCTTTATTGTATTGGCTGTAGATTAAAGTAAAAGCGCTTCAACGTGACTGCATACGGCATCAGCTAGAGCACCAAGGTGATAGCCGCCTTCCAGAGACGATATTACACGTCCTTTGGCATGTTGCTTAGCCACTTTTTTGATGAATCCAGTCATCCATGCATAGTCGGCATCCAATAGACGCATATCTGCCAGCGGATCGTCTGCGTGTGCATCAAAGCCAGCAGAGATGTAAATAATTTCCGGCTTGAACTGATTCAAGGCAGGTAAAAACTCTTGTTCAAATACCTGCTCAAATTCTTTACGCCCTGATTTTGCGGGCAGCGGAATATTGAGCATCCTGTCGCTACGTGTATCGGCTCCGCGATGCGGGTAGAACGGGTGCTGAAAGGTCGAGCACAGCATTACGCGCGGGTCGTTCCTGAAAATATCTTCGGTACCGTCGCCATGATGCACATCAAAGTCGATTATCGCCGCACGTTTGATGCCATACTTTTCAAAAGCATGTGCCACGCCTACCGCAACATGATTGAAGATGCAGAACCCAGCGCTGTTGGCGCGTCCGGCATGATGACCGGGTGGCCTGATGCAGCAAAAGGCGTTATCTGCCATATTGCGCATGACGAGGTCAGTTGCGAATATCACAGCGCCACTGGCATGCAATGCTGCTGAACGACTCATGGGCCCCATTGCGGTATCAGCATCTAATCTCACTAATCCAGCTTTAGGTGACAATGCACGTATCTTCTGCACATATTCACTGCTATGAACACGCTGTAGTTCGCGGTCTGTGGCTAATGGTGCTTCGTAAATGTCGAGTTTTTGATAAATGCCGTTTTTGATGAGGGCATTCTTAATGGCGGTAATGCGGGCAGGCGATTCAGGATGGCTGCCATCCATCACATGCAACAGCGTATCCGGATGCGAGATAAATGCCGTTTTCATGGCTGCTAATGAGAAATTTCAGTACGCAGCATTTTGTAAATCGCCAGCCTTTCCGGTGATATCTTATGGGCTGCTGCTGCTTCACTAATAGCACAGTCAGGTTCCTGCAAATGTTTGCAGTTATTAAACCGGCACTTACCTAAAAAAGGCCTGAATTCGATGAATGCATGCTCAAGCTCGTCGGTGCTTAGATGATGCAAGCCGAATTCCTGCAGACCCGGCGAGTCGATCAGAATGCTGTTTGCATCGAGATGATACAAATGAGCTGCCGTCGTCGTATGTTTACCGCTATCGAGCACTTTGCTGACTTCCTGCGTGCGTACAGCCTCATTTGGCAGTAATGCGTTGATCATAGTCGATTTTCCCATACCGGACTGGCCTACCAGAATGCTGACTTCACCTTGTAAAAATGGCCTGAGAGTAGAAATATCTTCTTTAGCGGATAGCGGTAACACCTGATAGCCGAGTGCAGTGTAAAGCTCAAGCTTTTGTTTTGCATTGTCGTTATCGGCTAAATCACATTTGTTCAGCACGATTAATGCTTTGATTCCGGCGGCCTCCGCAGCAATCAGGCAGCGATTCAGCAGCGCTTCATAAAAGCTGGGTTGCGTAGCGAGTACGATGATGATCTGCGTGACATTGGCTGCCAGCGTTTTGCTTTTAAAAGCGTTGCTGCGGTAAAGCAGGGTTGTGCGTGGCACGATGTTTTCAATCACGCCTTCGCGCTTATCCGTGAGCTTGACTGTGACATGGTCTCCACAGGCAACATCGGTTTTTTTGCCGCGCGTAACGCAGCTGATGCGGTGCATAGTTTCAGCGAGTTCGACTTTATAGCGTTTGCCATAAGCGGCTACTACTGTACCTTGCAAGTCGCCTTGCGCTAGGGTGTTGTCTGGTGATTGCACTATTTTATTATTTTTAATTTTATTATTCTTAACTATTCAGTAAATTTGTAGTAAGTCTGGTTGAGATATTTTGCAACATTAAGCTCTTCATCCTCAAACCATTTCAAGTCGAGCATAGTATTACAGTTACGAATCTGCGCTACCAGACCCTTGGCAGATTTCACCTTGCGGTAATCTCGTGTGTAAATTGCAGAACCATCACCGCCAAAGCTCGAGGCATGGCAGCTGATACAGTTTTTTTCAACCAGCGCTTTACCGGCGCTCGCGTCGCCAGTCTTGAAAGGTTCTGCCAGTGCATAGCTATTTACCAGTAACAACCCAGCGAGTAAGCATAGTGATTTCATATCAACGCCTTTAAAACAGAGTATTAAGGAAACGCGCAATAAGTCCTGCGCGAGCAAATTGCTGCGTTGCGCGGTACTCGCACCCTCGCTGTATACCCCATACTATCTCGGGTTCTGCGTTCCGTGCGCCTTGCACTTTATCTCGCTCGGCGACTTATTCCGTATTTCCTTAGCTAGTATACGCCGCTAATTTTGAAATTCGTATACTTGCTGGCGGATGTGAGTCATAAAATGCAGAATGTAGTGGATCCGGCGTCAATGTAGATGCATTATCACGATATAGTTTGACTAAAGCTTCTACCAGATTTTTCGCATTTGCATGTTTCGCTGCATAGTCATCTGCTTCAAATTCATTTTTGCGTGAATAGCTCGCCATGAGTGGGCGTAACAGAAATAAGAACACTGGTGACACTAACAGGAATAGCAATAACGCCATGTAATTACTAGACTGCTCAATACCTAATCCTGCGTAGAACCAATCCTGATTCATGAGCCAGCCCAGCAGCGCCAGACCGACAAAGCTTACAAAAAACATCAGTGCGATGCGTTTGATCACATGGTGATGACGGAAATGGCCGAGTTCGTGTGCGAGTACCGCTTCAATCTCATCTGCATTCAGTCGCTCCAGTAGCGTATCAAAAAATACTACGCGCTTGGATGAGCCAAAGCCCGTGAAGTAAGCATTGCCGTGACTGCTGCGTGCTGAGCCATCCATCACAAACAGACCTTGTGATTTAAATCCGCATTTTGTGAGTAACGTTTCAATTCTTTGCTTCAGCTCTACATCTGCTAATGGCGTAAATTTATTGAAGAACGGCGCAATGAATGTCGGGTAAACCGCAAGCATTACCAGATTGAATACACTCCATACAATCCATAGGTAAAGCCACCAGTAAGCGCCGGCACCCTGCATCAGCCATAGTGCTGCGAACAGGATAGGTGCGCCGAGTATTACACCTACAATAGTGTGTTTAAGCATGTCACTGAAAAACATGCTGCGTGTCATTTTATTAAAGCCGAACTTTTCATCTACAGTAAATGTTTTATAGTAATCAAAAGGAATATCGATCAGACTACTGACTATCATGGCGCTACAGATCACCAGTGCACCACGTGCAATTTCATTAGCTGGCAGCAGGTTGCGCCAGATTTCGTCAATGAGTTGCAGGCCGCCGCCGATAGTTAGTATAGCCAGTAGTGCTGCCTGCGCAGTCGCTTCAATAATCACCAGTTTTGTTTTTGCGTTGGAGTAATCAGCAGCTTTTTGATGGGCATCCAGTGAAATGCTACCGCTGAATGCTGCAGGCACCTCATTACGGTGCGATTGCACATGGGCAATATGGCGGTTTCCCAGCCAGATGCGGATGCCGGTGGTCAGCAGCAGTAAGGTTACAAAAGTGAGAGTCAGTGTATAAGCCATCTTTATGTGTTTCGTAAAATTGATTTCGGTTAATATTATGTATTGTGAAGCATTTTAGATACGATGGTTCACGCAGTTTGCTTTACAACGCTAATTTTAATGGAAATCATGATGACAGCATCAACCAACGGAACGAATCAGAATAATTTAATTTGGCTGGATATGGAAATGAGTGGTTTATTGCCTGATTCAGACCGTATTTTAGAACTAGCTGCAGTGGTCACTGATGCTGAACTCAATGTGCTGGGTGAATCGCCGGTTTTTGTAGTACATCAGAGTGATGCTGTGCTTGATGGTATGGATGCCTGGAACAAGGGTGCACATGGCCGTTCCGGCTTGATCGAAAAAGTAAAAGCCTCAACACTGACCGAGGACGAAGCATCAGCGCAGATGATTGAGTTTTTAAAGCAGTTTGTGCCTAGTGGTAAGTCGCCGATGTGCGGTAATTCGATCTGTCAGGATAGGCGCTTTATGGCTCGCTATATGCCACAATTGGAATGTTATTTCCATTATCGCAATCTGGACGTCAGCGTGTTTAAAGAACTGGCACGCCGCTGGAAACCTGAAATTTATTCGGGCTTCAAAAAAGCGAGCAAACATGAAGCATTGGCCGATATTTATGAATCCATTGATGAGCTTAAATATTACCGCGAGCACTTTATCGTTAAATAATACTTTTAAATAAAATAACTTTAAATAAGATAACGTACAGATAAAAAAGAGGGCGTCCATGTCAGTAGACGCCCGAAGGGAGAAAAGCAATAATTTGGAGAAGCACTAGGCTTAATGTTATTAA
This sequence comes from Methylotenera sp., assembly GCA_020622105.1. Lineage (GTDB taxonomy): Bacteria > Pseudomonadota > Gammaproteobacteria > Burkholderiales > Methylophilaceae > Methylotenera. The sequence goes on from JAHRYP010000009.1 coordinate 38,474, forward strand.
AGCATTAACTATGCCAAGCTATATCTTCACCAATATTGTGAGCCTCCCTGCTTTAACTGTTAATTTGCTCCGATAATTTAGACTAATCCTTCATACACAGCCAGGTATTCCTGAGCGCTCTTGTCCCAGCTCAAGTTTTGTGACATGCCGGTTTTTTGAATCTGTAACCAGGTGTCTTTGTTATTCCTATACATCTCTACAGCACGCCTGATACAAGCCATTAAACCATCAGCGCTCGCTTCAACCATCACAAAGCCGTTAGCGGTCTTGTTGGCAATGTGCGCATTATTACTGTCGATAACTGAATCAGCCAAGCCGCCAGTAGCATTGACGATAGGCGGTGTGCCGTAAGCCAGTCCGTAAAGCTGGTTTAGCCCGCATGGTTCAAAGCGTGAAGGCATAATAAACATGTCACAGCCAGCCATGATCTGATGCGATAACGGCTCGTTATAGCCAATCGTTACGCTGACGCGCCCCGGGTTCTGAATGGCTATATTCTGAAACAATGCTTCGAGCCCCATTTCACCGCCACCAAGCAAGGCAAACTGGCAACCCTGATCTATCAAAGTCTGTAAATGCGGTACTAGCATGTCGAGACCTTTCTGGTGTGTTAGCCGGCTTACTACGCCCAGTAATGGTGCGGCTGCATCAACATTGAGCCCAAGGCTCTGCTGCAGGGCTGCCTTTACTTCTTGTTTACCAGCCAGATTTTGGCTGCTGTAATTTTTGATCAGGTATTTATCGTGTTCAGGATTCCACTCTTCTGTTTCGATGCCATTGAGAATACCTTTTATCTCATCGCTGCGTTGAGATAAAAGTCCCTCAAGGCCAAAGCCAAAAGCTGCCGTTTGTATCTCGACTGCATAGCGTGGGCTCACTGTAGTGATCGCGTCTGCATAAAAAATACCGGCTTTCAGAAACGATAGCTGGCCGTGGTATTCAAATCCTTCGATCGAGAAGCCTGCGCTTGGTAAACCAAGTGATACTACCCAGTGTGGCGCGTAGCTGCCCTGAAAAGCCATATTGTGCAGACTGATAATGGATTTTGCACGGCTATGTTCGGTTAGCTTCATGTAAGCTGGTGCCAGTCCTGTCTGCCAGTCGTTACAATGTACAATATCCGGATGCCAGTCTGTAATAGGGGAGTGTTCGCTAGCTAGAATAGAAGCAACCTTTGACAGCACGCCAAAACGTACCGGGTTATCTTGCCATTCCAGCCCATTAGGATCTGCATATGGACCGCCATTACGTTCATATAGTGCCGCTGATTTGATTACAATGACTTTTACCTTGGTTTCTTTAATGATACCGAGTAAAAGTTCAGCATGGTCGATATGCGGTAAATGGTGAAGAGTGCCTATAGACTTCAGGTCTGCCAGCTGATTCAAAACTGCCGGATAACCGGGTATCAAGATGCGAATATCAACACCTAATCGCTGAAGTGCATTAGGTAATGAACCGCTGACATCTGCCAGTCCTCCGGTTTTAATCAGAGGAAAAACTTCTGAACTGACAAATAATACTTTCATTGGCATGATTTTCTCGCTAAAGTTCTGTGATGACTGTAAACACACGGTTGGCGTCTGTAATTCTACTACACGAACATAATGGTGCGGCTATAAGATGAATCCAGTGATAAATTTTACAAATATGCTGGCAATTGGTGCTGGCGCGGCATTAGGTGCCTGGTCGAGATGGGGGCTTGGTTTGGCCTTGAATACGATATTGCCCAATTTTCCTCTGGGTACACTTATAGCAAATCTAATCGGCGGCCTGTTGATGGGAGTTGCAATGGGACTAATCGGAATCGGTAGCCTGGATAGTGCCAGCTTGCGATTGTTTGTTACCACTGGCTTCCTAGGGGGGCTGACAACATTCTCGGCATTTACCGGTGAAAGTCTGGCGCTGCTACATAAGCAGGAGTATGTGCTGGCAACGCTACATACCTGCAGCCATGTGTTTGGCGCATTGCTTATGGCAGCAGCAGGTGTGGCCTTTATTCAGTATTTAAAACATTAAATCTCAGACTCAGGAATTTTATTGCGTATCTTTAGTCTAGTGTTCTATGCAATGAAAATTTAGTGAGTAAATATGAATACATTTCAAAAAGTATTAAATCTGAGTCAAAAAATTGTTTTATCAACTATTTTATTAACGGTGACGCAAATGGCAAATGCAGCGTGTTCAGAGCTCTACAATCATCAGTTTACCACTCTGCAGGGCAATAAAATAAATCTGTGTGACTATCAGGATAAACCAATTCTGGTGGTGAATACAGCAAGTAAATGTGGTTTTACACCACAGTTTGAGTCTCTGGAAGGACTTTATAGCAAACATAAAGATAAGGGACTGCTGGTGATTGGTTTTCCATCCAATGACTTCAGGCAAGAGCTCAGTGATGACAAACAAATTGGTGACTTCTGTAAACAGACTTATGCAGTCAAGTTTCCGATGATTACCAAAACTTCTGTAAGTGGTGCTAATGCAAACCCTTTTTATAAACAGCTCGCAGCTAAAACCGGCCAAGCGCCTAGCTGGAACTTCTTTAAATATGTGATTCGCCTGGCGGTAAAGAAGTATATGCTTACACCAGTGATGTAAAGCCTGATGCTGCCGAGATTATGGGTAAAATAAAACCCGCTTTGAAGTAGATTTATTAAGGCATTAAACATAAAAAAAGGAACCTGGAGTTCCTTTTTTTATGTTTGCTGATGAGGTTTAATTCAGGCAGTGCCGTTTTGTTTTTTGCTTGGATGTCGAATTTTTTCGATGATAATGGCAGAAAGTTCTTCAACTGAGCGGCTGGTTGAATCTGCCCATGTAATGCCGGCATTGCGCATCAGGTCTTCAGCTGTAGCGATTTCTTTGCGACAGTTATCCAGAGAAGCATAAAAGCTGCCTGATCTACGTTCGTTGCGTACCGCATGCAGACGTTCTGGCTTGATGGTTAAGCCAAAAATTTTATCCAAGTGCTTGTTGAGTACTTCAGGCAAGTGGCCGCGCTCAAAGTCTTCAGGTATCAACGGATAGTTAGCAGCCTTAACGCCAAATTGCATCGCCAAGTAAACGCTGGTTGGTGTCTTGCCGCAGCGGGAAACCCCTATGAGTATCACTTCGGCCTGTTCCAGGCCATTGTTGGTCATGCCATCATCGTGATTCAGTGTGAAATTGACGGCTTCCATACGATCGTTATAGCTGCTGCCCATGACGCTGTGCGCAATACCTGCCCCGGTCAGCGGCGGTTGCTCGAGTTCAACACCAAGTGGATCAATGAATGTAGTGAACAGGTCGATAAAGTAGGCGTTAGACTGCTTGATCATGTTACGCAGGTTTAAGTCACCTAAGGACATAATCACAACCGGACGGCCGCCATCTTTCTTTTCGGCGCTTGCTATTGCTTCCTGCGCCAGTTTGATTTTTTCCGGCGTATTGGTAAACGGCAGGCGCTCTTGGGTAAAGTGCGTGTTTGGAAAGTGCTCCAGCAATTTACCCAAAGATCCTGCCGTAATACCAGTGCCGTCAGAAATAAAGAACGCGGTACGGTTTATCATGTGCTGCTATCCAGTCTGGTGGTGTCCAAGTGATGCAATGGTTGAGCAAATCAAAGACTATTTTTTAGTCAGTCTCTGCCATGTAGCAACCACCGTGTCTGGATTCAGTGATACTGATTGAATACCTTCAGCAACCAGCCATTCAGCAAAATCTTCATGGTCTGATGGGCCTTGACCGCAGATACCTACATATTTACCAAGACGGTTACAGGTGCTGATTGCCATTCTGAGCAATACTTTTACTGCATCGTTACGCTCATCAAAGCCGTCAGCCAGAATACCTGAGTCACGGTCCATGCCTAATGTCAGCTGCGTCAGGTCGTTAGAGCCGATTGAGAAGCCATCGAAGTACTCAAGGAACTGTTCCGCCAGCAATGCGTTAGATGGAATCTCGCACATCATAATCAGGCGCAAGCCGTTTTCGCCACGTTTGAGACCGTTAGCCGCCATGATTTCTGTTACCGCTTTAGCTTCATCCAGAGTACGTACGAAAGGCAGCATCAGTTCAACGTTGATCAGGCCCATTTCATCGCGTACTTTTTTCATGGCTGCACATTCCATGGCAAAGCACTCTTTAAAATCTTCTGCCATATAACGCGCTGCACCACGGAAACCGATCATCGGGTTTTCTTCATCTGGCTCGTAGATCTCGCCGCCAACCAGTTTTTTGTACTCTGCTAGACTTGAAGTCTGAAGTACGTACGATGACTGGTTTTGGATAAAACGCAGCAGCAATCGTAGCTACGCCTTCAGCAACTTTATCAATATAGAATTGCTTAGGTGATGAATAGCCACGTGCACGGTTCTTAATAATAGTCTGCACAGCAGATGGCATTGCATCTACATTCAAGATGGCTTTCGGGTGGATGCCAACCATGTTGTTGATCACGAATTCCAGACGTGCCAAGCCAACGCCGTCGTTTGGTGTTTGTGCAAAGCTGAACGCCATATCCGGGTTACCCACGTTCATCATGATTTTGCATGGTGGTTTGCTCAAGGCAGCTGTAGCTTGAGTGTTAACCTCATATTCAATCGCGCCGTGGTAAACAAAGCCTGATTCACCTTCAGCACAAGATACAGTAACAATTTCGCCTTCACGCAATACATCAGTTGCATTCACTGCGCCCACGATTGCAGGAATACCTAACTCCCGCGCGATAATCGCAGCATGACAGGTACGGCCGCCGCGGTTCGTTACCAAAGCACTGGCGCGTTTCATCACCGGTTCCCAGTTAGGGTCTGTCATATCCGCTACGAGAACGTCACCTGGCTGTACCAGATGCATATCCGCCGGATCCAGTACGATACGTACTGGGCCTACGCCCACTTTTTGCGTTACCGCACGGCCCACTACTAATGGTTTTTCGCTGTGTTTGTTGAGTTTGAATGTTTCAGTAATATTGTTTGCTGCTTGTTGTGACTTAACTGTTTCCGGGCGTGCCTGCAGAATGTACAACTTATTATCAATACCGTTTTTGCCCCATTCGATATCCATTGGACAGCCATAATGGGCTTCAATCTGCATTGCATAACGTGCCAGTTCTAAAACGTCTGCGTCTGACAGTGAGTAACGGTCACTCTCTAATGGATCAACATCAACGGTTTGCGTACTTTTACCTGCGCGTGTTGCATCGCTGAATATCATTTTAATGAGTTTTGAACCCATGGTACGGCGCACGATAGAAGGCTTGCCTTGCGCCAGAGTCGGTTTATGTACGTAGAACTCGTCAGGGTTCACTGCACCTTGCACTACAGTTTCACCCAGACCGTATGATGAAGTGATAAATACTACATCTTTAAAGCCTGATTCAGTATCAATAGTGAACATAACACCAGCACAGCCGATATCGCTGCGTACCATTTGCTGAACACCGGCTGAAAGTGCTACATCAGCGTGTACAAAGCCTTTATGTACACGATATGAAATCGCGCGGTCGTTATAAAGAGATGCGAATACTTCTTTGATCGCGTGCAGGATATTGTCTAAACCATGGATGTTCAGGAAAGATTCCTGTTGGCCCGCAAATGAAGCGTCCGGTAAGTCTTCAGCAGTTGCTGATGAGCGTACTGCGAATGTCGCATCTTTACCTGATTTTGCAATCAGAATTTCATAATTTTCTTTAATCGCTTTATCTAAAGCTGGTGGAAACGGCGCTTCCATAATCCATTCGCGCACTTTTTTACCGCAAATGGCCAATGCTTGTGTGTCATCTATGTTTAAGTTATCTAACTCAGCATTGATTTTGTCGTCAAGGCCGTTTTGAGCCAGAAATTCACGGTATGCATCTGCTGTAGTCGCAAACCCGGTTGGGACGCGCACACCTTTTGCGGATAGCTGTGAAATCATTTCGCCTAAGGAAGCATTTTTACCTCCGACTGAAGGTACATCTATATTGCGAAGGTTTTCAAATGGAATAACGTGGGCTGACATGATAGTTCCTTAGATGTTCAAACAAGTAATTGATTAATTCTTTTAGTCCGCTTTTGGCAAGCATATTGCAGCAAACATGTGAAATATGCGTTTGGAAAAGGGTGATTAAATAGTTAGTTATTATTAGTTAGGTCTTATTTTGCCTAATTATCCCGAGGTTGTCACCTGATAATGCTTAGATTAAATAAATCTTTTAAGTAAACGTTGAAAATTGATTAAATTATTCTTTTGCCTTGATGCTTGCGATATATGAAAATAACTGACTGTCAGCTAAAATATAGTTGCATAACAGGAAACAACACTTACAATGATGCAACAATTAATCATGCAACACTTCAAATTTTATAATATGCCTGTCTGGCCACTTCGGCAATTGGAAAAGCATGACTGCTAGCATACAAGTGCGCACTAGCGGACGTTTACATATGGGCTTTTTCGATCTGCACGGCGGCTTGGGGCGAAAATTCGGCAGCATAGGATTAAGCTTGGCTGAGCCTGCATTGCTTATTGAAGCGCAGGCTTCTAAACATCTGAATGTTACAGGCGAAGCATCAGTGCCGGGTACAGTGCTTGCAAAAGCTTCTGCTATTGCACAGCAATTGGCTACAAAACTGGACTTGGCTGGGGCGCTTGACCTTCATATCAGTGAGCATATCCCTGAACACGCGGGATTAGGCTCGGGGACACAGATTGCCCTCGCGGTAGGTTCGGCTATCAGCAATTTATATCATCTAGATTTAAATGCGCGCAAAATCGCGGAGCTCTCCGGGCGCGGCAGACGTTCCGGTATCGGCATTGCTGCGTTCGATCATGGCGGATTGTTAATTGATGGCGGGCGGGGTATTGCGGCTGATGCTAATGCAGTGCCGCCTTTGCTCGCAAGATATCATTTTCCCGAAGAGTGGGCGATATTACTGATTTTTGATGCAACGCAGCCAGGTATTCATGGCGAGGAGGAAAAACTGGGCTTTAATCAGCTCCCGGTTTTCCCTGAGAGTCTGGCGGCGCATTTATGCCGACATGTGCTGATGCAGGCAATGCCTGCCATTGTCGAAAAAGATTTAACGGCATTCGGACATTCCATACAAGTATTGCAGCAGCATGTGGGTGATTACTTCGCTCCGGTACAAGGCGGCCGTTACGCTAGTAAACTGGTAGGTGATGTGCTGCATTATCTGCAGCAAGCAGGAGTTGCCTGTTTTGGACAAAGTTCCTGGGGGCCAACTGGTTTTGCGATATTTGAAAACAGCACTACTGCGGAACAATATGTGCAGCAATTAAAAATTAAATTTACTGATCAAGCCTTGTCCTGGAGAGTCTGCAAGGCCAATAATCAAGGTGCAGAAATTAACGTGCAGGGGTAAGGGCACAGATTTAAAGTTTCAGGTTTTATAGTCTGTACTTAATGGCTCGGCACTAAGTCAGACAGGTTTTAAATTAAATAAATTTTAAGGTTGTTATCATGGAAAAACCCAGCATTTTGCATTTGTTTACGGCAGCTAAAAATGCCAGCCCATTTGATGTCAATATGGCTTTTGACGCGGGTTTCGATAAAATTATGCCGTACACTAATGTCGAATTGTCTGAAGTGGCAGGGCTGACGCAGGATGCGATCTTTTCGCGTAGCCCGTCAGGTGTAAAACGTGAAGGTGTTTTTATTGGGGGGCGTGATATAGACCTCGCCATGCAGATGCTTCACGCTGCCAAGAATGCTATGTTTGCTCCATTTGCCTGCTCTGTATTCGCTGATCCTTCCGGAGCATTCACAACTGCTGCTGCAATGATAGCTAAGGTAGAAGCACACCTTAAAGCTAAGTTTGGTGAAGATTTAAACGGCAAAACACTGAGTGTGTTTGGCGCCACAGGGCCGGTAGGCGGCTGCGCTGCGATTATAGCTGCAAAACAGGGTGCAAATGTGCAATTGGTTGCGCACAATTCGCTTGCAAGAGTCGAAGCAAAAGCTCAGCTCTGGAATAGTGAGTATCAAATTAATCTACAAATAGTTGATGGCAGCACAGATGCGAAAAAATCTGACGTTCTGGCACAAGCCGAAATTGTCATCTGTGCTGCTGCAGCTGGAGTGCAGGTGATTAGCCTCGAGCAGTTAACACAGGCCAAACGCCTGAAAATCGTCGCAGATGTAAATGCAGTTGCACCTAATGGTGTACAAGGGGTGGATGTTAGCCATGACGGCGTGCAGGTTGCCAGTACCAATATTTATGGCATCGGTGCACTTGCGATCGGTCAGCTCAAATATGCAACCCAGCATCAGTTGTTAAAACAAATGCTGCCGCAAGATCAGGAAAAGCCTAAATATCTAGACTTTATGGCAGCATTCAATCTGGCACGCGAATTATCAAAAAATCAATACTGATAATAGCACTATCGGCACGTCCGTTTGTTGAGGCTGCAGTTAAAGCTGGTTACGCCATATTCGCAATAGATGCATTCGCTGATGCACAGACTGTAGCTTTGGCTGACAAGGCTATAACGGTTGCGTATGGCAGGCGGGGCTTTGATGCGGATGGGGTGTTGGCCGCTGTTGATACGCTGAACTTAAGCCAGTTTGCCGGATTTGTTTATGGCAGTGGTTTTGAGGCGCAGCCGGAGTTACTAGTCAAACTAGCTGCAAAGTTACCCCTGATCGGCAATTGTCCCGACACTGTTGCAGCCGTTAAAACCCCAGCTGTTTTTTTTGCAGCATTACAGCAGCTGAATATTAATCATCCCGGCGTGTGTTATGCATATTCTGAAACGCATGCAAACGATTATCTGATCAAGTTCGCCGGAGGTAGTGGCGGCATGCATATACGTTCATCTAACTCGCACGCCTGTTTGCTTGCGGAGGATTATTACCAGCAGAAAATTAATGGGCGGCCGGTGTCATTGTTATTTTTCGCTGATAAGCATCATATTGAAGTGATTGGTTTTAATGAGCAGTGGTTGAGTCCATCAGTGGTTGCTCCATTCCGTTATGGCGGGGCTGTAAGCAATGCGGAATTCTCGCCCAGTGTTCAGCAGCAGTTGATTAATGCCGCGCAAAAATTGACCAGAATTTGGTTTGCTGGGTCTTAATAGTCTGGATGCAATTGTGGATGAGACTGCCAATCCAGCCTGGGCGGATGGTCAGGTGTTTGTTCTGGAAATCAACCCCAGGTTAAGTGCAACGTTCGATTTATATAGCTGTGCCAAACGCAACCTATTTAAGCGGCACGTTGACGTTTGTTTAAATCAATATGGCTTGAATCAAAATGCAGCCTATCAATTGGATCTAAAGTGCAAAGCGCATGCAATCGTTTATGCTGCGGAACAAATAGCATTGTCAGCGCCTGTGCTGTGGCCGGACTGGGTCATAGATACTCCACAGTTGAGTGAAAAGATACTCAGGATATCTAACGGCGAGCCTGTTTGTACGGTGCTTGCCTATGCTGATAGTGCAGAAGCTGCAAAAAAAATAGCGCAGAGTAGAGTTGAAATAATACAAAATTTATTACAATCACTTAATCAAGATTGTTGCACGGATGACTGCGTTAATATATCCGTGTACATCCACTAATTAAAAAAATTTGGCAGCAAATAAAAGGATAACAGTGCAAAACATTCAGGCATCAGCATCATTAAAACAGCAAGCAAGTGTTAATCAGCTTGCGGCACCTTTAATTAGTCAATTATTAGCGCAAGCAAATACGCTGCAGCTTGGCGTCTCGAAGCATGAATCCGGCTGTACTATTGTCGATGCAGGCATTCAACACGCGGGTAGCGCGGAAGCTGGCAGGCTGATTGCTGAAATATGTATGGGTGGCCTTGGTCGTGTTGCCTTGCAAGCTGATGACCGCTTTTCTGGCTGGACTGAGGCGGTTGCTGTGACTTCTACGTCTCCGGTGCTGGCTTGCCTTGCCAGCCAATATGCAGGTTGGGCATTGAGCCATGAAAAGTTTTTCTCATTGGGTTCTGGCCCGGCACGTGCATTGGCGCAGCGTGAAGATTTATTCAAAGAGCTGGCTTATGTTGATAGCGCGAGCAGTACTTGCATTGTGCTGGAAACTGACAAAGTGCCCCCGCTACAGGTGATTGAAAAGATTGTGCGTGATACCAAAGTGACACCTGAAAATCTAACAATTATTCTAACGCCAACCAGTAGTATTGCAGGTGTGGTGCAGATTGTTGGTCGCGTACTTGAAGTAGCGTTGCACAAAGCGCATACACTGCATTTTCCGCTGGAAAACATTGTCAGCGGTTCCGGCTTGGCTGTGCTGCCGCCGGTAGCTAAAGACTTTATGACGGCGATGGGACGCACCAACGATGCAATTTTGTTTGGTGGCTATGTGCATCTGCAAGTACGTGGCGACGATGCAGCTGCTGCAAAATTGGCTGCTGATCTGCCTAGTAGTGCTTCAAAAGATTACGGTAAAACCTTTGCCGAGGTATTCAAATTCTACGAAATGGACTTTTATAAGATTGACCCCATGCTGTTCAGCCCTGCCAAAGTCACTATTACCAACGTAGATACTGGTCATGTATTTGAGGGTGGATATCTGAATGCGGATTTAATCAATCTTTCATTCTCTTGAATCGTTTCAGGCCAATTGCGTGCGCATTCCTATTTTTACTGACGATGCCGGCTGGCAGGGCGCCCAGCTCAAACAAGCTTTTGCCAAGCGCAGCGTAGAGGCGGTTTTTGTCTCGTTGCAGGATTGTGTCATCAATCTGGCACAGCAGATTCCAAATATTCAAATTCCGCATTTCGATACACTGCCGCCAGCTGCTTTTGTGCGCGGCGTTGCTGGCGGCACCTTGCAGCAGGTGATTACACGCCTGAATGTGCTGCATATGCTGACGCGGCAGGGTGTGCGTATCTACAACCAGGCGCAGGCGATTGAGCGCACTGTAGATAAAGCTATGACCAGTTTTTTGCTGCGTATGCATGGCGTGGCTACTCCTGCCACCTGGGTGTGCGAATCAAGAGCGCACATGGAAACTATTCGCCAGCAGGCTGCAAGCGATGACCAACAGTTGGTGCTTAAACCTTTATTTGGCTCGCAGGGGCAAGGCGTACGTAAACTGTTGCACAGTGAACCTTTGCCAGTGCCTATGCAGCAGTATGTAGATGGCGTTTACTATCTGCAGCAATTAATTGAGACTGCAGATAAGCCACATGACTATCGCGTATTCGTGATTGGCGGCAAGGTGGTTGCTGCGATGAAACGTCAGGGTGAAAGCTGGGTTAATAACGTGGCGTCCGGTGGACGCTGTGAAGCGATACAGCCAAGCCGGCAGATGCAAGCTTTAGCTTTAAGCGCAGCGCAAGCGGTAGATATAGACTACTGTGGTGTGGATATTATTCAGGCTGCAAATGGTGACTATTATGTGCTGGAGGTCAATAGTATCCCAGCATGGCGCGGCTTGCAGGGCGTGACGGATTTTAATATCGCAGAAGTACTGGTCGATGATTTTTTATCTCAATTGGAATCTTCAACCGTAAGATGCGTTCAGTCATAAGGAAGTGTAATGGGCCTTAAAAAATTTACGTCTGCGCAATTAGCCAAAGCCTATAAAACAGCCTGCATGGCAGAGTTGCAGGCCTTAAAGCCAGGTAATGTACATGCATTTGCCGATGGTCACGGCATGACTGTTCATGACTTTATCAAGAGTGCAGAAGTGACGGCGGAGATTATTACCAGGCCGGATTTAAGTCTCGGGGAGCGCATTTTTTACGCGGCAGAAGCCACAAAAAATGTGGTCGGTCAAAATACCAATCTAGGCGTATTGCTGCTGTGTGCGCCTATTATAGAGGCGGCATTGCAACTGACTGACGGGCAGACATTAAGGCAGAGCCTACATGAGACCTTGTTGCAACTTACTGTGAGTGATGCTGAGTATGTGTCAAGAGCGATTGTACTGGCGAGCCCCGGAGGTTTGGGAAGTGCTGCAGAATACGATGTGCGAGATATACCAAGTGTTAGCCTGCTGAAAATGATGAGTGCCGCACAAGGTAGAGACCGTATTGCATGGCAGTATGCCAATAACTTTTACGACATCATGGAGTTTGGTTGGCCTCGCTATGCTGATGCCATGATTAAGTGGGCAAACCCGGCATGGTCTGCCACAGCGTTATATCTGGCTTATTTGGCGCATTATCCTGATACGCATGTTGTACGTAAATTCGGTGACGCTTTCGCTGAAGGTTTAAAGCAGGAGGCTGCTGAGTTTGAACGGATGCACAGTGCAGCAGAGAATCCTAAGCTGGTACAAAAAAGGCTGCTAGACTGGGATGCCTCGCTTAAATTGCGTGGTATTAATCCGGGTACCAGTGCTGATCTGACTGTGGCAACGCTTCTGGTAAGCGAGTTGATATAGCAGTTTTTTAAGATCACATATCAGTGGTCATCATGTGATTGATATTCCGTGTAGGGTTGACCGAGATTGTTTTTGCTTACTTTGTACATTACAATGAATTTAACTTGATGCAATTAAGATTCCAGCCCCTAATTCGGAATCTGGGTGCTTAACTCATCTGCTTTTCAGTTATTGGGGAAATAATTTAAAAGCAGATTGGGGTGTGAGCTGAAACTTATAATTTCATGGCAGTGTTATATTAAAAATATGCATTGTTTTGATTATGCCCTGAATTTCGTTGGACAAATGAGTTTTGCAAGTAAGGCTTTAAAATAAGAACTAATGCGAAAGTTAAAACTATAAAAATGAAAATAGCTTTGTTAGATGATGATTTAGCCTATGCCGGGATTGTGATTGAGTGGTTGGAGGAGGCTGGTTTCAAGGTTGACCACTTTAAGTCCGGTCTGGATTTTGTTCGCAAGTATCCACACGAGCACTATGACCTTTGTATCTTTGATTGGGGACTGCCGGATATGGAAGGCCCTGATGTCATGGTTAGCCTCAAGTTGCGTGCTAATAAACTGCCACCTCTTATATTTCTTACTGGCCATTCTGAAGAGCAGGATATTGTTCGTGTGATAGATGCAGGAGCTGATGACTATGTGGTTAAGCCGGCAAGTCGTGCCATATTGCTGGCGCGAGTCAATGCTTTATTAAGACGTGCAAACCCACAGCCGAATAATGATCCATGCCTTGAATTTGGATCACTAAAGTTTGATACCAAGTTGCGTCTGGCCAGTATGGGCGGTGAGGATTTCAAGCTTACTGATAAGGAATTTGACTTGGCGTTATACTTCATGAAGAATGAAGGCGTGTTGCTATCAAGGTCACATTTGATGCAAGTAGTATGGGGCGCGTCACCGGATATAGAAACACGCAAGGTCGATGTGCATGTCAGTCATTTGCGAACCAAGTTAAAACTCACGCCGGAACATGGATGGAAGCTGACCTCTATTTATCAACAGGGTTACAGACTTGAACGTAGTAGTTAACCCAAATTGCCTTTGACCGCTTGATTCATTTGTAACTGGCAGTGTCAGTATGGTGATTAAATAAACCTCATGCAATTTAAAGACCGCATTCTTATCATGACAATGATTGGGCTATTTGCCTGTCTGCTTGTCGTAAGTATTGAGTTTAACACCCACATATTCTCTGCAATCGTCGACAATAAATCAGTAATACATGCGCCGGTCTGGTTGACGTGTTTGATCACGATTGCTCTGGCGGTGCTGCCCTTATTCTGGTTTCACAAACTGTCACCTGTCTATAGTCTTCTTAGCATCTGTGTTTACATCATAGCTATTGTTTCTCTGGTATTTGCTGCTGCATACTTTTTTAAAGTATGGGTGCCGCCAACGGGTTTAATTTTGATAACACTACTTGCATACCCTTTATGGAGTTGTAGCAAGCTTAATGCTGCGCAGGCTGCGTTAGATCAGGCATTGCAGAATTTACAGGATGAACTTGCCAGGTTGGGAATGGAACAGGAGATGGAATCGTCTCATAGCGACGAAGATCCGCAGCAGGCACGCATTCATAAATTAGCGTTAACAGCCAAGCACTTACGTGATATGCATAAATCCAGAAGTGATACTCTCATTTTTATTTCTCATGATATTCGTTCGCCATTAGGCGCCGCAATGCTGCTACTGGATAAGTTCGAACATAATAAATATTCGGTGCGCATGAGGCAATTGCTGGAACGTGCACACACGATGGCAGAAGGTTTTTTACAGGCATCTCGTGCAGAAATGTCTGATGTGAACAAATTTCATGTACTGGATATGGTGAGTTTAACGCAGCAGGTCGTTGATGATGCTTATGAGCTATTAGCAACTAAAGGCATTGTTCTGAAAATGGACCATGCGCAAGATAATGTTTGGGTAAGAGGTGACTTCGGACTTTTGTTCAGGGCGGTGTCTAATATTTTGCTGAATGCGATTAATTACTCTCCTGCGGGCTCTGTGATTAAGATCGTTATAGAAAATGATGAAGTAGCCCTGCGTTTGAAAGTGATTGATCAGGGCCCAGGTATTCCTGAAGACAAAATCCAAAAGCTATTTAAACGCTTCAGTCGTGTAGAAAGTGAGTCTCAGGATCAGAACGGCAGTGGCCTCGGCCTGTATTTTGTCGGAATCACCATCAGGAAACATCGTGGCACCGTCTCAGCAGCCAATATCAACAGCCAAGGTGCAGAGTTTGTAATTACGCTGCCACTCGAGCGTAGAAAAAGTAATCTCGCGGTTACTGATGATAGAAGAGTTAAACCAGAGTCTACATTTGAGGACACCATATAATTTTTAAGATATAATCTTGGTCTTGATTTTGTGTAAGACTGTTGTATTCGAATAATTTTTAGGAGGCATGTAATGGCTACTTTATTAGAGCAATTAAAAACTATGACCACAATCGTGGCAGATACAGGTGATGTTGAAGCAATTAAAGCGGTTAAACCATACGACGCGACAACCAACCCATCATTATTGTTAAAAGCAAGCCAATTGCCACAATACGCTCCATTGATCGAGACTGCGATTGCTTACGCAAAAGCACAAGGTGGTTCTAAAGAACAACAAATCGACAACGCTGCTGACAAACTGGCTGTATTGATCGGTATGGAAATCGTTAAAGAAGTGCCAGGCCGTATCTCAACTGAAGTTGATGCGCGTCTGTCATTCAATATTGATGCAATGGTGGCTAAAGGCCGTAAAATCATCAAATTGTACGAAGAAGCTGGCGTAGATAAAAGCCGCGTTCTGATTAAATTGGCTTCAACCTGGGAAGGCATTAAAGCGGGCGAGATTCTTGAAAAAGAAGGCATCAACTGTAACCTGACATTGCTGTTCGGTTTCGGTCAGGCACGTGCATGTGCTGAAGCTGGCGTATTCCTGATTTCACCATTCGTTGGCCGTATCCTTGACTGGTACAAAGCTAAAACTGGCGAGACATACACATCAGAAACAGATCCAGGCGTATTGTCTGTGCGTAAAATCTACGCTTACTATAAAGAACACGGTTACAAAACTGTTGTGATGGGTGCTTCATTCCGTAACATCGGTGAAGTAACTGCTTTGGCAGGTTGTGATCGTTTGACTATCGCTCCAAACCTGTTGCAAGAGCTGGAAGCTACACAAGGCGAATTAACACGTGTGTTGGTTGATGGCGGCGCTAAAACAGCTGCTCCAGCTAGATTGACAGAAGCTGAGTTCCGCTTTGCATTGAACGAAGATGCAATGGCAACTGAGAAATTAGCTGAAGGTATTCGCGGTTTCGTTGTTGACCAAAACAAATTGGAAGCAGCATTAAGCGCAAAACTATAAGCAAGTCATCGCTTGTAGGAAAAAAATTATTAATGCGTAAACCGCATTAATAATTGACATAAATAGGCTAGGCATTTACTATAAGTGTCCAGTTTTTTTAGAGTGCTATTTTTCACAAGAAGATAGCACTTCAAATTAGCAATATCTTAATATTAATAAACGGAGATACACCATGGCATTAACCCAAATGGCATTAGATTCATTAGATTTCGACGCAACAGTTGCTTTGGCAACTACAGTTGCTCCACACGTGGACATCTTGGAAATCGGTACACCATGCATCAAGCACAACGGTATCAAATTGCTTGAAGTTTTGCGCGCTAAATTCCCAAACAACAAAATCTTGGTTGACTTGAAAACAGCTGACGCTGGTTTCTACGAAGCTGAGCCATTCTTCAAAGCCGGTGCTGACATCGTTACTGTATTAGGTATTTCTGATATCGGTACTATCAAAGGCGTAATTGATGTTGCTAACAAATACGGCAAAAAAGCACAAGTTGACTTGATCAACGTTGCTGACAAAGCTGCTGTTACTAAAGCAGTTGCTGCTGCTGGCGCGCACATCATTGGCGTTCACACTGGTTTAGACCAACAAGCTGCTGGTCAAACACCATTCGCTGACTTGGCTTTAGTTGCTGGTTTGAACTTAGGCGTTGAAATCTCAGTTGCTGGTGGCGTTAAAGCTGCTACAGCTAAACAAGTTGTTGACGCTGGTGCAACTATCGTTGTTGCTGGTGCTGCTATCTACGGCGCTGCTGATCCAGCTGCTGCAGCTGCAGAAATCACAGCTATCGTTCACGGTTAATTCAACCTCTTTTCAATAAGTCATTATTGAAATGAACGAATAAAAAATCCTGACTCAGCAATGGGTCGGGATTTTTTTTATAAGATTTTTTGATTTAAAAAGTTAAACTAAATATAAGAGAAGGACACATCATGAGCAGTCAAGATTTGATTTTGGGTAGACTAACTACTATTTTGTCAGAAACAGATAACAGCAAAGCAGCTACTTTGTTGAAAATGGTTGAAGAAGCTGGCCGTACATTTATTGGTGGTGCTGGTCGTTCTCTGCTCGTATCACGTTTCTTTGCAATGCGTTTAGTGCACGCTGGCTACAACGTTAGCATGATTGGTGAAGTCGTTACTCCAGCAATCAAAGCGGGTGACTTGTTGATTCTGGTTTCTGGTTCAGGTGGTACAGAAACATTATTACCATTCGTTAAAAAAGCAAAATCAGTGGGTGCTAAGCTGGTTGTGATTTCAATGAAGAAATCTTCTGCAATGGCAGATGTTGCTGACTTGGTTGTTCAAATCGGTAACGACAACAGCTTCCCATTAACTAAAGGCATGCCTATGGGCAGCCAATTTGAGCTTTCAACCTTGATTTTCCTTGAAGCAGCTATTGCAGACCTGATTTTTGCTAAAGGCTTGACTGAAGAAGGTATGCGCGCAATTCACGCTAACTTGGAATAATAGTTTTTAGTAAACAATAGTTTGATTAAAGCCCGGCAACTGTCGGGCTTTTTTATTGGTACACGTTCTTGATCTTATCGGCTGATATTTGCTTGCTATGAAGTGCACTGGCAAGCAATACGCCATAAATACCCAGTTGTTTTAATGTGCTTATATCATCAATATTGCGTACTCCACCGGCTGCGTAAAGATTAAATTCTTTACTATAGCGTTTGAATTTTTCTAACAACTCCAGGTTTGCGCCTTGGTTCGCGCCCACTTGTGCCAGTGACATCAGTATTACATTTTCAGGCCAAAGATCAGTATTGGTGTGTAAATCGGCAAAGCCTAAGAAACCAGACTGATTGCTATCGAGTGACAGTATGAAGTTTTTGTTTAAGTAAGCGCTGATTTCGCCTAAGTCATGTGTAGAGGTGATGCTTTCACTGCCAATCACATGTGTCAGCTTAAGGTTGTTCCATAAACGCAGATGGTTTGCATTTTTGATGCCTGCATCTAACCAAATTTCAAGTGCAGGGTATTGTTCCTGAATATATTTAATAATAGCTGCATGATTGCCTTGCCCTGTAATAGCATCAAGATCAGCGATATATATGCGTTCAAATGGGTATAATTCTAATAGGGCGTTAATGACGTCAATGGGCTCGCTGGATTTGCATAATGCAGATTGAATCGGCTGATAATTGCTTCGATCACCCATTTTGGCATGTACGACCATGCCGTTTAATAAATCAATTACAGGAATTAATTGCATCATCGAACAGAATAAAAAATTATTGGTCTGTGAGTTTATCACTGGCGGCGGACTCAGTGCAGAGGCTTTGCCGGAATCTTTGGCGAAAGAAGGCATATTAATGCGCGATGCCTTGTTGCGTGATTTAGCTGAGTTAAACCGGTTTGATATTATCACCATGCATGATGTCAGGCTGGTGCCGCCAATTCAGGCTAAGCAGAGCATTGCGGTTGAAGCTGGCAAATTTAAAGCGTGCTTTACAGAGGTACTCAGTCAGGTTGATATGGTCTGGTTGATTGCACCAGAGAGCGAAGGCACCTTACTGGAATTGAGCGAGCAATGTTATGAGGCAGAAAAGCTTGAAAATGGCCCTGTCTTTCTGGGCTCCGGTTTTGATGCAATGTTAACGGGCACAAGTAAAACGCTATGTTTCGAAGCGCTACAGGCAGCTAATATTCATACCTTGCCCGTGCATGCCGGTGAAGATTTAATACAGCCATCTTATTATGATGCGTTGTGCAAATTGAATATTCCAAAGTGGGTGGCTAAGCCGGAGGATGGAGCAGGTTGTGACGGGATCAGGATTTTTGATTCTTTAGAAGATTTGAAAGCATGGATAGCGCAGGATGAGCGCTATTTAGATTATTTAGCACAGCCCTATCAAGCAGGTGAAGCCGCTAGTTTTTCCATGCTGTGTCGTAATGGCAAGGCCTGGTTGTTAAGTTGTAATCAGCAGCATATTGTGAATGACGGTAGTCAGTTTAAGTTAAACGGAGTCACGATAAACGGCATGTCGGTTTATTGGCAGAAGTTTGAAACGATTGCCAGAAAAGTTGCCAGGATGCTGCCGGATGCGCTGGGCTATATTGGTGTAGATCTGATTGTGGATACAGTAAATAATAAAATTTATGTTTTAGAAATCAACCCGCGTTTAACTACAAGTTACGTGGCTTTACATGATGCACTCAATTACAACCCTGCCAAACTGATTCTGGATTGCGTATTAAACGATAAATTTGATATGCCTAGTTTTTCAAAAGGCAGCTTATTGCAAAACCAGGTTGAAGTTAAGTTATGACGCGTAATTGTATCGGTTGGGATATAGGCGGGGCACATTTAAAAGCAGTTCTACTCAATATGGATGGGCAAGTGCTGGCTGCTACGCAGGTATATTGCCCACTATGGCGTGGCTTAAGTGAACTGGAAATTGCTATCGACAAAATTCTGCAGGAATTTAATGCGGATCAGCATGCTGTTACGATGACAGGAGAGCTTGCAGATATTTTTGCTAGCAGGCGCGATGGTGTCATGCAAATTGCAGCCACATTAGCTGCAAAACTTCATGGCGAGGTGCGTTACTACGCCGGCAGATATGGTTTTGTAAATAAAGATGCAGTTAAAGAGTATTGGCTGGATATCGCGTCAATGAATTGGCTGGCAAGTGTCGAATATGCGGCACGTAAAGCAGCTAAAGCACTGTTTGTTGATATTGGCAGTACAACGACTGATATTGCTTTGATTGATAATGCAAACCCTCAGATTAAAGGTTTTACTGACGCAACACGCATGCAGTGTGATGAGCTGGTTTATACCGGCGTAGTGCGTACGCCGCTGATGGCAATGGCACAAAAGATTTCGTTTGCAGGGCAAATGACCAATGTTGCGGCAGAATATTTTGCTACTGCAGCGGATGTTTATACATTAACAGGTGACCTGAATCCAGCTGAAAATATGGCAGAGACAGCAGACGGTGCAGACAAGACAATTCAAGCCTGTGCCTGCCGTATTGCACGTATGATAGGCTGCGATGCTGATGATGCACCATTAGCGTCATGGGTTGAATTGGCTAGCTCTTTTAAAAAAGTGCAGCTTGAACAAATCAGACAGGTACTGTTAAAGCAAATGGCTTTGCTGAAAGACTGCTTGGGATTGCAGTTAATCGGGGCAGGTGCAGGCGCTTTCTTGGTAGCCGAGCTGACACTGAAGCTTGATCTGGAGTATTGCCCTGTTTCTGACTTTATTACAGGGTTTGATAAAGATGCTGTAGACATGGCTGCCGTTTGCTTCCCGGCTTATGC
The DNA here is from genome assembly GCA_020622105.1 of Methylotenera sp. GTDB lineage: Bacteria > Pseudomonadota > Gammaproteobacteria > Burkholderiales > Methylophilaceae > Methylotenera. Next base: position 58,459 of record JAHRYP010000009.1, read on the forward strand.
TGTGGCTTATTTAAGTATTAAAGACTCAGGAGTTTTTGCGTGACCTTATTGAAGCATCATCTGACTTATCATCATGACAGTGCACGTTTATTTGCGCGCATTGCACACCAGCCCTGGGCAGTGTTTCTTGATAGCGGCCAGATGCTTGATGCGGCAAGCGGCAAGCCGGGCAGTCAATATGGCCGTTATGATATTCTGGTGGCTGATCCATTTATCACCTTTGTTAGCGGTGAGTCGCAAACCGAGGTATCTGAACGCGGCCATGGTTATGTTTCAACTGAAGACCCCTTTGCGCTGCTCAAGCAGGCAATGCAGCCTTACCTGGCAGCGCAAGAGGATTTGCCGTTTACAGGAGGCGCAGTGGGTTATTTCGGCTATGATCTGGCGCGACGTCTGGAAAAACTGGCGAGTATCGCAGCAAACTGTGACGCTATTCCACCCATGCAGGTTGGTATCTATGACTGGGCTGTGGTAGTTGACCATCAACATAAAACCTCCTGTCTGGTATCCAACGGTTTTGATGCTAAAACACGTGAGAACTGGGATGCTTTGTGTACTCTTTTCGATACGCCTGTGAGTGAGCTCAATGTCGGTTCAGAGCAGTTTGAGGTAACGACTCCAATCCGGTCGAACATGGATAAATCTGCCTATGCGCGTGCATTTACTGCAATTAAAAATTATATCCTTGAAGGTGATTGTTACCAGGTTAATCTGGCGCAAAGATTTTCTGCCAAAGCGACTGGCGATGGCTGGCCTGCCTATCAGAAACTGAGAGAGATAAGCCCGGCACCGTTCATGGCTTATATGAATTTGAGCCGTATGCAGGTGCTTTCCGGCTCGCCGGAGCGATTTTTGCAAGTGGTTAACCGAAGGCATGTTGAAACGCGGCCGATAAAAGGCACTAGGCCGCGCTCTGGCGATGCTGTGCTTGATGCGCAGTATGCGACCGATCTGCAATCCAGCATTAAAGACAAAGCCGAAAACCTGATGATTGTTGATTTGCTGCGTAATGACATCGGCAAAAATTGCGAGACGGGTTCTGTTAAAGCTGATAAATTATTTCAGTTGCAAAGCTTTGCCAATGTGCACCATTTGGTAAGTATAGTTACCGGCAGGTTACAGGCAGCAAAAACTGCCATTGATTTATTGCGCGGATGTTTTCCCGGCGGCTCTATCACCGGCGCGCCTAAACTGAGGGCCATGGAAATTATTGAGGAACTGGAACCGCACCGGCGCGGTGTATATTGCGGTGCAATCGGTTATATTGGTTTTGATGGCAATATGGATACTAATATCGCGATTCGTACAGCCGTGTATATTAAAAATAGCGATGCTGAAGGTGAAATCAGTTTCTATGCCGGCGGTGGTATTGTGGCAGACTCTGAGCTTGAGAAAGAATATATAGAAACGCTGGATAAGGCTTCTAGCATGATGAAGGTGATGCAATTTTTTAGTAAAAATTAAAGTGATCTAATTATTTGGGGCTATATTGATGTGGGTAGTTAAATTAGGCGGCAGTTTACTCGGCTCACCAGAGCTTGCAAGATGGCTGGATACATTAGTTAAAATCAGCGACGGTAAAGTGCTGATTGTACCTGGCGGTGGTATGTTTGCGGATGCCGTGCGCCAGGCGCAGGAAACTTCTCTGATTAATGATGCCGTAGCGCATCATCTGGCGTTACTGGCTATGGACCAATTCGGTTTACTGTTGGCCGGGATGAATCCAGGTCTGGTGACTGCTAGCAGCGAGCTTGAGATTGCAGAGCGTGGCTGGCAGCATCGTGGGATTGTCTGGTTGCCAAGCCGCATGGTGCTTGCTGATGAAAATATACCTAAAAACTGGCATGTTACATCTGATAGCTTGAGTGCCTGGATCGCGAATAAAATCGGTTCTGAACATCTGGTACTGGTGAAATCCAAAGATCTGGCAGGCTATGCAAAAACAGCACCGATGGCGCTGCAAACACTTATAGCTGATGGACTGATAGATAGCGCTTTTGCTGAATTTGGTGCTAAGTCAAATGCGCAGATATGGATGCTGAATAAAGCAGATCATCATGTGTTTGCGCAAGGTCTGAATCTTGGTAAGCTTAAAGAGCAGGCATTGCCTGTTAGTAAAGACTAAACGAAGTACGATTCAAGGAGATTCTTATGTCATCCAATCACACCTATACAGATCAGGAAGTTGAAGAAAAATTAAAAGCCGAGTTGCCGCACTGGGTTCTGGAAAATGGCTGGATACGCCGTAAATATAAAACCAGTGGCTGGAAAGCAACATTAATGGTGGTGAATACTGTTGGACACCTTGCTGAAGCTGCATGGCATCACCCGGATCTGGCCGTATCGTATGCATTTGTAATTGTTAAATTATGCACACATGATGCTAAAGGAATTACCGATAAGGACTTTGAACTGGCGGCTAAGATTGAAGCTGTTATTGGCTGGCAGCCAGCCAAAGAGGGCGGTGCACTCACTGGCACGCCGAATGACGATGCCAGATTTAAATACATTAAATACGATGCCTGATTAAGCTGAATTTCGTTTTTGCTTACACGATTTTCTGCCGTTCGAACCGGCCAAAATGCAGCATGATAGTTGGCAGTATCAGCAAATTCAAAATGGTCGATGTGACCAGACCGCCAACAATAATTGTTGCCATCGGGCCTTCAATTTCACGCCCCGGCTGACCGCTGGCGGCTGCTAAAGGCAGCAAGCCCAGAGCTGTTACCAATGCGGTCATCAGAATAGATGGCAGACGTTCTGATGCGCCTCGGATGCAGGTGTCCAGTCCCCATACGCAGTTTTCCTCATCAATCAGGTGCTGGTAGTGCGAGATCATCATGTGGAGTTACGTAGAGTAATGCCGAACAGCGTCACAAAGCCTACCAGTGAACCTAATGAAATCCAGCCGCCGGTGAACATCACGGCCAGCACGCCGCCAATCAGGGCAAAAGGCAGGTTGGCAAAGGTAAGCAATAAATTACGCAAACGGCCAAATGCAATGTAAAGCATCAGAAACACTGTGACACCGGCTAGCAGAGATTGCAAAATCAGCGCTTCCCTTGACTTGGCATTGGCTTCAGCTGCACCGGTGAACTCCAGATAGGCACCTTGTGAAAGTACAAGGTCAGTTTTTAATCTGGCCTTCAGTTCATCAGTAAAAGCGCCGATGTCGCGTTCTACTACATTGGCAGTGACAGTCTGGATGCGTTTGGCCCCTGCATGCAGTATTTTTGAGCGGCCATTTTCCTGTACGATATCGGCAACATCTCGCAGCCTGATGAGTTTGCCGTCAGTATTGAACAAGGGCAGGCTGCCTGCCTCTTGAATGTCGTCACGTGCTTCCTGAGCCAGTAAAACACTGACACCGATGACACGGTTGCCTTCATACACCTGCGTGACAGGAACGCCCTCATAAGCTGCGCGTATGCTATCCAAAACATCGGTAGGATGCAGGCCGAGTCTTGCCATTTTTTCAGGACGCAGACGCATCACCAGCTGCGGTGTGCCCGGGGGTGACTGCACCATGACATCAGCCGCACCAGGTATGCTATTCAATATACTGGCAATGGCATTGGCATCTCTATCCAGCGCATCAAGGTCCTGACCGTAGATGTTGATCACGGTAGATGCAGCGTAGCCGGATATGGTCTCCTCGATACGTTCTGTTAAGAATGTGTTGATGGCAAAGTTGATACCAACAAAACCTGCTTCAGCTTTGCCATCGCCATCATCATCCGATGCTTCACCGCCAAGTTTTTCTCTAATTTCGTCGAGAATACGGCGCTGCTCTGTACCTGAAATCGCACCGATTTCAATTTCAAACTCACTGTAGTGTGTACCAAAAGTATCTGCTCCATTGGGAGCACGGCCCACCCATTGCGTGACTGACTTCACGCCATCAATGCTGCGGATCGCGGCCGATACTTTTTTGCCGATACGCAACGATTCCTGCTCGGAAGTGCCGGGTACGGCTGTCATATGCATGATGTAATGACCTTCATGCAGGGCGGGGATGAACTGGTTTTTGAAAAGGGGCAGGATGCCCAAGCCTATGGCCATCAGCATAAAGCTTACGGCAAGTATAAGTTTGTAATGTGCTTCAATTTTGATCAGCATGTTTACGTACCATTTTTTGATGATACGTATCATGGGCGGATCTTCTGCTTCAAGTTTGGCGTTACCGAGCAATAGGTAGCATAGTGCAGGTGTGAGGGTTAGTGCGACCAGTAAAGAAGCCATGATTGCTGCGATATAGGCAATGCCGAGTGGTGCGAATAACTTGCCTGCGACTCCGCCCAAGGTGAGTAGTGGCATGAACACCAAGGCAACAATAATCGTTGCATAGACGACCGAACTGCGCACTTCCATTGATGCATCAAACACGACGCGATAGGTTGGCAGTGGTTCCGCTAACATGCGATTTTCGCGCAGACGTCTGAAAATGTTTTCGGTGTCGATAATGGCATCATCGACCACTTCACCGAGTGCAATGGCCAGACCGCCCAACACCATAATGTTAAGCCCGATATTGTAGTAACTCATGACTACAATCGCGGTGAGCAATGACAGCGGAATTGCGGTGGCGGAAATAAATGCGGTACGTACATTGAATAGAAACAGGAACAATACCGTGATCACTAACACTGAGCCGATGAGAATGTCAGTACGCACACCCTGAATTGCAACCTCGATAAAGTTGGCAGGCCTGAATAAACCTTCATGCAGCGTCACATTTTCAGCCTGCAGTGTCGGCTTTAGTTCTTGCAGTGCTTTTTCAATCGCCAGTGTTACGCCATGTGTATTGGCACCTAACTGACCTTGCACTGAAAGGTATACGCCGGTTTCTTCATTAATGGCAGCAGCGCTGATAGATGGCACGGCGCCTTCAACAACCTTGCCGATATCACCCAGCCGGATGGTTTGCCCATTTTTATGCAGCAGTGCAACCATCGCCAATTTGTCAGGTGTGGTGGCTTGGCCTTCTGTATTGATGACAATGCGCTGATTTTTATTTTCAATAAAACCATTGCCACGCACGCCGGTAGCTTTCTTTACCGCTTCTTCAACCTGCAATAAAGAGATGCCGTATTTGATCATCTTTTCAGGTTCAACCTGTACCTGAAGCTGTCGCACTTTGCCGCCAAATACGTTGACATCAGCAACGCCAGGTATTGCCATCAGATGCGGTACGATAGTCCAGTCCACCAGTGTTCTTAATTCGGTCAGGCTGCGATTTTTGGAAGTCACGCCAAAGCCGAGTACAGTGCTGGCCGAGGAAGTAAGCGGGGTGATATTAGGGGTAATGCCTTGCGGTAGTTTATTATTGAGTGTCGATAAGCGTTCTGCAATCACCTGACGGTTACGGTAAACATCAGTTTTTTCATCAAAAATGATAGTAACAATCGACAGTCCAGGGATCGACTGTGAACGCATGCTGGCAATGCCGACTGTACCGGCGATACTGGTTTCAATGCGCTGGGTTACCAGACTTTCAACCAGTTCGGCAGATAGACCCGGTGACTCGGTCTGGATAACGATTTGTGTAGGCGCAAACTCAGGGAACACATCCAGATTGCTGCGGCTTAAACTATAAAAGCCATACAACACCACCAGCGTAGCCAAGCCGATAATGACGCCGCTGAAACGGATGGAGAAACGTACTAAAGCCGACATCATATCTAGCTGATCTCCACTATGGATCTGAAGATGGAATTAGTCATTGTTTTAGTTCCGACATAACATCGCTTCGCTATATTAGTCTTCACTGAAACTCCTCCTAAATTTAGCAATTTAGTCATCGTTTTCATTGGTGATCTGTGATTTGAATTCTTCAGACAGCAGTAGTTGTGCGCCACTGGTGACCACTTGATCATTTGCCTTCAAGTTGCCTTGATAGAACCAGCCGTTACCAATTTCAATGTCAGTCACAACTGGAATGCGGCTGAATTTGTCTTCTGCTGTTTTCTTGTAAACCCAGGATTTACCTGCATACCAGATAATGGCTGCATTAGGGATAATGACACCGTCGTTTACTTTGGCAGAGGTGCTTGTTAATGCATTCACCTGCATACCTGCCCGCAATTCTTTCGTTTTGGCATGATAAAAATAAGTTTTACCTTGAATCGTAGCGCTGCTTGCCGGCGCGCGCGATAGGTATGATGCACGGATCGATTGCCCTGGTGCTGCTGTCGGCGCAATCATGATACTGCTGTTTTGCGCTGGTTCTGCTGCATCAAACGGGAGCGTGATTTGTATCAGCACTTCTTGATTGGAAATCAGGTTTTGCAGTAATTCACTTTTTTCGATGTTAGTAGCATGTTGAGTCAGGGTTTCGCCCCACATTTGACGCATGCTGTCTGTAATACTTTTGGCGCTGGATTCAGCCGCAGCAATTTTTGCTTCATCGGCCTTGATGTTGGATCTGGCAGTTGCCACCACTTTATCCGAGATATTCTTGTCATCCTGATTGAGCGCCTGTAAACGGGCAAACTCACTTTTATTGTAAGTCAGAGCGGTGCGCAACACTTCAATATCCGCTTTGGCCGCCAGATAGCGCGAGCGCAGGTCGATAAGGTTATCGATACTGACCACAGTGCCATAACTGCTGACACTGGACTGATGCTTGCTAGCCTTTAACAGGCTGGTGGTGATTTCACTTTGCTGTTGGGTAGCAGCGCTGATGTTGATGACAGTCATACCTTGTTCAGTCACAACGCGATTTGGGGTTTCGATTTCTTCTTCTGTCTGCTGTGTCATGGCTTCAAATTCATCTTTGCCGTAAAACACGAGCACCCAGAATAGCACTACGATTAAAAATGCCTGTAAGCCAATGATGATAGTCAGTTTACGATTCATTTTTATTATATTTCCATTGAACTTAAAAAGTGACGCCTGGCGTCTGCGGTTAATGTCATAATTTTTTAAGGCACACTTGTGTATTCGGGTGCTTATTTATTCTATGTTTATCTTGTAATAGTCAGGTTTTCAATCTCTTCATTGGTGATAGCGCTGTCGGCCAATGGTGCCTGTATCGCATTTTCCAGATCGTTTACACTGGCAGCCAACTGAGAGTTTGCCAGCGCAATTTGCTGCTCGGCGATGACTTCTTCCAGTTTGGCATAGGTGAGCTCCAGCCGGTCACTTTCACCGGCACGTAGCCTGTTATCCATGCGTCTGGTATTGGCCTGCTGCTGCTGGTATAGATTTTTCTTGTTGTCCAGTAGCTGTATAGACTGTGTCAGTCTGGCATTTGCAACATTAACTTCAGAAATGACATTGGTCTGTAGCGCTTCAAATTGTTTTGCCTCAACTTCGCGTAATTGCGTTGCTTCTGCAATCGCTAATTTATTTTTAGTCAGAATGGTCATCAGGCTGGATAAACCCAGTGACCATACTTTGTCGCCAAACTCATAGGCATAGCCGGGGCTGATGACTAAGTCAGGATATTGTTTCGCAATTTCCAGTTTCAATTTGGCTTCTGCCACTGCATAGCGCTCAAGTGCAATGCGAATGTCGAGACGATTCAACAGTGCACGGCTCTGTAAATCTGGCGCGATTGGGTTAAACAACGTATTTTTATCTGCAATATTTGCAGTATCTGCTAATTGCATTTGTTCAACTTGGCTTAGCGATAATCCCAGATTGTTAGCCAGTCTGGCAAGTAACACCAAATGATTACGTTGCTTTGATTCCAGTTCAGTATTCAGTGTTTGCAGCTGAAGTTTAGCGCGGCTTAACTCAATGTTAGATGACTCTCCAAGATCGATACGCTTTTGGTAAATGGAAACGATGTCTTGTCGGTATGCCTGTTCTTTTGACATCAGTTTTATCTGCTGACGATTGGCTTGGTATTCGTTAAAAGTTTTTGTTACTTCATTGCGTAATTGCCAGGCCGCTTGTGCAATTCTAAGTTTGGCAGCTTCTGCAAGATGTTGCGCACTTTCAATGCGAATATTACGTTTGTTTGCCGTTTCAATAGGTATTTCAATGCTTAAGCTATAAGCATGCGGGCTGATCTCTTCACTTGCATTATTACTTTTTGAATATTGGCCACCGACAGTAGGCAGCCGCATTTCTGCCGCGGTACGTTTTGCGGCTTCTGCGCTGCGCCACTGTGCACGAGCGATATCTAAACTCGGGTTGAAGAACAGGGCGCAATAAATCAGGTCATCTAATTTCCATTGCTGAATCGGCAACTGTGCAGATGTATAGCCGTTGTTGATCAGGTATTGATGGAATTGATCATTATCAGCGCGTCTATTGGCAATCTTTTGAGCAAGTGCTGTGGTATCGATTGGCTTGGCAATATATTCCTGGAATCCGCAGGCAGTAATGCTTAGGTACAGCAGCGAAAGCAGAGCGACTTTAGGCCTTGCCACTGGATATGAATAGGCAGAGTTACTCAAGATGATTAATCAAGCTTGCTGGTAATTTAGGAAGGTTGTATTTAATTAACGATTTCAGCGTGCACAGCATTTAATGCATCCTGCAGTGTTTCTTCGCTGAGGCTATTGATGGATGTTGCAAGTAAATCTGCCGCTTCTACAGCCGAAATTGGCAGCTCATGGCTATCCATTTCTGCAATGAAGCCGGCAGCAACACCTGCAATTTTGAGTAAAGCCTGTCTTTCACGCATCAGAAGTTCTAATTCTGCACGCAGCATGTTAATTTCATTTTGGTTAATTGTGTTTGGCATGATGATCAGCTTTTAATTTTAATTGGGTCTAAAGGATTGAGTGTTATTCTCGCACAATCATTAGCGGCACTGCTATATTTTCAGCAATCTATAACGATTGAACAGCTAAGTCGATTAAATAATGTGTCAGCAATGAATAATTTCCAGCTTTTTTATTTTATGTCTTTTCTGAATGTGAAAACTTGAGATACAATAACGAATTATCTGAACGGCTGATGTTTTGTAAGCCGTACACTACCTGCGAAAGTGGCGGAATTGGTAGACGCACTGGATTTAGGTTCCAGCGCCGCAAGGCGTGAGAGTTCGAGTCTCTCCTTTCGCACCAACTTTACTTTAAATAGCATGTCATCAAGATGGCTTTTCTAGAAATATGATTTTCTAGGTGCATCTGTATCATGACGTGCGGTTAAAAAAATTTAGGAACTACAGCATGGCTCTGAATGTTGAAACCCTCGGCAACCTCGAACGCAGAATCACTATCAGCGTTCCGCTTCAGCCACTTGAGGCACAGATCAAACAACGATTAAACCAAATTTCACGTACGGCTAAATTTGCTGGTTTTAGACCAGGTAAAGCGCCAATGGGTTTGGTGAGTCAGCATTACGGCAGTCAAGTGCGTGATGAAGTTTACTCAGGCGCGGTTGAAAAAAGTTTTGGTGATGCAGTTGAAGAAAACAAATTGCGTGTTGCAGGTTTTCCAAACATTGAACACAAACCTTTCGATGCTGCTTCAGAAGTACTAGAGTACACAGCTACCTTTGAAATTTTCCCTGAAGTAGCTATCGGCGACTTGTCTAAAGTGAAAATCGAGCGCCCAGTGACTGAAATCTCTGATGCTGATGTTAAAAAAACATTGGATGTGCTGGTTAAGCAGCGCGTAAGTTACGAGCCAGTTAAACGTGCCGCTAAAAAAGGTGATCGTATTAATGTTACCTTGAAAGCATACATGGATGGCCAGGAAGTTGAATCAACTGGCGAAGCTGGTATTGATCTGGTGATTGGTGAAGGTGGTCGCGTAGCTACGTTTGATGATGAATTAATCGGCGGTAAAACAGGCGCAAGCAAAAAGTTCGATATTACTTACCCAGAAGACTATGAGTCTGCACAGATTGCTGGTAAAACAGTGGGTTATGAGGTTACTTTTAACAGTGTATCTCAACCTAAATATCCTGAAATTGATGCTGAATTTGCGAAAAGCCTAGGCATTGAAGACGGCGATGTTGAGAAGATGAAAGCTGAAATCACAGAAAGCCTGAAGCAAGAAGTTGCTAAGCGTGTAAGTGCTAAATTGAAAGAACAGGTTTTCCAGGCATTGGCTGATAACTCAGAGTTCGATATTCCACGTGCAATTCTGGAAGTTGAAATCAACCGCATGATGCAAACTACTGAGCAAAACCTCAAGCAACGTGGTGCCGATATGTCTAACATCAGACTTGAGCCATCAATGTTTGAAGATCAAGCTAAACGCAGCAGCAAATTGCGTTTACTGCTTGGTGAGTTGATCAATAAAAACGGTTTGCATGCAAATGCTGATCAGGTACGTGCAATGGTTGACGTGTTCTCACAAAGCTTTGAGCGTCCTGCAGATGTAGTGACCTGGTACTATGCTGATCCAAAACGTTTGGATGAGCCAGCAGCTTTAGCTACTGAAGAGAATGCTGTGAGCTGGGTGCTTACACAAGCTAAGGTAACTGATAAAAAAGTTAAGTTTGACGATTTAATGGGAACTGCCTAATGAATATAATGCCGCAACCGCAATCTCAGTTTGATCTAGCACCAAGTGGGCTGGGTTACATCCCAATGGTGGTTGAGCAGAGTGGTCGCGGCGAGCGTTCATATGATATTTACTCACGCTTGCTCAAAGAGCGTGTAGTATTTCTGGTTGGTCCGGTAAATGATATATCTGCAAACCTGGTGGTAGCGCAACTATTGTTTTTGGAAGCTGAAAATCCGGATAAAGATATCTATTTGTATATCAATTCTCCTGGTGGTTCTGTGACTGCCGGCATGTCAATCTACGACACCATGCAGTTTATTAAACCTGATGTAAGTACTTTATGTATTGGACAGGCGGCGAGCATGGGTGCTTTTCTGTTAGCAGCCGGTGCGAAGGAAAAGCGTTTTAGTTTACCTAACTCACGCATCATGATTCACCAGCCTTCAGGCGGCTTCCAAGGTCAATCTTCTGACATTGAAATCCACGCAAAAGAAATTCTCTACTTGCGTTCAAAACTAAACGATATCTTGGCCTATCATACTGGTAGAACAGCTGAAGAAATTGATCGTGACACCGAGCGCGATAACTTCATGAGTGCTGAGCAATCAGTTGCTTACGGCATGATTGATAAAGTGATCGGTAGCCGCATCGAAGCTGCATAATTGCATAAATTACTATATTAATAGTATAGTAAGTGCATCTAATTTGTAGAATAGCCTAATTCACTTAGGCTATTTGGCGCAAAAAAACTTAATAGGACTACATTCATGGCCACTAAAGCCGACGACGATAAATTACTTTATTGCTCTTTCTGTGGCAAAAGCCAACACGAAGTTAAAAAGTTAATTGCTGGGCCTTCCGTATTCATTTGTAATGAGTGTGTTGATTTATGCAATGACATCATCAAGGAAGAAGTGCTAAGTTCAGATGGACTAAAATCTACTGAAGCCAATCTGCCCACACCTCAGGAAATCTGCAAAATACTGGATCAATATGTGATTGGCCAGACGCAAGCCAAGAAAAATCTGGCGGTAGCGGTATATAACCACTATAAGCGTTTGGGTCATAACAATTTGTCTAATGGCGGTCAAAAAGATGAAGTGGAAATTGCAAAAAGCAATATTCTGCTGATAGGGCCAACCGGTTCAGGTAAAACCTTGCTGGCACAAACGTTGGCAAGGCTGCTGGACGTGCCGTTCGTCATGGCGGATGCCACTACATTGACCGAGGCTGGTTATGTGGGTGAAGACGTTGAAAACATCATGCAGAAGCTATTGCAGAAGTGCGATTACGATATTGAGAAAGCACAGCGCGGCATTGTTTATATTGATGAAGTGGATAAAATTTCACGTAAATCAGACAATCCTTCAATTACCCGTGACGTATCTGGTGAAGGCGTGCAGCAGGCATTGCTCAAACTGATCGAAGGTACTGTAGCTTCAATTCCACCTCAAGGCGGCCGCAAACATCCTAACCAGGAATTTGTTCAGCTTGATACCACCAATATTCTGTTCATTTGCGGCGGTGCATTTGATGGTCTGGAAAAAGTCATTCGCTTGCGTTCAGAAAAAGGCGGCATCGGTTTTGGTGCTGAAGTGAAAAGTAAGGTGGATGCTCGTGAAGTAGGTGCAGTGCTGAAAGATGTCGAGCCTGAAGATTTAATTAAGTTTGGTTTGATTCCTGAGTTTATCGGTCGTTTGCCTGTAGTTGCCACGCTGGAGTCTCTTGATGAAGCTGCGCTGATGACGATTCTGACTGAACCTAAAAATGCGCTGACTAAACAGTATATCAAGCTGTTTAAAATGGAAGGCGTAGACTTGGAGTTCAGGGAGTCTGCGTTACTGCTGATTGCGAAAAAGGCTTTAGAACGTAAAACCGGTGCGCGTGGTTTGAGATCAATTATGGAACACTCTCTGCTCGAAATTATGTATGAGCTGCCATCTTTGAAAAATTTAAGCAAAGTAGTAGTAGATGAAGGTGTTATCCGTGGTGATACGCCGCCTATTTTGATTTATGAAGATAAGCCGGCAGAAGAGGCTGCAGGTTAAGCATCTTTATTAATTAATATATCTCTAATGTCAAAAATTAGCCCAGCAAACTTTTAGTTTTGTTGGGCTAAATTTTTATGTTTGTCACCACTAAAGCTTTCAATCGTCTATTTCTCACTAGACTATTTTCATTTTCTACATAAATTTCGTTAATTTTCTTATAAATTTATTTTTAAGACACTAAATTGGTGCTTAAATATCAACTAGCACTTGAACTCATAAGAATTAACCCCATCAACAGCTATATAAGTGTTTATTACTTATTTTTAGCTTAATTTTGGAAGTCTACACATGGCACAATTATTACCTTCATATAGTCCAGATAGCGGTTTGTTACCGCTACTGCCGTTGCGTGATGTCGTTGTATATCCGCATCTGGTAATCCCTCTTTTTGTTGGACGCACAAAATCCGTCAAGGCACTTGAACTTGCGTCAGAAGGCAATAAGCAGATTCTATTGGTTGCGCAGAAATCTGCCAGCAAAGACGATCCGGAAGCGAGCGATTTGCATGAAGTGGGTACGATAGCAACTGTACTGCAAATGCTGAAGCTGCCAGATGGCACAGTCAAGGTGCTGGTTGAAGGCGTGCAGCGCGCAAAAATCAGTGAGTTTACCGAGACGGAAGAGTGCTTCGCAGCACGTCCTGAGCTCGTTGCAGATTCTGAAACTGATGTAGAAATACAGGCATTAATGCGCACGGTATTTGCGCAGTTTGATCAGTATGTCAAATTGAATAAAAAAATTCCGCCGGAAATTTTGACTTCACTGGCTACTATAGATGAAGCCGGGCGTCTGGCTGATACGATTGCCGCACATTTGACACTCAAACTTGAAGAAAAACAAAAAATTCTTGAAATGTTTGACGTTGCCGAGCGTCTGGAGCATCTGTTACGCCTGATGGAAGGCGAAATTGATATCTTGCAGGTTGAAACGTAACTGTGGCCGCGTTAAGCGCCGATGGAGAAAACCCAGCGCGAGTATTATTTGAATGAACAAGTAAAAGCTATCCAGAAAGAGTTAGGCGAGCATGATGAAAACGCCGAGATGGATGAGCTTGAGAAACGTATTGAAGAAGCCAAACTGCCTAAAGATGCGCAGGCTAAGGTTACTAGTGAGCTGAAAAAATTGAAACTGATGTCACCGATGTCAGCAGAGGCCTCAGTAGTACGTAATTATATTGATACCCTGATTAGCTTGCCGTGGAATAAAAAAACCAGAATCAGCAAGAATCTGGCCAAGGCTGAGGCTGTGCTCGATGATGACCATTATGGTCTGGAAAAGGTTAAAGAGCGTATTGTCGAGTACCTTGCGGTGCAGCAACGTGTGGATAAAATCAAAGCGCCAATCTTGTGTCTGGTAGGGCCTCCTGGTGTAGGTAAAACTTCACTTGGCCAAAGTATTGCCAAAGCCATTAACCGTAAATTTGTGCGTATGGCTTTGGGCGGTGTGCGCGATGAGTCTGAAATCCGTGGTCATAGACGTACTTATATTGGCTCAATGCCCGGCAAGATCTTGCAAAGTATGTCTAAAGTCGGCGTTAAAAATCCGCTGTTCCTGCTGGATGAGGTCGATAAGCTAGGCCAAGACTTTAGAGGCGACCCTTCATCAGCATTGCTGGAGGTATTAGACCCGGAACAGAATCATACGTTTGTCGACCACTATGTCGAGGTTGAGTATGACTTGTCTGATGTGATTTTTGTGGCAACTGCCAACTCAATGAATATTCCTGCACCTTTGCTGGATCGTATGGAAATTATCAATCTATCTGGATATACAGAAGATGAAAAAGTCAACATTGCAATGCGTTATCTGTTGCCTAAGCAGTTGAAGTCACATGGCTTGAAAGATGATGAATTGCATGTGTCTGAGGCGGCGGTACGCGATATTGTACGTTATTACACCCGTGAGGCTGGCGTTCGTAGACTGGAGCAGGAAGTTGCCAAAGTGTGCAGAAAAGTTGTTAAAGAGTTGCTCACGGCCAAAGCGAAGAAGGCTGCAGCAGCGCCTAAGAAAATTAACGTTACACCCAAGAACCTTGATAAGTATCTGGGTGTGCAGCGTTACGATTATGGCGTTGCCGCAAAAGAGAATCAGGTTGGCCAGGTTACAGGTCTCGCTTGGACGTCAGTTGGCGGCGAGCTGTTAACGATTGAAGCGGTGTTGCTGCCAGGTAAAGGTAAAACCACTACTACTGGTAAGCTCGGTGATGTCATGAAAGAATCTACGCAGGCAGCGATGAGCGTAGTTAGAAGCCGCGCACAGCGTTTAGGTATCGCTAACAACTTCTATGAAGAGAATGATATTCATATTCACTTCCCTGAAGGAGCTACGCCTAAGGATGGCCCGAGTGCCGGTATTGCGATTACTACCGCTCTGGTTTCAATTTTGACAGGCATTCCTGTGCGTGCAGATGTTGCAATGACTGGTGAAATTACGCTGAGAGGCGAAGTATTGCCTATCGGCGGTTTGAAAGAAAAACTGCTGGCAGCGCACCGTGGCGGCATTAAAACAGTATTGATTCCGCAGCAAAACGTCAAGGATCTGACCGATGTGCCGGAGAACATTAAAAACCATCTGGATATTCATCCGGTAAAATGGATTGATGACGTGTTGGCATTAGCTTTGGCTTCAGTGCCGGTGCCTTTGCCGGAAGCTGCAGATGTTAATGAAAATCCTGTAAAAGAGGTTCAACTTGCTGATAATTCTCAGGAAACACAGTCCACGTCATTAGACGCTATAAAACATTAATAAAATAAGTGCTGATATCGGTCTATAAAGGCTTGACACGGCCTTTGTAGGCTTGATATAAAGACAATGCGAGGATCGTTCCTCATAGAAATTACCGTTGTTTTTCTTTAATAAACCTTAATAAGGGGATTACACGTGAATAAATCAGAACTAATTGATCAAGTTGCAAGTGCTGCAGGTATTTCTAAAGCTGCTGCAGGTCGTGCATTAGATGCAACAACTGCTGCAGTGACAAAAGCGTTAAAAAAGGGTGATCTTGTAACATTAATCGGCTTTGGCACTTTTTACGTAGGTAAACGTGAGGCTCGTAACGGTCGCAATCCTCGCACGGGTGAAACAATCAAGATCAAAGCTGCTAATTCTCCTAAATTTAGGGCTGGTAAAGCGCTCAAAGATGCTGTAAACTAGCGTTTTCGTTGGTTGAGCAGGGTGCTTAGCTCAGTTGGTAGAGCGTCGCCCTTACAAGGCGAATGTCAGCGGTTCGACCCCGTTAGCACCCACCAAAAACCGACGATAATGTTAAGTGACTAAGCCGTTTCTAATTTATTAAATTTAGAGTGCTGGTAGTTTAAGCACTCTTTATTTTGTAAAAAATATCTATGATATAGAAACGCAGATTTTATGGAGTGGTAGTTCAGTTGGTTAGAATACCGGCCTGTCACGCCGGGGGTCGCGGGTTCGAGTCCCGTCCACTCCGCCAAATAAAAAAAGCGAGTCTTAGGACTCGCTTTTTTTATTTCTACTTTATGTTTACTTCGCATCAAAAGAACTGATTCCGTTTGTACTGTGTCATACACAGTTACTGCATATCTAGCCTGTAACTGTGATATATTAATGCGGTTTTGGTTGGTACTTGTTTCGTGCAAGTTCGACAATGTTTTACTTATCAGTGAAAATTTAAAAGAGAGTTTTATGTTAGATAGTATCCGTTCTGTTGCAAAAGGTTGGGTTGGTAAAACCTTGTTGGCCTTGATCACGATTCCTTTTGCCTTGTTTGGTATTGACTCATATTTAAGCGATGCCGGTAATAATGTTGCTGTTGCTAAAGTGGATGGCACTAACATCACAATGCAGGAGTATTCAAATGCATTGCAAAACCTGCGCAATCGACTTCAGTCTGAAGGTAAGGTTGATCCTGCAGAGCTGGATAATCCTCAAGTTAAAATGTTGGTATTGGATCGTTTGATCAATCAGCAATTACTGGAAAAAGAGATTCGTAGTGCCAAATATGCAATCAGTGATGCGCAGCTGGCCACCTACATTACCGGTATGCCAAACTTTCAGAAGGATGGCAAGTTCTCACAAGAAATGTATGATGAGTTGCTGCAGCAGAATCAGCTGACACCTAAAAAATTCGAAGCTTCCATACGCGCTGACTTGCTAGCGCAACAGGCGCAAGATGGTGTCGCTAAGCTTGGTTTTATCTCAAATGCACGTGCTGAAAGCACTTTGAAACTGCTCAAGCAAAAACGTCTGGTTACGATTTCTGAAATAAAAACAAAAGACTTTATTGATCAGGTAAAAGTTGATCCGGCAGAAGTTAAGGCTTATTACGACAAACATAAAGAAAGTTTACGTAACCCTGAACAAGTAAAAATTGAATTTCTATTGTTGTCCGCAAGCAGCTTGGTGCCGACAATACAGGTGGATGATGCCGAAGTTAAGAAGTTTTATGATGAAAATGCATCAAAATTTCAGGGTAATGAACAAAGACGTGCTAGCCATATCTTAATTGGTTTCGGTGTGAATGCTAGCGCTGAGCAAAAGCAGGCGGCTAAAGCAAAAGCTGAAGAACTGCTGGCGGCAATTAAAAAGAACCCGAAGTCATTTGAGGAGTTGGCAGTTAAAAACTCTCAGGACCCAGGCTCAGCAACTAAAGGTGGTGACCTTGGCAGTTTTGGCCGTGGCGCAATGGTTAAACCTTTTGAAGATGCGGCATTCGGCATGAAAGTTGGTCAGGTAAGTGATCTGGTTGAGTCTGAGTTCGGCTACCATATTATCAAGCTTACTGAAATTACGGGTCAGAGCTCGGATTTTGAGAGCCTGAAACCACAAATTAAAGCTGAATTGATTTTCCAGAAGGCACAAGCAGCCTTTACGGAAAAAGCCGAGACTTTTAGTAATACTGTATATGAACAATCAGATAGCTTATTGCCTGCAGCTAAAACCTTTGGTGGTCAGGTACAGACATCAGACTGGTCAACACGTGAAGATATTGCAAAATTCTTTAAGAGTGACAAAATTGTAGGCGCAGTATTTTCTGCAGAGTCTTTAAAAGAGCGTCGCAATACTGAAGCGGTTGAGATTTCACCGAATAATTTATTGTCTGCCCGCGTACTGGATTACAAACCTGCAACGCCTAAAACTTTTGATGAAGTTAAAGCTGGCATTGAGGCGTTGTTGAAACTTGAGGCTGCTGCAAAACTTGCTGTTGCTAAAGGTGAAGCTGCGCTTAAAAGCTTGCAACAGGGTAAAGAAGTTGCTGATGTAGAATGGATTCCTGAAGTGACTGTGGATCGCAAAACTGCAGAAGGTTTGACACAACTGGCAATGACACAGATCTTTAAGACTGATGTAAGTAAATTACCTGCTTATTCAGGCTTAGCTGATAGCAAACAAGGTTACTTGTTGGTTAAAGTGATTAGTGTGGATAATTCAGTATCAGGTGATGAAGAATCTATTAAGAGTAAGAAATCAGAACTGAATGCGGCTTTAGCAGATGAGTATCTGACAGCTTACAAGCAATCATTACGCGAAAAAGCCAAGATCAAAGTTAACGAAAGATTGTTAATGGATAAAAGCGCTGAACAATAGTACCCAAAATACTAATCCAGGACTACGGTTTTTAACTCAGTTTTGGCTTGGTTCAAGGTAATAAAAAAGGACGCTAACGCGTCCTTTTTTATTTGCTTAACTCTGGTGATTAATCAGTGGTTAATTAATCAATTACGCCAGCTGCAGTAATGTTCATGCCGCCGTCTACATAAGTGATTTCACCGGTAATGCCTGAAGCCAGGTCGCTGCAAAGGAAAGCTGCTGCATTGCCGACTTCATCAATAGTTACATTACGGCGCAAAGCAGCGTGCTTTTCATTGAAGCCTATCATTTTATCAAAGTCGGCAATACCTGACGCTGCAAGCGTTTTAATCGGGCCTGCGGACACCGCATTCACGCGGATGCCACGTGGGCCTAAGCTTTGTGCTAAATAGCGTACATTCGCTTCTAAACTGGCTTTGGCAACACCCATCACGTTGTAGTTAGGCATGGTACGTTCTGCACCCAGATAACTTAATGTAAGCAGACTGCCTTTGCGACCTTCCATCATTGGATAGGCGGCTTTAGCCAGCGCTGAAAAGCTGTATGAGCTGATGTCATGGGCGATACGGAAATACTCACGGTTGATGTTATCCAGATAATCACCGTCTAATGCTACTTTTGGCACAAATGCAACTGAGTGCACCAGTGAATCCAAACCGTCCCAATGTTTTGCCAGTGCCGGGAATAAGGCATCAATCTGTGCATCTTCCGCAACGTCACACGGCAATACGATTTTAGAGTCAAAATCCGCGGCTAAATCGGCAACGCGTTTTTCGTGCTTTTCCATTTGATAGGTAAATGCAAGTTCAGCGCCTTCACGCTTCATTGCTGCTGCGATACCGTAAGCGATAGAGCGGTTGCTTAATAAGCCCGCGATGAGTACTTTTTTGCCTGCTAAAAATCCCATAATGAATCCTGTAATGATTTATCAAATCTGTTATTGGTTTTGCTACGCGGCACTTACTTTTGGTGCCCGCTCCTGGGGTCTAGCGCATCGCGCAGACCCTCACCGAGCAAATTATACCCTAACACTGTGATTAAAATCGCTAGTCCCGGGAATAGCGATAACCACCAGGCGAATTGAATATATTCTTTTCCATCGGTCAGTATGTTGCCCCATGAGGCCTGTGGTGCCTGTACGCCCAAGCCCAGAAAGCTTAGTCCTGATTCCATGAGTACGGCACCGGCAACACCCAATACGGCACTGACAATAATCGGCGTTAGGCTGTTAGGTAGTAAATGTTTGAATATCAGGCGGTAATCTCTGGCGCCCAGTGTACGTGATGCCATGACATATTCACGTTCACACAAGCTCAGGAATTCGGCACGTACCAGTCGGGTGACGCCCATCCACGAGGTCAGGCCAATCACAATCATAATGTTGATGATGGAAGGTGTGAGAAAGGCGATGACTGCCAGTATCAGAAAAAAACTGGGGATGGATAACATGACATCAACTAAACGCATAATTAAAACATCTACCCAGCCTCGATAGAAACCGGCGATCGCACCGAGCAGGATGCCAATCAGGGTTGAAATACCAACAGCGACCAACCCAACCAGTAATGAGATACGGCCACCATGCAGCATGCGGCTTAATACATCACGGCCTAAGCCGTCGGTGCCCATCCAGTGCTGCATGGATGGCCCAAGCAGAATTGCTTTTACGTTAATTTCATTCGGGTCATAAGGCGCAATAAACGGCGCCAGCATTGCGAGCACAAATATCAGCACGATGATTATAAAACCAGCCAGCGCTAGTGGGTTGGATAAAGCTTTTTTAAACATGGACAAGTTCATGATTTAACCTTTTACCACACCACGCCTTACGCGTGGATCTGCCCATGCATACATGAGGTCAGCAAGTAAATTACCGAGTAATGTTAATGCTGAACCGATGGTTAATATGCCCATCACTACAGGAAAGTCACGCATTAGCACAGCATCATAAAACAACTTACCCATACCCGGTATGGCAAAAATAGTCTCTGCGATCACAGATCCGCCTATCAGGCCGGGAATCGATAAGCCGATAATCGTAATCAAAGGCAGCAGCGCGTTGCGTAATGCGTGGGTGTAAATTACTTTATGCTCATTGAGGCCTTTTGCGCGCGCGGTTGTGATGTAGTCTTGATGCAACACATCCAGCATACCGTTTTTAACAAACAGCGTAATGCCTGCCAAGCCAGTGATGGATGGGATAACAACCGGCAGGAATAAATGGCTCAATGAATCCTTGATCTTGCCCCAGGTATCCAATGATTCGTAGTTAAGGCTGTGCAGGCCTGAAATCGGGAACCAGTTATTAACTACGCCCAGCCAGTACATTAATAGCAGTGAGAGCCAGAAGCCGGGAATAGAAAAACCTACAAAATTAAATAGAGTGATCGATCGATCCTGCCAGCCCTGATATTTGCGTGCGGCAATAATGCCCAATGGAATCGCTAATATCAGTGTGATTGCCAGCCCCAATAGATTAATCATTAACGTAATCGGCAGCGCTTCCTGAATCAAGCCTTTAGTGACATTTCCGTCTTTGTCTGTGGTTTGCCAAAATACAGGTTTCTGGTGGCTGGCGAATGATTTACCAAAATCCAGTGTGGCTAATCGTTTGAGCCATAAACCATATTGCACAATCACCGGTTTATCCAGATTGTACATTTCACGCAGCTTTTGCCTTGATTCTTCACTGGCTTTCGGGTTGAAAGCAGTTTCATTGCTGGTGATATCACCCGGCGCCAGATGCATGATGAAAAATGAAATCAGGCTGATGCCAATCAGCAGCGGAATCATCCAGAGGACACGTTTAATAATGTATTTAAGCATGGTTACTGACTTATTTCGTTGCGCCTGAGCGGTTGTGGAATATACCAATCCTGAGAGTTGTGACCAATGCCAGCTGGAGGCGCTGGATCGTCAATACCTTTTACACGTTTATGGATCGCTGTCAGTCCATAACCTGCCGATAAATAAATAATGGGGCTATCTTGCAGTAAGGTGCGAGCAAACTCGTGGTAGATTTTCATGCGCTTGTCAGGGTCCAGCTCGAGACGTCCTTGTTCGAGCAATTTATCAACGACTGGATTGTTATAACCGATGAAATTAAACTGCCCCGGCGCCTGCTGGCTGGAGTGCCAGATGTTGAATTGGTCTGGGTCAAGGCCCAAGCCCCAGCCTAGCACTACCACATCAAAATCGCCGGTTTTAATAAAGCGGCTGATAAAGCTGGCCCATTCAATGGCACGTATTTTGACATCGATCCCGATATCTTTAAGTCGGCGCTGAATCAGTACGGCTGATTTTTCACGTTCTTTATTTTGATTGGTTACGATCTCAAAGGCAAAAGGCTTGCCATCGCGATCTAGAATGCCGTCACCATCCGTGTCTGCAAACCCAGCTTCTTTCAGTAGTGCTCGTGCCTTGGCCGGGTCGTAAGGGTAGGGCGTGAGCGCCGGGTTACTCCAGCGCGTACCCGGTTTGTATGGTGAAGCGATATTGATACCCAGGCCTAGATAGACGCCGTCAATAATCTCCTGCTTGTCAATCGCATAGTTAATGGCATGGCGCACGCGCACATCATCAAAAGGTTTGTGTTTGAGATTAAAGCCCATGTAGGTATAACTGTTGCCCAGCTCTTTATAGAGGGCTAGTTTTTGCTGTAATTCCGGGCGTGCCGGAATAATGCGGGAAAATTTAATGGGGTCTAGCCCCATGTAATCAATGTTGTCCGCCATTAATTCCAGAAACTGAGCAGAGTTGTCGGGGATGATGCGTGTGATTAACTGGTCAATCTTGGCCTGACCCAATACCGAGTTCGGGTTTCGGGATAACTTCAGATTTTCACCATGTGTCCAGCGGTCGAGTTTGTAGTAGTGGCTGCCTACAGGGTTACGTGCAAATGATGTAGTGTGTAAGTCCTGCCCTTGTAGCAAGTGTTTAGGCAGTATCTGCAATCCTGCCCAGCTATCCAGCGCCGGCGCATATGCCTGCTCATAAGTTACCGTAAAAGTGAGCGGGTCTGGTGTTTCGGCTTTTTTAACCAGCTGAAAATCGGAGGCGTAAGGGCTTGCTGTCTTTTCATCGGTTACCGCCTGCCAGGTGAATAAAACATCCGCACTGGTTAATGGCTGATTATCAGCCCATTTCAAATTGGGTTTGAGTTTAAAAGTTATGGTTTTCTGGTCGGATGAGATTTCCCAGCTTGTTACCAGGTCACCTTCAAGTTCAAGATTTTTATCATATTTGAGCAGACTGTTGAATATATTAGAACTAATAGCTGATGATGCAGATTCACCGGCAATCATTGAAATCAGGCCGCTGGGTTCTCCAGTCATGGCACTAATCAAAGTGCCGCCAGATTCGCTGGGATAATTTTTGCCAAGATCCAGATCGGCGGATGGTGAGTTATCAGAAGATCCGCAAGCCGCAATAATGAAGGTGACAAGTACAATTGAAGCTGATTTACTAAGGCCCGAAAATGAATTTGTCATCTTGAATATTGTTTTTAATTGTTTATTTAAACTTCATCAGATTGCTTAATCGTTAGCTTGTTACCAGGTTCAATGTGACTGCCATATTTTTTGTTCCAGCGTTTAAGATCAGCAACTGCAACATCGAATTTTTCAGCAATGCTATGTAACGTATCACCACGTTTAACAACATAGGTCTGCGCCTTTGTAGCATTTTTTGATTTGCTTGCTTTTGAGCCATTAACGTCTGCAACTTGAATGCTAAGTACCTGACCTGCATTTACCCGGCTTGTTTTAAGCGAGTTAGCTGCCATGATCTGCTTCACGCTCACACCATAGCGTTTGGCAATTGTTGTCATGACCTCACCTTTTTTAACTTTGTGTGAGACGTTGCGGTTTTGCTTTGGTTCATTTTCAGTGATGGATTCGAGGTCAGATGAATTATCCTCGTGACTTGCTATATTGATATTGCTAGAACGATAATCCGGATCACTGGCAAGCTCCGCTTCCATTTCAGCTACAGTGGCGCCAGCCAAACCAGCCTCAGTCGAATTGGCCACAGCATTATTGCTTGTTTTAAAATCGGTGCTATTGCCATTAGGTACTAATATTGGTGAAGTCTTTTTAATTTTGCTTTGAGCAGGCAAATCATTTACATCACGTAATTTGCTGACGTGTATACCGAATTTATCCGCAATTTTTTCCAGACGCTCGCCTTTTTTCGCGAAATAGGTTTTCCAACTCACGAGTGGTTTATTGTAGTTCTCCAGGTTGGTTCTAAACGTTTGCGCAGATAAAATTGGCAGAAGTAATTCAAGATTTTTATCTTCGTTGGTAATTACCGGGCGGTTGAAACTTGGGTTTAGTGCTAGAAACTCCTCGTCGCTGATCTCGGCAAGTTTTGCTGCTAAATGAGAATCTATTTGTGCCGGTGCTGCGACCTTGGCAAAGTAAGGGGTGTTGGCGATGGTTTGAATATTCAAGCCGTAGTTGCCAGGGTTGGTCATAAGATTTTTTATCGCTTGCAACTTAGGTACGTAATTTCTGGTTTCTACTGGTAGGTTCAAGCTTTCATAGTCTGTGGGCAAGCCTAATTTTCGGTTACGTTCAATGGCGCGCGATACGGTACCTTCGCCAGCGTTATACGCAGCCAGCGCCAGATCCCATGCGCCGAACATCGCATGAAGTTTTTGCAGATAGGTTAATGCAGCATCGGTAGCAAATGTGACGTTACGACGATTATCAAACCACCAGTTTTGTTTGAGCCCAAAATACTTGCCTGTAGCCGGTACGAATTGCCAAATTCCGGATGCGCGGCTAGTTGAGTAAGCCTTTGGATTGTAAGCACTTTCTATCATCGGCAGTAGTGCAATTTCAGTAGGCATGCCGCGTTTTTCCACTTCTTCTACCACATGGAACAGGTATCTCTGGCTACGCTCAACCATACGTTTTATGTAGTCTGGGCGTGAGCTATACCACTGCTCATGTTTTTGCGTAAGGTTTGAAGTTGAGTCTGGTATGGCATATCCATTTTTGATGCGCTGCCATAGATCATCTCTTTCGACCTGAGGTGCTACATTTTGATATGTGTCACTTACAGTGGCAGGGAGGCCAAGTGTTTTACTGAATCTGTCGTCACGTGTGCCTTTTGGCATGACACCATCGCCATTATTATATATCGGGGTATTACCGATGCTATAAGCTGGTACGACGCTGGTTGTGGGGTTGGTAATTTTTTTGTCAGTACTTTTAAAGGCAGGGTCATTTTGGTTGCTATTGCCAACGCTTCCCATGTCGCGTAATGCCGGTTTAACAACCTCATCTGAATAAATGATGATTTCATCACCATTAACGTTAGAGATTGTGCTGGGTTCAGCATGTAGTGAATTGCTTGCCAAAATGTTTGCAGCAAGCAATATTGTGAGTAGACCTGATAATTTGATACTGGAATATTTCATTCGAATGAGAAGTTGAATATTGTTTTTGGAATGATAAAGGCGCAAAACAATAGAAACTCCTTGGGTACGCTGTAAATCATAAGGTAGAAGCATGGTAACGAATACAAGCTTGTGAAGTCAAGTAGAATCACAGTGTAAATTACTTTATATATTAATCATAACTTTATGATTAATAAGAATTTCTAAGTTCTCTTATCTTTGTGAAAACTTGTAGTAACGGCTGGTTTAGTAACTGCGTTGACAACTGAATTTGTTTTGAGTCACATCGCAAGAAAGGGTTGGTCGCCAGTTCCAGCGCAACTGTGGATGGCAGGCTAGGTAATTCTGCGTTGCGTATGGCGATAGTATCTTGATGTCTTTGCTTCAGCGCTTCGTTATCAGGCTCTATAGACAGCGCAAAGTTGATATTATGCAGCGTGTATTCATGCGTGCAGAAAACTTGTGACTCTGGCGGCAGTGCCGCTAATTTTTGCAGTGATGCAAACATCTGCAATGGTGTTCCTTCAAATAAGCGGCCGCAGCCGGCACCAAACAAGGTGTCACCGCAGAAAAGCCACTTTTGGCCGGCATATTCTATATAAAAACCAATGTGACCAAGCGTATGACCAGGCAAGTCCAATACTTTCAATTGCGGCAGCCAGTCAGTACATTTAAATGTATCAGGTTCGCCAACCGGAATGTGTTTGAACGCATAGTGTTCCAGCTTGGGCGCAAATACAGTCAAATCAGGGAATTGATTAAGTAGCGTGTCAACACCGCCAATATGATCTTGATGGTGATGTGTAATTAATATGGCTTCCAGATTCAGATTAAGCGTAATTAATGTATTAAGTAATGGTGCCGCATCACCTGGATCAACAGCTACAGCATTAATTCCGTTATGAATCAGCCAGATATAATTATCTTTGAACGCCAGTACTGGAATAATTTGTAATTTGTATTGCATATCGTCTATTATCTGGTTGAAGGTTTCAATTTTTTTACTAAATATTAGTTATATTGGAATAATACCCCTGTAATGAGTTTGCAACCGAATCAACAGCAAGTTAATGATAGATCGTATCAATGGTTTGATACCGCATCAGGTCGCTATTTGCAACTGCAAGAGCAGGGCTTATATGACCAGGCCGTAGTAGATTTGTTTGGTTTTAATGCGGTGCAAATGGGGTGCCCGCAAATGGATCTGCTGCGTAACTCACGCATTCCACATCGTTATAAATCTTCAGATCTTCCTGACGCATCAATAAAAACTGATTTGCAATGTTGCGATGATTTTTTGCCTTTTGCCGATAGCAGTTTAGATCTGTTATTACTACCGCATCGCCTTGAATTCAGCGAGCGTCCGCATCAGACCTTGCGTGAAGCAGAGCGCGTGATGATGCCAGAGGGCATTTACTCATATCCGGTTTTAATCCTTTTAGCTTGTGGGGATTGGTGCTGGTATTTAAAAATATATTTTCAGGCAGGTGCCGAAGTAAAACATTCCCGTGGAATAGCCGCTTTATCGGGCTTACGCGCTTAAAAGACTGGCTGACTTTATTGGGTTTCGAAGTGGTGTCAGTTGAAATCTGCTGCCATATTCCACCATTCGAGCAGGAAGATTGGCAGCGCAGGTTTAATTTTATGGATAAAATTGGCAGCCGCTGGCTGTCATTTATGGGTGGTGTGTATTTTGTAGTTGCAAAAAAACGCGTGGCTGGGATGACACCGCTGAAGCCTAACTGGAAAACGCCATCATTACAGTCCAGTTTAGTTCCCAGACCTACACAGCGTAAGCCAAGTCAAAGCAGGGCAGTTAAACCGGATAATAAACATCATTGTGAGCAATGAAAGATTTTGGATTGGCGCGGTATAGCGTGCCTAAATGAAATCTTACCTGAACTAATATATGATGCGATCAGGATTGGCTGTGTAATCTTTAAGTAACTTTAGTGCTTCAGTTTCAAGAATTTGTATTTGCGGTATTTTACGTTCACTTGATGGTTTGTTAAGTTCTTCAAAGATGAACGCGTCATCAAAATTTGCTGTTGCCGCAGCCTGAATGTTAAAGCCGTAATATACACGACCCACATGCGCCCAATAGATTGCGCTAAGGCACATCGGGCACGGTTGACCACTAGTATAAATTTGACAGCCACTTAAATCATAGGATTGAATGTTTTTGCAGGCATCACGGATTGCAGTGATTTCACCGTGTGCCGTTGGGTCGTTTGATAAAAGCACACGGTTCCAGCCCTCGCCTATAATTTTGCTGTTTTTAACAACAATAGCGCCGAATGGCCCGCCGTTACCAGCTTCCATGCCTTTACGGCCAAGCTCAATAGCGTATTGCATGAATTTCTCAGCCTGCTCTTTATCGTAAAAGCTCATCACTGTTCTCCATCATGCCAACTAGCACGTTTGAATTATGGCAGAAGATTAACCAATGTATATTGTTACCGTAAAATGCTAGACCTGCATCAACATTTTTCTGATTTCAAGTTCATCCAGCCCTTTGCCGATAATCACGATACGCGAGTTTGGATTGTCTTCAGTCCAGCCTTCAAGCAGCGTAGGCGGGTAGGGCGTGAAATGCACAGCATGAATCGCCAGTGGCGACGGCTGATCATCTGCATGAATGATGCCTTTTAAGCGCAGCAGGTTCTCGCCATGCGTCTGGCATAACTTCAAAATCACTGGTTTCAGATCGCGCCATTTCAGCGAAGTAGGCATGGTAACGATGAAACTTTTAATGTCATCATCATGTGACTTTTGCGGCAATGTGCCTTTGGGCAGTTTGTTATTGATAGGTGCTCGCAGCCAGCGCTGTGGCTCAGCCTGTTTGGTTTTAATGTCAAATAAGCCTACATCGATAATACAGGCTGGGTCTATATCACCATGCACAATTTTATGTTGGGTTGCGCCAAGATTAACTGCGCTTAATTTTTGTTCCAGCGCATTGATCTGTTCTGCGCTGGCTAAATCCGTTTTGGTCAGCAGCAATACGTCAGCAACAGCAGCCTGTTTTAGCGCTTCTTTATTTGCAGTTAACTGATCAAGACCATAGATGCTGTCAATGGTTACTACGACAGCATCCAGCCTGTAAACCGATTCGATCACCGGTTCGTTCATCAGGTTAGCCAGTATCGGCCCAGGATCTGCCATGCCGGTAGTTTCAATCACTAAACGTTTGAATTGCGGTATAGCTTCTAATGAGCGTTTGAAAAACAAGTCGCGCATCGTATCTGCCAGTTCGTTTTTCAGCGAGCAGCATAGGCAGCCCGAACTGAGCAGTACCGTGTTATCTGCAATGTGTTCACTCTCAATGTTTTGTGCCAGATTAGTGTTAGCAAAAATTTGGTCAAGACCGGCATCACCAAGTTCGTTGATGATCACCGCAGTATCATGCATCGCCGGGTGATATAAAAGCCTGTTAAGCAGCGTTGTTTTTCCGCTGCCTAAAAAACCGGTGAGCAGCGTGACAGGAATTCTGTTATCCATAATGTAGTTTGGTTTTATTCAAAGGGAATGTGCTAAATACAAGGTAAAATGTCACAAATTTTAATTGATGGCACAGTATGAATGTATTTTTTGAAGAAGATGGCAATTTTAAAGTTGCCTCTATCATGACCGAAACACAGGGTTCTATGCAAATAGAATCTGCAAGCGGAAAACGCAGTAAACTCAAAGTGAGTAATGTGCTGATGCGTTTTGAAGCGCCTCTGACAGGATTTCTTGAAGCTGCAAATATTGAAGCTGAGACACTGGATCTCGATTTTTATGGGAATGCTGCGGCGAGCCAGAGTTTGGTTTTGAAGAGTTTGCAGCCGAATATTATGGGCGCAAACCCACGTCGGTTGAAGCTGCCGCTATTGCCATCAAGCTGCACAGTGCGCCTGTATATTTTAATCGCAAGGGTAAAGGCCGCTATAAGGCTGCACCTGCTGAAATATTAAAAGCCGCCCTTGCCGGACTTGAGAAAAAACGTCTGCTGGCTGAAAAAATGGCGAGTTTTATCGAACAGCTCAAGTCGCATAGCATGCCTGAAGAATTGATGCAAAAGCTTGATATGCTAATGTACGAACCTGATAAAAATTCTTTTGAATATAAAACGCTGGACGCAGCAGCCAGTGCTTTGCATTTAAACCATATCAAGCTGCTGCATAGTTGCGGTGCGATCCCTTCAGTACACGATTATCATCTGGGGGCATTTCTACGTGAGTATTTTGCCAAGGGTACCGGTTTTAATGCAGATGAAATACCAACGCTGCCTGATGATCTGCCGCTGGCAGAGGTTGAGGCATTCAGTATTGATGACAGCACAACGAATGAAATTGATGATGCATTATCAGTACAGCAGTTAGCGGACGGCGTTACCCGGGTAGGCATCCATATTTCTGCGCCGGCTTTGGGTATAGCGGTTGATAGCGCAATGGATAAAGAGGCGATGTATCGTTTGTCTACCGTGTATATGCCCGGACACAAAATCACGATGCTGCCGGAATCCACGATCCGACCTTTTAGTCTGGATCAAGGCGAAATAAAACCGGTACTGTCTTTATATCTGGATGTTGCGCCGGATTTAACTGTGCTACAGCGTAATAGTAAAGTTGAGCGCATTAAAATTGCAGATAACCTGCGTCATGATTTATTGGAGCCTTTCTTCAATGAAACCACGTTGGATGCTGATAGCGGTCATCCGTATTGGGCAAGATTACGCTTCTTGTTTGATTTGGCTGAATCTTTGGAAAAAGCGCGCGGAAAATATGACCCGACCAAACCGCCGCAAGTGGATTACAACTTTTATGTTACCGACGGTAAGGTAAGTATTGTCAGCCGCCACCGTGGCTCGCCTATGGATAAGGTCGTAGCAGAACTCATGATTGAGGCGAACAGCCAGTGGGGCGCGCTGCTTGCAGCGCATGATGTGCCGGGGCTGTATCGAGCGCAGATGGGCGGTAAGGTTTATATGACAACGAAAGTCGAGCCGCATCAGGGCTTGGGTGTTGCCCAGTATAGCTGGAGTACATCACCGTTGCGCCGTGCCGTGGACTTAATCAATCAGCGCCAGATTATCAGCGTGGTACAGAACACAGAACCTGCTTATGCACATAATAGTGACGCACTGACCACGCATATGCGTAACTTCGAGCTCACCTATAAAGCTTATAGCGAGTTCCAGATTCGCATGGAACGTTACTGGTGCCTGCAATACCTGATTCAGGAAAACGTACAGGAAATACATGCAACCGTATGGCGCGAAAATCTGGTGCGACTGGACAGCCTGCCTTACATGACCAAGGTCTATGGGATGCCGGAATTGAAGTCAGGTACCCGCGTAAGCTTGCAGGTACAGGACGTGGACACTTTGATGATGGAGCTGCGAACTAAATTCCTGCGTGTGCTGGAAGAAGAGCCGGTGCAGCCTTTAGTGCTGGATGATGCTGAGGGTGAAATTCTGGATATTGAAGTTGCAGAGGCTGTGGCCGCAGAGGCAGAAGTTGTTGAGACGGATGCAGCAAATGTTGATGCAGAGAGTAAAGGTGAGGCTGCGTAGTGTTTCGAGTTGCTAAACATCTGATCCGTGGATTAACGCGCTCATCTGCGGCTGATGAAATTGTTGATGTGAGTGAGCTGGATGGCGTACGCGCACTGCATTTGGGGTCAGCTACCATTCAGAGTGCCATGCGTATTCGTGATCCACTGGCTCTGGAGCTTACTTATACGCGCGGGATGATGTGTTTTCTGCTGTTTCATCATAGTGTCAGGCACATGCTCACGATTGGTTTGGGTGGTGGCTCTATTGCCAAGTATGTGCATGCCTATTGTCCTGAAATTGAGAGTAAAGTAATTGAAATTAACCCGCGGATTATTCAGGTTGCACGTAACCAGTTTTGTGTGCCGGAAAATGATGAGCGGCTGCAAGTGATTGAAGCTGATGGTTTACAGTATCTGGCCGAGCATAAAGATGCCGCTGATGTGCTGATGATCGATGCTTTTGACAGTAACGGCATTCCGCCTGATTTTTGTAGTCAGGACTTTTTTGATCAATGCGCAGATAGCCTGAAATATGATGGTATTCTGGTCATTAATCTATGGGGTAGCGATAAAAACTTTGATGTTTATCTGAATAGAATAGAACAGAGTTTTTTTGGCAAAGCACTGATCCTGCCTACAGGCAGGCCAGGCAATATCGCCGTGTTTGGCTTTAAACGTGAACCTGCAGATTTGCGTATCAGTAGCTTACGTGCACGTGCAAAAGAGTTGGAAAAAACGCACAAGATAGAGTTTCTGCAGTTTGTAGAAAAATTGGCAGAACACAATGACAGTACCAGTAACCGAATTTTTATGAAAAGTGATAGATAATTTATGGCACAGCTTGCCCCTAACCGATACTTTGCAACCTGCCCACGAGGCTTGGAACAATTGCTGGCAGACGAACTGCAGCAGATTGGCGCTAAATCCATCAAACCTACCGATGGCGGTGTGAGTTTTGATGGCGATTGGGCGGTGTGTTATGCCGCTAATTTACACTCCCGTATTGCCACGCGCATTATGTGGCAGGTGGGGCGTGGCAAATATCTGAACGAAGAAGATTTATTCAATGCAGCCTACAAACTGAACTGGCCACAATGGTTTGAAGTGAAGCATGATTTTATGGTGAAAGTGACCGGCGTGAAATGTCCGCTAAAAAGTCTGGAATTTGCGACTTTAAAGATTAAAGATGCCGTGTGCGATAAATTCAGGCTCGCGGTTGGCAGCAGGCCATATATTGATACCAAAACCCCAGCAGTGCGGATTCATGCTTATTTAACTGTTGATGAATATCAGTTTTATCTGGATACCTCAGGTGCCGCTTTGTATCAGCGCGGCAATCGCGGTGCGAGCATAGAGGCGCCGCTGCGTGAAAATCTGGCAGCAGGCATTTTGAAATTATCAGGCTGGCAGCCCGGACAAGCTTTGCTTGACCCTATGTGCGGCAGCGGAACATTTCTGTTGGAAGCTGCAATGCTAGCACTGGATATTGCACCTGGATTAAAACGCGATTTTGGTTTTGAAAAACTGAGAACTTTTGAGTCCGATAGTTGGAAAAAGATCAAAAATCAGGCATTAAGTAAGGTCAAGAAAGTCTCTTTCCAGAAGATATATGGCTCAGACCTCGATTTGCGTGCGGTGCGCGTAACCAAGCAGAATCTTGAAGCAGCAGGCTTGCTGGAAGCGGTGCAGATTGCACATGTAGATATGCTCAAAGCTGTACCACCGGCAGATAGCGGTGTGCTGGTGACGAATCCACCTTATGGAGTACGCATCGGGGAAGATGAAGAACTGGCAGAACTATATCCAAAAATGGGTGAGGCTCTGAAACGCAAATTTGCCGGTTGGAATACTTATTTCCTGACTAATGATTTGCGTATGCCCAAGCTGATGCGCCTGACGCCAAGCAAACGCACGCCATTATTTAACGGGCCTCTGGAGTGCCGTTTGTTCGAGATTAAGATGGTAGCAGGCAGTAACCGTAAATAATGTTGCGTAAGGATTAGACATGGCCGACTCACTACAGGAACTGAGAATACGTATTAATGATTTCGTGGCCGAGCGTGATTGGGCGCAGTTTCATACGCCTAAGAACCTGGCGATGGCAATGATTGTCGAAGCCGCCGAGCTGGTAGAGCAGTTTCAGTGGGATACGGCGCAGGAAAGCCGACAGTTATCACTTGAAAA
>JAHRYP010000044.1:0-4340 GCA_020622105.1 Methylotenera sp.
CGATAAACCAAGCAGACTAGCGGTAAATAAAGTGTATGGCCAGCTGCGGTTGAACAAGCCCACTAAAAAGGTTGTTTTGAACGGCTCGACTTCTGCCAGCTTTTCCGCTAATCCCATAGAAAAGAATGAGACTGCCAGCAGCACCCAGAAAATACCATATTTGATCCACTTCAGCCGATTATGCAACGCCATGCTCGGCTTAAACTGGAAGCGTTTAAGACCAACTTTTCCCGCTATTTTATAGATTATTTCAGACAAAGAGCCGAACGGGCACATCCATCCACAAAATAAGCCACGCCCCCATATAAACACCGTGATGATGATAAACAGCCAGAAAATAAAGATAAATGGATAAGATAAAAATAGCTCCCACTTCCAGTGAAATAGTAATGAGTGAAACCACGTCAGCACCTGTGTAATAGACGGCTGCGCCATCAAACCAAAGCCTATAAAACCAATACTGACCAACCAAATTGCATATTTAGGAGCTGAAACCCAGCGTTTATCTTTACGACTGGATCGACGCACAAGCCAATCACGATTTGCATAGAATACTGCAGTAAAAAGTAAAATCACAATAAAAGCTGTAATTTCCAAAATGCGAGATTTCCATATTTTTAGCCAAGTGGGATCAGCCTTTACCACTATTGGTCGTCCACCTTGCAGATATTTTGCATCCAGCCAGAACTCACGATCAAAATTGGCAAAGGTTCTAGCCCCAGTCTGCTTGTCAACTTTGTTACCTAAAAATACCAAACTCCACGGATAAGCCGCACTAAAGCTCGTGCTGCGTATGATAAATATAGCCGATTCGTTAAACTCTGGCGCACCTGTAGCCCGAATACCGTACAGATTGCGGTAATCCGTATCACGGAACGTAAAACTATCCATGTCTTGCGAAACTTGGACGCGATCATAAATGCCTCCGCGTACAAATCCGGAACCCTTGAATGACGCTGAACCATTTGCAACGATGAAAATAGCATGTTCATTAGGCTTAAGTTCGGCCATCAACCCTTCGTAATTGCGCTCCCCCAAAATACTTCGACCGATAGCAGGTGCATTAAGGTAGCCAAAGTAAAGATCAATGTAGGGTTGCCCAGTATTATCCAAACCAACTTGAGAGGGTGATACAGTGAGGTGCTGTATACTGCCTTCCGAAAGTAGCGTATCCCAAGACTGTTCTTCAGTAATGTTGCTAAAACTGGCTTGAGGTCTAGGAACTGCTTTAATAATGCCGACTTGCTTGGCAATTTCATAGGCACTTCGCATCACAACCTGATTTGCAGAAATGACCGTCACGGTAGCGCCGCTAATCGCGTCAATACCAATGTATCCACCTTCAGCACGCGCCTTACCAATCTCCAGCTTGTCCCAAGCATTCTTACCAACAAACTGCTTGATGAACTTGGTCAATGCTATTTCCGGAATACCTACCAATAGAATCGGCTCGCTGTGTCGCAAAACTTTAACACCTATAATCTTGCCTGTGACGTCCATGCCAATAAGCGTGACGACCGGCTTTCCTGAGTAGGCTGGAATATCAACAATGTCAGTAGAAAGAAATGCGTAGCCTAGTAATTTTTGTTGACCATGTTCCTCATGATAAGCCTCAACGTAGGCTGGGCGCCCTTTTCTGGGAGAGAAGCGATCTGCATTTGGAAAGATATCATGACAAGGCACATAAGCGCACAGGTCTGGGTCGGTTGTAAGCTGGACCGGCAGAGGTGCTTCATAGGAGCCAGAATGGCTCTTTTCGGCGTGGCGCTCTGGTTCTGTATGGTCGTTTGTTTTGTCGCTATCGGCTAATGTTATTGCTGAGAAACACAAACTTAAATAGCAGCAAATTAAAACTGAAAAGCGAGTAATTTGACGTAACAAATAGAGTGGGTGTAATAATCGAGTTTTCATCTGATTCCAGACCTACTACTTAGAATGCGTTACAAATGTAAATTCAGCTGATCTAGATTGAAGTGAATTAAAGTGGAGTGAGCCTATCATTGACTCACTCCAACTGGGCTTTCAATTGTAAAACTTATGCTTCAACAATAAATCTCATGCGCATTTCCAAATGTAACGCATGACAGAAGTGTGTACAGTAAATCCAAAATACTCCAGCTTTATTAGCTTTAAAACTTACAGAATGGGTTTCTTGTGGATTAACGATGAAGTTTATATTGTAGTTCTCAATACCAAAGCCATGGGTTAAATCTTCTACTTTATCGTGGTTGGTGAGCGTAATAGTGACATCGTCACCATGTTTCACCTTTATCTCTGATAAACCAAAATTAGGTGCTTGAGACGTCATGTAAACCATGACTTTTTTACCTTTACGTTCTATACGGTTATCTGACATAGACTTCACCGCATTCGGGTAGTCATTCATATCGGACACTTGTTTAGTTTTAACTAGGTCTGCTCGAACAATAATAGCGTCATGTGGCTCTGGATAAGCCGTATGATCATGAATCAGTTGCATTTTTTCGCCGCTGATATCGATTAACTGCTCAGTTTCCACATGCAATGGGCCCACTGGTAAAAAGCGATCTTTAGAAAACTTGTTTCCTGAGTTATAGAATTTTCCGTCAGCTTCTTTGGTTTCACCCATGGATGTATAACCATGCCCTGGCTGATAATGCACATCGATACGATCTAGCACTGGTTGCGCTGACTTGTCGCCTTTGAATTGTGCAATGGCTTTATCTACGTTCCATTTAACGATTTGACTGTCGAGGAAAAGGGTTGTAAAAGCATTACCTTTACCGTCAAAACCAGTATGTAGTGGGCCCAGACCGATTTCTGGCTCTGCTACAACAGCATCGCGTTCAGTCTTGAGTTCACCAGCAAACCACTTATGCACTAACTCAGTTTCAATCACTGTCGCTGTAGGTGACAATTTACCTGAACATACAAAGTATTTACCATCAGGTGAAATATTAACGCCATGCGGGTTTTTAGGTACAGGTACATAACAAACAAGTGCGGTCTTGGGATCTTTATTGGCATCAATCGTACCATCCACCACTGGTACCTTAGTGTTGCCTATAGTGAAAGATTTTCCAGCTTTGATTGCTGCTTCAATACGTTCAATATTAAAAAATACGCAAGCATCCCTCTCTACAGACATCATGTCAGCCAATACTGCGCCATTTTCCGTGTTGTACTGGTTACTCGCGGCCAGTTTTCCATCGTAGGATGTTGCGACTAAGTCATTGTTACCATTGATTCTTACCTGCCAGCGCACTTCCATGCTCTCTGCGTCAACGCAAGTAAAAAGCGAAAACCATTTAGTCGGATCAGAGGTATCACGCCCATCATTAGGTTTTGGTGAGGCAAATTCTGAGCCGCAGAATACGCGAGTTGTAAAGTTAATATTTGCGTCTACTGGATCACGCTTGTCTGGAAATATGCCATGAAAGCCTTGAACATTAGGTATATCAGTGATCGCATCGCATTCCATTCTATCCATTCGGATTCGAGCAAGTCGATTATTTAGTTTGTCGTTAGTCCACAAATATTTACCGTTATAGGTGCCGTCAGTGTATGAGCCATGCACATGATGGGTATCACCAGTCATGTACTTCAAGCTGCCATCTGCATTAGTACCCATGATGGCTTTTGATTCATTTGTAATTCCCCAACCCACCATTGGATCCACATTAAAAACTGGAATACGCTTAAGGGTGCGACCAGAAGGTATGCCATATATACGCATTTCTCCATTATGCCCTGCGCTTGAGAAGCTATAGTATGAATCAAGCTTGCCTGGTTGCACTTCAAACTTGCTTGACCCTTCCAAGTGACCAGCAGCTTTACCTGCAACGCCATCTTCTGACTGTTTGCAAGCTGACAAGCCCATCACCAATCCCGCCCCAGCTAGCGACGCTGCTGCAGATGTGCCGAAAAACTTTCTGCGGCTCTCATCCTCAAGCACATCATTATTGATTTTTTCTTTACTGAGATCACTCATGCTCTTCTCCTTTAACTTGGGTGACTAAATCACCCAGTAAACCCTGCGACATTTTGTCGCACTAAGTGTTATAGGCTACCATGTCTGTTATAGATTAACTTGACAAGGATCAATTTGATAAAATTAATTTACTTATGGCTATAAACAATGATCTCTAAATTTCAGTGATAGCTACAACTGATTTCGGATCAAATGCCGTTTGATAAGTTTTAAATTTAGAGCTTGTTGCTGGTAGGTAACTGAAATATGGTTGCTTAACACGAACGACCGCTTTGCCACTTATCAGTCGCTAATTTAAATATAATTGAAAGCGTTAGGTAAAACTTGGCAATTGGCTAAGTGACTATTGAATGTTTAATTTCTCGAATCG
>JAHRYP010000044.1:4350-5431 GCA_020622105.1 Methylotenera sp.
GAAAAGTGACTGTATCAAATCATTTTCCAGATCCTCTGGGTTTTCAAGTCCAATAGACAGTCTTATTAGACTATCCGTGATACGACGCGATTGTCGCATTGCTGGGCTAAGATCACGATGTGAAGTAAGCGCCGGTTGGGAAACTAAACTCTCTACCCCGCCAAGACTTGCTGCTAAAGTAAACAATTGCAACCCATCAACCATTTTTGTAGCAGCAGTTCCATCGCCTTTGATTACTATCGAAATCATCCCACCATATCCATTCATTTGTCGCTTTGCGATTTCATGCCCGATGAAGTTTTCAAGTCCAGGATAGTAAACTTTTTGCACCAAAGGGTGCTGCTGCAATACGTTTGCCAAGTGTAAAGCTGTCGAATTCTGCCTTACAACCCGCACCTCTAGCGTTGCTAAACTCCACGCAAGCAGGTGTGCCGAATCTGGCGCCAGAATTTGGCCCAAGTTCTTTCTCTCGATATGCATCGGCTCCAGCATGTCATCTGCTGCAGCTACTACCCCTTCTGTCAGATCATTATGTCCGCCGAGATACTTAGTAGCACTGTGGATCACAATATCGGTACCCAGCGTAAGCGGCTGTTGGTTTATCGGAGCGGCAAATGTACTATCAATTGCCAATTTGGCACCATATGTATGGGCCAGCGAGCAAATCAAAGCTATATCGATGATCTCAAGCAATGGATTTGACGGTGTTTCAAAATAGACGAGACTGCATCCAGTCGCTAAATGCTGCTTGAGTCCTTCTATATCATTAGCTTTCAGAAACTTGGTATGTCGATTCAGTGTTGGCAATTGTCTTGTCATTAATTCCCATGCGCCACCATAAACTTCACCAAGACAAACGATACCGTGCTCACCATGCGCCAACAGCGTTGCAGAAATTGCAGCCATTCCAGAGGTGAACAGCAACGCACTCTCTGCGTGTTCAAGGCTTGCCAGTTTCGCCTCAACACTCATCACACTCGGATTCGATCCATATCGGGTATAAAAGCAACCCGGTTTGCGACCTTCAATCACATCTAACATGTCTGCAGTAGAACTGAACTTGAAAGTGGTAGTGTCATAA
>JAHRYP010000044.1:5441-5762 GCA_020622105.1 Methylotenera sp.
GCGGCGCCCCAAACTGGTCAACTATTTCCCCAGCATAAATACAGTTAGTAGCAACCCCAATATTTTTGAGAGCCATTTAATTATCCTATCCAATGAACTTTACGTTCTCGCCAAAACTTG
Organism: Methylotenera sp.; assembly: GCA_020622105.1. Classification (GTDB taxonomy): domain Bacteria; phylum Pseudomonadota; class Gammaproteobacteria; order Burkholderiales; family Methylophilaceae; genus Methylotenera. Next base: position 5,562 of record JAHRYP010000044.1, read on the forward strand.
TGCATATTAATGGATGTGTTATTTTAAGATCAGGCTACTCTAAATGCATAGCAGTCAAAAGTAGCAAATCATTCTAAATGAATATATTTGATTGATTTTAATGTTCGAATTGTTAAATGGAATGGTTACTTTTGGTAGATACTTATAGAATTGCCTCGCAACCTAAGTGACAGCTTAATCCGGCTTTGCCACCGGTCACTA
>JAHRYP010000044.1:5799-6918 GCA_020622105.1 Methylotenera sp.
TTGGATTTAGTATTGGCCGAGTATTTATGCTTGAATTGATCAAGACACAGCAGGCTAACCAATATACATAGGTGGAGCCTAGATACCAATTTTAAGTAATGAAACAAAAGTAGCCCATATGTAGCCGAATACATTTTAGTCTAACTAAAATATCAAATTAAAATCCATATAATCAATAAATTAATGTTTTTAACCCAAGTACTGGCGCATCATGGGGGTGTGATTATCAACAACCGCTGAGGTATTATCTTTCTTGGTGTTTTCTTCTGATTTTTTCATTAACGCATAGTAACCACAAGTTTAAGTGGTCAATTTTAACCCACTTAAAGGCATGTTAACCCACATATTGCAACTCACTGAAACCTTTAAACGCAGTATTTCAATCTAAAAGCCTATAAATTTCATCATTCCGACGGAGGCTAGGAGCTAGACAAGGTAAAACTTAGAATTGCCACTTTAGCGAAGATAATTAAAAAAACAAATGTAAGCTATTGTTTAAATTTAAAATAAATATTTATTCTTTCTTAGCCCAATTTACCTAACCATAAAACCTATCTGGATTGCGGCCTCAATCTGATTGACGATTTTTTAATATTTCTGTTAAAACAGGTGAAGTCCAATATTTTTTTAACTTAGGCATATACACTACCCATAAAAAACTCTCATTTAAACATTGTGACAAGCCTGTTTTCAAAATATATAACATCAAACCTAGCTAAGTCACCAAATGCACCTCCATGCATATATTCGTTTATAATTTAGCGAATATTGTAAGTGTAAATTCATGTAAAGACGCTATACGGTATACACCCCAAATTACCTAAAAAAACAATGACCACACAAAAAACATCCCATCACATCTGCATACTCATGTCCACCTACAACGGTGAGCAGTTTTTAGCTGAGCAGTTGCAATCTCTAGAAGACCAAACCCACAAAAATTGGAGCCTGATAATTAGCGACGATGGTTCTAGCGATAACACACTGACTATTGCCAAACAATTCCAGACAAAATGGGGTAATGATCGCCTGAAAATACGCAAAGGCCCACAGCAAGGCTTTTGTTTAAACTTCTTATCGATGGCATGTGACGCAACAATTAAAGCCGACCTATATGCA
>JAHRYP010000045.1 GCA_020622105.1 Methylotenera sp.
CGTATAAACCCATTATCAATAATTAATCACTGAAATAGGGTTTAAGGGCTTTGCCGTCAATATTACCTAAAACATATGCGCCAATAAATGCACCGATAATGCCAGGGATAAGTAAACTGAAAAAAAGTTTTTTATTCACATTTCCCATTTTTAGGTGCGATATGCCAGATACACCAGTTGTGAAAACTTCGGCCAAATGGGTTGCGCCGCTTGCCATTGCAGGCGTGGCGCCTATAGCTAACAAGAAACTGCTTGAGGTCACCCCATAGGCCATGCCGAGCGCACCATCAATGATTTGGGCGAAAAGCCCAACCGCAATAGCACTCCAAAACATAGGGTCATGTAAGGCGTTGGCAATAATTTCATTGCCACTCAAGGCATTATCACCCAAAAATATTTGATAGGTAAAATAAAAAACAAGGCCGGTTAACACGGCAACAACCACATAACTTGCTATTCTAAGCAGCGGATGGTCTGCCGCATGTGTGACATCGTATTCGGCGGGAGGTAGACCTAATTCAACATGAGGTTGGCTAATGACTTTATCATCTAAATCTAAACGGCGAATTTTCAAAACTGCGCTCCTAAAACATACCAACCAAATGCATGCCGTTGAATAAAGTTTGTATTCTATAGGTGCTTATTTAGTTGATAAAATAATAAATAAATATAACTAAATAATTATTTGTTATATAGTAATTTGGTTAAATAATCCAATTCCAAATATGTCAAGCTGGTTCAGATATGTGTTTGAGGCGGCGCTCAATAATTACCGACGTAGCTTGAGAGTCCGCTACGGGTACTGAGCAGCAATGCGGAACAAATCGGACCTTCACATTTAATATGTAGAGTAACTTAGCGGAATTGTTACTATGTATGTATTACTTTAAAATTGATTCTCCGACGGCCCAATTAACATTATTTAAAATCCAGATCATGCCATTGCCCACGGGTATAACGTAGCAAAGTTGCACCCTCATAACGCCAAAGGTGCAGCCAGCCATGCTCTACCAGTTGCTTGACCATATCGTGTTTATTGATAATACGCTCAATAAAAACCGCTGATGCGTCAATCACAACAGTCAGTCGTAGTGGTTCATGTACCAATTGTTCACCATTATGTAGAGACTGTTTTGATAATCCTATACGCAGGTCGCCACCATTGCCCTCAAATACGCCTATATGACCGCCAACCACGTTATGCAACACTTTATTACCACAACCCATATGCAGCGGATCGCACACAGAGGCGTGGTACTGCCAGTTAATCCAATGGGTGACCAGCATGGGGGCTGTCATAAGTAGTTCCAGTAAACTTCCTTCCGAATCCTTCCCAGCATCATAGTCATGCAAAAAACAACGCCCATCAAGTTTGTGATGTTTTGTACGGTGACGCGGTGAGATAATGAAAGCAGCATTGCCAGCGAGTCCCCATTCCGGTCGCGTCTGCGCACCGTCATTCGCTCGAAGACGCATGGTCTTTAGCAAAGTCTTAGCCTCTGCAAATGGACTGATGCCGAGACTGACAGCGCGTTCGCGACGCACCATATCGCCAGCTGTATTTAGTGCTTGCATGAGTTTTTGCCACATTGCGAGTTTCTTAGGTGATAACAGATCTAGATCAAAGGCCTCGATTTCATCAGTAGTCGTATTGTGTAAAGTGGCAATAAAAACGGTTTCGGTCGGAATATAGATATTCCTGCTGCGCAAGCTGTCCCTGACTGTGGCATCGTTAAGTATATTTGCCAGAACGCGAGCGTTAACTTCTCCAGTCTGTCCGCAGCATGCGCCACAATCCAAGGCTGCCGCATGTGCATTGTTCTCACTTTGGCTGCCATGCCCCACCAGTAAAACCAGAGGTGCGATTTTTTTATCCAGTCCCAGTGCATGCAGAACTTGAGCAGCAAGAACGACTTTTATTTCTGTGCTGGCGGTTAGAATGGGTCTCACCGCTGCGCGGTAACGCTTTGAGATGCCGGCTTGATCATTGTTCTGTCTAGATTTTTGCGTGGGGCTGATCCACTGTTTGAGTTTGCCAAGGTAGCTAAATCCAGCCGCTTCAACAAACGAGAAGGCGGCACTAGGCCAGCGACACCTGCTTCCACTGTGCAGAGCGGCTTAACTGACTCTGCCTTGCTTCGCTCGCTGCCTGTGTTAGTAAGCTAGATTCTTTTTCATCGCAGCAGGCTTGGCAGACTTGCTCGGTTACCTCCATCGACGGTGCGAGCAAGCCAGGTAATTGCGGCCGTTCAATTTTTGTACCTAAAGGTGAGTAAGAAATAGGCAAACCAAAAAAACCCGCAAATCCGATGGTCTGTACTTTGGAATAAACCTGCTCCAGCGAACGACGCAGCGGCTCACTGCGAACATCAATACAGAAAGCTGCCTGGACTTCTGGTAAGTCATCTTCGGCATTAATTTCTGTTTTACCTAATGATTCTGCTAGTTTTTGTTGATAGCCAGCTTCCAATGCAAGCTGCCATACCTCATCCACCAGCAGGAGCTGTTCTGCCTGTTTCAAAGTGTCTGCTGCATGAGTCCATTGGTCTTGTAATGCGGCAAATGCACGACGTGTTGCTATGTCATCCTTGCATTGCAGAAGAATAACACCCCATGCAAGACGTATCGCAAGCAGTTCTCGCAGGTTTGGGTCTGTTTTACCTTTCAATGCTGCTTGCCAACCGAGATAGGCACACCAGGATGCCCAGCCATTTACAGTCAGCAAAACCGCTTCAAGGTAATCTGCCCAAGCAGTCTCGGGTAGGCCGATACGCTGCATAACCCAGTGTTCCGCATCACTTGCCGTTGCGGGCAGAATACCCAGCTGCTTGCCCAAGTCAGGCAACCCCATCAGCATACCGATGCCGTGGTCGTGAGTCAGTGTATCTCGCCAGAAAGCGTATAAGCCTTGTTTGCGATTAGGCTGCCAGTCAGCCTGATCCGTGTCAAAATAAGCGGCACATGTTTGACTGACCTGGTGTGTGATGGCCTGGCGCCATGATAGCCGGGTATGCTGTTCAGGATCATCATCCAGTACGTCAATTAATAGCGGCAGCTGCGGCAGCTTAAGGGGGTTATGTAGTGCTTTTACGCAATCATCTTTCGTCAAGAATGCAGCATTGGTCGCCGGCGAATTTTTAAGGGCGTAATCAAGATCGATAGGCTGAATGCGACCAGTATGCCATGCTTGCGCTATATAGTTGCGTGCTGGAAATACACTGATATTACCTAGTACTGCCATACGTGCAGCAACCTCGCGCAAAGGGCGGTTAATACGCTGCCAATAGGGATTGACTGCAATCGCACGATCTAGTGGCCAGCTAGGTGCAATTGCCTGACAAGCTTTTTCGCAAGCATCATCGATGCGATCCTGCCAATCGGCCGTTGGGCTGTAATGATTGCCTTCGTATTCGGTCATCAGCATTTTTCCATCCATCTTACTCTCCTGAAATATTGATATTTATTAGCGAGTGGTTAAAGACTTGCTAGGCAATTGCTGTGCTGAGGCCCAATCAATTGGCCACAGCTTTAAAGCCAGACGCGTGTAAGCCTCGTCAACATAAAATCCGGCATAACTCCAGCGCTGAAATATAGACATTCGGGTAGGGTAGATCTTTAGTGCAACCTGCATGAAATACATCAGCGTCATTCCAAAGAGTGCAAATATGCCAGTTTGCGTGTCAGCCATGTCGTTGGTGCCAAAAGGTAGCTGATGCAGCAGCGAAGCCAGCAAGGTAAGTGCGGCAATCATGCCTGTGCCAGTAATATAGTGACTTCTACTTTGCGATTCCCCATCAGATGCTGTCCATAGCAGGGGTGCCCAAGCCAAAGCGAGAATTACGCTCCACCACCATGGCCAGGCGCCATTCAAAATCAAATATTTTACAAGCAAGATGATGCTAATAGCCGCAGCTGGTGCCAATAGCAAGCTTGTAGCAGAGACCTGACCAGGACTACGAAGCAGCTGAAGTTTGTACTGTTGTACGATGCTAGATGACGATAAAAATGCATGTGCTTTATAGAGAGAGTGCCCCAGCAGATGCATTGCAGCCAGCGTGTAAAGCCCCAAGCCACATTCAAGTATCATAAAGCCCATCTGTGCCACAGTTGACCAGGCAAGTCTTACCTTTATACTGATCCTTGTGAGCATAACCAAGCCTGCCAATATGGCTGTCACCATACCAAATATCACCAGAAGCCAGCGTGCGACTATTGCTTCCTGCAGCAGGGGGGCGAATCTAATCAGCACAAATCCCGCAAGGTTAACAACCCCCGCATGCAGCAGCGCGGATACAGGTGTTGGCGCTTCCATAACTTGAATCAGCCATCCATGTACCGGGAAAAGTGCAGTGCGTATCATGACTGCTAGCACCAAACATACTGCGCTTACATGCAGCAACGGTGAAATTTCTGTCTGTGCGACATGCGCGGTCAACGCAGAAAGTGATCCGCTACCTATTTCAAACCATGCCAAACCTGCTGCAGTAATCAGCAGCGCATCAGCGATGCGATCCGCAATATTTTTTTTATGAGCTGCCAGCATGGCAAAGGGGCGCTCTGAGTAAAAGCAAAGCAGCCGTTGCAGTATTACACCGATTAGCGCCCATGCTGTTATCAGCAGCAGCCAGTGGTCTGCCAGCAGCAGCATATGAACCAATGCCAATACGCCGGAAAATGCTGTGATGTAACGTGCTTGGCCACTTTCACCTTGCAGATAACGTGAAGAGAACACCCCTATCACAGTACCTAGAAGCTGAACCAGTAGTGCCATCCAAGACTGAAGTGGGTTTGTTATGAGGCCAGGCAGCCACAAGCTGCGCTCAGTAAGTGAAGGTAGCATTATCTGCAGCAATGGGGATATCGCTGCTGAAAGTAACGCCAATCCAGAAAATAGTGCAAATGCTTTCCAAAGCAGCTTGACAGGAATGGTCTGGTTGAGACATATCAGCGCTGTAATCAGCATTAAAATAGGGGGGGCTAAGGTGCTAGCAGATACCGAAAGTGTTAAAAGATCCATTAAATTTCCCTAGCCTTAGTCGTTATCTGTTGGTGCATGTTCTTATATAAACTATGTTTTATATTTTTAATCTATTAAAGTGAATCATTGCTTCGTAATTAACTATTAGATTTTTTGATCTGCAGTTTTTTATGTTCATTTTGTAGAGTAATTTCTCGCCGCTGCTGATTAACTTGCTGTATTTGCTGTTCACTGTCGATATGGTTGAATTGGTTAATAATTTTTATATCATCTTCCGTAATGACAGGTTCACCGTTAATTTCTATTGTTTTATATGTAACCTGAACCCATCGTCCTTCAATTTCAATCAGTTTGTACATGGTTGCCTTTCAAGATTCTTGTCAATTAGTTGATTAAATTTGTCAGGAACTATTAAAACGTTGTAATTTTGAAATAAATTAAATATTAAGTAAAATATATAATTATTAATTTATCGTTCTATTTTCTATATATGTCACGGCTTAACTATCACCATCTGCAATATTTCTGGCATGTCGCTAAAGTAGGTAATCTGACCAAGGTGGCAGAGAAGCTACATATCTCTCAGTCAGCGTTATCTATGCAAATCAAACAGCTTGAAGAAAGCTTGGAATGCGATTTGTTTGTGCGACAAGGACGGAGGCTGGTATTAACTGAAATGGGGAATGTTGCTCTATCCTATGCCGAGTCAATATTCAGTAAAGGCGATGAGCTGGAAAACCTGCTGCATAAAGGCATGGAATCAGAAAACAAGATTGTCAGAATTGGCGTACTTTCCACTATGTCGCGGAATTTTATTGAGGGCTTTGTAGAGCCAATACTCAATAACTCAAGTTTCAAGCTTGAGATTTATGCTAGCGGTCAGACAACGCTGCTCAATTCTCTCACCAACCATCAGCTAGATCTGGCATTGACAAATATTGAAGTCAGAGGCAATGCAAGCCAGTTATGGGAATGCATTTTGCTGAACCGCCAGCCTATTAGCGTGATTGGCCCAAATGGCTTCGATATCAAATCAGAATTTTCAAAAGAATATCAGGAATATAACTGGATTCTTCCCAGTGTGGAGAGTCCGATTCGTGCTGGTTTTGATGGGCTTTGCGCACTGCATCATATGGAAC
>JAHRYP010000010.1 GCA_020622105.1 Methylotenera sp.
CCATGATTTAACAATATTCATAGAAGGATTTTTGATGAAAAAGTTATTATTAATATTTAGCTTGGTTGCGTTTGGATTAAGCGGCTGCTACGTCAGAGGGTATCATGATAATGGATATTATAAAGGTCATGATCATCATAGGGGTGATGGCGGGCGTGACGGAAAACATGACGATAGGCATTGATAACTAGTATTTGCATCAGGTGTTTTATCCTGATGCATTCAAGCCCTCTTCAATACTGGAGGCCATTTTAATCGCGACTATATGACACGATAGCAAAGTGTATTGCCAGTGATATAAATGCGCCGATGCACGCCGCAGCTAAAACGTCTGTAGGCCAATGAACACCTAGCGCTAGACGTGAAAAGCCAACAAACAATATCCATAATACAGCGATCACCATAGTAATATTTCGATATGCTGGCCTGAGTTTCCCAACACATAAAACGATAGCAGTAGCAAATGCCGCAACGGCCAAAGTATGCCCACTGGGGAAACTTGAACCCCAGTAAAGTTCAGTGTCCCATAATTGTGGCCTGTTGCGGCTGGTGATTAACTTTACAGCGTATATGACAAAAGCCGCACTAATGACCGAAGTTGATACAAGTAGGGCCTCAGCACGATGTCTGGCATATAGAAGCGTCATTGTGACAATGGCAGCAATTAGAAACAGAACTTTTGATGATCCTGTCAGTGTAACTATCTTAAAGAAATTGATGGATGTTTCCGGAACAATACTATGTACAAAAAGTAACATGGATCTATCAATCAGGCTTGATTCTCCGCCAATGACATCTTCGCTTATTTTAATGATGGACACTGCGAGAATTAACAGTAACAGGATGCCTAACCGTCTTTTTTGCATCGGTGCAATATATTCCGGCTGGCTGTAGCGTATATAGGTTACAAGGATCAAGTAAATACAGGCGACGCTGATAGTCAGTTCTGTTATTTCTTCAATCAGTTTTAAAATCAAATGCTCTCCGGATGACGCAAGCATAATATTTTCATATCGAAACTATTAAAGCAGTGATTATTTATTTTGCTTCATCTACCATCAGTATTGTCTTTTCTTCAACTTCTTTTGCAACTTCCAGCATTGCTGGATCTTGCGAGAGTGCTGCAAGCATCTGAACAGGTCTGATCAGACCTATTTTAGTTTTGCCTGACTCTGTAAATACAGAAATACGACATGGTAACGCCATGTTCAGTCGCATGTCAGCGGCAAGAACTTTTGCTGCCTGAGCAGGATTGCATACCTCAAAAACTTTGCACTCCTCATCAAAGGCAATGCCTTTGCTGCGCAGAGTAGAGCCCAAGTCATGTATATGCAGTACACCGAAGCCGTGATGCTTAACAGCCGACTCAAGGTCAGCTGCTGCCTGGTTAAATGATTTGCTGGATTCTGTAATGTAATACATATTATTACCTCTAAATTTGTTAAATTTATATCAGCATCAATAGGCTCATTTATTTACTGTTGACGTTTATATTCATCGCGTTTCATTGCCAGGTATTCACCTAGCTCAACCTCATGCAATTGACGCGGGTATTCTTCCGTCGAGCGATACCAGGACTGTAATCTTTGCTCAAATTGTTGATTGGCTGGTATTCAGCTCGGCAAGGTAAAGCATCAATAGCCAGATAATAGCGCATGGTATTTCTCTCAACTACGCCTCTAACGCCTTTAATATAGCGGGTATCCCCATCAGTCGACTTTCCGGTCACGGTAAATCCGACCTTGTCGCTACCCGCGGTTGCCAGATAACCCTGCATGGCCAGACGACCGGCAAGGCCAAAGGAGTAAGCATAGGTGAAATGCAGAAAGGTACGTCCACCTTTGATGGGTGTTGCTTCAACCCAGATGCGATAATCACGCGTGTTCAAGGGGCCATTTTCAGCATTAAGTTCTATTGCAAAATAATCTGACGTGGTGATAATTTCACGATAATCGAAGTCTACCTGGTAAGTGTCAGTCAATGGCTGCGCATCTTTTTTACCGAGGTTGACGGTGAGCGTTGAGCCGGATCTATTTTCGTCAGCATGACAGTACTTGATATTAATATGCAGTATTAATACATCACACCAATGCGCAGGGTTATTGAGGGCTTGATTGACTTTAACAAACGGATAGTCAACTACAGCATAGATTTCACCTTTTAAATCGTGCGAAGATTCCATGGAGTTTAGATAAAGCGCACGTTTAAACTGATTGTTGTTCAGCTGTTTGGTGAGTTCCGTATATTTTGCTCGTAGCGGAATATTGGATGCAGCTTTGTCAGCGGCAAAAGCATTAGCAGACCAGAAACTGCAAATTAGCATTAAAGCCGTTATAAACCGCATGTACTTTAATCCTGATTTCAAAATAGACACCTGTGAATGTTAAGACTTACAATAAACGTGCCCATAAGCGTGCTGCCCTTTCTTTAATTCGAACGCTGATTGAGCGACTTCTCCATGCTTCCAGCGTAATGGCTTTGGAAGATTCCAGATCTTTTTCGAATAACGCCTGCATTTTTGCACCGAAGTCCTGGCCCAGCATCACGGCGTTAATTTCCTGATTGTTAACGAAGCTGCGCCAGTCAAGGTTGGTTGAACCTATCGTTGACCATACGCCATCTATAAGTGCGGTTTTTGCGTGAAGCAATGCGTGCTGTCGTTCATAGATTTTCACCCCTGAACTGAGCAGCTCGTCATAATAAGAACGTGATGCGTAAAATACCAAGGCAGAGTCTGTTTTTCCGGGTAACAGTAACCTTACATCTACACCGCGCTGACTCGCTTCTTTTAATGCGGCTAGTAGTTGCGGATCAGGGACAAAGTAGGCATTTGTCAGAAAAACCTGAGTTTCTGCACTATTAATAGCCGAAAGCAGGGTGGCATATATCTGGCTAAAGGGTTCTTCTGGAGAACTACCTATTGCCCGTACAATTTCATTGCCTTTACTGCTGATTTCCGGCGAGTAATTTTTAGCCGGCAGTGGCGCACCTTGTTGTTGATCCCATGTTCCTATGAATAGCTTCTGGAACTCTTTCACTACAGGCCCGGCCATGCGCAAGTGGGTATCACGCCATGGCACTTTACCTTCACCAGACTTGGATTTGCTAAATGCACCACTACCGGGGGAACCGCTGGAGTAAACACTGCTAATGTTGATACCGCCGACAAAGGCAATTTCACCATCTACGATTAATAGTTTGCGATGATCACGCTGGCTCACTTGCCAGCTTTTACGTGCATAAAGCGGGTTAATCGGGTTAAATTCAAGCACGTAGCCACCATTTTCTATCAGTGGCATGAAAAACTCTTTAGGCGTATTCATCGATCCCACGCTGTCGTAAATCAGGTTAACCTGAACACCGCTACGCTGCTTTTTGATTAACAATTCTATAAAGCGCTTTCCGACTTCATCATTCTCAATAATGAAAGTTTCCATATTGATGTGGTCTTTGGCGGCTTCTATTGCGGCAAACATCGCGTTATAAGTAGTAGGACCGTCTATCAGCAGTTCTACCTGATTACCGACGACTAACGGACTACCGACGATCTCGGCTTCTAATGCAAGATGTTTGTCGAAAATATTGGTATCGTCGCCGTTCTTTTTAAGCTTGGCTAGAATTGCTTTGCTTTGCTGAGGCGATAAGGGACCGCCAGCACCATCCAGCTGCACCGGTCTTTCCGAGTGCATGGCCATATCCGGCACCATAGTAGGTATTGAGCTACAGCCTGATATAAGAACTAAGGTAAATATAACTGCTAATTGTCGGATATTGAGATATCCAATTCTATTAATCACTATCAGCACCTTTAGCGGGAAGCGACTTTTGACCTACTCATTATGACCAATAGGAGAGAAGAAGCATTAAAACTTGCGACAGCAGCTATCGATTAACAGCACTCAAAATTGTTAATGAATATAACTGCATAAATTATATCTTTTCAGAGTAACACATACATTATCTGGTATATGTAATATATCGCACACACATCACGTTATTTAAACTATAAGAGTAAGTATCTGTTTTGTATGTGTGTTACCGAACAGACGATAGTGCTTTGAATAAAATAAAATGAATTTGCTGGTAGCTATGGAAACATAAAGCTAAGAGCCTTGGCTGCTAAATAGTAGTCAATCTGGAGGTAGAAAATGCAGAAAATTCGTTATTTATTCATAGCGCTAGGCATGTTGCTTAGCTCAGTAAGCACCGCTGGCGTTAATGTGGGAATTGGCATCGGCTTACCTAATGTCAACATCGGTATTAATTTTCCAGTATATCCTGAGCTTGTCGTTGTACCCGGCTACCCGGTTTATTACGCGCCCAGACAACAGGCAAACTTATTCTTTTATGACGGTCTTTATTGGGTATATCAGGATGATTACTGGTATGCCAGCTCATGGTACAACGGACCTTGGTCGATTGTAGAGCCAGAGTTTGTTCCAGTATTTATATTGCGCGTTCCTGTGCGCTACTACCGCCATCCACCTGCTTATTTTGCAGGCTGGCGTTATGACTCTGCACCACGTTGGGGTGATCATTGGGGGCAGGGTTGGAATCAGCGCAGAAGTGGCTGGGATAGGTGGGATCGCCATTCAGCGCCTCAGCCTGCACCGCCGCCGACTTACCAAAGGAAGTATTCCGGTGACCGCTATCCTCAGCAAATCGAGCAGCAGCATGAGCTTCATCAGAATAACTATCGTTATCAACCACGTGATCCGGTAGTAAAGCAACATTATAAAGAGCAGGCTGAGCCTAGGGGATCTTCGCAGCAAGAGCGGCAACGTATGCGCGATGAGCCAAACAATAGAAGGCAAGACAATCAAGGTTCAGGAGCACCTAATCGAGATTACGACACACCGCAACGATCTGAAGAGCAGCCGAGACGTGACAGAGATGCTCAACAGTCATCACCAGACTTACCGCAGCAATCACGTCCGGAAGATCAGGATCAAAGGCCTCAGCAACCTGGATTAGAACCGCGTGGGCAGCAGGGTACTTCAGCGCCCGATCGGCGAGATGGTAATCCAGGCAGAGATCAGCCATATGAGATTCGCACGCAGCCTCAGCAACAGAATAATAGTGGCAATATGCAAAGGCCAGATCGGCCGACATCGCAACAAGGCCGCCCGGAGTCTCAGAGTAGACAGCAACCGGATAGGCAGCAACAGCAGCCGCGATCACAGCAACCCCAGGGAAAAAGCATCGCCAATGAACCTGACCGCAGGCAAGAGCAAGAGAGACGCAGTAATCGCTATGATTAATAAATTGTTTGTCATGACCATTATTTAGCAAGTTCAATTTGATAATTGTTTATCAGATTAAGTATAAGTATTCACCATTAGGAGATTTACATGAAACGTTTTTTAATCGCACTTGCAGTTGCAACAATGAGTGCTTCGGCTATAGCTGCCGATGTAGGGGTGTCGGTCAGCATAGGTCAGCCTGGATATTATGGCCGTATTGATATCGGTAACGCATACCCTCAACCACAAGTTATTTACGCGCAGCCTAGAGTCATCATACAAAGTCCTCAAATACATGAGCCTGTATATATGCGCGTGCCGCCAGGACATCGCAAGAACTGGAAGAAGCATTGTCGCCAATATGGCGCCTGTGGCGAACGCGTTTATTTTGTGCAGGATAACTGGTATCAGCGCGATTATGCACCACGTTACCAGCAGCAGCATCGCGATAGGCATGATGGACAGAATCAACATCGTGGCGATGATCGCAGAGATGATCACCGCGGCGGCAATGATGGCAGAGACGACCATGGCGGTAGCAAGCATGGTAATAACCAAGGTAATGGGCATCGTTAACTAACAATCATTTTAATGTGTCGATTTTCGTCTAAAGAAATATACACATTAAAAATGTTTTATTTTAAATAATGATTAATGCTCTGTTCGTTACAGAACAGAGCGTTTTTTTAAATAGGTTCATTATGTATACAACGTTGTGTGTGTACATAGTTAGCCAGCAATCCAATCGTAATAACTGATTTTGCTGAAAATTTTAATTGATATGGAGATAGCACTATGAAATACACTAAACACATCCCTAAACTAATTCTTGCTGGCGTTCTGATGGCAACATTAGGTTGTGCCGCAAACAGCCAGAAAGACAATACAACAACCTCTAATCGTGAAAAAGCTGGTGATTATATTGATGATGCTGTGATTACAACAAAAGTTAAAGCTGCAATTCTTAAAGAACCTATCTTAAAGTCTTATGAAGTGAATGTTGAAACCTACAAAGGCGTAGTGCAGTTAAGCGGCTTTGTTGGCACACAAGCGGAAGTAATCAAAGCCGCTGGACTTGCAAGCAGCGTAAAAGGCGTAGTTTCAGTTAAAAATGACTTACGCGTTAAAGCTAACTAGTTAGCAAGTTAACTTTAATAAGGAGAGCATTATGTTAGAAACTATCGTAGTTATATTACTTGTTCTCTGGCTTGCCGGCTTGGTTTCGGCTTACACCATGGGTGGGTTGATTCATATTCTGCTTGTGATCGCTATCGTAGTGATACTGGTGCGTGTGATCCAAGGCCGTCGCTCAGACTGGCAGCGACAAGCCGATTTATTTCTGGCTTAAACGCCCGCAATGACAGCGGTTTAGTTAATTTATGAGAAATAATCATGAACCAGTCAGATGTTTACAATAATGTTGATGGTAGCTGGTGTATTGGGTTTGGCTATGGCGATTACATATGCAAACAACGCAAACCAAGATAGGCCCGATAGAGCTTTCTGTGGCTGATAAAAGAAACAGTCAATATTCCGATCTGGATCAGCATCGCTGCACTGGCAGCAGGTGCAATGTTACTGATCACACGCAAATAGCCATAAAAATTTTACGAAGATATCACAAATAAATTGTGATAAATATTGGAGAAAAGCATGGAAATATTATCTGAAAAGTTCAATAAAGATGAATTAATCAAAGAGTTTCACGAAGTGGTTTCAGATGCAGATGCATTGCTGAAATCCACTGCTAATATAGGTGGTGAAAAAATGGCAGAAGTGCGTTCAAAAGCGGAACAATCACTTAGCATTGCAAAAGCCAGACTGGCAGCAGTACAGGCCGATGTATATTTAAAAGCCAAAGCCGCAGCAAAAGTGACTGACGTTTATGTGCACGATAATCCATGGCGTTCTATTGGCATTGCTGCCGGTATCGGGTTTGTAGTTGGGTTGTTAACCGGTCGTCGTTAATTCCGGCATATTGAAGTGCCAATAATTTACTGGCAATTCATATATGTAGGAGAGTAAACAAGCTGATATGTTTCGACACACTCAGCCTGAATTACTATCTACTTTAAGAGAGTATCTCTTAATTAACGATGCCGTGAAGTGCTGGTAGCAGACGATCCATCTCATCTTTAACTACCTGGTAGCATTCGCAGCTTTTTGCTTCCAGGCCTTTTCGATCCAGTACCTTGATAATGCCACGGCTATAACTAATCAAGCCCATATTTTGCAAAGTTCCTGCAGCTTCTGTCACGCTTTCACGCCGCACACCCAGCATATTGGCAATCAGTTCCTGAGTCATATTCAAATCATTGCTGGATAAGCGATCAATGCTTAACAAGAGCCAGCGACATAACTGCTGTTGTAAGGAATGGTGGCGGTTGCAAACCGCAGTTTGTGACATTTGAGTAATCAGTGCCTGCGTGTAACGTAGTAACAGGCGTTGCAATGGCCCGCCGTTTGCAACTTCATTTCTTAAAATCTGTGCTTTCATGCGGTAACCGTACCCAGCACTTTGTACCACAGCTTGGCTAGGCGTCGTGTCCCCACCTAGCAAAATTTGAACACCAAACATGCCTTCATTGCCTACTAAAGCAATTTCTGCTGAAGCGCCGTTTTCCATGGCATAAAGGATAGACACGATAGAGGTAGTAGGGAAGTACACGTGACTTAAACGATCACCGGATTCACATAAAACTTTACCAAGCGGCATTTCTACCAGCTCTAGATTAGGGTATAACCGGTCGTAATCAACTTTAAGTAATACATCAAGTAATTGGTTTAAATGAGGGCTTTGTATTTTTTCCATGAGAGATTGGCCGATCTATACTAAATGTCAATTTTACGGAAAAATAAATTTTCCAATCACAATTTTGAGATACTACACAGTATTTCAGCTATTGAATAAGAATATTCAATGATAGGCATATGTAATATAGATAGTGGTTTGAGAATGAAGTGCAGAAGCGCAACATTATGATGCCGAAAATTACATGGAATTATCGTGAACAGATCTAAAAAGTTCTTTGACCATGCCCAATAATTTTTAATCAATCTATCCAAAAAATTAAGCAGCCAATTTCTCCCTGACCCAATCTCATAGACATTATCGAGTGAATGTAGATTTAAATTCACACTATGTTAGGTAGCGCACAGTGGATTATTAATGATGTGCGTATGATCCACAAAAGTTAATGTTTGCTTAACACAAATGTTAAAAAGTAATTTCAACACTAAAAAGTTAGGGTAAAAATAAATGAGAGTAAAAATCATCAAGACTGCAGTCGCAGCAACATTGGCTTTAGTCAGCCTTGCTTCATCTGCAGAAGACATGTACCGTGGTTCATGGTATGTTTTGCCAGGCGTAAGCATGATTGACACGGACGATGATCTGGAAGCAGAACATGGCCGTGGTGCTTTTCTTAAATTTGGTAAAGAAATTTCTCAAAACTGGGATCTTCAAGGTGGCATCGGTTATAACAATGCTAGTGAAGATACCGGCATGCCTGGCATTGGTGGACATTACAAACAAACCACATTAGGTTTGGATGCTTTATACATGTTTAGCCGTGACAAATTCCGTCCATTCTTACTTGCTGGTTTAGGCGTAGCAAGAAACAATGTAGATTACAACAGTAACGACGGTTTAGAAGTGAATGCTAAAAAGACATCATATATGGCCAATGTAGGTATTGGTGCTCAATATTTGTTTAATGATTCTTTTGGCTTGCAAGCTGATTTGCGTCATCAATTGAGCCGCGCAAGAACTACTACTGACCACGGTGTAGTTGATAAAGACACACAAACAATCGGTAACAATATTTTGAGTATCGGTGGTATCTTCCGCTTCGGTGCACCAGCACCAATGCCAGTGATTGCACAAGAGCCTGAGCGCGTTGCAGAGGCTGCTCCAGCACCTGCTCCAGAGCCAACTCCAGCTCCGGCACCTGTTGTTGCTGAACCATGCAAACCTACATTTGAGACTGTAACACTTTCAGTTGAGAAACTATTTGCTTTCAATAACCCTAACATGCCAGCCGGTGCTAAACCAGTTCTGGATGATATTGCTCAGAAATTAAAAGCAAATCCAGAATTCAAACTGGTAATGATTACAGGCCATACAGACCGTATCGGTAGTACTGAGTACAACCAAAAACTGTCAGAAAAACGTGCTAATGACGTGAAAGATTACCTGGTTTCTCAAGGTGTTGACGCGAGCCGTTTACAAGTAGTAGGTAAAGGTGAATCAGAGCCTGTAGTTGCTTGTGATGGTGTTAAAAGCAGAAAAGCGTTGATCGAATGTCTGCAGCCTAATCGCAGAGTTGTAATTTCAGATCAAGAGCAACATGAAGTTAAAGGTGCAACTTGTAATTAAGTAACACGTTAATTACATAACACCAAGCCTCACTTGCAGCTGCAAGTGAGGCTTTTTTATTGATGCGTCCAGCATCGCTTGCAGTTTTGCATCACGCATAAGTAGTGAGCTGTAAACGCACAGACTCTATGTTTGCTAGCGAACAGACCCCTATGAAGATTCCATCTATCCTATGTATTAGTTCATTTACATATCCGATAGGAACTCACTTGAGAAATAACACGCACTTTAAATCGACGCTACTTGCTATTGCTTTAGCTGCTAGCTCAGTCAGTACGCTGGCCTTTGCTGTAGATAATCCAACTGAAGCTAATCAGAATGCTTACGTCACATCATTTAAAACACTGGATACTGATAACAGCGAAACACTCACTGAATCAGAAGTACAGAAAGAACCGCTTTTTGATAAAAACTTCGCTACTGCAGATGAAAATAATAACGGTAGCTTGAGTGTAGAAGAGTATTCAAATTACAAATCACAAGTTGAACAAAAAAATGTTAAACGTATAGCCAGTGATAGTTTAATCACCTCAAAAGTAAAAGCTAACTTGTTAAAAGAAGAAGGTCTTAAAAGCCTGCAAGTCAGTGTCAAGACCCATCAAAGCGTTGTGTTGTTAAGCGGCTTTGTAGAAACTGAAGCACAAATTTATCACGCTGCAAAAATTGCAGCTGAAACAGAAGGCGTTACATCGGTAAAAAACAGTTTGGTCTTGAAAAAAGATTAAGTGAATTTAACCAAAATTGTATTTTGAATTTATATGGAGAATAAAACTATGAAACAAATTAAATATATTCCTGCAATTATCCTGACTGCTGTAATGGCAGTAACGGTAGGCTGCGCTTCAACCACCAAGAATGACGGCGCATCAACAACCAAGCATCAAAGCACTGGTGATTACATTGATGACGCTGTGATTACGACAAAAGTAAAAGCAGCTATTTTGAATGAAGAATCATTAAAATCTGCTGAAATCAATGTTGAAACCTATAAAGGTGTAGTGCAGTTGAGCGGTTTTGTAAGCAGTACGCCGGATATTGCAAGAGCCGTTGAAGTAACGCGTGGTGTTAAAGGTGTGACATCCGTTAAAAACGACATGCGTCTTAAAACCAAGTAATTAAAACAAGTAATTAACCTTATTGTTATAAAAGGATGAAATCATGCTTCAAACCATTGCTATTATCTTAATTATTCTTTGGGTGCTAGGCCTGGTTTCATCCTATACGATGGGCGGCCTGATTCACATTCTGCTTGTAGTGGCAATTGTGATGATACTGCTACAGTTCATACAAGGCCGACGTTAGTAACAAAATAAAAAATGCTGCAATTGCAGCATTTTTTTATTACAGTTCAATATTATGCTATCGCGAGTTCCGGATAAATCATGGCTGTATTATCCTGCCAGTACCATGCATCTGCGCACATCTGGGTAATGGTTCTCTTCGCTTCCCAACCCATCAAATTGCGTGCTAAATTGATATCTGCATAGCATTGGGCAATATCGCCGGGACGCCTTGCCACTACTTTATAAGGCACTGGTTTGCCGCTTACCTTGGCAAAGGTGTTCACCATTTCCAGCACGCTGTGACCCGTACCCGTACCTAGATTGACCGTCAATACGCCAGCATGTGTAGCTAAGTAATCCATTGCTGCAATATGCCCCAAGGCAAGATCAACGACATGGATATAATCGCGCACGCCAGTGCCATCATGTGTTGAGTAATCATCACCAAATATCGAAAGCTCTGATAATCTGCGCGCGGCGACTTGTGTAAGAAAAGGCATGAGATTGTTAGGGATACCATTAGGATCTTCACCAATCAGCCCTGATGGATGTGCACCGACAGGATTGAAATAGCGCAGTAGCGCAATATGCCAGCGCGGATCAGACTTATGCGCGTCTCTAAGGATATCCTCAATCATGAGTTTTGAGCGGCCGTAAGGATTGGTGGCTGATAACGGAAAGTCTTCCTGTATTGGTACAGTATGCGGATCACCATATACCGTAGCAGAAGAAGAGAATACCAGATTGAAGACATTAAATTTCACCATGGTATCAAATAGCACCAGGCTGCCAGCTACGTTATTATCGTAATATTTGAGCGGGTTACTGACGGATTCGCCGACAGCTTTGAGGCCGGCAAAATGGATGACAGCATCAAAATTATATTTCTGGAATAATGCGTGTAACGCCTCTTGGTTGCGTATGTCCAGCTCTTGGAACCCAGGGCGTCGACCTACGATACGCTGAATGCGATCAAGTACCGATGATTTGCTGTTACAGTAATTGTCGACAATAAATACATCGTGTCCTGCCTCCATCAACTCGACTACAGTATGAGAGCCTATATAGCCAGTTCCACCAGTCACTAATATCATCTTATGCCTCCTAGATTGAATGTAAGTCAGCAACGTGAAATTGCGCTGATTACGATAAGATGATTGTCGTGTTAGCTTAGCGATTTAACTGTTCGCTATCGCACATATATAACTGGGGGGTGACTACATTTTTAATTTATAAACAAGTAGCTGCCAGCCAGCGGCAATAATAAAAATGCTGTTAGTCACCATATAGCGTTTCCACAGGCGACGTGGTTCAGAATATAGGCGATGTAGCCATTCCAAGCCATGGTGTTGCATCCACAGTGGCGCACGTTTTATGGTGCCTGCGTGATAATCGAAAGCTGCGCCCACCCCAACCATGACAGCGTTGATTTTTCCACGGTGCGCCTGCATCCATAACTCTTGTTTCGGGCAGCCTAAACTGACGAATACCACCTGTGCGCCGGAGCTGTTAATGCGGTCGGTGATTTCAGCATCTTCTTCACTGCTTAATGTGCGGAATGGAGGCGAGTAGCTGCCTGCAATCACTAGTTTCGGGAAAGAAATATTTAATCTGCGTTGCAAGTTATCAAGGGTTTTCTGGGTACTGCCGTAAAGGAATATAGATTCATTCATGCGTTCTGCTAGTTCGCAATAATTCCACATGAGGTCAGGCCCATTAATGCGTTGCTGGTCCGGAAATCCCATTTGACGCAACATCCAGGTAACTGGCATACCATCAGGTGTTGCCATATCAGCGTTAATTAATGCATTACGGAATACTTCCTCATGACGCGCCGTTACCAGAGAATGTACATTGCAAATGCACACATAGCGTGACTCGCGTGCTGCACCCCAGCGATGGATAAGATTAATCGTGCTATCCCAAGACCCTGCATTAATAAAGCAGCCTAGAATCATCTTCCCATTTAGCTTCGATGGCGCAGTGACGGGGTGATATGTTCTGGAGTTCATTGACTGTTTCCTTAAGTTTATTCTGGGCTGGTTGATGCTTGCTGCGCTTGTAAATGAATTTCATACTTCATCTATCGTGATTTTGCATTTCACGATGTGCATTCATCGCATCCTTGTAAATATCCATCAATTGTTTGAAATTGATGGCAGAAGTATATTTCGCCTCATATTCACGGCGTGCCTGTCTGCCCATGTTCAGCATTTCTTCAGGATGGCTGTCCGCCCATTGCAACTTCTCTGCAAGATCTTTAGCATTACCTGGTTCGAACAAAAGGCCGGTAATCCCGTCATTTATCAACTCCGCCATTGCACCGAGACGGCTTGCGATAACCGGCAGGCCACAGGCAAAAGCTTCAACCAGTGTCCGTGGAAAGTTCTCATACCAGATGCTAGGCATGACCAAGTAGGCTGCACTGCGCATATGTGCATATATTTCGGCAGGCACTTGCCATCCTATCAGGTGAACATTGGGATTGTTGCTCAACATCTGTTCCTCTGGCCCAACGCCAACGATATCAATGTTGGCTTGGGTGTATATGGATGCCGCTTCGGCAAGTGTAGCCAGTCCTTTTTCTTTGGATAGACGTCCAACGAACAGACCACCTTGACGCAACTGAGTGTCTTTATTTTCTAAAAGTGGCAGGTCAATGAAGTTAGGTTTGATCGCCATGCGTGCCATCGGCAGGCCAGCTTCGATAAACTTGTCACTGCAAAACTGGTTTAAGGCGATGTAGCGCGTGACCTTATTTTGATAGGTACCCAGCATGCGATGCAAACCTTGCATACTGACGACTGCTGCAGATTGTATTCTTGAGCCACGATAGCAACCATGCAACACACCGCGCCAGGGAAGCTTCCCCAGACAATCCTCGCAAACCTTGCCTTCACGCATGAACATGGCCTGTGCGCAGAACAGGCGAAAATTATGCAAGGTTTGCACTACAGGGACATTGAGGCGGGCGGCAGCATAATACAGCGATGGTGAAATCAGCGGAAAGGTATTGTGCGTATGTATCACATCGGGCTTAAAGCGTTTAATCACCGCTGAAACTTCGTCTGCGCTTTTGATTGACCATAATGTATCAAGCGCCACCTGGGCACGCGACATGGTCTCTATGCTATCGTTGTGTTTTGCATAAAGCTCAACTGCAATATCGTTGCGTTCCAGCAATGCGATTTCTTCAGCCACGACAGCATCTTCGCCGCCTGATTGTTGGTAATAATTGTGAATAACAAGTACGCGCATAGGTTTTTACCTTTTTTCTTGTTTTATTGTTGCTTGCTGACTTTTGCCAGTTGCGGTGATAGGGAAGGGCCAGCGCGGAAATCTGTAACATCGGTCATCAGTTTCTGCATTTCAGAATTGAACTGGATGGGCTTGAAATCTCTACGCAATAGCTGATACCAATCAACATTCACACTTTGCCGTTCGGTGATAGATTGTTTGAAAGATTTATCTAGCGGCATGATAATACGTTGAGAATGCAGATCTTGCTGCGTGCGCTTAGACCAATCCTCAAGTGTTGCCATGAACATATTCACCCAGCCCAAACCGGCGCGGGTCTGCGTTTCATCACCAATCAATATGTTGTGATCAGAGATGTTGTCAGCCCGATTGCTTGGCAGTACGATGGCGCCGGCATTCCAGGCAATGACATTCGCCAGCACTTTGTTGCCTTTTGCACTGAAATCGAACTCGGCTTTAGGGTCACGCCGGTTTTCCTCGACAACAGCAATACCTTGCATCTGGTTACCAGCAACCAGATTAAATGCGACTAGTGTTTGGGATGAATGGGCAAGATATACGCCACGCTGCTGGTTTGCCAGCACCAGGTTATTGATGATGCGGCCTTGATCGCTGGCTTCGTAGTGGATACCGAAGCCAGAATTGTAGGCAGACAGCGAGTTTTTTACGGTGTTGTTACGGTTTTTCCAGTCGAACCAGATGCCATCACCCATATTACGCAACGCTTTATGCTCGCTTACCAATGAATTCTGCAAGCCGCCGTTACCCACAAATTTAATACCGCCGGCTTCCCACCATTTGTTAAAGCCGCGTGTATTATTGTCATTGGTTTCATTGTTGATGAACTGCATACGATCACCACGCGCAAGAATGCCAAGCTGACCAGATTGATTGGCTTTGGAATTCGTCAAGGTAATGTCGTCACCAATGAGTTCTATACCGATACTGTCAGCCTGATTGACATGCAGATTATCCAGTCTCAGGCGCAATCCGCTCATTGATATGAGTCCGCCGCGCATTTTTGCAGAAGTGTTGGCGTGCTCAAACTTGATGTTTTTGACGATAATATCAGTCAACCCCTGACCGCTGAGCAAAGCAGGGCGTACACTGACTTCTACTGTATGGTTGTTAAGTGCTGCCAGATTTGTTTGCAGGTAGAGCGCTTTAGCTGCGTGATGATAATAGAAACTATTTTCTGGCATTGCATTCTGGTCGCCATCGCGTCGTCCGGGCCAGATACCTTTTTGCGACTTATGTAACATAGCAAGTGAATGGTTTGGCTTAGTCGGAAATCCGCCAAATATCGTGCCGCCAACTTGCAGTAGCGGTTTACCGTCAATAAATACTTGCTGGGTTTCATCTGGCCACACTTTAACAAAACGGCCATTACCCAAATCGCGCCAGTCTGTCACAAGATTTGAGCCTTTAATCAGCACTTCACCCTTACCCTCAATTATGGTCTGCGTATCTTTAGTCAAATTAAGGTGATGCATTTTCCCAGTAGCGATTAACTTGGCATCAATACGACTCCAGATATTAGTTGGAAACAATAAGGCGTCACGATAAGTACCGGCTGCTATTGTCAGGTGATCACCCGGTCTTAACTGTGACATCGCATATGATAAGGTCTTGTAAGGGGCTGCTGCTGAGCCGGTACCTGAATCCTGCGCATTGGGATCATCTATCGCCACCATGCGTTCGGCGGCTATCAACTGGGTGTTGAAGATAGACGCCAACACCAATAGCAACTGCGGAATATATCTATGCTGAAACATATTCGCTAGCCGGGGTAGAAGATTTGATTGCCATTTGGTAGCCATTGCCATGTTGTCCCCAGACCTGACCCACCACGTTTTGCCAGCTTGCTTCACGTACACGCGCCAAGGCGCCAGTGCGAAGACTGTTAGCAATACCAGGGTTTCTTGCTATCTCTGTTAGTGCAGTAGCCAAGCCGTCGATGACCTGATCTGCATTGAGTCCTTTAACCGGAACTACGCGACCGCAGTTTGCATTCACAATTTGCGCCGGACCACCCAGATCGAGGCAAACAACCGGTAAACCACTTGCCATCGCTTCAAGTGCCACATTACCGCTGGAATCATGCATGCTTGGAAAAAGCAAGAGATCAAAGGTCTGGTAAGCGGCAAGTAAATCAGGTTGTTTCATCCATGGTATCCAGGTCACGGAATCGCCAAGTTTGAATTGAGCAATTAACTGCTGCCAGTCTTCTTGCGCCGGACCTTGGCCTATCATGGTAATGCGAACTGGAATACCGTTTGCACGCATCTTGGCAATCGCACGTAGTCCCAAGTCCATGCCTTTCCAGTAAATGAACCTTCCTACATACAGTACATGCAGCGATTTATGGCGACTAGTCAAAACAGGTTTTTCTGTAATAGCGATATTTCTCTGATCAACGCCGATTTCAAGCATGCAGCTCGCCTTGTGCTGGAAGCTTTTGGGGAGCCAGTCTAACGATTGCGGAGTTTTCATGAAAATGTGTGAAGCCTGTGCGTACATCTGGCGTACCCAGGGATCGTATTTTGATACCGCATTTACGGTGTCTCTCAGGGCATCGTTAAACTTGCCTGCCAACGAGTAATATTTTCTTAATCTTAGGGGTGCGCGCTCGCCACCGCCAAGTGGGCCAACAATAAACGGAATACCCAGTCTGCCCATGAAGCTTGGGTGACGAGTGACGCCGAACGTGATGTGATGCACTGCATCAAACTGCTGTGCTGCATGCAGTTTACGGGCACATCGGTAAGCACCTAATTGCCATAATAAATAGTAAAGATGAATACCACGGCGACCACGTTTCCACCAGCCAGCCCAAACTGGTAAGTCATAATAGATAAAATGCAGGTTTTTCGGTTTGCCGTGCAGTGCAACGCCAGCTGTAATAGCTGCCTGATTGTTAGTGCGTGTGATCACCCAAACTTCATGATTAAGTGCTGCGGTTTCAATTGCCCAACGCCAGCCAACACCTGGCTCTGACCCTTTGCCAGGCTCGCATGCGTAAGCTGACATGAGTATTTTTATGGCTTGCATAGATTAAGTCCTCGGTTAGTTGGGGTGAGTCGTAAGCGTTGATAGGTGCGGGTTTCCATAAACCCCAGCACTTTGCATAACACATCATTGATGACTTGCTCTACAGGCTGATTGGTATTGATAATGTGGGCATTGTTAAACTCTTTGGCCAGAGACTGATACGAGAGGCGCTGACGCGCACTTTCTGCCAGTGACACTTCTTGTTTGCGGCTTTGCAAAATTTCCGCTGGCGCGTCCAGAATGAACACCAGATCTGGCTGCATTAAGGTATGCCCAAGCTGCCTTGCCAGATTAAGTGAGCCGCCATAGCGGTAACGTACCGGATCTGCCAGCAGGTCATGAAAATAACGGTCAAAAATAACCAGAGTAGAGCGTACATAGCGTGGATAAGTCCATGACAGGTTACCCACCAGATACTGGCTCCAGAAATATAACAACTTGATATGTGAGCCAATTTTATTACGTAGCGGTTTTGCATGCGGGTCGGTTACCGGCACAGTGTTTGAATGTTTAGAAAGCCTGCCCGGCCGTAAATGGCGGTATTCAACATTACGAAAACTTTGTGATAATTGCTGCATTACCGCATCAATAACTGTGCTCTTGCCACTGCCATCAGGACCCAGAAAGGCGATACGCAGCCCTGTAGGTTCGCGCATGCGCAGCCAAACACGTTGTGCCTCGGCTAGCCAGCCTTGCCAGCGTTCCCGCAAGGGAATTGAGTCTGATTTTTTGTGCATATCCTGCTTTATTCTGGATAAATTAGCTTCAACTTTTCTCCACTCTGCTGCTTCGAATCCTTGCTTTGTATTGAGAGCAGCTTCCAGTAATGCTACATCATTGCTCGGTAGCAGCTTGTAAAGTCTTTCGCGGCATGACTTGCTGTCTTCGTGGTAGCGCTGGGTGAGTTCGTTGGCTTGTGTGGCGTTAAGGCTGCCTTTGTCTAGTTTTTTAATCAGGTAATAGCTGAATGCATCTGCTGCTGAAGGTATCCAGAAGCCTTGGGGATGGCGCCTGCGGTTCTCTAATAATGTTTCAGCCAGCAGCCAGCGCTTGCCGCTGCGGTGATAATCGCTGCTCGAATCAGGGTGTAAATACGTAATGTTGGTATCTTTTAACTTGGCTAATACAAAGTAACTGGCAGTAGTCTCATGCTGAAGATGCTGTATTAGATTTGATCCCGAATTCTGCGCGATACTTGAAATTAATGCCGGTAGTTGTGCATTTGAGCTTGGAGCCACCATGAAATCGATATCGGATGGAATATGCTGCGGAAATCCATCGTAGCCAGCCAGCAGGCAATAAGGCATGCCTGCTGTTTCGAAGCCACGAATCATGTGCTCAAACATTTCCTGGTTACCTGCTTGCTCGGTTGCTTTTGAATGTGGCTTCAAAGTCATTAACTAATCTCCAGTTCGGTGTCATACCTTGGGTGCTCAGCAGACTTTGTTTTAGGCAACGCAGTCGTTTTTGGCAGCCATTGCGTGCGTTGCTGCAGCATTTTGCTGTAGCTATGCAACACCGGGTGTTTATCCTCCAGATAGCCGGAGGATTCCACGTAAAATGTGATGGTGTCTAACAGGTAATGCAGCGTGAGGGGGCCGGATGCCTTACTTACACCAGCATCTTTTCCGTATTGGTTATCGGCATAGGCAACGGTCTGTTTAAGTAAAGCCGACATGCTTGCACTGGTTAATTCGCCGGGTTTGAGTGCCTGCGGTATCAGATGAAAATGCAGAAAATCCTGCAAAGGATTGCCATGCGTTTGTGCGTACTCCCAATCGAACACGAATAGGTCAGCGTCAATCTGGCGCAGGTTCCATGTTGCAAAATCACCATGTATCATAAAGTTTGGTAATATCGCACGCGCTGTCAGTTGTTCTATTTCGGAGACAACCTCTTGCCAGAACATCACCACATCATCACCGACGATTGCAGATAAGGCATCAATACGACGTTTTAAGCGCAGGTGTGCTTCTGAGTCTTTCCACTCACTAAACACGGGTTTTTGCTGCGCGAGCGCTCTCAAAAATGTATGGTGTGCAATGCCAAATGTTCTAGGTGAAATACCTTCAGCTAAAGACTTCATGGTTAAACAATGACGCTCGTGTTTGAGCACACTGTGTTGTAATAACTGTGGTAAAAACCTGGAAATTGTCGCCGAGTAACTGAGTTTTTCCAGCCAGTGTGACTCCTTCTGGATAGCCTCATTCGCTGTTTCATGCACTGCAACTTTAGCTACTTTTCCTAAACCACCCGCAGCATCAGGGCAATGAATGGTGATTTTTTGCAAAGGTCCCGGGGAACCACAAAATATTGCAATACCTCGCGCATTGATGTCTGACTCTGAACCATTCGTAGCAAATAATGTATTAAGCGGGAAGTTTTTAAATTCAACGCCCGGTAATAAATGCAGTAGCGGTAAGTAATGATCCAGCTTGATTAATAAATGCCCCCAGTATGCAAGGATGGGGTTATGTATGAAAAAATTCACCGCGTTATGTGCCTGCTGCATATCAATTGGCACCAGTAAAGCTTGCTTGCGTTCGCTGTAGATGACTTTTAAGGTCAATCGCTTGCCAAGCTCTGACTCTGCACTAATGTCAGCCAGCAACGGCCATAATTCGGCAAAATTCATGAGGTTTCCCCATGAATAAAATAATGTTTAAGTGAAGCAAGTTGTTTGGCTGAAGGTTTGGCATGGTAGCCACCAGCCATTATTTTCATCAATACGCGCTGGATCTTGGCTATTGGTGCCAAGATAGGGTGCAGTTTAGACAGGGCAGCTCCTGAGCGCTGACGAATTTTCCGGTCTTCTATGACGCCTTTTGGCCTTAGTGCACGCGTTTTTTGCTCTGGGTAATAGCGCATGCACGATAAATATTGGGGAATATGCGCAATTTTGGTGTGACGTGAAAAGCGCTCCCACAGGTCTGCATCCATCGCCAGATTGAAACTGGCGTCCAGACCATTGACCTTGTCATACAGTCTTTTACGCCAGAACATTGATGGCTGCGAAATATAGTTATGATCAAACAAGAAGGTAAAGCGGTTAAAGTCTATTTCTTTTTTTGGCCGCAGATAATGTCCGTCACTGTCAATCCAGAGTGAATCACCATAAACAGCGTCAATATCGGGATTGCTTTCAAAGAACAATGCCACGGTTTTTAATGCCCCCGGTAGCAAGATGTCGTCCGAACATAGCCAGCCTTGAATTTCTGCTGTGCTATGTTCAAAGCCTTTAATCAGTGCTGCCGTCTGTCCGTCATCCGGCTCTGAAACATAATAGGCAAGTTGCTTGGCATGTCGCTCGATGATATCAAGGCTGTTATCTTTAGAGCCGCCGTCAATCACAATATATTCGACATTGACATAGCGCTGATCCAATACCGAACGCATAGTGGCGTCCAGAAAACGCCCTTGCTGGTAAGAGCAGGTGACGATGCTGATATCGGGTAATTTGTCTTGGTGTTTATGCATGATTGGTGTCTGCGCTTGGTGAGTTAATATTTGAAGGTTTCATTTCAGCTGCTTGAGTGCTGATTTCTTCAGCATGCTGATTAGTAAGATGCAGTGCAATGCCCAATAACATACCGAATTGACTCCACATCAGAATGGCTTTGGCTGGCTGCAGCATAATGGGGTTGAATGCGTAAACAACAATACTGGCAAGGCTCATACAAGCCAGACAGTGGGCGGCAGCCCTTAAGTCGTCTCGAGGTCTCAGCCCGCTAAGTGCGTGGCGTAAACTGACGCGGGCAACACGTAAATAGCCCCAAAGCCATAAACACACGGCGATGATGCCACCTTGCGCGGTAAGATCCATAATGTCGCTATGCGTTGAGAGATTGCCTTGCGCCGAATTGATCTGGTAGGCAGTAAATTTTTCAGTTGCCTGTGCACTGAAGCCTGTTCCCCAGATCGGTGAGCTGACAAATTTATGCCAGGCGGCTTCATAGGTCAGCATACGATATTGCGGATTACCGCTAGGAAGCAGTTCTTGTTTCTGTGCAAAATAGCCAGCGGCAAGGGCTGCACATATCAAGGCTATTAACACCCACAACATGGTCCAGAAACGGAAGCTGACGTTCTCCCGAAAGCGGAATCGCCACTCGGCCACCCATATATAAGCCAAGGTCAACAATATGACTAGAAAACCAGTATTTTTACGAAATACAAACCCAGCAAGCAGAAAGAACAAAGTTAAAAACATTTGCGAGTAGCGTTTATCGTTGTTTTTTAATCCTGACGGACGTAAGGCAAAATACACCGCTAAAGGCACAATAAGTGCTTCAAGCTCATGGTAATTGACATTCATGCCGTCATAATTAGTCGCCATGCGTATCACCATGAAGATGCTCACTGTTGCAGTGGCTAACAGAAAAATACGTACAACATTGACGCGTGCCGGTGAAATCATCACTAAGCGCGCTGCAAAAAAGGCAAATAACAAATACAGGCCTACGGTAATAAAAGTATTTTGAATGCCATTAAACTTACGTGCATACAAGCCGCCAATCAGAATCCAGATGCCAAGCAATATCAGCGGCAATCCGGCACTCAATATCTGCCAGCCGGGTTTTCTGAATGAAGATTTCTTGGTAATGAATACCTGGCTGCCGACATTAGCGAGCAATACGCCGCAAAATGCAATGACGAGTGGTAAGTGTTTGGTAAGACCAATTCGGTCCAGCTTCCAGGAGAATGGATCAGCCACATAAAACAGGGCCAGTATCAAGCCTGCCAGAAACAAATAATCTGACATCATGAGGCTGGTAGATATGTGACGGGGTAAGCTGCGTGATTGGGCAGGATTGTCTTTGGTAATGGCTGTCGGCTGCGGCAGCCTGTTCACATTGCCCTTTAAAGTGCTGGGAAGTCCGCTCATGACTTCTGCTCATTTGCTGTTTTTATAATACGGTTAGCACCAACAACGGTGGCACCTGCAGGCACATCCCTTGTCACCACTGCGTTGGCACCTATGACGGCATGATGACCTACGCGAACTTTGCCAAGCACTTTTGCGCCGGCACCTATGTAAACGTGATCTTCAATAATCGGGGCTTCATTGATGCCAATTCTGCTACCGCCCAACGTCACTTGCTGCATGATAGTGACATGCTGGCCAATAACTGTCTGTGAATGAATAATGATGCCGTAGGGGTGTGGCATATGAATATCACGCTCTTTTAAGTTGCAATAGATATCGCTGTTATGCAGCACGCGAAACAACTTGCTGAGCAGCGGCACATGGTAGCGACAAAAAAATAGCAACAACGCTGTCGAAGAGGGATTGCGGCTGTTATCGATGACGTTCATGCCAGTACCGCCAATGGCTCTGATACAACTAAGTAATGACCTTGTACGTCTGTATTGATGCACATCTCGACGACTATTTTATTTTTGTACTGCGTTTGACGCATGAATTGCGTTGTCATTGGCTGCGAGCTTAAGCCCGCAGATGAGTGCCAACAAAATGTGTCGTATGATGCATTCAGATCTACTGGAGTTGATTTGCTCACGATTTACCCCCTCGGTAGCGAATCACTTTTGCCGGCATGCCAACCGCAACCGCATAGGCTGGAATATCATGTGTGACAATGGCACATGCGCCAATTACTGCGCCATCATGAATGTGTACGCCAGGCATTACGATGACGCGTTTCCCCAGCCATACGTCATTGCCGATAATGACTGGTCGTAAAGGAAGCTTTCCTTGCTGATTAATCGGGCGCGTTGGGTCGTCGTAAGCGTGGGCATTGGTCATGATTTCAATCTCCGGGCCCATGATGACGTCGTTACCAATGATTGCGCCATGGCCGATTCTTGCGCTATCGCCAATTTGAGAGCGGTGCCCGATCTCGATGTCTTTTCCGGAACCGAAATAGGCAGCATGTTTAATCAACACATCGTCACCGCAACGCTTGAATATTTTTTTCACAACATGGCGACGTAGCCAGTAGCCGAAGCGCCATCCTGGCACAGGCTGGGTAGGGAAGTAGCGTGCAAAGGCATAATAAATAAATAGCGCGAGTGTTCTGGTCATGATTTTATTTCCATGCCCATCAGGCTGCCGTTATCATTGCTGCTGTCTGACGCTGATTTTTGTTTGTATTTGAGTTTTTGCATAATCTTGTATGCAGCAGAAAGTGCATAGATCAAACCTGCAGCAGTACCGCACAGCAGTGCTGCCATCACAGCTGTTTCATGGTATTGCTCGACCGTAAACATGGCGATGAGCACTGAAGTAATCGACATAATCGCACCAGAGCGAATAATGATGCCGGTAGCGGTGACGGTGCGTAAAAAGAAAAAGACCTGGCGTAAATAGAATTGCAGAAAAATAGTTGCTACCTGCCATATCACCAAGCTAGCGTATGCAACGTATGAACCGCCGTATAAAAACTCAATAATCGGGGCAGAAAATAATGCGAGTACTAATAGCACAGGTATCAGCAGGGCGGAACCAAAGGCTGTGATACGACCCAGATAAGCCAGCAGGCCGTTTATACCTCTCTGGCTAAAGCGCTTTGCCGCCATCACAGGTACAACGTTTTCCATGGCTAGAAATAGTATGTTGATTGGGCCAACAATGTTTTGTGCGGCACGAATGCCACCAACCGGCTCAGCGCCAATTGCACCGGCACTGAACATGAGCACGCCTTGTGTGCCTAGCCATTGCAGTTGCCAAGCCACCAGATAATCACGCCCGGTGCGCCATCCTTGTTTTAATACAGTCTGCGCATGTAAAAACATAGGCTGCAGGCTGTCGCGCACGAATCCAACTGCAAATGCGGTAAAAGAAGCACCGGCGATGATCCAGAAAGCATTGGCAACATTCAGCGTATTGTTTAAATACAATATGCCAAGCAGGCTAACCTGCGAACCGTAACTAATCGTATCAATCAAGAAAGACGCGCTTGGTTTTTCCTGCACAAAGTAATAGCGGCGCTGCCAGTCTTGTAACTGGAAAGCTAATAGTGCTGCAATCGTAGCTGCAATAATGTTGGTGTCGATACCGAGGTGTAAATGAAAATCGAATGTGTAAATAATCGTGGTGATAATGACTACAAGCAGACTTAACACGCCGCACAGCATGAGCTGCAAAGCAAATACGCCATGTAAATAATTGGCACGCTGCACTTCTGGCATTTGCGGTGCTGCACTCATCATGGGCTGAAAAATCAATGCACTTTGGAATGAATTGAAGTAAAGTACAATAGATTGCAGCAGTACAAACATACCGAATGATTCCGGCCCAAGAAAACGCGCCAATAGAATGCCGGTAACAAAATTACTGCCGCTCACCACCGCCTGGTCAGCCAGTGTCCAGTTGACATGGCGGTGGCGCTTGATCAGAGCCGCTAAGCGCTTCATGGCAGAAATCCCTGTGCATTGTGGAACGAGGTCATAGCGTCGCCTTTTTCTCCATATGCGACGTTGCTTCAAGATAAAAATGCCTATGCTGCGTCACATATTTCACATAGTCGTGATAGGTAGATTTAATGCCATCTTCCAAACTGACTTTTGCAACCCAACCTAACTCTGCCATGCGGCTGACATCCAGCCATTTTCGTGGCGTGCCATCCGGTTTGCTAGTGTCAAACACCACGTCACCACGATAGCCAACAGTTTTCATGATGACTTCTGCCAGGCGTTTGATGCTGACATCGCTACCGGTACCAATGTTGTAGAGTCCGCTGCTGATGTTGTTTTCCATCAAAAATACACAGGCGTCGGCCATGTCTGATACATGCAGAAACTCACGCATGGGTTTACCGGAGCCCCACACGGTGATGGTCTTATCACCCTGCATCATGGCTTCGTGCGTTTTACGCAATAACGCTGGCAGCACATGGCTATTCTCCAGGTCATAATTATCGTAAGGCCCGTAAAGATTGGTAGGCATAACGCTGACGTATTGCGTACCATACTGCGCGTTGTAAGCTTCACACATTTTTATGCCACTGATTTTGGCGAGTGCATAAGGTTCGTTGGTCGGTTCCAGCGGGCTAGTAAGAAGATATTCTTCGCGTATCGGTTGTGGGCAGTCACGCGGGTATACGCACGAAGAGCCGAGAAAAAGCAGCCGACGCACATTGCTCAGGTAGGCGCTATGGATAATATTGGCCTGAATCATGAGATTCTCATAAATGAATTGAGCCCGGTAGCGATTATTCGCAACGATGCCACCGACTTTTGCTGCAGCACAGAAGATGTAATCAGGTTGTTCGCGTTGCATAAAACTCAGCACCGCGCGCTGATCCAGCAAATCAAGTTCAGTATGGTTACGTGTAATAATATTGCTGTAACCACTGGCTCTCAGCCGCCTGACAATGGCAGAGCCAACCATACCTGAGTGTCCTGACACATAGATTTTGGCAGTTTTTGGCAGCATATTCTGTTGCGATTCTAGTGTTGTATTATTTAGTGTCATAGTATTCATTCGTTGTATGCCATTGTTTTGTAGCCATGTTTTTTCACTAAATGGTCACGTTCGGCCGCTTTAAGGTCTTCCAGCACCATTTCTGAAACCATTTGCGAGAAAGTGATTTTTGGTACCCAGCCAAGCTTTTCTTTTGCTTTAGTTGGATCACCAAGCAGGCTTTCAACTTCAGTCGGGCGGAAATAACGCGGATCAACTGCTACAATGCATTTACCCTGTTCGTTATATCCTTTTTCAGAGACGCCTTCTCCCTGCCAGCTAATGTTGATACCGAGCTCGGCTGCCGCAATATTGACAAAGTCGCGGACGCTATATTGCTTGCCTGTCGCGATAACAAAGTCATCAGGGGTTTCCTGCTGCAACATCAGCCACTGCATTTCGACGTAATCTTTGGCATGTCCCCAGTCACGCAATGCATTCATGTTGCCTAAATACAGGCATTCCTGCAGACCAAGCTTGATACGCGCTAATGCCCGGGTGATTTTTCTCGTGACGAAGGTTTCGCCGCGGCGCGGTGATTCATGGTTGAACAAGATGCCATTGCAGGCATACATACCGTAAGCCTCGCGGTAGTTGACGGTGATCCAGTAAGCGTACATTTTGGCCACTGCATAAGGGCTGCGCGGGTAAAACGGTGTGGTTTCTTTTTGCGGCACTTCCTGCACCAGGCCATACAGCTCAGAGGTTGATGCCTGATAAAAACGGGTTTTTTTCTGCAAACCTAAAATACGCATGGCTTCCAGTACACGCAGCGTGCCAATTGCATCCGCATTGGCTGTGTATTCGGGTTCTTCAAACGATACCGCAACGTGAGACTGCGCCGCAAGGTTATATATTTCGTCAGGCTGCACCTGCTGGATAATACGCAGGATCACAGTAGAGTCAGACATATCACCATAATGCAGGAAGAAGCGCTGGTCATCGTGATGCGGATCCTGATAGATATGATCGATACGCTCGGTATTAAAGCTTGATGCACGGCGCTTTATACCGTGAACTTCGTAGCCCTTGGCTAATAACAATTCGGCAAGGTAAGAGCCGTCTTGGCCGGTAATGCCGGTAATAAGTGCTACTTTGAACATAGGAAGACCCTCTGGTAATTTAAAAAATTAAAATCAAGCGCCAAATCTACCGGCCACTCTTGCGCGATCCTGAACTGGCATCGCTTGTAATAAGTCGCGAATAAAAGCCTCTTGTAGTTTGTAGGCATTAGTACTGTCGCGATCAATGGAGGAAACCCTCACTAGCATGCCATCCGGCACTGTGCCGGTAAGCCCGTAAGCCAGTTGATTCAGTTTGCGGTTAATGCCGGGCAGGGTGGCTTTGTCACCCACGGTCACCCAGTAAGTGATGGGTTCATTACGCGCACCTTGCACTGCAAGCAGACGGCGCACTGGTAGCGTGCCGTATTGCGTTCCTAAATCGCCGATGATGTTGCTGATTAATTGAAAGCCCTGTGCGGTGTAGCAAAATTCGGGGCGATGTACCTGGTTACCATCACCGCTCTGGTCTGCACCGTAAGCAATGGACAGCATGATGCGCTGACCTTGGGCATTGGAATAAGTACGTGCCAATGTCTCGCTGTAAAGCTCATCGAGTTTGGCTTGTACATCTGCACTTTGGCTGACTGGCACGATATTCTTATCAATGTCCCAGCCTGCAAACTGTTCCGGAATCGCTTTCGCTAAACTCAGTGGTGGCAGCTGATCTGCCAGGCGCTGCTGCGGTTTAAGCACAATTGCCAACGTCATTGCGCTCAGCATGAGCAGACAGATCACAACAGGGGTGATAGACAGATGGCGAGTCATGATGCACTCCTGTTACGAAAGAAAATCAGCCTTAACACCACATCAAAAAGCATCAGTAGCATGAGCGCCGCAACAAACAAGACCATGCCTGCAGCCGCATGGGCAAAGCCCTGACCAGCTTCGTCACCAAAATAATAGGTGATCAGTACTAATGCCATCACGCGAATCACGTTGGCAGCAAAAGCAATAGGCAGTACGGCGAGCAATAAAAGGCCGTTGTGCAGCCAGCTGCGGTATTTCATGAGGTAAAGATAGAGCAGGCCTAAGGCACTGAGGCTAAACATTGAATTGAGGCCGGAACATGCATCAGCAACCAGCAGCTTGTACTGGCCTATGCTCAACATGACACCCATTCTTGCAATTGGATAGCCGGCCGCATATAAAATTTCTTCAGCTACGCCAGATACATGTTGCTTTAGTGAACCGGTGATAATTTCTACCAACAGCCCTGGCAAAGGGATCAGAAACAACAAAAATAGTAGCGGGAACCATGCAGCACGCACAGCTTGCCAGCCACGCATCAGCAGCAATACACCAATCAGCATTGGTACTAATGCAGCAACTTCTATCGTATCAATGGATTGTGAACGGCCAACAATAAATGCGAGCAAACTTAGTATCAGACTGATCCAGCCTAAAACTGCACTCGGTTTTACTGGCGCATTAATAATGTCATGGCGTTTTTGCCAGAACAGCCAGCAGACAACGATGACAATAATAGGGCCGTGACCGTTTTCTTCAGTTTGCCAGGTAGTCTGCATCAGATGAAAAAATGAAGGCAGGCAAATGGCAAGCAGACCGATAGCAATAGGCAGCCATCGCCACCAGGCACTTGGCTGACGCTGTTCTGACGTAATTTGTGCTGTGTTATACATTAGAAATTTCCGTCATTAGAAATGGTTAAGCACAGCGCCGACCATCGGTACGCCTAGTTCGTTGAGTCTGTCAGTTAGCCTGCGTGTATCGTCCAGACGTGTGCTGTCTTGCCTTGTCACCAAGAGTGCGCCGCCGCTCAGTACAGCAATCGTCGTTGCATCAGCATATTGTGTAGCAGGTGGCGTATCTACCAACACCACGTCAAACTCATTGCTGGCATAGGCTAGCAATGAAACAAATAACTTTCTCCCCAGAAGTTCTTGCGGATTAGGTGGGGTAGGGCCTGATGTTAAAACGGATAAATCCATAAACGCGGGTACGCGCTGAATACTGGTGGCATCGCTACGGTTGGAAAGTATTGTGGATAATCCAATCTGATTCGGTAACTTGAACAGATCATGCTGGCGTCCATGTCGCATATCTGCATCTATCAGTAAAGTACGCTTGCCTAATTGTGAAAACATCACGGCAAGATTGGCGGCAAGATAACTCTTACCTTCGCCGCTGCCTGAACTCACGATAGATAAAGTCTTTCGTAGCGGCCATGTAGTAAACCAGCGCAAGCTTAGTTGGCTGCGCAGAGTTCTTAAGCTTTCGGCTTGACTGCTGAACGGCTGGTAAGCCGCAATCAATTCATCGCTACCCACAACATCACCCGGTAATAAATAGTAGTAATGGTATTGGCGGGCAAGGGCAAAACGAATGTCATCTTCTTTGAGAAATCCGAGCTGGATCGCAGCTTCGCCAAACGGTACATGCTTCACCGCTTGCCGCTTCAGTATAATTTCGGTTTTTTCAGCGTCCAGTTTTCCGCTCTTGACCAGAATTGAACCTATTGAATGTTCGGCATTAGGTTGCTTCATCTGTTGAATAGCATTCTGGTCAGAATTTTGCGACGTATTATCGACTGTAGTTGGCAGCTTGCTTTGCATGATTTTTTGTTCCTTATTAGTACATGGCTAGATAAAAGAGCCTAGCTATGTAACAGTGCTTTGCTATGTATCAGTGACCTAGCTTGTAAAATTCGTAGGGATATAAAAAGCAATCAAACCGAAAACTCTAATTTCTTGTTGCGCCTGAATATCCTGAGGTTACGCCACCATCTACTCATGGAACTTTGCTGTTTTCTGAGATCACCCAAGACCGGGATACCCAGTGACTGCTCTATATCGTCAGCTACACGCACACGGCGATCCAGCATTTCAGACATTAAGGCAATGCCGATACCAATCAACGACCCAATCGCAATCGCAATCAGCGTATACAGTTTTAGCCGTGGAGATGATGGCCTGACTGATGGGTAAGCCGGAGAAAGTATTGACACATTAGTCTGGCTTGACTGGCCTTCCAGATTAGTTTGTGTAAAGCGCTGCGAAACCGCGTCGTAGGCTTTCTGTGCAGAAGTAACGTCGCTAAGCAGCACATTTGCCTCGTCACGCTCATGTTTTAGTTCAAACAATTTGCGTTTCTGGGCTGCAATCAAACTACGCACATTCGCGGCCTTATCACGGCTCACATCTTCTGTGGTCGCATAACTGCGGCCAATATGGCTGGTTTCTTTTTCTAATTGCTGTTTCAGTGATGAAAGTTCGGACTCCATGCTTTTATATTGCGGATGGTTGTTACCCAGGTTGATGCTGGCCTCTCTTAATTTACTTTCCAGACGATTGATCTCGCCTTTTAAGTTATTGATGAGCGGGCTTAGCATTACTTCAGGCAAGTTTTCAGCGTTACTGCTAGAGCTCATCTTGCTGCGTGTATCGGCTGAGGTAGACTCTATGATCGTGAGCTGCGTATTAAGGTCACTCAGCTTCTCGGTTTCACTGTCCAGGCGTTCATCTGTAATCACAATACCTTTGCGTTGCTGGTAATTTGAGAGTTCTTTTTGTGCAAGCTCCAGATTGTCACGCAGAGTCTTGCCCTGGCTTTGAAACCAGGTGGCATTTTGCCGCGCCGGCTCTACCTTGAGTTCAATATTGGTATCCATATAAGCTTGTGCAAATGCATTGGCTACAGCGGCTGAAAAGTTAGGATCAGATGAGGTATAGGTAATCGTGATGACATTACTATCACGCGAAGGCTTAACATCCAGACCTTTTTGCATCAACTCAACTAACCATATTTCAAAAACGCCCTCACCATTAGCCGTTTGTAACCACTTGTCGTGTACCGCAGCGTTATTGGACAGACCTAGCGCCTTTACTGCTTTTTGTGCCGTACGGGTGCTGTTGATAATATCGACCTGTGTCGGCAGGTAGGCTGCTGTCATCGGGCTATCGATATTTCCCATAATAGGGTCAACAGTGCGCATATCGACGACAACAGCGGTGCTTGATGTATAGCGCTTAGGCAGTAGCAGGCTGGCGGCAATTGTGCCAAGCGTAATTATTAAAAGCGTGATCAGTGCAATTTTGTAACGCGCTTTTAAAATCATGAATAATTGTTTTAGACTCACGATAGCTCCCTAAAAAAGGCTTTCAGTCACAAAAATTACGTCATCGGCTTGCACCAACTCGCTTGGTTTAGTACGAATCACCTGTAATTCGCCGCTTGCATTGCTGCGATAAACTTTCATACCGCGTTCTGTACCGCGCACACTAGGGCCACCTGCTTCAGCAACGGCTTGCTGAATTGTCATATTGCGTTTAATGCGGAATGATCCTGGACGCTGTGCTTCGCCGTAGATGTAATATTGCGGTGCTGGCGGTACAAAGATCACATC
Organism: Methylotenera sp.; assembly: GCA_020622105.1. Classification (GTDB taxonomy): domain Bacteria; phylum Pseudomonadota; class Gammaproteobacteria; order Burkholderiales; family Methylophilaceae; genus Methylotenera. Next base: position 31,063 of record JAHRYP010000010.1, read on the forward strand.
GCCGGCTGCTACTTCAATATCATCCTGTGGCTGATTGTTCAGAAATATGTTCGGGATGTTAATTTCTTTACGGAATGGCACGCCTTTACGGATACCAACCACGATGACCTGATCAGCGCCACCGCCGTTGGTACCTATGGTGGTGTTAATGCCACCTGCATAGGCCAGCATGTCAGAAAGCTTGGTATTGAAGCTTTCCAGAGGAAAACGTCCGGGACGGTTGACAGCGCCTAACACTGACACCTGGTTGCCTCGTACCTGTAACAGTACGATATTCACTTGTGGTTGTTTTACAAAGCCACCGGCTTTTAGCGCAGCAGCAATTTCAGCCTCCGCCTGTGCAATAGACATATTGCCGACTTTTACTGAACCGATCAGCGGATAGGTGATGGTGCCGCTCTCACTGACGCGTGTATCCAGCGTTAACTCCGGGTTTTGGAACACGAGTACGCGGATCGCGTCACCAGATGCCAACGTGTAATCACGGCTCTGAGCGTTGCTTATTTCAGCAGATTCCAACTGATCAGCACTTTGTGCAGGAAAAGCTGCCAGGGCTAACAGCATGATAAAAAATGACTTGATATATGAAAAGTGTCGCATGATTAATACCTCTCTAAAGGAGTGCTTTCAAAAAATAATGATGCCGTACGCAATGGTTTTAATTAATGCCTGCGATACCTCTTGCTACACTGTCATTCACTTGTGTAGGTTTGTTGGATGGGGCTGGTAACGTAGCGACCGATTTTGCGGCATCTGAAAATTCATTCATGTAAACTATTTTTGACGTACTTTTTAGCTGAGCAAGCTTGTCATTAATAGCGACCTTAGCCTGATCGTTCATCAGATACTGCGGAATACGCTGTAATGCTATTTCTTCACTTAAAGGAGCGACTTGCGAGGCTTCTACTCTCACAATCGTGATCGCCTGTGGCGACTCAATGATATTGATCTGACCATCCTGGGTTTTCGCCAGTGCAGTCAAGGTGGTCAGTGGTATCTGTTCGGCCGCACGTGTTGCAGCACCGGCAGTGAACATAATCTTGTTCTGTTTGAGCGAGGTTACGATATCCGTCATGGATTTATCCGCAGTGAGCTTTTGTATATCTGCCACTGACGGGTGTGGGTTAGGGATTGTAATTTGCTGCAAATTGTAGATACGTCTTTCGGCAAATAACTCCGGATGGGCATCATAAAATTTCTTCGTATCTTCAACGCTGGGTTTTGGTAAAGCGGAGACCACTTGTTTTAAATAAGCTTTGGTCAGTATTTCGCGCCTCGCAGCTTCAATCTGCATCATGACTTCGGAGGAGCGATCAAGCTTCTGCGACAAGGCTTGCTGCACGGCTAACTGTTCATTGACTAGCTTTCCCACTAAGTCCATACGTACGCTGGCTAGATTTTCCGGTGCTATAAGCGGTAATTGCGCCATAGAATTGTTGAGCTGATGAACGCTGATTTCATCATCATTGACTTTGGCAACAATTTGCGTCGCTGCGGGTTTGTCGTTATCAGAACAGCTGCTGATAAACAATAATGCCAGGCTTAAAATTAACTTCTTATTAAGAGGAGTAATTAAGCGTGTGCTTTTATGGTTAGCTGGATAATGTTTCATTTTAGGCATTCGGTAAGAATTAATGTTTACCGTTTTAGGCTTTGCCAACAACAACGTCTGTTCGCTACCGCACACATAAAAATTCAGCAAAATTACTGCATTTTGGGTGTGCGCTAGCGCACATACTTATGTCGCTAAATGCGGATAATCGGGTTATCAAAAAATTAAACAATCTTGTTTATCCGCAATTCCGAAATTGGTCAGTTAATACTTGCGCTATAGAAACGAAAGGAATTACTGAATGGCTATCCCTGTTATTTCTGATAATCAGAATCCCAGGCAGAACGATATTCTTGCCGCTCTGCCGCTACATGATTACCAAAGATTGTTGCCTGATCTCGAGTTTGTCCCTATGCCTTTAGGCTGGGCTTTGTATGAAGCCGGCCAGAAGCTCACGCATGCTTATTTCCCTACAACCAGCATCGTTTCTCTGCTTTATGTCATGGAAAACGGCTCATCCGCAGAGATTGCGGTGACGGGTTATGACGGACTGGTTGGCATTTCACTTTTTATGGGTGGCAACACTACACCCAGCCGCGCCGTTGTGCAGAGCGCTGGGTTTGGTTACCGGCTTAAAGCTTCAGCCTTAAAGCGCGAGTTTAAACTTGGAGGAAAACTTCAAGAGTTATCCTTGAGTTTTACCCAGGCGCTTATTACACAAATGGCACAGACCGCGGTGTGTAATCGACATCATTCAGTAGATCAGCAATTATGCCGCTGGCTGCTGCTGAGTCTGGATAGGCTGCCTTCCAATCAGTTGAAAATGACACAAGAACTAATCGCCAACATGTTAGGTGTACGTCGTGAGGGCGTAACAGAAGCTGCCGGAAAATTACAGACTGAAGGCATTATCAGATATAGCCGAGGGCTAATTGTAGTGCTTGATCGACCACGCCTTGAAAAGCGCGTATGCGAATGTTATGCCGTGGTAAAAAAAGAGTTTGACCGTCTTTTACCGCATAAGCATGTACACGGAAATATTGCTGCGCCCACTTCAAATGATAGGCGATTAAATATGTACGTTATGGAGCAATCATGAACCATTTATTACCAGTAATTTTATGTGGTGGCTCGGGCACTCGTCTGTGGCCACTTTCACGTCAGCATTATCCAAAACAAATGTTGCAGCTTGCCGGTAGTCACACCATGCTGCAGGCAACTGCATTACGTATTAATAAAACCTCTCTGCCTGAGGGTTGGCAGCTTGAGCTGCCGCTAGTCATCGGGCAGGAAGACACGCGTTTTCTGACCGCTGAGCAGTTATCACAGGTTGGTCTTAAAGGTGTACGCATATTGTTGGAGCCGTCTGGCCGTAATACGGCACCGGCATTAACGATTGCGGCACTCACTGCTACTGCTGATGGTTCTGACCCTATCATGATCGTGATGCCGGCAGACCATGTCATTAAAGATGAAAAATCCTTTCAGCTGACAATAGCGAGTGCCTTGCCACTGGCTGAAAATGGTACTGTGGTCGCCTTCGGCGTCAATCCGACTTCAGCTGAAACTGGTTATGGCTACATACGTTGCGGTGAAAACATCAACAGCGACGGTGCAGTGCAACTGACTGCCTTTGTAGAAAAACCAGACCATGAAACTGCGCTGCAATATTTGGCAGATGGTCATTATTTGTGGAATAGCGGTATTTATTTGCTACGCGCATCGGTATGGCTCAATCAGATCGAGCGATTCCGCCCGGATATATTGCTGGCCTGTGAAGCCGCTATCAGCGATGGCAGTACTGACCAAAATTTCATTCGTGTTGAGCGTGGCGCATTTATGGACTGTCCATCCGAGTCTATTGATTATGCCGTAATGGAGCCGCTGGCGCTCACGGATCACGACCATAAACTTTGTGCAGTGCAACCACTCAGCGTAGGCTGGTCTGATGTAGGTGCCTGGAATGCATTAATGGAGATTGGTGAAAAAGATCACAATGGCAATGTACTATCTGGTGATGTACTGGCAATGGCAAGCAGTGACACATTGGTACGTTCAGAAAGCCGCTTGGTAGCCTGTATTGGGTTAAAAGATGTCGTGGTGGTAGAAACAGCTGATGTCGTTCTTGTGGCACATCGTGATCACTTGCATTTGGTTAAAGATGCAGTAGCCGAGCTCAAGTCAGCAGGGCGTACTGAATGTGATATACACCGCAAAGTGCAGAGGCCATGGGGTTATTATGACGGCATTGATGAGGGCCATCGCTTTCAGGTCAAGCGCATTGTCGTGAGCCCCGGCGCATGCCTGTCACTACAAATGCATCATCACCGTGCCGAGCATTGGGTCGTAGTCAAGGGCACAGCCAGAGTCACCCGTGGTGCTGAACAGTTTTTACTCACGGAGAACCAGTCCACTTACATTCCATTGGGTGTTACACACCGTCTGGAAAACCCCGGATTGGTGCCTTTGGAAATCATAGAGATACAATCCGGCGCTTATCTGGGTGAGGACGATATTGTCCGCTTTGAAGATAATTACAGTCGTGATGCTCTGCCTAATATAAATCATACGCAGGCAATTAAACATGCCGCAGACTTGCTGGCTACAGCGGAGCTACTGAGCCATGAAACAACAGCCTAGATAGATGTAATTGTCTTGGCAGGTTTTTTCAGGCGTTTTTTATTGCGGGATTGCTCGTTAAAGGTTGCTGTGTAATGTGTTACTTCACCCCAATTATTTTTTATGGCGGTGATGTATAAATGCTCAATATATATACCACCATCTTTATGTTTGTTGTGTAATTCGCCTATCCAGCAGCCTTTGCTATTAATACTTTCCCACATTTCCGCATAAAAAGATGCGTCGTGCTGGCCTGAGGACAGCATCTTGGGCGTTCGGCCTACAGCCTCGTCAGCAGTGTAACCGGTTGTTTCGGTAAATGCTTTGTTAACGCGCAGAATGACTTGATTCGCATCGGTTACCAGCATGGGCTCGCATGACTCAAATACAGTCGCGGCAATTCTTAATTCAGCTTCCGCAAGCTTAAGTTTGCTAATGTCTGTAATGGCAATACGCAGCACGTTTTCATCTACACCAGCATCCCAGTTTAAGCAGTTAAGTTGAACATGGTAAGCAGTGCCATCAGGCCGTGTCATTTGCAGGTCGAATGCTTGTTTTTCTGCACCCGGGTGCATCATCATACTCATGAACAGACGATGCCAGCGATCTCTATCCTGAACTGAAACATAGTGCGAGAAACGACGGCTAATGAGCTGGTAACGGTCAACACCTAGCAAAATACAGCCGGTCAGGTTAATTTTGCTGATCAAACCTTCTCGGCTTAAAGTAATGTAGCTGACAGGCGCGAATTCATACAGATTAATATAGCGATCACGTGATTCTTCCAGTTCTATATGGGCTTTGCGCAGCTCTTCATTCTGCATCTCAAGCTCTACTTTATGTACTAACAGTTCATGCACCAGCACTTCACCCGGATCAGCATCCTGCTTTGGTGGCGAAATGTTAGCAACGACTTTCTCCGCCTCACGTCTAAGCGATGATCGTCTGTCTTTACCATCCCATTTCTTTTTCATAGTCATTTGCCTTGTGCCGGAACTATTTAACTTCAATCATCGCTAATAAAATTAACGACGGCTCACCTGTTTTATTCACAATACAGCGCCCATTCAAAAGAATTTTACGTCGACCTATGCCGGGGAAGTTATGTTCAACCAGATAATCATTCAGTATCTGTTCCTGCGGTAATATCGTCTCTAATAATTTACGTAAAGCTGGAATATCCCACTGGTGGTTACCTAGCTCATATATCTTACGACCGACAGTATCTTTAATAGTTACATGAAACAAATCGCAGAATGCTTTATTGGTGCTGATGACTTTCAATTTATTATTCAGTACCAAAATCGGTTCTCGTATTGTATTGACAATACTCTCTGCTAATTCGCGCGCTTCTTTTACAAGCTCCTCAGTATTGATACGGCTAGTAATGTCGGTGAAAGTCATGACTACACCATCAATCACATTATCAAGGGTGCGGTAGGGCTGAATGCGTAACAAATACCAATCACCTTTATTCGAGCAAACTTCACGCTCAACAGGAATGAGTGTTTCAAGTACAGTTTCCGCCTGTGTCAGTATGTCTTCATCGACCAGGTCACATTTAATATCAGCCAGCAATCGACCTACATCTGACGCTACCAGACGGTAAATTTTAGAAGCATCACGTGTAAAGCGTCGAATCAACATGCCGGTATCAAGGAAAATCGTGGCAATATTGATATTGTCATGCAGGTTTTTGATATCATTTTGTGCACTGGCTAGATGCTCAATTTTTGCCTGCAACTCCGAATTCACTGTAATTAGTTCTTCATTGACCGACTGCAGTTCTTCTTTCGAGGTTTCCAGCTCCTCGTTCACAGATTGCAGTTCCTCATTTGTGGATTGCAGTTCTTCATTGGTGGATTTGAACTCTTCATTCGCTGCTTGCTGTTCTTCTATCGTGGCGTACAGATTTTCTTTGGTATATGAGAGCTCATGTTCCAAGTCTTCAATCCGCGCAATATCAGCCGGTTTTGCCGTTGCCTTGCGCTTGGACTTGCTTGCTATGACTGCAACATCCTCAAAGCTCACGAGTAGCAAGCCCTCGTTACTATCTACTACAGGCAATTGCCTTACACACAAGCTCACAGTAGCAGGCTCGTCATTAAACTTATACTGTATCTGTGCTTTGTAAATCGCTGTGCCTTTGGCCATTGCATGAATGCCGTTGCGTAATTCGACCTCTAAACCATCGCGTGCCATTTCAATAATATTAAGGCTGGCATGTCCGGGAGCGGGGCGCAGGTATTTGCCTGTTTCACCATGTACATAAACGATATCGCCTTTAACATTAGTAATAATAGATGCAGGGGCGAAGTATTTAATGAGCAGCTTACGGCTTAATTCCGCAAAGTCGATTTCTTTTGTTTTTGCCATAACTTGCTCCGGTACTTGAGGTAGATTTTTATCTGCCCACATAAAAGGGCTGTTTATCATCGGATGAGACGATGTCTTGCTGTTAATTGCGTGATAGAACTTCCATTTTCGATCAATTGGGCTGAACAGCTCAGTATGGTTGCCTATACTCTCGGAGGGGGAAAGGAAAAGCACGCCATCGGGTTTTAGCGCATAATGAAACAAGGGAATCAGGCGGTTTTGTAATGCCGTTTCCATATAAATCATCAGGTTACGACAGCTGATCAGATCCATTCTAGTAAATGGCGGGTCTTTGATGACATCCTGAATAGCAAATACCACCATTTCACGCACTTCTTTTTTGATGCGATATCCGGCTTCGTGTTTCATGAAAAAATTACGCAGGCGCTCCGGACTCACATCTAATGAAATGCTGGCCGGATATATTGCCGCTCTGGCAGTTGCAATCGCGTCATCATCTAGGTCTGTACTATATATTTGCACCTGGAATTGCTGCTTGGTTTTATTCATGAGCTCGCACAACAATATTGCGATAGAGTAGGCTTCTTCTCCGCTGGCGCAAGCTGGCACCCAAACCCGAAATACGTAGTCGTCCGGCTTATCCTTACATAATCTAGGTAACACCACTTTTTCCAGTACCTCAAATGCTTCCGGGTCGCGAAAGAAGTTAGTGACATTAATCAGCAGTTCCTTGAACAATACTTTAGTCTCGGCCGGGTTTTCCTTGATATAACGTAAGTACAGATCAATATCTTCAATATTATGTTTTACCATGCGCCGCTCTATGCGCCGGCCAATGGTGCTTCTTTTATAGAGCGCAAAATTAACCCCTGTTGCAGAGCGCAATTGCTCGAGTATTTGCGAGATTGTATTGTGTGTTGTAGGTGTTTTGTTTTTTTCGATTTTAAGCGCATGCAAAGGCTTGTCAGACAAGAGGAACTCGACCATTTTCTCAACGGTAAACACATAGTCCGCGTGTCCGGCATTGATTGCACTGGTTGGCATGCCGTCAAATTTTGCTGTAGTGGGTTCCTGTGCGATGGTCATGCCGCCAGCATCATTAATGGCTCGAAAACCTTGTGTGCCATCAGAACCGGTTCCGGAGAGAATGATGCCGATGGCATTTTTTTTCTGATCAGCGGCTAATGAACACAGGAACATGTCTATCGGTAAGCGCTGCGCATGAGGTTCTAGAGGTGTATTGACCTGCAGGGTACCGTGAAGAATTTTCATATCACGATTGGGGGGGATAATATAGACACAGTTGACCTTTACGGCCACTTGGTCCTGTGCTTCTATAACCGGCATTTCTGTCGTGCGTTGCAATATCTCGGTTAACAGGCTTGCATGGTCAGGTGCCAGATGAGGCACCAATACAAATGCAGCACCACTGTTAGGTGGCATTAGGCGAAAGAAATTCTCAAGCGCTTCCAAGCCCCCAGCGGATGCACCAATGCCAATGATGGGGAGCTTTTTCAAAGTGACCTTTTCTATATCAATCGTTTTTTAATGACTTAAAAGCATTTTTTGACCTGACCTTTGATCGGCCAAAGGTATCTTTCATCTAAGATGCTGCTACAGTGTCAGCCTTTCATTACCTCACCTTTCATGCATATTGTCAATCTAAAAACACCGCAAATCCTTTAAGGGGATTGGAGCTTTGTATTTACTATGAAGCTATTAAATAAAATAAAACAAAACCAGTGTTAATAAATTATTTTTATCGGTTTAAAGTAAATACTTCATTTGAGATAACAAGATCTGTGCCAGCGAGATATTTGGTACGGCGCTGCATGGCGGGTAATAATTCTGCCGGTTTAATATCAGCGCTGGAATTGTTTACAGTGCTCCATTCTGTAGCCCCGGTATTTAATGCATACTTGGCCATGACTGCTTTTACGTAATGTCTGGTTTCAGGGTAGGGCGGTATTTGTCGGGAGTATTTTTTTACAGCACCTTCCCCAGCGTTGTAAGCAGCTAGAACAAGGTCCAGGCGATTATCAAACATCACCATCAGGTCCCGCAGGTAGAGCGTGCCAGCTTTAATATTGCCTTTGGGTAAATGCACCTTATCACGCAGGCCATAGCGAGCAGCGGTATCCGGCAATACCTGCATGAGACCCACTGCGCCTTTGGGAGATATGGCAGTATGACGATAGCGTGATTCTACATAAATCACGGCATGTACCAACGATGGATCAAGGGCTACAGCGTTTGCAGCGAGTGTGATTTCATTTGAAAATGGCTGCTCCGCGAGCGTTGCAGCGTTATTTTCTGAGGCCTTCACGCTAAGCGGCTGTTCAGTTGCCATCTTATCTGTTGAAGTTTTATCAGCTAATATTTTATCCGGCAGTTCGGTTTTGACTTTTAATGGCTTACTATGTGAGCGATATTTGTATTCGAGCTGGTACATTTGCGGGTATTGATTCGGTGTAATGCTGGATGCCGGATCAATAATTTGCGGTATCTTTACAGGCTCTGCATTTAGTTGATAAGGCGAGCCGGTGTCATTGGCAGGTGCAGCTTGTATCGGAGATGCACTCAGCAAAACAGCAAAAGCACTCAATGCAACACTATCTATCTTAAGTTTAGTAAGCATGTTTATCCCTTATTACCACGGTAACGGTTTTAAATATGATGTAGAGATCAAGTGCCAGTGACCAGCTTTGCAAGTACGCCAGATCGTAATCAATACGGTTTTTCATTTTGTCCAGGGTGTCAGTCTCACCTCGCCAGCCATTCACCTGCGCCCAGCCTGTAATACCGGGTTTTACCTTATGTCTTACCATGTAGCCTTTGATCATGGTGCGATAAAGTTCGTTATGAGCAACCGCATGTGGACGTGGACCCACAATGCTCATGCGGCCCTGTAATACATTAAAGAATTGCGGCAGTTCATCGAGTGAAGTCTTGCGCAGAAAAGCACCGACACGCGTAATGCGGCTGTCATTTTTCTGTGCTTGCTGAATGGTGTCGCCATCATCGCAGACGGTCATTGAGCGAAATTTACTCACCAGTATCTGTTCCCCATTCAAGCCATAACGACGTTGCTTAAAAATAATGGGGCCGGGTGATGAGAACTTGATGCTTAGCGCGATGATGAGCATAATTGGTGAAATCAACAGCAGTATGAGTATGGAAAGTATGATGTCGCTACCACGCTTGATCATGCCGTTAACACCGGTGAATGGGGATTCGCATACAGCAACAACAGGCACTTTTCCCACAGTATCTATGCGGCCTTGCATGAGTTCGTTGATGAACATGTCAGGGACGAAATAAATAGAAGCTGTGGTGTCATTAAGAGCATCTAAAAGTTTCATGATGCGTGGCTGTGTCGCCATGGGTAGTGATACATAAATAGCGTCAACATTGTATTGACGCACATAGGCAGGCAATTGCGCTATGCTGCCCAGAAGCTGATATTCGGTGAGGCAGCCGACACGTTCACGTACCCGGTCATCGAAAAATCCATTCAGTTGTGTCGGGCTATAGGGGTTGTGCTCAATTTCATAAGCCAGATTTACCCCTTGCTGGTTAACACCGACAATCACGGCATGCCTGGGCTCACCTTGAATATTCGCGAGTGAGGGCGCTATGCTTCGTAACATGATGTGCACTGCAAACTGGCTGGCCGGCGCTAACCATAACCAGATCATAATGGCTTCACGCTCGAACATTTTGATATAGCCGCTAGCGTAACCAAAGGTAATTAACAGTGCAAAAATAATGATCCAGCTAAATATGATGCTGCTTGCGAGTTTCCAGATTGGCATCTGAATGCGTACTGTGCCAGGCAGCGTCAACGAAAAAATCATTAATGACAAAATTAAATATTCTGGCGTTAATGTGCCTTGCGTGTAATAGGCGACTAGCCATAAAGAAAAAATCAGCGCGATAGGGTCCACCAAGGCAGCCGCAAGCAGTAATAGATTATTCCAGCCTAGTGTAAAAGTAGAGGCGCGGCGAAAGCGTATCGGAACAGTTTGATGACTCATAAAACGGTACCTCAATTAATAGGAACAGGTAGGTGGTTATTGAGTAATCAAGGTAAGCTTTATCACTTAGTGAGATCTGTGCGCTTACGAACATATATGAAGAATTGTGGCGGTAAGTATTGATTTAAAAAGATAAAGCGCGCTGTGTAGGCAGCGCGCTTTATGGATTACTTTACAATTTTTACGCGAAGTTCATACCAGAACCACCCTGTGGGAACAGGTCAGATGCACCTTTGGCAAGGCGACGTCTGCCGATAAAGCCGATCAAGCCGAGGCCTGCCAGCATCATGGCATAAGTTTCCGGTTCAGGCACCACAGCTGCAGTATTAGCTGAATACAAATACACGCCACCATTGCTACCTACTGCATCACCGGCAACCGCCCAGTAATAAGAGCCAGCTGATGCATTGTTATAGGCTAATACGCCTGTACTGTCACCAAAGCCTGCAGTGGCAATTTCTGTATTAACACCCGCTGCGCCATCGCCATCCGGATCACTGAATAATGACAGCGTACCGTTGTTGATTTCGTAGCTAGAACCTACACCACCTAAACCTGGGAACAGTAAGGAAACAGCACTGGAAATAGTGTCGCTGGCTGAAGTCAGGTTAAAGGTGAATACATCATAGAAGCTTTGCACATCGTGCGTAACGCTGTAGATGTTTTCATCAGTAGGGTTTGTACCAAGATCGTAAGGAAAGTCGCCGCCGGTCAGGCTGATAGTAGCTGCCTGCGCAGAACTGACGGCACTGGCGAGGGCAATTGTGAGTAACGCTTTTTTCATATTGAGTTTCATATTGGACTCCAATTAAATTTAATAACCTAGGAATGAATTTAGATTTAAAATGTACGTTCTTTACAAGAGTTTGTTATCAGATTCAACACGAATGCTGCTTCTACAAAACTTTTTACATCTCAAATCCATTTTCACTTTAGGCATATTAACTTTTGCCATTTGCCGCCATCTGTGCGGATAAGCACATATAAAGAAAATCTACGATGTATATTCTGTATGCTTTCAGAATCGAGTTCGATTAAACATAATTAGAGACTTATAAGATTAACTGATGTAACATAAAGTTATATTAAATTACAAACTCGCCTTATTTAAGGCCTAGTATTTAAGGTGTAGTATCCAGAGATTAGCATTCTCGGCAATTTATAATGGGGGTAGTAATGAATGTTTCATATTTAAGAGCGGCACAACAATGATAAAAATACGCCTTAAGTCTCACAGCATCGTTATTCAGGCACTAGTTACGGTTTCTCTATCAGCCCCAGCATGGGCTGATGAACAGGATGCCCTGAATTTTTCAGCAGGTGCGGCAGTGATGTTTGATGACAACCTGTTTCGCTTGCCTGATTCGGAAAAGTCCGATCGGATACTGACCACAAATGCAGGCATTAAAATCGACAAACCTTATGCATTGCAACGCTTTCAGGTGGATGCCAATGTAGTCGACAATCGTTACGATTCTTACAGTTACCTTGATTACACCGCCTTTAATTATCGGGCAGCCTGGCTATGGCAGCTAACCCCTAATATCAAAGGTACTATATCCGCTGATCAGAAACAGGTGCTGAATAGTTTTGCTGATTTTCTTGGATTCAATAATCAATTAACTAGAACACGCAATATTCAAACGAATGAAAATCGCATTTTTGATGTGGACGCGTTAATTGGCGGAGGCTGGCACTTGCTAGGCGGCGTGTCTGAGTTACGTTCACGCAACAGCGTTACTTTTGATGCGGTAGGTGATTTTATACAAGCTGGGGCAAATATCGGTATTAAATACGTAGCGCCCTCTGAGAACTCAATTGCGCTCGTACAGCGAGCATATAATGGCGATTACCAAGGACGTGTTTTAGATGTGGCTAACCAGTTTGATACCGGCTTCAGGCAACGTGAAACTGAGGCGCAACTGCAATGGCGTTTGACGGGCAAGTCTTTAATTGATGCAAGGTTGGGCTATGTCGACCGTGAGCATGACAATTTCTCATCTCGCGACTATGATGGTGCAACTGGCAGGCTTGCTTATAACTGGCAGCCAACAGGCAAGCTGGCTATTACCACCTCATTAGCGCGTAATATTTACAGCTTTCAGCAGGCGTTTAACAGTTATTACGTGGCAGACACATTTGCCATTAGTCCAACTTGGCATGTCACGGCTAAAACCAGCTTAAATCTGCGTTATGACTTCAGTCATCGTGATTATCGCGGCGCTATTGACCCGCTTGCGGAGCACAGAAAAGACAATGTGCAATCACTCATGCTTTCGGCAGACTGGAAGCCTTTGCGCACGGTAACTGTAACGGGTGCCTTGCGTCATGAAATGCGGAGCTCGTCTTTTGATAATGCCAATTCCGTTAACGGTGACTTGGAATATGACGCCAACTCAGCGACAATCAGCGCACAGCTGTTGTTCTAGTTAACTATTGCAGATTGATTTAACGGTACTGATTGAGTAAACGATCAAATTCATTTTTGACGACTTGGTAGCACTCGCAACTGTGTGTTTCCAATTTTGTTCGATCTAGTACCGTGATATGTCCGCGTTGGTAGTGGATCGCTCCCAAGCGCTGTAACTTGCCAGCTGCTTCCGTCACAGTTTCTCTGCGCACACCGAGCATATTGGCTATCAGTTCTTGTGTAACTAGCAGCTCATTAGATTCAAGCCGATCCAGACTCAATAATAGCCACCTGCAAAACTGTTGTTCCAGCGAGTGGTGGCGATTGCAAACAGCAGTTTGCGCCATTAGCGTAATTAATGCCTGGGTATAGCGCAATAACAGCTGCGTCATGGACCCGCTCAGGCTAAATTCCTTTTTTAGGAACTTGGTTTTGAGTCGGTAGCCAGACCCCGCATTCTGCACCACTGCTCGATTCATGCTGGTTTTACCACTCATAAACATTGAAACACCGACTATGCCCTCATTGCCAACCATGGCAATTTCGGCTGACGCACCGCTTTCCAGTATACAGAGCAGGGATACAATGGACGTAACAGGGAAATATACATATTTTAACTCTTCGCCAGCTTCATAAAGTACCTGTCCTAAATGCATGTCTACAGGCTCAAGATTAATCGATAATCGATTGAGTGCTTCGTCACTGAGTGCGCCTAGCAGCCTATTGCTTGGAGAGGTTTCTACTTTTGACATCTAATTTATCCCAATCAATATCAAGTATTGGTTAATCAAGAATAAATGCATGTAATTGGCAAACAGTATAAGCCTTAGTTATGCCAAGGTCTTAATTTATTACAATATAATTTTAGAATAAATTATTGTCTTATAAATCAAATTGTTAGCACGGCCAAGCTAAATTGGAATGCCGATTAGAGAAACAGCGTTTATGAAGAAATCAAATTAATGATTGCTTAGTTTAAAGCGGTAACAAGCTCCAGTTTGTTTTCAGTGAGGAGTTCTGCTAATAGATCACCGCTGAGCGGCGGGCTGAAATAATAGCCTTGACCTTCTTCACAGTCTTTCATTTTGAGGAATTCAAGCTGCGTTTTGTTTTCCACACCTTCTGCAACTACACAAAGCTTAAGGTTGTTGGCCATACCAATGATCGCACTGACGATAATAGCTTCATCATTGACGGACTGAATGTCATTGATAAATGACTGATCAATTTTAAGCACATCAATCGGGAACTGTTTAAGATAGCTCAGGCTGGAGTAGCCGGTACCAAAGTCATCCAAAGCTATTTGTACCTGCATATTCCTGAGCTGCTGAAGCATTGTAGCGCTGGCATCTGCATTGCGCATCAAAACGCTTTCAGTGATTTCGAGCTGTAGATACTTTGCATCCAGGCCACTATCAATCAACGCCTGGCTGACACTATCAACAAAATTATCCTGATGAAACTCTATCGCAGAAATATTCACAGCGACACGCATGGGTTTTATACCTGTGTCTATCCATCTTTTTGCCTGCATGCAGGCTTCACGTATTACCCAGTTACCAATAGGTATAATCAAGCCGGAGTCTTCAGCAACCGTGATAAATTTTTTGGTATTCGTGATTCCCCAGTTACTGTGCTGCCAACGCAGTAAGGCTTCAACTCCGGTAATCGCTCCAGTATTGAGATTTACCTTGGGTTGGTAATGCAGCTCGAACTCTTGTTTTTCCAGCGCAATTCTAAGCTGTGATTCTACAAGCTGTCTTTCGACGGCACGTACGTTCATTTCATTTCTGAAAAATTTGTAGTTATTACGGCCAGTTTCTTTGGCACCATACATTGCTGTGTCTGCATTTTTAATAAGCGTTTGCGCATCTTTACCGTCAGCAGGGTAAACACTGATACCAATACTGGTTGTTATGTGCAGTGAGTTTTTATTTATGTAATGTGGACGGTTAAGTACTTTAAGTATCTTATTAGCAATTAAATTAGCCTCTAATCCATGTTTGCTACTGGATAACAGAATCACAAATTCATCTCCACCCTGGCGGCTGACGGTATCAGAGTGGCGTATGCAGCTACTTAGTCGCTCTGTAACTGATTGCAGCAGCTTATCTCCAGTTTCATGCCCCAGTGAGTCGTTGATGTGCTTGAAATTATCGAGATCCAGAAAAAGTATAGCGAACTGGGTCTCGGTTCTATCGGCTAAAGTAATAGCCTGAGCAATGCGATCATTGAGCAACAGCCGATTAGGAAGGTTGGTGAGGAAGTCATGCTGTGCCAAGTGTTCCATTTTCTTGGACATTTCACGTTCAGTACTGATGTCATGAAAAACGATGACTACCCCTGTCATTTCTCCTCTTATATCTCGGATTGGCGATACCGAATCTTCAATGGATAGCTCTTCGCCATTTCTCTGAATAAGCAAAGTACCAGCATTTAACCCCATGGGCACATTTTTTTCTAACACCATATAAACCGGATTTTCTAAAGGGGGCTCATGTGTTGCGCCATCAACAATATGAAACACCTCATTGATATGAAGCCCATGAGCTTCCTTTTTAGACCATCCGGTCATTTTTACAGCACTGGCGTTGAGATAATCTATCTTGCCTGATAAATCAGTACATATAACAGCATCGTTAATTGAATTGAGTGCAATTTCAGCGCGCACTTTTTCTTGATTAAAGTTCTGTTCTACATGCTTACGTTGAATAATATCGAGTAAGGCCTGCGGGATAATTTTGCTGTCTAAATAGGCTTTCGATAAATTGCCTTGAGAACCGTGCGATACAGCTTCCTCTGCCAGCTCCGTTTTTTCTAACAGGCTGAGCGTCAGAATCGGCGTGTTAGGCACAGCAGCAAATAGTTTGTCAAAGGTCGCAATACCGTTGCTGTCTGGCAGTGATAGGTTGACAATAATCGCATCAATGTTGCTCGCGCTGAGACGTTCTATTCCACTAGAGAGTAGTTTTAACCACTCAATCTTGAATAAACTTTTCGATTTGCCAAGTGCTGATTTGAGCATCTTGACTTCAATAGGGTCGCTTGTAAGTACGAGGATATGATTCAGCATGCTGTTATTATCCATTGCGAAAAACACAGGTCTGTGCCTTAACGAACATACCAAGAGATAGTTCAGCAATAGAGTATTTAAAATAACTTTATGCCTTATGTACGGTAACGTACGGTGTTTTATCTGGCTTGCACTTAATATACGCGTTAACCGGCAAGCATAGCTAGCTGTATCGTTTCTAACCGCAAAAGGAATTCATAATGAATAAATTTATATTAACGGCTTTAATATTGAGTGCAATTGGTCTGGCTGCTTGTGACAAACCAACTGTAGTCAATGTACCTGCACCAGAAGCGATACCAGGACCAGCCGGCGCAACAGGCGCTACTGGTGCCACAGGTGAGCAGGGTAATACTGGCAATCAAGGTAACACAGGTAATACTGGTGTTCAAGGTGACACCGGCGTACAAGGTGATACCGGCAAAACTGGTGATGGCACCACTGTTATTGTAGTGCCAGCAGAAGGTTCAACAACTACGAACTAAGTTTTAAGACACTAGCAAATATCAACAGATATTTGCTAGTGAATTTACTTGACCACAAAAGTCATGGTCTGCTTACCCAGGTTATTTTTATCATCAATTGCTGAAATGTAAATTGAATGCGTGCCAATTCTGGCGCCAGTTGAATTCCATGTATATGAAATGACATCGCTGCTGGAGCGAGCCATTGAAATGCCATCTACATTGATGCTCATCTGCTTGACTCTTACATTGTCAGTGGCTTTTGCCATAATAGTCAGTGAAGAGCCTTTAGTGATGACTGTACTAACTGACGGTGAATAAACGCTGATGATAGGTGGAATAGTGTCGCGTGTAGCTGAAACGGCGGTAGTAACCTGCTCAAAAGCGCCTAGATCGAAGGCCGTGCCATTAGGACGTGGTGCATTGTCATAAGCATAACTGAGATTGCCAATTGATAAGCCGCTATCGATTGTTGTACTGGTAGATGCCACTGCATAACTTTTAGCCGTAGTAGGTTTGACGAGTGAAATAAAGCGCGAATCAGCACTCATGCTATGCACATCCATCTTGGTTGCAGTAGAGAAACTGCCAAGCGTGTAATAAAGGCTACCGGAACTTAATTGAATAGCACTGCCGGGGCGAAAGTAGTTATTGTAGTCACTAATGTTGCCGCTAATGGTTGTCCCATTTGCAACCGCCATAAATAGATCATACTTACTAGTGCCATGACTGATAATATTATTCAGAATTGAATTGCCTGTCAGTGTTGCGCCAGTGCGCGGCATGCCGCCAACTTCAATGCCAGAGTAGCCGCTAGTGCCAACTATCGTATTGTTATAAACCTGCGTATTATCTGAAGCAGATATATAGATACCTCGTCGTTGATTGTTAGCCAGGATATTATTGTATATACGTCCGTTTTTACTGACCTCAAAGTAAATTGCAGCGTCTAACGGTCCATTATCGTGTATGTAGTTGTTGCGGATAGTAATGAGGTTGCCACTATTCGCATAATCGAACCAGATGCCAGAACCATTATTTAAACCAACTTCACTGTACTCTACTGTGCCATAGGCTTTAGTGGTTGCCTTTAAGCCGCCTGCATGCCAAAACGCATTAAAATTTCGCGTATTGTTATTATTCATTCTCAGGTTAAACACTTTAAAGTTGTAGCTACCGGGAGCACTCACGCCAGAGTTTCCATTGTTACTGACATTGCAGTCAATCGCTTGCGCTCCTGTTTTCAAATAGCCCATACTTAAGCCGGCAAAATCAGTGTATTGAATGTCCGACATCTCGATAATTGAATTAGAGCTTAATTCAACCGCTGCGCCCATTTTTGCATGTGCAGAAGTGTTACTATGCCTGAATGCGAAACCCTTAAGGTGTATATACGGAACAGCCATATAAAACAGACGTTGGCGTGTGCTGGCTTCAACCATTCTGACATTCGGGTCAGCACCATCCGCTAGCCATACATACAAGGTTTTATTTAAGGCATCATAATAAAAACTGCCGGGTGTCATACTGCTAACGCTGCTGCCGACCGGTTTCGGATACTCGAAAGTAGTGTAAAGCGCAGGCAACCCAATTTGCTGCAATGAAGGGCTATCACCACCACCAACGAACACTTGCTGGCTATTGTATGCCCAGTTGGTTCTTTTCCAGATATTGCCGCTGTGTAAGGTCCAGCCAGTGACATGGTCTGAACCTCTGATAATTGGCACTTCTTTTTCGTAGGCCAAGACATGCAACATTTTATCGGGCCCGCTGCCGCCTCCACGATAAGCATCAACCTGTTCGCGGTAAACGCCACCTCGCACATATATCGTGTCGCCGGCGACCGCTGTATCCATGGATTTTTGTATCGTTTTGAATGGTGTGTTTAAACTCGTACCGCTGTTCGTGTTGCTACCTTTGGTATCAACATAATAAGTTGTCGCCCAACTGAGGGTGCTACATGAGAAAAACAATATGACGCTAAACAACAATTGCTGTTTTGATTTTAATACTAATTGAGTAATTTTAAATGCATTTGTAACTAAAACGAGTAGATAGATCAAGGTCAGAGCTCCTTAGAATTAAGGGCTTTGCCAACAATAGGACCAGTGTGACCAGATTATTTTGACAGCCAGACAGCAGCTATTAAGCTACGTGGCCAGTAGAAATTCATCCTATTTTTTGAACTTTTTGATGTTTTTTACTAATGCAATCTGAAGCCGGTAATCCCGCTGTCATGGCATAAGCCTGTAGACCGGTAATTTTGCGTCCTTACCTTACGATAAGTTTGCCTTTTGCAACTTCAACAACAGACGCACTATATATACTTATTTTCATAAACACAATCAATTTTTTTAAAAATATTCAATATATTCATGTAGTTATATGTAATCTACCGAACATATATGCAATAAAATTCAATGAAATCAATGTCTGTCATGTTGGAGCATGAACGAATTATTTTGAAACCTGAGATACATATTTTGTAATCCCGGATGCTTCTTTATGCAGCGCTATTATTGGTTTATGCCTACTCAAGCTACTACGTTTGTTTGCAGTTAATCATCTTAAGTGCCTTAACGTACGGACTAGACATCTGGCTTCCAGTTATTTTGTTGCATTACTCACAAACGATATTTACCAATAGTTTTAGGTATGGTGACTTCGTGTATGGCGACTTTAGGCATGGGGATCCCATTCCACAACTAATATTTGCAGCTTAACGTTTGTTTCATCAAACATCACGGGAGGGTATTTTGCCTACTCAAGCTTTTTATTTTGTAAATCATCTATTGGCTGACCTTCCCAGCAAAGAGTATGAAACTTTAATCAATAAATCTGAGCAGATTCAACTCAAATACGCTGAAGTAATTACTAAACGTGATGATCCAATTGATTACGTGTACTTTCCTATTGATAGTATTATTTCTTTGGTTGCCCCGGTTGAAGAGAGCAGGGGAATGGAAGTTACCATGATCGGTAACGAGGGCATGCTTGGCATTACACTCATGCTCGGTGTTAACGATACGCCATTTAGCGCGCAGGTACGAAAAGCAGGCGCTGCAATTCGCATCGCCGCGCCTGAATTCTTGAGTCTTCTTGAACATAGCCCTCTACTAAAAGAAAACATGAACAGTTATCTATGTGTTTCATTTAGCCAGCTGGTGCAAGCGGCAATTTGTAATCGTTTCCACTTTGTAGAAGAACGTCTTGCACGCTTGTTGCTCATGATTAGAGACCGCGCTCATTCAACGTCCTTTTACATTACTCAGGATTTGCTCGCACATATGCTTGGTGTACGTCGTGTTGGTGTCACTAAAGCCGCGCTTGCGCTACAGCACAAAAACCTGATTGGATATAGCAGGGGATACGTAGTAATTCACCATGTACAAGGTCTGGAAGACGAAGCCTGCACGTGCTATAAAACTGACAAAGAGACTTATAATCGTATGCTGAATAAAATTAACTTTGAGCTTACGGCTAAATCT
Source organism: Methylotenera sp. (assembly GCA_020622105.1). Lineage (GTDB taxonomy): Bacteria > Pseudomonadota > Gammaproteobacteria > Burkholderiales > Methylophilaceae > Methylotenera. Next base: position 51,043 of record JAHRYP010000010.1, read on the forward strand.
GTCACCAATTAAAAATGATCACTAAAAAAATCAATGTAAATGCACTGATGACAGCTAGCGGTGTGAAATTCGGCACCAGTGGCGTACGTGGCCTGGTAGTAAACATGAGCAATGAAGTCTGCTATGCGTACACTACGGCTTTTTTGCAGGAAGTGCTTGCCAAGTCAAGCCCAGCAGATAATACAAGTTCAGTTGCCAAGGTTATATTAGGTCACGACTTACGCCCAAGCAGCCCGCACATTGCCAGCATCTGTGCTGCTGCGGTTACCAACGCAGGCGGTCAAGTCGTGTATGCAGGCGCATTGCCAACGCCGGCGCTCGCTTATTATGCTCAGCTGCAGCATGCCTCGGCAGTTGTGGTGACAGGCAGCCATATTCCATTCGATAGAAATGGCATTAAATTCTATGGTACGCAGGGAGAAATCTCAAAAGCAGAGGAACTGGCAATTCAGCATGCTATTGTTGATATTCCTGATGCGTTGATGCACTACCCGTTGCCTTTAGCAGATAAGACGGTTGAGGCGCATTATATCAAGCGCTATGTAGACTTTTTTGGAGATGCTGGTTTAAAAGGGCTGCGGGTTGCAATTTATGAACACTCAGGCGTAGCCAGGGATTTATTGCGCACAATTCTCGAAGCGCTGGGTGTTGAAGTGACTTCATTGGGGCGTACTGATGCATTCGTGCCGATTGATACCGAAGCGGTGCGTCCAGAAGATGTCATTCAGGCGGCTAACTGGGCAAAAGAATATAGCTTTGATGCAATATTTTCAACTGATGGCGATGCTGATAGACCGTTGATCGGTGATGAGCAGGGTGAATGGCTACGGGGCGATATCGTAGGCATTCTCTGTGCCAAGTATCTCGCGGCAGATGTGGTGGTGACACCTGTTAGCAGTAATTCCCTGACTGAAAAATCGGCTTGGTTCAATCGAGTGATACGCACCAGAATTGGCTCTCCTTATGTAATCGCAGCGATGGAGGAAGCTGGCAGGAAAACCAGTGGCTTAGTCGTCGGTTTTGAGGCGAATGGCGGGGTTTTGGTCGGTAGCGACAGTATACGAGATGGCAAAAAGTTAGAAGCGCTTGCAACGCGTGATGCGGTATTACCGATGTTGGCAGTACTTGCCATGGCACAGCAGCGTAAGTGCAAATTATCAGACTTGGTAGCAAGTTTGCCCAGCCGATATACTTTTAGTGATCGTTTGCAAAACTTTCCGAATGCACAAAGTGCTAAATTACTGACGTTACTGCAACATGATGTTCAGCAAGCGCAGCAGATCATGGCGCCCAACGCAGGTGAAATTGTTTCAACCGATATTACGGATGGACTCAGGGTCAGTTTTAGGAATGGTGACATTGTGCATTTACGGCCTTCCGGTAACGCGCCTGAACTGCGTTGCTACGCAGAGGCTGATACGCAGGAAAACGCAAAGTTGTTATGCGATGATTGTTTGATACGTGTGGCGGCAATGACTGATTTGTAGTCTATTGATTAGAGGCCTGATATCGGCTTAGTTGCATTAAATCAATAGCCCAAAACCTTTTAATCAAGGCTTTGGGCTTTGGTCATTCTAACAACTTATTTTTTGGTTTTACGTCTTGCCGTAAAGCCAAGCATCCCTAGTCCTGCCAGCATCATGGCATAGGTCTCGGGCTCAGGTACCGGTGTTGCTGTGTACCAACCGCTACCGCCTTGTTCAGTTGTCAAACCCTGAACGTGTAAGGCAAATGAGTCTGAAGTTAATGTGACAGGCTGAGAAAAAGTAGCATCCCAGCTTACAGTTTCATTTGCAGTTAACCTTGTTTGTTGCGATCCTGTGAGGTCAAACCTGAAATCAAATATTCCGGTTGGTCCGCCACCATTGGCAACTGATACTACAGTATCACCGACTACATTTGAAATGGTAGGCTGGTATTCAGAATCTACAGCCACTGAACCGATAAAACTGCCATCCGTAAAAATGGCATCCAGATCAAAAGCGCTGAGGGTAAAACTGTAAACATTACCAATGTTGGTATAAGTCATGGAAGCGAAGGTAGTATCAGGCTGATAAGTGCCTGATAACAACTCGCCGTAAGTATCTACAGTGGCATTCGCTGAAAGGCTGGCTACTAATGCAGCGGACCCCAGCATATTTCGTACTAGTTTATTCATGATAACTCTCCGTACATTTAATTAATAAAGTTTGTTACGAGTTAATTTATAGCACTTTGTAAAAGTCACGTATGTGCGGAATAGCTCATATAAATAATTTTTATAAGTGACTGAATAATTGAAGAATTAATTTTATTAATAGGGTAAAAGTGCTTGAATTTTAAACAGATAAGTCACGATATGTGTGTGCTAGAGCACTGATAATTTATGTAACTTAAGTTATGCTAAGAACTAAATAATTGCTTGAACATGTAAGTAGGGCAGGCTTTGTAACCAGTAAAGCGAATACTTAAAGGAAAAATAATGAATACCGTAAACAATTCTATAGATACGCCAATGCCAGTTTTGACTGACATTAATACCTTGCGTGCACGTGCTCGACAGAACGTGGAAGAGGGGGCGGTAACCGCAGGATACGGCGCTGACCGTGAAGCAATCATCAAGCTTTTAAATGAAGCGCTGGCCACAGAGCTGGTGTGTGTTTTGCGCTATAAACGACATTACTTTATGGCTAAAGGCATTCATGCAGAATCTGTAAAGGCTGAGTTCTTGCAACATGCCAAAGAAGAAATGGCGCATGCTGACCGTATTGCCAAGCGCATTACAGAGCTGGGTGGGGAGCCTGATTTTTCACCTGATAGCTTGAGTAGTCGCAGCCATGCGGAATACATACCAGGCGACTCGCTGGTAAGCATGATTAAAGAGAATTTGATTGCAGAGCGTATTGCGATTGAAAGTTATCGCGAAATGGTTACTTTTTTAGCCAATAACGACCCAACAACGCAACGCATGATTAAAGAAATATTAGCAGTGGAAGAAGAGCATGCGGACGACATGGCATCGCTATTAGAAGGCCTGAAATAGAAGAGCTGAGACTTAACTGATTAATATTTATTAAAGCATAGATGCTATATTATGCTTTAATAAATGAAAGCAAGTCTTTGTTTAGTTGGTCTTTATGAGTGTCTGCTAAACCATGTGGTGCGCCGCCATATATTTTCAATATCGCATGTTTTACCAATTTAGTGGATCGTAATGCGGCTGCGCCTATAGGTACAATTTGATCATCATCTCCATGTAAGATCAAAGTGGGAATATCAAACTTTTCAAGATCTTCAGTAAAATCTGTTTCAGAAAACGCCTTGATACAGTCATAAGTATTTTTATGGCCCGCCTGCATCCCTTGACGCCAGAAGGAATCTATCATGCCTTGTGAAACTTTAGCTCCAGGACGGTTTGCCCCAAAAAACGGACCGCCAGCGATATCTTTATAAAGCTGCGAACGATCATTGGTAGCCCCTAGGCGAATCTTGTCAAACGCATCCATGGCTAAACCATCCGGGTTGGCTGAAGTTTTAAGCATTAAAGGAGGTACTGCAGATATCAATGCCACCTTGCTGATTAAAGCTGAGCCGTGGCGACCAATGTATCTGGTAACCTCTCCGCCACCAGCAGAGAAGCCGACCAAAACCACATCTTTTAATTTAAGCGCCGTGATTAAATCAGCCAAGTCATCGGCATAAGTGTTCATATCATTGCCAGTCCAAGGCTGATCTGAACGACCATGCCCACGCCGGTCATGCGCAATACAGCGATAACCATTGGATGCCAGAAACAGCATCTGCGACTCCCAACTATCTGAGCTTAATGGCCAGCCGTGGCTAAAAATCACCGGCTGGCCTTCACCCCAGTCTTTGTAATAAATATTGGTTCCATCTTTGGTTTTAATGGTACTCATTACTAAACTCCTAGCCAGGTCAGGTTGTACTTTCAGGATTATGCTTAATTAGTGCCTGTTGTAGTGCCATTCACAGGACCATCTTTAGTAATGTCTACACTTCCGTTTTTACTTTTACCTGAGGTTGTGCCAATAGGCTTGTTGTTCATCGAGTTTTGATAGCTTACGCCGCCTTTTTCCGGTTTCATGCTGTCATACATTTTATCGTGATACAGCGTGTATTCAGCTTTGGATACCATGCCGTTGTTGTCTGTGTCCATCAGCTTCATTTCTTTATCACTGTGACTCATCATGCCGTTTTGTTTCAGGCTTTTATTGCTGACTTTTTTATCAATGATTTTATCTTGCTGTTTAATCTGTGTTGAGTCTGAAGTGCCTATTGCACTGCCATCATCAGTATTTTCTGTTGTAGTTGCTGCCGTAACCGCAAATGTGCTTGCGAAAACTGCTGTTGCTAATGTATTAACAATAAACCTATTCATGGTAGAACTCCTGATAGTTTACAAGTTGATTTAACTTATAAGACTAGGTACTTTAAATTTCTTGATTGCATAGCGTCTGTGCGTTGGCATACGGAACAATATTTTTAATCGGTTTAAACTTAGTTCAGGAAAACGGAACAATCAAGTATCCGTTAAACCGTTAAGGAGATTGCCATGAGCTTGGGAACGATATTATTGATTCTTTTAATCTTGATGCTGGTAGGCGCATTGCCAAGCTGGGGCCATAGCAGAAACTGGGGCTATGGACCAAGCGGTGGTATAGGCCTGATTGTGCTCGTACTGATTATATTGGTAGTAATGGGAAAAATATAATTCATAGCGACTATAGATCCGAACTTGAAGATCGCCAGCACAATCGGTGAAAGTTCATAGGCGGATGCTTTGATATTTCTCCTGGCAGCCAGCACTGGAGAAGTCAGGACTAAAATTTATGTATTCTAAAAATAGGGTGTCAACAAAAGTTGATACCCTATTTTATTGTCATATTGCCGCTATTACTTGTCAGTAGCGGTTATGAATTAAACGTTTCAGTGGCAATTCAATGCACGGCGTACTCTTGAAAAAATATGACCATAGCTCCCGGAAATAATCACCATTAAATTCAAGTTAAACATTATAAATCTATTTTAATTTATTGATTATTTTAAATAAATTACTGTTGATATCGATAATGCTGCATCAATGTTAAGTAAGCATACCAAACGTTTACATAAGCGTGGTGAGCCCGTCTTATTTTAAACATCATGTTTTTTCATTGCTTTAATGCCTTCTATCAATAATGACAACGGTAACACAACCATTATGTATGTCAGCGTACAGACCTTTTACTAGCCTTAAATTATGGTTTGAGACGGTTGGATTTAGTGATTGATATGCATCATCTCAACATCATAAGCTAAACACTGATTTTTCAGTCTTGGTCGATCCTGAACCGAATGTCATACCTCTAGGTTAGGAGAATATTATCGTCATTAAAGAATTAATACTTTCTGCGCGCGGCGCAATGGCAATGCGTAATGACAGGAACACCGAATTATTACGCTCAGAATTGTTCAGCATTGAACAACTCAAGCAGCATGCAGTAATGATGGCGAGGCGGCATAAAATTGACCCTGACCCAGGACCAGATAAGCTATTGCCGCGCCTAGCAGATAATGAACGCGTGCTTCTGGAGGCTTACGATATTGTGACGAGTGCTGCCATACCTGGGCAGCGTATAGTCTCGGCAGAAGTTTGGTTGCTGGATAACTTTTACCTGATTGAACAACAGATCGAGCTGGCACGTAGACATTTACCTACAGGCTACAGTCGCCAGTTACCACGCTTGGCTAACGGATTATCTGCCGGTTTTCCACGTATTTATGATTTGGCGTTGGAATTGATTTCACACATGGATGGTCGTGTCGATAATGACAATGCCACCCATATCATTGCTGCTTACCAAACAGTTGAATCGTTGCAAATGGGTGAGCTATGGGCTTTTCCGATTATGCTGCAGCTAGCCTTGCTGGAGAATTTACGCCGGATTGGCTTGCGCATTGCAAGTCGTCGTGAAGAGCTTGATATCGCCATCACTTGGGCCGATCGCATGCTGGCAGCAGTTGAAGATGAACCCAATAAGCTCATTCATATTCTTGCTGAGTTTGCCAATGCAGATGTGCCATTGACCGCGCCATTTGTAGAGGAGTTTTACTCAAGGCTGCAAACGCAGGGACCAGCCATGATACTCGTGCAAACCTGGGTAGAGCAGAAACTTCTGGAGCAAGGGGTGTCTGCATCGCAACTGACGGAAGTGGCTAGCCACAAAGCAGCAGCGAGCCAGATCTCTATCGCGAATAGTATCGGCAGTCTGCGCTTTATTGGGGCTATGGACTGGAAACAATATGTCGAGTCGCTCAGTGCTGTAGAGCAGACTCTGCATCAAGACCCAGCGGGCATGTACGCCGGTCAGGACTTTGCTACGCGTGACCGTTATCGGCATGTGATTGAAGATATTGCACGAACCAGTCCGCACAGTGAACTGATTGTTGCGCGCGAGGCGATTGCTTTAGCACAAGCTGCAGCAACACAACTGAGTACTGATGACAGAACCGCTCACGTAGGCTATTACTTGATTGAACATGGTAGGCATCAGCTTGAACTCGCTGTTGCCAGCCATATTTCCTGGCAAGATAAACTCAGCAAAATAAGCCGGCGTTTCTGTTTGCCGCTTTATCTCGCGCCGATACTGTTACTGACGGTGTCGATTACATTGGTTGTGCTATCTAACTTTGTAGGGCTGTCTATCTATGACTTGCGCTACTGGTTGTTTGCAATACCACTCATGGTTGCCGCTTCAGCGCTGGCCATCTCATTAGTTAATCTGGCAGCTACACTTTTTTTGCCGCCACGCGCATTACCAAGGCTAGATTACTCATTCGGCATACCGGATGTTAGCCGCACTATGGTGGTTGTGCCAACCCAGCTTGGCGACCAGCAAGGCATTAATAGTCTGATAGAGGCACTGGAGATTCGTTATCTTGGCAACCGTGATCCAAATCTGTTTTTTGCATTATTGACGGATTATTACGATGCTACTGAATGCACATTAGCCACTGATGAAGCCTTGCTTAACCATGCGCGACAGGCTATTCAAGCGCTTAATGAGACTTATCGTGATGACCGTGCCTGCATTTTTTATCTGTTTCACAGGCCTCGGCTATGGAACCCGCATGAACAGGTGTGGATGGGATACGAGCGTAAACGCGGCAAGCTGGAAGAGTTCAATACACGCTTACGCGGCGGCGCGCTGACAGCATTTTCAGATATTGTAGGTGATACTTCCATTTTTGAATCAATCCGCTATGTCATTACTTTAGATACCGACACGCAACTACCGCGTGACACAGCGCACAAACTCATCGGCAATATTGCCCATCCGCTTAATCGTCCGGTTTACAACGCTGAAAAGGGACGTATCGTTGAAGGTTATGCCATCCTGCAACCACGCGCTTCTATTAGCTTGATCAGTGCTGACCAGACCTGGTTTACCAAGTTATTTGCAGGGGAGTCCGGTGTTGATCCTTATACCCGCGAGATATCTGATGTTTATCAGGATATTTTCGGTGAAGGCTCGTTTGTCGGCAAAGGTATCTATGATGTGGATGCATTTCGCTTGGCGCTTGACGGACGGTTCCCTGAGAATTTAATTCTGAGCCACGACTTGCTGGAAAGCGGATATGCACGTTCAGCACTGGTAACCGATATTGACCTGATTGAAGAACATCCGGCCAGCTATGTGATTGATGTCAGTCGACGACATCGCTGGATACGCGGCGACTGGCAACTGGCCGGCTGGTTGCTACCCAGTGTACCGGGCCCAAGTGAGGCCAATGGCAGCAAAGCCACGCGGCAGCAAAATCAGCTCACTGCTTTGCTGGTGTGGAAAATTTTTGATAATTTGCGGCGTAGCCTCGTATCACCTTCGCTACTCATATTATTGCTAGGCGGCTGGTTGCTGGGAATAGGGCCGGTATGGTTTTGGACGCTGCTGGTAACAAGTGCTGTGTTAGCTCCATCTTTGCTGACGCTAATTATAGAGCTGATCCGCAGGCCAGAAGCCAGAAATTGGCTCACACACTGGGTATTGACCGCGCGATCTGCAGTCAGGCCACTGCTGCTTTCAATGCTGACTTTGGCATTGCTGCCCTATGATGCACTGATTTCACTCAATGCGATTTTACATTCCGGTGTGCGCATGCTGTTTACTCGCCGTGGTTTGCTGCTCTGGCATCTTGGATCTTACGCAAAACGCAATGCACGCCACACGCTGACAGACTTTTTTCTGGAAATGTGGATTGCACCTGTGCTGGCGCTTTTATCAGGGTTTTATCTATTCGTTACGTTGAAAGATAATCAGGTCATGGAGATGTGGTTCTGTGCGCCTCTATTGTTGATGTGGTTATTATCTCCTGTTATCGGCTGGTGGATCAGCACGCCGCTCGGCCATCAAACACCCAACCTGAATGTAAAGCAACTTGCATTTCTGAGGCGTTCGGCACGCAGAACATGGCGCTACTTTTCAGAGTTTGTAGGACCCAATGACAATTGGCTGCCACCCGATAACTTTCAGGAGTATCCGGTTGCAATCATCGCTACACGTACTTCACCCACCAATATTGGCATGTCGTTGCTGGCAAACCTGGCCGCCCATGATTTTGGCTACATTACTGCCGGAGAGTTGCTGCGCCTCACCACCAATACTCTGGATACCATGGAAAAGCTGGAGCGTTATCGCGGCCATTTTTATAACTGGTACGATACACGCACTTTACAGCCACTATTTCCTCAATATGTTTCCTCAGTCGATAGCGGCAATCTAGCCGGTAGCTTGCTTACCCTGCAAGCTGGGCTGGCTGAGCTGAAGAATAAGCCAGTATTGTCTAGCAATACATTTCAAGGCTTACAGGACACTTTGCAGGTTTACGCTGAATATATACCTACCTCTGCATCACTCATATTGGTAAAGCAAGTTAAGTTGTTGCAGGATATTTTACAGGCTGTACTTGTTAACGGCCTGCCACATAGCTTACATGCTAGTACCAACCTTGTAGATGACTTGGCTGAAATGAGTGGTGCACTATTAAGTAGCTTGCCTGATGACATTGATATGACTGGACATAGCTACTATTGGGCAAAAGCGTTTAATCAGCAATGTATGGCACTACGTGAAGAGATTGGCTTGCTGCAATATGAGGAAAATAGCTTTACTCAGGTCCCGACACTGTCGCAACTAGCACAACAGTCTACGGTAGCGTTGGAACGTCTTGAAGTTATCGACAGCTTGCTCGCACGTTGTCGCCAGCTGGCGATGATGGATTTTGAGTTCCTTTACGATACCTCGCGAGATTTACTCAGTATTGGATTTGATGTCGGTGAACGCCGCCGCGACCCATCCTGTTACGACTTGTTGGCATCCGAGGCGCGTCTGGCGAGTTTTCTGCTGATTGCAGAAGGGCAAGTACCGCAGAAGCACTGGTTCTCATTGGGAAGGTTACTGACCAGTCATGGCGGTGACGTGAGCCTTATTTCGTGGAGCGGGTCTATGTTCGAGTACCTCATGCCGAGCTTACTCATGCAGGATTACGACAACACCTTGCTTGCGCAGACTTGCAAGACTGTGGTCTCACGTCAAATAGAATATGGTCGTCAACGTGGTGTACCTTGGGGTATTTCCGAATCAGGTTATAACACCACCGACGCTAGCCAGATTTACCAGTATCGCGCATTCGGCGTCCCTGGCTTAGGCTTCAAGCGTGGGTTGGGAGATGATCTGGTGATTGCCCCTTATGCCAGTGCGCTGGCATTGATGGTAATACCACAGGAGGCTTGTCGCAACTTGCAGACATTGGCAGCTACTGGCTTTCTTGGTGATTATGGATTTTTTGAGGCCATTGATTACACGCCATCACGCGTGCCGCGTGGTAAATCCTATGCCATTGTGCGTTCATTCATGGCACATCATCAGGGCATGAGCTTGTTGGCTTTTGAGCATGTATTGCTCGACAAACTGATGCAACGACGTTTCATGTCTGCACCTTTAGTCAAGGCGACCGAGTTATTGCTACAGGAACGTGTGCCTAAACGTGGCGCTACATTACACCCGCATGTTGCAGAAGTAACTGCTACGGCGAAGCCACCTGTAGCGGATGCAGCAGGCATCATGCGCGTATTCACCAACCCGAACACAGCGTTTCCGGAGGTACATTTGCTGTCAAACGGCAGATATCACGTGATGGCAAGCAATGCCGGTGGCGGCTACAGCCGCTGGCATGATTTGGCAGTCACGCGCTGGCGCGAAGACACTACCAGTGATGACTGCGGTACTTTTATTTATTTGCGCGATTGCGACAACGGACGTTATTGGTCAAGCGCTTATCAGCCAACATTACGCAAGCCCGAGCATTACGAAGCCATTTTTGTACAGGGCAGGGCAGAGTATCGTAGACGCGATCAGGCCATTGAAACACATACCGAGATCGCCGTTTCACCTGAAGATGACGTTGAAATTAGGCGTATCACGCTCACTAACTTGTCATCGCGCACACGTCGCATAGAGGTGACTAGCTACGCCGAGGTGATTTTAGCAACGTTGAACAGCGATATGTCGCATCGTGCTTTCAGCAACTTGTTTGTGCAGACTGAAATTTTGCCTGAACGCGATGCCATACTCTGCACACGCCGTCCTCGTACACCGGGGGAGCAAGTGCCATGGATGTTTCATTTGCTTGCAGCACCGGGCCTAGATGCCGATGAAGTGACTTACGAGACTGACCGTGCCAGGTTTATTGGACGGGGTCGTTCAGTAGCAAATCCGATAGCACTGGATTTCATCAAAAATGTTACCAATTTATCTAACACATCAGGTTCAGTGCTAGACCCCATAGTGGCTATTCGCCGCGGTATCACTTTAGTAACGGATGCCTCAGCTGCCGTGCATATTATTTCCGGTGTTGCCGATACACGCGAGGCCGCGCTGGTATTGCTTGGAAAATATTGTGATAAGCACTTTATTGAACGTGCTTTTGAGATGGCCTGGTTCCAGAGTCAGAGCGTATTACGCCATATCAATGCCACGGAAGCCGAGGCACAGGTTTTCGGGCGATTAGCTGGCTCGGTTATTTATGGTAATGCGATGCGCCGCGCCGCGCCAACTATTATTGCCCGTAATCAACTCAGGCAGTCCGGTCTTTGGCGCTTTAGTGTGTCAGGCGATCTGCCCATCGTCTTATTGTGCATTGGGGATATAAATCGTATTGACCTGGTCAAGCAAGTGCTGCAAGCCCATGCTTACTGGCGAATGAAAGGCTTAATTGTTGATCTGGTCATTATTAATGAAGACTTTTCCGGATACAGAGCGGTTCTGCAAGACCAGATCATGGGGCTTATTAACGCTGGTGTTGAGGCAAAAACTACCGATAGATCTGGCGGCGTATTCGTGCGACGTGTAGATGATCTATCTGAGGATGAACGGATTCTGTTCCTGACGGTTGCGCGCATTGTCTTTACTGATAGCGCTGAAACATTAATAGAGCAGGTGGAACGCCGCGCATTGGCAGATCGTTCAGCAGACTTGTTTGAGGCAACACGACCTGTAACTGTTTTACAAGTGAGCCCATTACCGGATTACGAACGTGTTTTTAACAATGGCTTGGGTGGATTTACTGCCGATGGCCGAGAATATGTCATCACACTGGCGCCCGGACATGCCACACCTGCACCTTGGGCGAATGTGATTGCCAGCCCATATATCGGCACCGTCATCAGTGAAAGCGGAAGTGCTTATACTTGGGTAGAAAATGCGCATGAATTTCGCCTGACTACCTGGCATAACGACCCAATTAGTGACCCTAGCGGAGAAGCTTTCTACATTCGGGATGAGGAAACCGGTGTGTTTTGGTCTCCTACACCATTACCTGCCAGTGGTCAGTCTCCGTACGTTTGTCGACATGGCTTTGGTTATAGTGTATTCGAACATATCGAGTCTGGCATTGCTTCAGAACTGCATACTTATGTTGCCATGGATGCACCGGTAAAATTTGCTGTAATAAAATTAACTAACAACTCAAATAAACCGCGTCGATTATCTTTAACCGGCTATTGGGAGTTGGTGCTTGGCGAATGGCGACACGCCAATCTGATGCATATTGTGACCGAAGTAGATGCTCAGAGCGGTGCCCTGTTTGCGCGTAATGCGTATGGTCGAGAATGTGCCAATCGCGTGTTTTTTGCTAAAGTCAGCGGGCAGGTGTCCTCTGTTAGTGGTAACCGTACAGCGTTTATTGGTCGCAATGGATCACTGAAAAGTCCTGCTGCAATGTTCCGTAAGCGTTTATCTGGTGTGACCGGCGCTGGTTTTGACCCTTGTGCTGTGTTGCAGACCCAAGTTGAACTGGCTCCCGGGCAAGATCACGAGATCGTGTTTATGTCTGGTGCTTGTGGTAATGCCGATGAAGCGCGCGATCTAATCCGTAGATTCAGTGAGCCCGCTGGCGCGAGGCAGGCATTGGAAGTAGTGTGGAACTACTGGAACCATACATTAGGAGCAGTGCAGGTAGAAACACCTGACCCAGCGCTGGATATACTCGCTAACGGCTGGTTGCTTTACCAGACGATCTCCTGTCGGTTATGGGGGCGTAGCGGTTATTATCAGTCTGGCGGTGCCTTTGGATTCCGAGATCAGCTGCAAGACACGATGGCGCTGATCCATACAACACCATACCTAGCCCGAGAACAATTACTGCTTTGTGCCTCACACCAGTTCCCGGAAGGGGATGTTCAGCACTGGTGGCATCCGCCGCATGGACAAGGTGTACGTACCCATTTCTCTGACGACTATCTATGGCTGGCATATGCCACTTGCCGCTATGTGCAGACCACTGGCGACACTGGTGTGCTTGACGAGCCTGTACATTTTCTAGAAGGGCGTGAATTAAAGCCTGAAGAAGAAGCTTATTACGACCAGCCGCAGCGCTCTAGCGAAGTGGCAACCTTGTACGATCACTGCGTACGTGCAATTAACTATGGTCTGCGTTTTGGCTCTAATCAATTGCCGCTGATAGGCTGCGGTGACTGGAACGATGGCATGAACCTGATCGGCCGTGATGGAAAAGGGGAGAGTGTATGGCTGGCTTGGTTTCTGTACGAAAACCTGCAGCTATTTTCTGCTTTGGCACGTCGCCGTGGAGATGTAGCCTTTGCAGACGCTTGTAATGGCCAAGCCTTGCAATTGCAAAGCAACATAGAAGCCAATGCTTGGGACGGTGCCTGGTATCGACGCGCTTATTTTGATGACGGCACGCCATTAGGCTCATCTCAGAATGATGAATGCAAGATTGACTCCATCAGCCAGAGCTGGGCAGTGATCTCTGGCGCCGGCGATCATGATCGCGCGCGTATTGCCATGAGTTCTGTAGACCAATATCTGGTTAAGCGCGATGCACAGTTAGTGCAGTTGCTGGCGCCGCCTTTTGATCAATCCAGCCTTGAGCCTGGTTATATCAAAGGTTATGTGCCTGGTGTGCGTGAGAATGGCGGGCAATATACACATGCCGCGATATGGGCCAGTATGGCCTTTGCGATGATGGGTGATAAAGCGCGTGCATGGGAACTATTCGCCATGTTGAATCCGATCAACCATGGTAGAACGCCTGATGAAACAGCTCGCTACAAGGTCGAGCCTTACGTAATGGCTGCAGATATTTATATGGCAGAACCACACACAGGAAGAGGTGGATGGACTTGGTATACAGGTGCGGCAGGCTGGATGTATAGGCTGAGTATAGAAACGCTGCTCGGCGTACAGCTTGAAGCGGATCAATTATCTATTACACCGTGTGTTCCAGCGCACTGGACATCATACAAAATCCATTACCGCTATCGAGAAACCATGTATCACATTACCATGCAGCGAGTTGCTAACACTTCTGAAGATGTCATTGAGGTTAAGCTAGATGGTGTAAAGGTTTCTAGCCCTGCAGTTGATGGCGCAATGCAAATACATAGCAGAATTCCACTTGTGAATGACCAGCAAGAACATCATGTGGTGGTGTATTTTTAGGAGTTTGGCCGTAAAAAGAAAAAGCGAAGATATTATTTATTTGCCAATCAATGCGTAGATGTCGACTGCTAATCGTTTAACTGAACAGCACAGTTGCAGATGCAGGCTAAATGATTGCTTTTTATGGCGTCCCCACGGGGATTCGAACCCCGGTCGCCTCCGTGAAAGGGAGGTGTCCTAGGCCTCTAGACGATGGGGACCTTGAACGTTTCTTTAAACCGTAGAAATTTGTCGAAACCAGTAACACCAGGAGTGAAACTTTGTCTTCAAATTAAGTGCGCGCATTATAGCAAACTATTTTTAATATAAAAGCCCTGCGAGCCTTAAATAGAGTGATTTTTTATAAAATGCTATCAAGTTAAGTCATTTATAGGCGGTAGGTGGATGATTTATTACCTTACAGCGCCTGTAGGTAATTATTGCAACACTGAATTTTGACTCAATTACCTTTAGGTTATAGGCCTGATAGCCATTTTGAGTGATGATTTGAAATTGCCAGATTTAGATGAAGCGATTCAGTCAGTATTGCGGATATTATGCGGCTCGTATAACACTCGTTCTATCGTAGCAAGGCAAGCTCCCGCATTTGCTAACACTTTTTGTGCAAGATGAAACTGTTTGGCTCTTGATAATTTAGCACCTCGTTTAATGGTCTTTGCCATAGATGTATTGCTGCGAATGATCATTATTTTGAGCCTTTTCTGGTAAGTAAAAACAGCATATTCCAGATTTCATAAAATCTGGAATATGCGAAAAAGTTAAATAAGCTACAAATTAAAGAACGGGGCCATTCATGTCCCACTGTTTCATGGCTTCATCACCAGGTCTATCCACTTTTACTTGACCATTCTCAATTGATGTCACCCAACTGAGAGGAATGAAGTGATGCTGGCCATGCTCATCTTTCATCAATTTAATTGTTGTATCACCTTGCATATGGTCTACTTTGGCAAACTCGCCATCTAGCGAACACACTACCGGCATATCAGGTTTAATCTCACTGGCTTTTACCATATTCATTTCAGCTCTCCTAAATCACTTCAATAAAGTTTTTACACTTTGAGGAATTGTATTGTTGCAGGCGCTTATAAAGCTAATCTGTGCGATACAGCACAAATGAGGTGAATCAATTTCGGCATCTATCAAATCAGCTGATTCAGCACACTGTTCGCTAGCGTACAGTGAATCGACCAGTCCTTACTAGACACTTTCTTGCCTACTGAAGTATTGCCTTTCAAATTCTACTGGAGAAAGCCGATTGGCGTAACTATGTCGGCGTCTTGGGTTGTAGAACATCTCGATATAATCAAACACATCCTGCCTTGCATTCTCTCGCGTTAAATATGTTTTACGACGTATGCGTTCACGTTTCAGTAACTGGAAAAAGCTCTCAGCGACAGCGTTATCATAACAATTGCCACGCCGACTCTGGCTGGCGCATAGGTTGTGAGCTTTTAAAAAATCCTGCCACTCATAACTGTTGAATTGACTGCCTTGGTCCGAATGAATAATGACTTGTTGCTCTGGTTGCCTGCGCCAAACCGCCATCAGTAGCGCATTGATCGCCAGCTCGCTTTCCATGCGCGGTTGCATTGACCAGCCAATCACTTGGCGCGAGAACAGATCCAATACCACAGCAAGATAGAGCCAACCTTCATGGGTGCGGATGTAGGTAATATCTGTCACCCATATCTTGTTAGGCTCGGTAACATTAAACTGCTGCGCAACATGATTAGGCACGACGGTTGATGGCCGACTGTAGCGAGTACCAGGGCGACGACGATAACCGGTTTGAGAGCGTAATCCCTCAGTGCGCATCAGTCGATACACACGGTGTCTACTACAACGTTCCCCCGTATCACGCATATCATCGGTTACCTTGCGGTAGCCATAGACGCCACCGCTTTCCAGCCAGAACTGCTTAATCAGGCCTAATAACCTGGAGTCTTCACGCTGGCGGGCCGATGTAGGTGATGTGCGCCATGCATAGTAACCGCTGGGATGCACATTCATCACGCGGCACATGCGTCGTACGGAATGCTCCGACTCGTGGTTGCGGATGAATGCGTACCTTACTGGGATTCTCTGGCAAAGTACGCGGCGGCCTTTTTTAGGATGTCACGTTCTTCTGTGATTCGTTTAAGCTCAGATTGCAGACGTTTGATTGTAGCCTGCTGGTCATCAGAGGCCATTCTCACTGGCTCGGGTTGGCTGTATTTCTTCACCCATGCATAAAGACTGTGGGTTGAGACACCAAGCCTTGCTGAAACCTCTGCAACAGGAAAATGCCGCTCAGTAATTTGTTTGATAGCTTCTAGTTTGAATTCTTCTGTAAATCTTTTGCTAACCATTTGATGCTCCTTTTAAGCGTAATTATGAGGCTTAAAAGTGTCTACTGCATCTTGGTCGATTCAATCAATGTCACGACAAAAGATAATGTAGTCACGCTTGCTGGTAGCACCGATTCACTCGCAAGCAGTAAAAAAGCTGAAGAAATTGCTCGTGGCGTATCCGACGTAAAACACGTCAATAATCAACTCGTTATCAATTAAACGCACTACTCATAAACTATTACACAGGAGCACATCATGAATTGGGATCGTATAGAAGGTAATTGGAAGCAACTAAGCGGCAAAGCACAAGAAAAATGGGGCAAGCTTACAAATGATCATATAGATGTTATTGCAGGTAAACGTGATCAATTGTCAGGAAAAATTCAAGAAGCATACGGCATCGGTAAAGATGAAGCCGATAAGCAGATTGATGCATTTGCAGACTCATTAAAAGATGAAGTCAATAAGCCATAAAATTTTAGTATCGTGAATTCAGAGTGTCCTAGATTTGAGGATGTTGTTGATTTAGGTGTTAAATAATTTGTTTAAACGGCGGTTAATTACCGCCGCTGTATTTTGTATCGGCTCTTTATGTAAGTCAGTTATAGATTTGTATCCATTCACAAAACGGTGTTGGGGTTTTTAAAGTTTTTTTTTGCTAATTAAAACGGTTTATAAGTTATTCTTAACGAGAGACTATCCGGACACTGCTGGCTGAGCATACGACTGCCTTCTAAGCCTGATTAATATCACAACCAACCCCCCAACCATTAGCCATATCTGCCCAGGCTCAGGCACGTTTACCACCAATG
This sequence comes from Methylotenera sp., assembly GCA_020622105.1. Lineage (GTDB taxonomy): Bacteria > Pseudomonadota > Gammaproteobacteria > Burkholderiales > Methylophilaceae > Methylotenera. Next base: position 68,185 of record JAHRYP010000010.1, read on the forward strand.
TGTTCGATGAAAAAAAAGTTACGGCACTATTAGGCATTGTATCCCGCACGGCAAAGCCAGCATAAGCGGCGCCGCCCGTTACAAGCGCAGCGACGTATGAAGTAACATCGAAAGTATATACTCCCAATGAAGTGATAGGCTGGCTAGTTAACAGCAGGTTGTTCACATCAAGATCGGCGAGCTGCACTATGCCATCGCCAGAATAACCATGAATTTCCAGCACCGGATCGTTCACGAAGACTTCCGGATAAGAGGAGAGTGCAGTTGCTACCAGCCGCAGATTGGCGTTGGATATTTCTGTCAGGCCTGCTAATGAAAATTCAATGGCAGATTTTTGCACCAAAGATTCGCCTGATAGATCGTCTGCCTGCCCTGGGCCCAAAGCAGGTAAGCCGCAAGGGAAGAATAAATTACACGATGTCTGCTGATCACTAGCCGAGATTGCCAGTGCGTGTGCCGGATCGGATGCAAACATAAATAGAAAAACAGCTGCTGCAATGGCCTTTATGAAAGTACACATGATCATATCCCTTCAGTTTTTCAGCTTGTTATCAATAAATACGCCAACTGGCATGCTTTGTATGTACGCCTGCACACCTAAGTTGCTGAAGTGCCCATAGTAATAATAATGAAATGGCATATTCGAAGATCTAGGCATGAATAACTATTTAGATTCATATGTGCGTAACCTGACATACGCCAGCGTGTTTTCTTAATATGCTGTCTTTAAATAATTATTTACGTATATAGCTGTATTTTTAAATATCTGATAGCTAATGTACTAGCTAGTTAAATTTGATTTTTTAGGAAATAAGATGCCCCATAATCTCGCGCCATCAATTAAGAATTTTCCAATTGTTTGTATTGGTGGTTCTGCTGGGGGCCTGGACGCCTATATTAAATTACTTCAGAACCTACCGTCAGATATGGGTGTAGCTATCGTCATCGTTAATCACATAACACTGATGCCAACACGACTGCATGAAGTGCTTCCTCGCTTCACATCTATGCCTGTGAGGTTGATTTCTGAGAAGTTGGTGATTGAACCTAATTATGTATACATCATTCCTGAAAATAGAGATTTACATGTCAGCAGAGGTGCTTTCCGATTAAAGCCTATTTCCAAGCCGCGCGGTTGGCCTGATGTCATTACTGTTTTTCTTTGCTCACTAGCTGAATATTGGGATGGTAAGCTGATTGCTGTTATTGTGTCTGGTTATGATGGTGATGGCGCTGCAGCACTGTGTAGTATTAAAGAAATAGGTGGTACTACGATTGCCCAAAGACTTGATACAGCCATTCAACCCGATATGCCCCAAAGTGCAATTGCTACCGGCTGTATTGATTTTATTTTATCTCCGGAACAGATAGCCCAGCAAATAATTAAAACGATCCAGATTGAAGCTTAAGATGTTCAAACCAATACTAGGTTTCTATTGTATTGAAAGCAGTTGTCGCGAATAGGCCGCACATAACAAGTCAGTTAGATGATGGTGCTAATATTTTAGTCACACGCCATATTCTATTACCAACATCATCCGCTACTAATAATCCACCGCCTTGATCAACCAATACCCCGACTGGCCTGCCTTGTGCTTGACCTTTGTCGTCAAGAAAGCCTGTTAACACATCGATAGGGGAGCCAGAGGGTTTACTGTCTTTAAACGGCACGAAAATGACTTTGTAGCCACTAAACGGCTTACGATTCCAGGAGCCATGTTGCCCTATAAACATACCGGTTTTATATTCATCCATAAATTGCTTACCTTTGGATGATGCTAAACCCAGGGAACCTGTATGTGGACCAATTGCGAAGTCTGGTATCAGAGCACTAGCAACTAAATTGGGATTTTGTGGCTGCACGCGTTTATCTATATGTTGACCATAATAACTATATGGCCAGCCATAAAAGCCGCCATCTTTGACTGAAGTTAAATAATCAGGCACTAAATCACTGCCAATTTCATCTCTTTCATTCACGACGGTCCAAAGTGCATTACTTGATGGTTCCCATGCCAACCCATTTGGGTTTCTGAGACCTGAGGCAAAAATACGGTGCTGACCAGATTTGAGATCCAGCTCCCAAATGGCAGCTCGGCCAGTCTCATTTTCCATACCACGTTCAGCTACATTGCTATTAGACCCAACGGTAATAAACAGCTTGCTGCCATCATTACTGGCAATAATATTTTTAGTCCAGTGATGATTAATCGGACCTCCTGGTAAATCCAGTACTTTAGTTCCTTGACCAGTAATCTGTGTACTGCCGGGGGTATATTCAAATCGAACAATACCATCAGCATTAGCGACATAAAAATGATTACCTATGAGTGCCATTCCAAATGGAGAATACAAACCTTGTAAAAACACTTTGCGTTCATCGGCAATACCGTCTTTGTTATTATCACGGAGTAATGTGATGCGATTGGCAGTTGGTGCTGCAGCACCAGCACGCGCCATGAATTTTCCTGTTATCCAGCTACGGATTCCTGCTGCAGCTTTTGGTTTAGGTGGAGAGTTTGTTTCAGCAACCAACACATCGCCATTTGGTAGCTCATATAGCCATCGAGGATGATCAAGGTTTTTAGCAAATGCACGCACTTCCAACCCAGGCGCAGCGATAGGTTTTGCATCGCCTTGCCAACCAACCGCGTTGGCTATGTTAACAGTTGGAATAAGTGATTTTTTAGGACTTGGAAGTAGTGGATTTTTACCTGTGCCATCTGCCACTGAGAGTGTAGCAATGTCACTACACGCACCCAATGGTATTGTGATTAAACAAAGCATTACATAATTTGATAAACGCATGCATTCCTTGAATTAATTTAAAAGTAAGACTTGCACAAAGTATTTGTTAACAAAAAATCCTAAAGAATGCGTCATTCCGGCTTCCGCTGCAATAACGGAATTTGATATTTTGTTTCGTGCAAAGCGCTCAATATTAAAAATTATTTTAATGTATATTTAAAACAGGCCTATCAGTATTTATCAAAACAGATACAGTTAAAACAAATACTTTAAGGCCATTGAAATAACAGAAGAAATACAGTTTACCTTCATAGCAATGCTCTAACCGTTTTTTCTCTATCCCATTGACGCGTTTTTGCAGCTGCAATAAACGCATCGGTATTTAGTGCATCTACTACACCTGCGTCATCTCTGATATTGGCAACTTTTAATAGCTTATTGCCGCCATTATCCGCAGCAATAGCTTTTAAATGACCGAAAGCGTCACGAATAAAGTCAATAGCAGCAGCTTCACTAGACAGTTCTTTTGCACTTTCATTAGAAAGAATAATAGCAACTGCGTCAAATATTACCGAAGGTGTGCCAGCTAGCTGCCCATCAATTTTGAGTATTGAGCCATCACTGAGTTTAGCGCCACCTATTTTAGGGGCAATGATTTTCACGCTGGCACCTGCGTCAATTGCTGCTTTTTTAATGGTATCAATAGTACCGACGTCTGATCCATCATTAATTAAAATGCCTATTGAACGGCCCATCAAAGTATCTTTCATCTTACCTATGACTTGTAATGCAGCTGATGGCAGCATTTCCTGTACGGTTGCAGCTGCTTTATACGCATCAGGCATCTTTTGAAAACCCAGGCCACTGGCAACGCGACTTGCAAGGTCTTCAGAAATGTTACGCAAATGCGCGACCATTGCTTCTCTGATATGCAAATGTTCCACTTTAGATAACTCAAAAATTAAGGCTGAAACAATGTGTGCCTGCTCATAGCTGGATTGGCTAATAAAAAATTGTCGTGCCTGACTATAATGATCTGCAAAGCTCTCAGCTCGGATACGGCCTTTTACGCCATCCTCGTTAACAGCAGCGCTTTTAAATCCTTCAGGCGATTCACGGGAGAGGTTGCTGAGGGGAATTAGGTTCGTAGGCAACTCTGCCAACAGGCTGTTCATCCGTATGTGACCATCGCTGATGATTCGCAAACGGACATTTGGCGTGTTAATCGATCTGATGAAAATTAGGTGATCCCAACGTGATAATTGCGTATCCAGATAAGAAAACAAGGACCTTGCGCAATGGGTCGTTAGAGAAATCAATACCAGGCACTACGTGATGGGCAAAGCAACCTGTTCGGTTTCTGCAAAGAAATTATTTGGCCAGCGATCAAGCACCATACGGCCAATCACTTGCAATGGCACCAGTTCTTCTGGAATCAATTTCGTCGCATCAAGATGGTCAAACGGAAATTGATCAGCTTCTGCTGCTGTAAATAGCTGTACTGCTAAATCCCATTCTGGGAAATTACCTGTCTCAATGGCTTCAAACATATCACGGCGCATAAAATCCTGGTCAGCACCAGCAGTTTTCACAGCTTCGTCCCACACCATGGATTGCAGCCCGAGTTTTGGACGCCAATGGAATTTTACAAAAGTCGAGTCACCATTTTCATTAATCAGCCGGAAACTATGTACGCCAAAACCTTCTACCATACGAAGCGAACGTGGAATTGTTCGATCGGACATAATCCACATCACCATATGCATGGATTCTGGGGTCAGTGAAATAAAATCCCAAAACGTATCATGGGCTGTAGCTGATTGTGGGAAACCACGATCAGGCTCCATTTTGATGGCATGCACAAGATCCGGAAACTTGATCGCATCCTGAATAAAGAATACCGGCACATTGTTGCCTACTAAGTCCCAATTACCTTCCTTGGTGTAAAACTTGGTGGCAAAGCCGCGCACGTCACGTGGCGTATCTACAGAGCCAGAACCTCCAGCAACCGTTGAAATGCGCGTAAATAACGGTGTTTGTTCGCCGACTTCAGTGAGTATTTTGGCCGTGGTGTATTGCTGTAATGAATGCGTCAATTCAAAATAGCCATGCACACCAGTACCACGCGCGTGAACAATACGTTCAGGAATGCGTTCGTGGTCAAAATGTGTGATTTTCTCACGGAGTATAAAATCTTCCAGCAGCACTGGTCCGCTCGGATTAGATTTTAGCGAGTTTTGATTATCGGCGAGTGGTAGCCCTTGATTTGTAGTAAGTAATGCATGCTCACCGTCGGCAAGCTGATGCAGCTCTCCGCCTTGGCCTATCTGCGTTTTGTTGTTCCCTGATGTATCATCTTTGCTCTTTACTGGCTGGTCGTTGCTCATATGCTGTCCCAAATAATCATTAGTAATCATAAATTTACGTATACATTGAAGCTAAAAGCAGATATCAGCTTCTTTTAGCCATAAGTTCTTGTTTTCGTGCTGCAATCTGGCCACCCAATTCCTTCATATCCAGTTGTGTTGCTTTTGCCTTGGGAAACATTTCTTCCTGTTCCTCTTTCACGTGATGTTCTACATACTCGCAAAGCACTTTAATTCTTGCGTCAAACATTTCTCCATCTGGCTCAACACCTTCAACTTGGGCAATGAGTGACTTTAAAGTTTCATGCTCCACTGTAGCTTCCGGCACTAACTCATGGTCTTTCAGTGCCTTTTTAACAGCCGGATAAAATATTTCTTCTTCCAACTGCGTATGCACACTCAGTTCCGTGCATATTTGACTCACCAGTTTTTTCTTGATCGTTTTTGTTAATGCCTTTTCATACGCTTTAAACAATCCATCGACCAATTTATGATCTTCAATTAATAATGTCGTAGCATCTTGCACTTTAGCTGGAAGGCTAAGTTTGGTTGTTTTGTGTAACACAGTTGTCATGTTGTATTTTCCATTTAGGTTCTATTATTTGGGTTAATAAGTTGATCACTGATAAGCCGTGACGCTAATTCACGAACAATGCAATCAGGATGATGATTGGAATAGGAATGCCGATAAAGAACAGTAGTAGTGAACGCATGATGTGTCTCCAGAATTAATGAGCGAGATAAAAGTAGGGGGTAATCCAAGGTCAAGCATCTCTGCAACGACCGCCCCAGGTAGCTGCCAGGCTGGCCGAAAATGCCCCCATGAGTAGTGAAACAAACAACCATAAGGTTGTATAAATTGAGGCTTTACGTGCCTTGTCAGCAGCTTCTTTCGCAGCAATTTCTGCATTAAGTGCCTTCGTTTGCATGCTGGCATAGATCTCGTTTACGCGTATTTCAGCATCTTGCTGCGTCAAACCTGTATGCGTTGAAACTAACTGGCTGATATACGACATATCTGCAGCAGGGATGGATTTCATACCTCTTGAATTCACAAAGATGCCAGTGACTTCGGTCTTGGCTGCTGTGTTAACTGTTAAAGCTAAGTAGCGCTGTGTTGATGATGTAGTCGCGATATTGGCATTGTTACGAAATAGAGCATCAACGAAATAGCCCATTGCGCCGGCTTCGCTTTCGTTTGTACCTTCAGGCTTACCAAGTTTTGTACTAGCTGCTGCAACATTACCAGCCACAGCGGCAGTCGCGGCGCCCCCGGTTAATGTAGCTGCAGCCTGAATGCTGCCGTTTACGATGGAACCTATAACAGAGGCTAGAAGTGCAGCAGTTACTAGCGTGGCAACTGCCCAAGACAGAAACCCATGCGCAGTATCCCGAAAATAAACTTCATCTGCCTGTACGCCGGCCCATCTGACGCGTAGTCTTCCTGCCAGATATCCACCCATTCCGGATGCGAGAACTTGTGTAACGGCTAGCCAAATAATTGTGGATAAGCCAAATGTAGATGTACTGATTCCTTTATGCGCCCAAGGTGAAACTGACGACAATCCTAACCCTGTGCCAAGTAGCAATAGAATCAGTGACAAAGCTGCCGCTGCTGATGCCCCTGCAAATATTGCAGCCCAAGAGACTGCGCTAATGTTATTTTGTGCATGATTAAAATCAGTCTCTGGCAAAACGTGTACGCGGCTGAATTCTTCTGCATTTGATAGATTGGCTGTATTTGATGAATTGGATAGCGCCATAATGAAACTCCACAGTGATATAAGTGATGACTATTGCACTCATGACGGCAGGTTTCTGTTTGATGGCGTACATAAAACTAAATTAATTCAATTTTATGCATGAGATGCTTATTAAAAAGCTTAAGGATTGATGTACTAGTCCGTGCGTTAACGTACCGACCTTACATATTTATAAACCTATTCTTTTATTTACAAATCCGGAATAAATCTAACGATGAGTTGGTTTATTCATCATTTGTAATCAAAAAATTAATGTTTATAAAGGAAACAAAATGAGCTTAGTCACCGGTTTATTTAAAGATCAAAACAGTGCTGAAGTAGCTTATAGATCTCTTGCAGAGTCTGGCTACAATTCGAATGAGATCGACGTTGTAATGTCTGAAGAAACACGCAAGAAATATTATGGAAAAGACGCAACTTTAGAAACTGAAGTCGGCAATAAAGCGGCTGAGGGTGCGGCAATTGGTGGTGCGGTGGGTAGTACAGTAGGCGCAATTGCTGCAGCGATTGCAGCTGTCGGTACGTCATTGGTTTTACCAGGCTTAGGATTAGTGATCGCTGGCCCAATTGCAGCAGCAATCGCAGGGGCAGGCGCGGGCGGTGTTACGGCAGGTATTGTTGGTGCATTGATCGGCTGGGGCATCCCAGAAGATCGCCTGAAAGAATACGAGCAAGGTATTAATGATGGCGGTATCTTGATCGGGGTTAAGTCTAAATCAGATGATGATACACGTCGATTTGAAAACGACTGGAAAACAAACAATGGAAACCAAGTGAATGTTTAAGGTTGCTTGAGTTTTAGTAACCTGAAACGAGTTGTTTGAGGATTGTTATACATGCAGCACAATTATTCAAAATAATTTTGCTGCTTTATCCTGTTC
>JAHRYP010000046.1 GCA_020622105.1 Methylotenera sp.
ATGGCGGGGCCGCTTAATCCTGAACAAACCAAACAGCTTGGCATGGTCAGAGGCAGTGCCAAACACTTACTGGAACTCATCAACGATGTACTGGATATTTCCAAGATTGAAGCCGGCCAACTGGAAGTACGCGCTGAGCCATTTAATTTAATTGCTGTGATTGAGCGTGTGGTTAGTTTACTGACCCCGGTAGCAGAGAAAAAAGGCTTACTGCTACATACATCGATTACCAGTGACTTAGGTGAAATCAGTAGCGACCGCAGGCGTTTGGAACAGATTCTGATTAACCTGATCAACAACGCCATTAAATTCACAGAAAAAGGTAGCATCACCATTACGGCGGAGTTACTACGTGAATTCCGAACCACACCCGATGCAAGCCCAGCGCCATACGTAAAACTCCGTGTCGCAGATACTGGCATCGGCATTAAACCCGAGGATCTGGAATTGCTTTTTCTACCGTTTCGCCAAATTGACAGCGGGCTTTCACGCATGCACGAAGGCACCGGACTGGGTTTGGCGATCTGCCGGCGCTTGTTAGAGTTGATGGGTGGACAGATATCTGCAACCAGTGTCTGGTCAAAAGGCACTGAATTTATTGTGTTATTACCCCTGCAAGGTATAGTTAAATCATGAAAAAAACCATTCTATTAATTGAAGATAATGCGCAAAATAGTTATCTGACTACGTTTCTTTTAGAGTCACAGGGCTTTGCTGTCGTCAGTGCTTCAGATGGGGCGTCAGGAATCGAGCTGGCACAGCAGACTTTGCCGGATCTGATACTGCTGGATATTCAACTGCCGATGATGGATGGCTATGCAGTGGCAAGAGCACTCAGAACAATTGAATCGCTGAAGCTGACACCTATTGTTGCGGTAACCTCCTATGCCATGGTCGGAGATCGTGAAAAGTGCCTGGCTGCAGGTTGTAATGGTTATATTGAAAAACCTATTAACCCTGAAACTTTTGTAGCAGAAGTCTCCACCTTTCTAGCGTCTTGATCAGCAATACAGGGATATTTATGCCGCACATTTTGATTGTTGACGATAAAGAAGAAAATCTTTACTACCTGCAGGCACTGCTCTCGGGCAACGGTTACGCTATCGAGACTGCGCATCACGGTGCAGAAGCTCTGGTCAAGGCGCGTCAAAATCCACCTATGCTAATCGTGTCTGATCTGCTCATGCCGGTAATGGATGGTTATACACTGCTGCGTTACTGGAAAGCGGATGCACGCCTTAAGACGATTCCATTTATTGTTTACACCGCGACTTATACAGAACCTGAAGATGAAAAACTGGCGCTCAGCCTTGGCGCAGATGCCTTTATTCTTAAGCCATCGGAACCTGAAGATTTTCTTGCGCGTTTTCGCGAGGTGCAAGCCAGAGGCGTAGTCGCCGTACCTGACTTGCCTACCGCAGCCAACGGCGATGACAGCGACAGGCTCAAAGACTATAGCGTGATTCTAATACGCAAATTAGAAGAAAAAACCATGCAGTTACAGGAAGCTAACGAAATTCTGGAAAAAGACATTGCCAGAAGAAAAGAAGCTGAAGACAAAATTCAGCATCTGGCCTACTACGATTTACTCACTAATCTGCCTAATAGACGCTTATTGATTGACCGCCTGGAATACACGCTGGCAGTAAGTGCAAGACATCAAAATCACGGTGCGGTACTATTTATCGACCTGGATCATTTTAAAACACTGAACGATACCAAAGGCCATAGCGTGGGAGATTTGCTGCTGATAGAAGTTGCGAATCGATTGCAAACCTGCATTCGCGGAGGCGACACCTTAGCCAGACTGGGCGGTGATGAGTTTGTGGTGATATTGCTAGACCTCAATGAAGATGCTTCGCAAGCCGCAATACAAGCTGAAGCCGTAGGCACCAAAATTATCTCATGTGTTAATCAGCCTTATTACCTTGACGGCTATTTGTATCACAGCTCCACAAGCATTGGTGTTTGCCTGTTTCGCAACCAGGAAATCACTGTCGATGAACTGCTCAAACGCGCCGACATCGCCATGTATCAGGCAAAAAATGCAGGGCGTAAAACACTGCGCTTTTATGATCCAACCATGCAGGCGGCACTAGAGGTGCGCGCTGCCTTGGAAAGTGATTTACGCATTGCAATCAAAGAAAATCAGTTTAAGCTCTACTACCAGATACAGGTAGACCACGCAGGCAATGTGCATGGTGCAGAAGCACTCATTCGCTGGCAGCATCCACAAAAAGGCTTAGTACCGCCATTGCAGTTTATTCCGCTGAGCGAAGAAACTGGTCTGATCATTCCTATCGGGCAATGGGTAATAGACACTGCCTGCGCACAAATTAAAGCCTGGGAGAATGATCCTATTACCTGCGACTTGCAAATCGCCGTCAATGTGAGTGCATGTCAATTCCATGACCCCAGCTTTGTAAGCCAGGTCAGCGAGATACTAGGGCGACATAAAATCAAGCCTGGCCGTCTCAAATTCGAGCTTACTGAGAGTCTGGTGCTGGATAACGTTGAAGAAGCTGTCATTAAAATGCAGACACTCAGAAACTTTGGCGTATATTTCTCGATAGATGACTTTGGCACCGGCTTTTCGTCATTATCCTACTTAACAAAACTACCGCTTGACCAGTTAAAAATCGACCAAACCTTTATCCGCAATATGTGCATGAATGATAGAGATGCCGTAGTCGTGCAGACGATTATCGGCATGGCGAATAACTTGGGCATTGAAGTGATTGCCGAAGGCGTAGAACTCGAGAGTCAGCGTGCATTTCTGGAGAAACACAACTGCAACCTCTGCCAAGGCTATTTATTTAGCCAGCCATTAGCACTTGACGCGTTTGAAGCCAAATTAAAAGATATACGAGTGCTAACATAATCAGCCCGATTTACCAGGACGCATCACTCGAACTCATACCAAGATTTGAGAAAACAGCCATCACACAGCAATGGATTATGCGTTTAAAGCTTAAATCAGGTGTAGTTGAATAACTTCAACTAGCAGAGGACTCTTGAACAACTGGAGCCACGTTCATACTCGCTGTAAAACTAAGCTTAAGCTCATTAACGTACCGTAGCCTCAACACTATCTAGCGGTTTTGAAATCACCTCGTCAAGTTCAGCCTGCTGTTTTTTAAGCTGCTTTAGACTTCCGAACGACAAAGCGTATTGTCGCGTAAATTCAGCACCAAGAAAGAATATCTGCGCTGAATAATAGATCCAAAGCAACAGTGCGATCACTGAACCTGCAGCACCAAAACTAGAAGCTACAGCGCTATTGCCTATGTATATACCAATTAAATATTTGCCAAAGATGAATAGGCAAGCCGTCACAAAGGAGCCAATTGCAACATCATGCCAGGACAGCGGTGCATCTGGCAGCATTTTATAGATAACAGCAAATAAACTGGTAATGACAGCAAATGAAATGAGCGATGACAATACAGTAAACAAAAATGCCGAACTACTCCATATACCACCTGCGTAATGTTCAAGCAGCGTTAAAAGTGAGTTTACCACCAGCGAAATCAATAGCAAGAAAGCTAATACCGCTACCAAGCCAAAGGATAGCAAGCGTGTTCTGAGTAATATACTCATCGGTGATAACTTTGATTTCGGCACACCCCATAGTTCGTCCAGGCTACCTTTGAGTTCAGTAAATACACTCGTTGCCCCAATGAGCAGTAACACAATGGCAACCAAAGTCGCCAGCCAGCCTTCCATCGGGTCTCTGGACGAGGCTATTATTGCTTCTATCGCTATTGCTCCATTACTGCCAACCAAGCTTTGTAAGGGGTAGAAAAACTGACCTTCAATCGCTGCATCACCAAAAAAGAAACCGGCTACCGCAATGGTTAAAATCAAAATAGGTGCAAATGAGAATAATGCGTAAAAGGCTAATGCCGCGCCTTTACTGGCAGCGCGATGATCTATCCAAGATACCACTGAATCGGTAAATACTTTGACGAATGGCTTAAGGAAATTCATGTTTGCTACTTGTGTAAGGAATGTTGACATAATTGTCCAGCAGAGCTTTCAACATACCACGATACTTTGTTGATTCTCTGTATGCTACCTCACTCAAGGTGTAATTGGGCCTGCGCAGCACGAACTTAGGCTAAAAAATAGCAAACTCACTCTGTTTGTCTGACTTGGCGATCACCAATACAACTAATCTACTTCACAGCTGATAGATATATTAACTTTCCAACAGGGCTTCAAATTCCCCCAACAACAGAGGTTTACCAAACAAATATCCTTGAAAAGAATTACAACCACTGTTAACTAGAAACTCTTTTTGACCTTCTGTTTCGACACCTTCTGCAATGACATTGAGCTCAAGGCTGTGTGCCATTGCGATAATTGTACGAACAATTACTTGATCACTACTATCAAGCTCAATATCTTGTACAAATGATTGGTCGATCTTAAGTTCAGCTAAAGGTAATTTTTTCAGGTACTGCAATGATGAATACCCTACACCAAAGTCGTCCAGTGAAAATCTAATACCAACTTTATTCAATACATACATACTTTCGATAACGTCTTCTATGTTCTTGAGTAATATACTTTCCGTCAGCTCCAATTTAAGCCGCTCTGGATTAATACCATAGTGCTTAACGACTTTTTGAACTTGAGTTACAAAATTTGTCTGATGAAACTGTTTAGCGCTCACATTCACCGAAAGTGT
>JAHRYP010000047.1 GCA_020622105.1 Methylotenera sp.
TAAACCATCTCAACTTGGCATGCTCTCATTTGCCACAGCCATTATATGCACTACTTCTGCATCACTATGGTTTGTTAAGAGTTCACCTGCTGCTGCAGCGAACTCTCGAACTCGTTGATAGGCACTGGCTTACCAAAGAAATAACCTTGATAGTGATTGCAACCTTCATTTCTTAAAAACTTAAGTTGCTCTTCTGTTTCAACACCTTCAGCGATAACTTTCAGATTCAAGCTGTGCGCTGTGTTGATAATAGTGCGAATAATGACTTGATCATTCTCATCGCTGGTTAAATCACGCACAAATGACTGGTCAATCTTAAGCTGATTTAAAGGTAGTTTTTTTAGATATTGTAAAGATGAATAGCCCGTACCAAAGTCATCCAGCTCAAATCCGATACCAATTTTTCTTAAAGCAATCATTTTTGAGATCATTGTTTCGACATCATCAAGTAACATGCTTTCCGTAAGTTCCAGCTTCAAAAATGCGGGGTCAATTGCATGATGTCTTAATACTGTTTTCACTCTTTCAACAAAATCAGCTTGATTGAACTGTTTCGCACTGACATTGACTGAAAGTGTGAACTCTCGTGTAAGTGAATTTTTCTGCCAAGCCTTAAGTTGTGCGCATGCCGTATCCAGCACCCAGTCGCCTATGTCTAAAATCATCCCGGTTTCTTCTGCTAATGGAATAAAGTGAAAAGGTGAAATCATGCCGCGTTCAGGATGTTTCCAGCGAATCAAAGCCTCAGCTCCGGTAGGCTGTTCCTCCTCATTAATTTGCACTTGATAATACAATTGGAACTGCCTCTGTTCTATTGCTTTACGAAGCTCCGTTTCCAAATCCGCGCGAGCAGAGATTGCTTCTTGCATCTTGGGGTCAAAGAATCGCAGCGCATTGCGACCGGAATTTTTGGCTTGATACATTGCAATGTCGGCTTGCTTTAATAGCTCATCTTCAGCTTCATCATGATTATGAAACAAGGTAGCGCCTATGCTGACGGTACTGTGATGTGCGTGTGCAGATAGCTGGTAAATGTAAGAAAGTGAAGATAGTATTTTATTGCCGATAAGTTCTGTTTCACTAGCAGCCTCATCAGGTTTGTGACTTAGGCCCTCCAATAGCACAACAAATTCATCGCCGCCAATTCGTGCAACCGTATCACCTTCTGGCACACATTTAACCAACCGGTCGGCGACCTCTTTCAGCAGCAAGTTTCCAACATCATAACCAAGTGTTTCATTAAGTGTCTTAAACTGATCAATATCCAGTAATAACAATGCACCTATCTTATTACTGCGAGTGCTTGTAGCCAAGGCATGTTCCAGACGGTCCATCAGCAGGCGTCTGTTGGGGAGTTGCGTGAGCGCATCGTAGAATGCAAGATTATGTATTTTCTCCGAAGCCTCTTTACTTGCAGAGATATCTTCAACCGAAGCTACATAATTGGAAACTTCACCTTTATCATCCTTGACCGTATTGATAATGAGGTACTGCGGGTAAATTTCACCGTTTTTACGTTTATCCCACACCTCGCCTTCCCATGTGCCGTTTTTCTTAAGTGCTGCCCACATGAGCTTATAAAAGCCTTTATCATGATGACCTGAACTTAACATTTTCGGCGTTTTGCCAATGACATCCTGCGCGCTATATCCGGTAATTTCAGTAAATGCATTATTTACACGCAGAATAACATTGCGCGAGTCCGTGATCATCATGCCCTTGGATGTTTCAAAAGCGGTAGCAGCAACACGCTGATCATATTCAGCAGCATTTTTACTAATTGCAATACTGGCGAGCTGAGCCGATTCTTCAATCACTTTAATATCGGCCAGTGTTGGTGTGTGTGCATTGCGGTGATAAATTGCGAATGTACCGATTACCTCATGATTAGAGGACAGTATCGGCTGTGACCAGCAAGCGCCTAGACCGGCGCGCTCAGTCAGGTTTTTAAATGTAGTCCAGTAAGGATGTGTAGATATATCTTCCACGATTACACGCTCACCGGTAAAAGCTGCAGTACCACATGAACCTTGGCCAACGCCAATTTCCAGTCCATTAATTGCATTATTATAGAAATTAGGCAAGCTGGGAGCGACCCCATTAACCAGTCGCCGGCGATCATGGTCAAGCAATAAAATGCTGCACAGCATGTCAGGGTACATTTTTTCAATACCGGTTATGATAGCGAGTAAAGTTGCTTCCATAGACTCACCGCTAGCCAGCATTTCTAATATTCGATTACGTAAATTTCTGTTTTCTTCTTGAAGTTTCCGTTCTGTAATATCAGTATGCAAACCAATCAGACGCAAAGGAGTACCGGTAGCATCACGACTTACAGTTAAACCGCGATCAAGAATCCACTTATAACCACCTGTTTTACAAAGTAGCCTGTGCTCACTGATATACACAGGTGTTTTACCTTCAAGATGCGCCTGTAATACTGTTAAGACGTGTGGTTTATCTTCCGGGTGCACACGCTTTTCCCATTCTTCCAAACCGTTACCAACGTCCTCTTCAGAATACCCCAGCATCTCTTTCCAGTTTTTGGAAAAAAACACCTCACTTTTAGGTACGTTCCAATCCCACAGACCATCACCTGTGCCCTCCAGCGCGAATTTCCAACGGAACTCGCTCTGCTTGAGTGCTTCACTTTGGTGACTCATGGTTTCCAATAATCCGTTAAAACCACGGATCAAGTCACCGATTTCATCTTTACTGGTAACGGGCAATGGCTGCGGAGGCTGATCGGATTTTGATAGAACAGCCAATTGTTTTACTGTTTGCAGCATTGGGAAGAGTTCACGCCTGAGCATCCACCATATTACGCCGCCTGCAAACAAGGTCATTAAAATCGCGGAGAAAAAGATGTGTTGCTTCAACTTACGAATTGGCGCAAAGGCTTCGCTGGTCGGCAGTACTGCTACCGCAGACCAACCAGCGATGGGTATAGATTTGCTCGATGCCAAAACTTTTATGCCTTCAGCGTTGGTAGTAATGCCTGTTTCATCATACCCAGCTAAATGACGATCTATCAGAGCATTAATCCCAGGATTCGGTTGCTGTTGCATCACGCGACTTTTGCCAGTATTGGTAATGATTGTTCTGGACTTTTTATCTTGCAGGACGAAGTAGCCGGTGTCTCCGTATTTGCTGCCAATGACATTATCAAGGAAGTTGGATTTACCTAGATTAACAATTCCAGCTACTGCGCCGATTATCTCACCACGAGCGTTTTTAATTGGAACCGCCATGCCGATAACTGGTGAATTTAAAATCTTATTGGTGACTGGCCGCCCAACACTCCATTGGCCGTCATTAATTGCAGAGCTTAGATAATCCCTGTAAATGTAATTGACTCCAATATGTTGAATTGAGCTTTTAGTTGATGCGAGTGCAGTACCATCCAGCTTTGCAACATATGCTCCGGCGTTAAAGTCTCTCTCTAACAGCGGACGATTATCAAGTAACGTTTGCACAGCTGTCGGTTTGTTCAGTGAGATTGAGCCGATGCTATCAGCAACCAACTGTAGCGCTTCGAATCGCTCTTGCAGGTCATAATTGATTTGCTTTGCCACTAAAGCAGCAATTGTTAACTGCCTTTCCCCGAGCTGCTTTGCCATATCAGTTTGCAGTTTATGGCTTGCATAAAAAGAGAGCATCCATATGCCCAATACAAAAATTACCAATGTATACAGCGTAATTCTTGTCTTAAGTGACTTTAATTTCAGTATGCTCATTGCAGGCGCTCTTCATTGTTAGTAATGCAACCATAGCTGAATGATACATTTTAAAAACATATAAAGCATAGTTTAGATTTTTAAAAATTGCTTTTTAAGATTGACTAGCTTAATTAATTGGAGAATCATGCATTGGTCTACAACGTTTTTAACACTAGCAATATGAGTCAAGACACACCCAATTCACCAGAAGTTCTCAAAAAAAACAATGTAACTGTAGCCGGCAATCGCGCTTCAGAAAAAACCATGATTTTTGTACATGGGTTTGGTACTGACCAAACCTCGTGGAGCAGAATAACCCCTGCTTTTAATAACGACTATCGTATAGTGCTTTTGGATAATGTGGGAGCGGGTAAAGCTGACCCTGCAGCCTTTGTACAGAATCGCTATCAAAGGCTGGAAAAATACGCTGATGACCTTTTGGATGTTTGCGATTCGCTGAGTCTTAAGAATGCAATTCTTGTAGGCCATTCTGCTGGGGGCATGATCAGCGTTTTATCTGGAATAAGAGCGCCAGAGTATTTTTCAAAGATTGTACTGCTAGGAGCGTCTCCCAGATACCTTAATGATGAACATTACCTGGGCGGTTTAACCAATACAGATATTCGAGATATATATGATGCAATTCAGCACAATCATTGGGAATGGGCTATTAACTTTTCCAAGATAGCAATGAAAAATCCTGACAAACCAGATTTGGCAGATCACTTTGCAAGAACCATACAAGAGATACCGACAGATCGTATTTTAACCGTTTTGCATTCAATACTTCAAACGGATTATCGCGAAGAGGTCTCCAGGTTAACGATACCTACACTCATCATTCAGTCTCAAGATGATGTGTTTGTACCGATACAGGTGGCTGAATTTTTACACAAAAAAATCAATGGTAGTCAGCTAGAAGCTATCCATGCATCAGGGCATTTTCCGCACATCAGTGCACCAGAAGC
>JAHRYP010000048.1 GCA_020622105.1 Methylotenera sp.
AAACTCTGGAACTTTGCACTTGAGGGTATCACCAGTTTTACGACAATACCTTTAAGAATATGGACATATATTGGCTTGATTGGTGCCTTCTTATCTGCACTATATGCTTGTTTTATTATATTCCGCACCTTGATTTCCGGAGTCGATGTGCCAGGTTATGCTTCGTTGCTGGTGGCAGTTTTGTTTATGGGCAGTATGCAGCTTGTTAGCGTCGGATTAATCGGAGAGTATATCGGACGTCTTTATGTTGAAGCGAAGCGAAGGCCAATTTTTATTGTCCGTCGTACTATTGGTTTTGATGTTACTCAAAAAAATGGAATCAACTCTGAATTTAATAATAGTTAATATAGCGGTGTGTTGAAGTTTTGTCGTGAATAGAATTGGTTGAGCGTATTAATTGTTATATTGGTGGCGATATTACATGAACCTGCAGCCATGCTAGTGAGGAGATTTAGGCTGTGAATCGCAGAATCTATAGATTTATTATCAATGGCATTATTGCAACAACTGTTCATGCATTAATTGTTTATATATTAAATCAACGTTATGGGCTTGAAGCGGGTATTGCTAACGTTCTGGCATTTCTTACGGCAACTGGAATATCTTATATTTCGAATACCACATGGACATTTGAGACAGTGCATACTCGTCAGATGTTATTCCGTTATGTGGTTGTTACTAGTGCTGGTTGCTTTGTTACTGGGGGTTTGGCCACGATTTGTGCGGCTTTAGGTTTTGCTTGGTGGGTAGCAATTGTTTTTGTTGTTATGACGATTCCTGCACTTACATGGACGGCACATAAACGTTGGACTTATGCTAGTTAGATTATGATCCGTCAAATGATCGTATCGGAGTTGGATTGTTACTATTGAGATGATGTTCTTTTTTTTGAGCTCACATTATACATAGGCACATTAATGCCAATAACGCTTTTGTTGCTGGAGAGTTAATAAATCACAGATCAACAGTTGTTGAGTTCACCAACATCATTTATATTGTCTCTAATGCTGTTGATACGAGTAGATATGATGAGAGTTGACCTAATCCCCACCCAAGCTTTTAATGATCAGAAACCCGGCACCTCCGGATTGCGAAAAAAAGTAAAAGTATTTCAACAGCCTAATTATCTGGAAAACTTTGTACAAAGTTTTTTTGATACGCTGATTGTGCCCGCTGATGCCACGTTGGTAGTAGGCGGTGATGGTCGTTACCACAATAGCCATGCGATTCAGACAATTATCAAGATGGCTGCAGCCAACGGTTTTTCTCGTGTTCTC
Source organism: Methylotenera sp. (assembly GCA_020622105.1). Classification (GTDB taxonomy): domain Bacteria; phylum Pseudomonadota; class Gammaproteobacteria; order Burkholderiales; family Methylophilaceae; genus Methylotenera. Next base: position 1,278 of record JAHRYP010000048.1, read on the forward strand.
GTTGGTCAGGCAGGTATTCTCTCTACGCCTGCGGCATCGCATGTGATTCGTAAATACCAGGCATTTGGCGGTATGGTGTTGTCTGCAAGCCATAATCAAGGTGGTTTAAACGGTGACTTCGGCATTAAATACAATATCGACAATGGCGGCCCTGCGCCGGAGAAAATCACCGATGAGGTGTTCGCAAAAAGCAAAGTGATCACGCAGTATAAAATCGCAGAGCTACCATTGGTCGATATCAATGCAATAGGCAAGACTGAGTTTCCTGGGGTGAATACCGGAGAAACTTTTACCGTAGAAATTATCGATGCAGTGCAGGACTATGCTGACCTGATGCAAAGCCTGTTTGATTTTCCTGCAATCAGGCAGTTGCTGGCGAGTGGCTTTGAGATGAAATTTGATGCCATGCATGCGGTAACTGGCCCTTATGCAAAAGAGATTCTGGTGAACCGTCTTGCTGCGCCAGCAGAGAGCTTGATGAATTGTGAGCCGTCAGAAGACTTTGGCGGCGGACACCCTGACCCGAACTTAACTTATGCTGAGGACTTGGTGAAAATCATGTTCGCCGGCGAGGATGCGCTGGATTTCGGCGCTGCATCCGATGGAGATGGTGACCGCAATATGATTCTGGGGCAGAACTTTTTTGTGACCCCTTCGGATAGTTTGGCCGTATTGGCAGCTAATGCAACGCTGGTGCCAGCTTACGCAAAAGGTCTTGCAGGCGTAGCACGTTCGATGCCGACTAGTGGTGCTGTGGATCGAGTTGCAGCCAAGCTGAATATTCCATGTTTCGAGACGCCCACTGGTTGGAAGTTTTTCGGCAACCTGATGGATGCGGGTAAGGTAACGCTATGCGGTGAAGAGAGTTTTGGTACCAGTTCTAGCCATGTGCGTGAAAAAGATGGTTTATGGGCAGTGTTGTTCTGGCTTAATATTATTGCCGCTAAAAAACAGGGTGTAGAGGCGATTTTACTCGCGCACTGGCGCGAGTTCGGCCGCAATGTTTACTCTCGCCATGATTATGAGTCTATTCCTACTGATGCGGCAAATAGCGTCATCGCCCATATCAAATCGCAATTCACTACTTTGCCTAACCAAAGTTTTGGGCGTTACACAGTAAAAACTTGTGATGATTTCAGTTACCTTGACCCGATTGATGGTTCTATCAGCAGCAATCAAGGCACGCGCATTTTATTTACTGATGGATCTCGCATCGTGTTCAGGCTGTCAGGCACCGGTACCGAAGGCGCAACCCTGCGTATCTATCTGGAAGCATTTGAGCCGGATACTGCCAAGCATTATCTGGATGCACAGGTTGCACTTGCAGACATGATTCAGATTGCGCTGCAAATTTCGCAACTGGTGGAAAGAACCGGCCGCACTGCGCCAACGGTTATTACTTGATAAGTATTTAGTAGATAAATATCTTCATTAGCTGAAGTGGGTTAGCCTGTGAATTGCTAGCCCATTTCTATTTTGCAGTCTGTTTTATTATGAAGGGTTACTCGTAAACCTGGCTGATCGTCATTTCGCCCTTGTAAAGCCGAACATCCATACGCCCAAGAAACGACATGCCCAGCAACACATCGCCATCCAGACCAGGAGCGATCATCGCTGCAACATTGTTTGCGCTAACACCACCGATTTTTACCGACTCCAAGCGCACCATATAACCAATGCTATCGCCATTTGCAGTGTTGGTGCGCACTGCATTAATGCTTTTGAGCTTGAGCCGGTCGGCAACTTTCTGTGATATTGCTACCCCGGTAGCGCCTGTATCAACCAGTACGTTGACTTTTTCGCCATTGATGAGTGCTTCGCTCCGGTAATGCCCATCCGGGCCGCGTTTCAACACAACTGAATCAGCGTTGCCTAAACGGTTGAGTTTGTTCGGGTTCTGAATGTTGTCAGCAAAATAATAGATGACTGCTGCCAGACAAACCCATATAGCTAAAGAGATGAATGTATTTTTGGTCATGAATGTGAGCACCGCAGCTGGCGAGTCAGCCGATAGCTGCTTAGTGATTAAATGCCCACCAGGTAATGGCGAAGTAGGTGAGTTGATGTAATAGCTGATCTAAGCCCAGCGTAAACCAGAACCATTCGCTGTTGTTAGGTTTAAGGTCGAATATTATGTTAACGTTCATATATGTCCAATCAATATGATAGTGAATCAGCAGATCAGCCACTGCCAGAATCCATGCCTCATTGATTTGAAAAACACTTAATACGATATAGGTGCCCAAGCCATGGATAGCAGCATGAGCCAGGCCACCCAAGTGGCCATAGCTGCCTTTGTTGAGGTACATCCATGGATGTGCCTGCAACGGAAAGTCACACACAAAGTGCTTGATAAATAGCCATAATAGAACTTCAAACATGCTGCTATTTATGCCGCTTCATCTATCCAGGCGAGTTGAATCGCTTCAAGAATGCGTTCACCGCAATGTTCTGCCGCATCATCAAAGCCGTCTAATTCCAGCACCCATTCCATCAGGTCAGTAAAGCGTATGGCTTTGGGGTCAATGTCCGGGAATTTATCGTATAGCGCTTCTGCAATCGCTTGGCTGTCAGTCCATTTCATGTTGATGTTTCCTATAATTAATCAAGCTTAATTATAGCTCTGTAGTTGGCCTGTAACAAAAATAGTTAGCTTGCTGCAAAATATGAAAATATTTTTCTGAATTTCAAATAAAAAAAGCCCGCAGTACCTGATGTAGTACTGCGGGCAATAAGAGCGCTTATTTGGAGATGTACGCAATTTAATATAAGCAAGAGCGGTGCCAAGTATTATTGTTATATTATTCATCAACTTATGTTTTTATCGATAGTTGCTTATGCACCAATTTAAACCAGTTTGGCTTAATTGAACCATAATTAATGGTTAGTTACAGGTGTTTTGAATATTACTGAGGCTTTAATCTTGTCGTGTGGACGTGGTAAAATGCAACAGCTTCTTTTTATTCAAATATTTGGAAAACTAATTACCATGTCGCAAGCACCATTTAACTACGCCAATACCTTAAACAAAGCGGATCCAGCCTTATGGGGCATGATGGAGCAAGAGGTTGTGCGTCAGCATGAACATATCGAGTTGATTGCCTCTGAAAACTATACCAGCCCAGCAGTCATGCAGGCTCAGGGTTCTCAGCTCACCAACAAGTATGCTGAAGGTTATCCAGGTAAGCGTTTTTACGGTGGCTGTGAATTTGTAGATCAGGTTGAGCAGCTGGCGATTGATCGTTTAAAAGCACTGTATGGTGCTGAATACGCCAACGTGCAGCCACATTCTGGCTCACAAGCGAACCAGGCGGTT
>JAHRYP010000011.1:0-28174 GCA_020622105.1 Methylotenera sp.
GACGCAAGTCTGGTCTGGAATGTAATCCAGATAGATCACAGCAAAATCAGGCTGGCCTGTTTTTGGGCACAGGCAGGTAAATTCAGGGATTTCCATATGAATATGAAAATCGCGGGTCGTATTTGGATTCTCGAAAGTTTCCAATGTTTTGCTTGGTTGCGCGGTAGGCTTGGCGCCTAAAGATTCTTTGCTCATGATAGATATACTGCTTTTTGCTTAAAAAACGTTATTATAACGCTTAATAAATCAAACAAAAATTTGTACTAGCATTTATACCTTACTTTGCGTTTAACTCACTTAAAATTAGCCGGATTCAAATCGTTTGTTGATCCAACAACGCTGCATATCCATGGGCAGCGTGTAGGCGTAGTGGGCCCTAATGGCTGCGGTAAATCAACGTAATGGAGTCTGTGCGGATGCTGGGTGAATCTTCTGCCAGGAGATGCGCGCGGACGCAATGGATGCGGTTGTACAACGTTCCGGCAATCGTAAGCCAATATCCCGCGCCAGCGTGGAACTGGTATTTGACAACAGCCTCGGCGGGGCTAGTGGTGAATGGTCGCAATCTGCCGAGATTTCAGTCAAGCGCGTGATCGAGCGTGATAAAGGCTCTACCTACTATATCAACAATACCGCTGTGCGTCGGCGTGATGTCGCGGATCTGTTTCTGGGTACCGGCTTGGGTGGGCGCGCTTATGCCATCATCGGTCAAAATACCATCAGCCGCATTGTTGAAGCAAAACCAGAAGAGATGCGCATATTTCTCGAAGAAGCTGCCGGCATTACCAAATACAAGGAACGCAGACGTGAAACCGAGCTGCGTTTACGCGATACACGTGAAAACCTGACGCGGGTGGAAGATATACTGCGTGAGCTGGATAAGCAGATTCTGCGTTTGCAATCGCAGGCAGTAGTTGCCACAGAGTACCATCGCCTGCACGAAGCTTTAAACTTGACCAGAGGCCAAATCTGGCTGCTAAAAAAGCAGGATGCGAGTGCTCTTTGGGAAAAAGCAGGGCGTGCCGTAGAAAAACTGATGAATGAGCTGGAAGCGCAGATGGCAAGTTTGCGCAACAGTGAGAGCGTGCTTGAAACAGTTAAACAGCAGCATATCGCTGCTACCGAGTCTGTAAATGCTGCACAGGCAGCTTACTATGAGGCAAATGCAGCAGTCTCCAACCTTGAAAATCAGGTCAAAAATACAGCAGATGCGCGTGAACGCATGCAGCAGCAATTACAGCAGTTACTGAACCAACAGGAAAAAAATGCTACGCAGCATGCCAATGTTGAAAACAGCTTGCTAGAGACAAATAATCAGCTGTTAACAGCAAATGCGGACTTTGCTGCAGCAGAAACCGGCGTCCAAACTGTGCGGGAGTCACTAACCAGCGCTACGCAGCTATATCAGGCCGCACTAGCTGAGTTTAATGCCAGCCAGACCAGTTGGCTCAATGCAGAGCAAAGAGTGCGGCTGGAACAAGCGAATATCGCACATATCGCACGCACAATGAATGATGCAACCGAACAGTTAAAAAGACTGCAGCAGAATTTATCCGCACTGCAAATCCCGGCAGATGATGTGCTGGCTGAGAAACAAACACAACTACTGGTAATTGAAGCCGAAATTAAAGTTATTGAAACTCAAATTGCTGATACGCAAACCAAAGAGCTTGCAATTCAAACTTCCATCAAAGCTGCGCGTGAGCAAGCGCATGAACAGCAGCGCAATCAGCATGTGCTGGAAGCCGAGATCAGTTCATTATCAAAAATTCAGCAATCAATGCGTGATGCCAATAATGAAGCTACCTTAGCTGGATGGTTGAAAAATTCAGGGTTAAATAATCATTCACGCATCTGGCAGCTGATTGGTATTCAATCAGGCTGGGAAACGGCTTTAGAGGCTGTTCTGGGTAGCAGGCTCAATGCGGTGGTCAATCAAAAACTGCCTGCTGCAAGACCGCCAGCCGCACTGAGTGTCGCTTTTAGCAGTAATCAAGGTGAAATTGAAGCAAACAATACAGAAGTAAACAACACATCTGCTTTTCCACCCATACTTTCTATCATTGAACGTGCAGACACAGCTTATATGGCAGTGCTGCATGACTGGTTGGCTGGCGTATATTTGTTAACAGAAGATCTGGACCCAGTTTCAGTGAGTCAGAAGCTTACTCATGGCGAGTGCCTGGTTAATAGGCATGGTGATATTTACACGCGAAACAGCGTGACTTATTTCGGCGCGCAGTCATTGCTTCATGGGGTACTTGAACGGCAGGCAAGGCTGGAGTCGCTACAAGGACAGTTGCCGGAATTACAGGCGCAATTAGCCGCAGCCAATAAAGAGTTAGTGCAACTGGAGACCGAGTTGCAAGAGCTGCGTGCCAGTCAACATACTGATCAGCAGCATTTGAAACATACAACACAGCAGGCACATCAATTAAGTTTAAGCCTGCAGCAGCTTAAACAGCAGCAGGCAAGTGCATTACAGCGTAAAGGTATGCTCGAAGCAGATTGTCATTTGGCAGAGCAGAAGCTGGAGCGACTACAAACCGAAAAAGCACTTAAAGAAACTTTAGTTGCCGAGATTATGGCTAATCTGGCACAAATGCAAACTGAAAAATCTGCGAACGAGACAAAAAAACAAGATACAGAAAATCAGATGAATACTGTGCGCAACCAACTGCAAACGCAGGAGCGTGTTTATCAGGAAAAAGTATTTAATATAAAGTTAATTGAAAATAATATCAAAGAGTTAAAATCAAAACTTGAATTTTTACATGAAGAAAAATCAAGCCTGGAAGTGCGTAGCAATGAAGTAAAAACTGCACTTGAAGCCACGAAAATGGAGACGCTGAAAGCGAATCTGGAAGTCGCGTTAAATCTAAAACAGGAGCGTGAGGCGGCGCTCATAGCAGCACGTAATGCAATGACTGAATGTCAGGATACTCTGATACAGCAAGAGCGGATACGTTTGCAAAATGAGCAAATGCTGCATCCGTTAAGAGATAAGCTGGAAGCAAGCCGACTCAACGAACAGGAAGCGCGTCTACACTTTGAGCAGTGCCAGACCGAGCTTGCATCTTTCAATATGGAAGAATCAGTACTTGCTAGCAGTTTGCAGCAGCCGCATGAAGGCAGCTTGAAAATAGGCCAGCTTGAAAACAGAAAAACTAAACTCGAGTCTGATATTGAAGCGCTGGGAGCCGTGAATCTGGCAGCCATTGAAGAACTGACAACAGAGCAAACCCGAAAACAGTATCTGGATAGTCAGTGCCTCGATTTAACCGATGCAAGCCAAACACTGGAAGATGCGATTCGTAAAATTGATCGTGAATCAAGAAGCCGTTTGCAAGCGACTTTTGATGAAGCGAACTTGCACTTTAATGAATTATTCAACACTTTGTTCGGTGGTGGACAAGCAAGGCTGGTGCTGCTTGGGGACGAAATTCTGGATACAGGCATGCAGGTTTTTGCGCAGCCGCCAGGCAAGAAAAACAGCACGATACACCTGCTATCAGGCGGTGAAAAAGCATTAACGGCATTGGCTTTGGTGTTCGCTTTATTCAGGCTTAATCCGGCACCATTCTGCCTGATGGATGAAGTTGATGCGCCCCTGGATGACAGTAATACCGAGCGTTTTTGTGCCATGGTGAAAAAAATGTCTGAAAGAACGCAGTTTTTATATGTAAGTCATAATAAAATTACGATGGAAATGGCACAGCAATTGATCGGTGTTACTATGCAGGAGTCTGGTGTTTCACGTATTGTTGATGTTGACATGGAAGCCGCAGTGAGAATGGCTGAGGCGTAAATCCTTAGTAGTTAAAATATAGCTGAAAGTTTAATGTAAATGAGTGATTTGCAAATAGTCCTGATTATCATCGGTGGCCTGATTATTATTGCCGTGCTGGTATTTAACTGGTGGCAAGAAAGGCGTTTCCATCAGCAGGTGGAGAATAATTTCTCCCCGATAAAAAATGATGCATTGCTGGAAGAGCCGTTACTCCAAACTAGCGACCTGTTGGATGCTGAAGATAACTTTGACGACATTGATTTTTCCATAAACCATGATTTGATAAAAGAAACGCCAATTGCTGCACAAGAACCAGTGATCGAAGTTACCGATCAGTTTAATGAGCTAGCTTCATATTCAGAAGCTAGCTATTCAGAGCCAGAAACACCACTATCAGCAATCCATGAAACTATCAGCGAAGATATTAAAGCTTCCAAGCCAGTGGCCGATGATGCTTCTGTAAACTTCAATAGCCCAGACATCAAACCAGTGAATCATGATGGTATCAAAGCCATTTTTCAGGATGCTTTTAGTAAAAACCTGACCCCAGATAACTTGCAACAGGCCCATACAGATACCTCACACAGCCAACCCGACGAAGCTAAACCGGAAATGCCAACACAAAACCTGCCAGCCAAGCTTCATGCGCAAGTAGATTTGATTGCTGTATTGCATTTGGCAGCCGAATTTACTGTAGATCAGATTTCCAGCACTTTAAAAAATGATTTTGAAGGTTACGATAAACCGGTGTTTTTACATTTACAAACACCGGATTTACGCTGGCTACTACTAAGCGACGTTTCTACCAAACCTGAATTCGCAGACCAGAAAATATCAAAAGTGACCTGCAGTCTGCAATTGGCAGATAGAGCTGGCCCGGTTTCACGTAGCATCCTGAATCGTTTTCAGTTAGCTGTTGAAAGCCTTGGACTTGATATCGACGCACAAGTAGAGTGGCAAAGTACAACTGATGCAGCCGCAGACGCCGTCGCTTTAGATGCTTTTTGTATTGATGTTGATAAAACCATGGGCTTTCATCTGTTGCATGGGGAAAACGGCGCATTTACCGGCACTAAACTACGTGGGCTGGCTGAGGCTCAGGGCATGGAGCTCGCTGCTGACGGTAGTTTTAAATATTATGATGAAGCAGCAAAAAAGCAGGCGATGTCAGCTTCAGTAACACCAGCACCATCATTTGTAATGTTTAATCGCGATCATTATCCATTCAGCCCTGACATGCTAAGGCAGTCAGTGGTAAAGGGTATTACGTTCCAGCTGGATATTCCGCATGTCACTAACTGCACAGAAGCTTATAACCATATGGTACAAGTAGCTAAACAAATGGAAACAGGCTTGAACGCGCAGCTGGTTGACGATAACAACAGACCGCTTGGTGACGTGCAGATCGAGAAAATACGTCATCAACTAAAAATCATTCAAGCCACAATGCTGACACGGGGCATTGTTCCCGGCTCAGATGTTGCGCATCGATTATTCTCTTAAATTCAGATATGCAATCTCTGTTATTTGGCGCTGATCAGCGAGAAACTCAAACACGCATACAACAACTGCGTGAATTAATCGCGCGTTATGATTATGAGTATTATGTGCTGGATACACCTAGTGTACCCGATAGCGAATACGACAGAATCTATCGAGAGTTGCAAGATTTAGAGCAGCAACATCCATCACTCATTACGCCTGACTCGCCAACACAGCGCGTCAGCGGCTCAGCGGTTAACGCTTTTAACAGCATCACACACCGTCAGGCCATGCTGTCATTGAACAATGCTTTTGAAGACAGTGAGTTAATCGCTTTTGACAAACGCATCAGTGAGGCGCTTGGTATTGCCGAGGTTAGCTATGCAGTTGAACCCAAGTTTGATGGCCTTGCCATTACGCTGACCTATGAAAACGGTATTTTCACGCAGGGTGCAACGCGCGGAGACGGTTATACAGGTGAAGATGTCACGCATAATTTACGCACTTTACGTGCAATTCCAATGCGATTAAATTGCGCAGAACCGCCACAGCTTTTGGAAGTACGCGGTGAAGTACTGATGTTAAAACGTGATTTCGACAAGCTGAATCAAGCCCAGTTAAGCAAAGGCGACAAGTTATTTGCCAATCCACGTAACGCAGCCGCTGGCAGCTTACGCCAATTGGACGCACGCATTACGGCGCAACGGCCATTAACATTCTTTGCCTATGGCCTTGGCGCTGCTGAAGGTATCCCAACCTTGAGCAATCACGCGATGGCGATGGATTATCTTGCCAACTTACATTTCCCTGTGAGTCATGAGCGTGGCGTAGTAAAAGGTGCTGCCGGGCTTAGATCGTATTACCAGAAAATCGGTGAAATACGCGATCGCCTGCCTTTTGATATTGATGGTGTTGTTTATAAAGTAAACGAGTTCAGCCAGCAAAACGAATTAGGGTTTGTGTCACGCGCACCGCGCTGGGCTATAGCACATAAATTTCCGGCACAAGAGGCGCTTACCATCGTTGAAGATATTACCGTGCAGGTTGGCCGTACCGGTGCAATTACGCCAGTCGCCAGATTGAAGCCGGTGTTTGTAGGTGGCGTGACTGTCACCAATGCTACCCTGCATAATGAAGATGAAGTACGCCGCAAGGATATTCATATTGGCGATACAGTGAGCGTGCGCAGGGCAGGGGATGTGATTCCTGAAGTGGTATTCGCTGTGACTGAAAGGCGGCCTGCTGATGCGCGCCGCTTTGAAATGCCTGTTATTTGTCCCGAGTGCGGTTCACACATACTAAAGCAGGCCGACGAAGCCGTGGCACGCTGTACCGGCGGTTTATTTTGTCCGGCACAGCGCAAACAGGCAATTACACACTTTGCCTCGCGGCGAGCCATGGATATTGAAGGCCTTGGCGATAAACTGGTAGATCAGCTGGTAGAAGCTAATCTCGTGCATACACTAGCCGATATCTACAAGCTGGATTTAGATACCCTGAGTAATCTTGAACGCATGGCGAATAAATCAGCGCAGAACCTGTTAAACGCGCTTGAAACCAGTAAAAAAACAACGCTGGCACGTTTTATTTATGCGCTGGGCATGCGTAACGTCGGCGAAGCAACCGCAAAAGACCTGGCAAAGCATTTTGGTAATTTGCCGGCGCTGATGGAAGCTGACACTGAAAAACTGCTGGAAGTAAATGACGTAGGGCCAGTAGTAGCTGAATCAATTACCAACTTTTTCTCTGAAACGCATAATCAAAGTGTCATTGCCGAACTGCTTGCAGCAGGTATCAGCTGGGTCGAAACAGAAGGTAAGCAGCCTTCAACTGGAACGCTACTAGGTAAAACCTTTGTACTGACCGGAACATTGCCAACCATGTCGCGCGATAGTGCCAAGGAGCTTATAGAGTCTGCAGGCGGGAAGGTGAGCGGAAGTGTTTCCAAAAAAACAGATTATGTAGTTGCCGGAACTGAAGCCGGTAGTAAGCTGGATAAGGCGCAAGAGCTTGGCGTTACCATTTTGGACGAAGCCGGCTTATTGGCGTTACTGGGTTAAGCAATGGGAAATAATTACTATCATCAATATTTGAATGCCGTCATAGAAATTGCTAAAGATGCGGGTGAAGCAATTATGAAGGTGTATGAGACTGACTTTGATGTTAAAAATAAATCTGATAACTCACCATTAACGCAGGCCGACCTGGCAGCACATGACCTGATTGTAAACGCCCTGAACCAACTGACACCTGAAATCCCTGTGCTTTCAGAAGAGTCTGATGATATCGATGCCAGTGTTCGCAATGCATGGCAGCTATACTGGCTGATTGACCCGCTGGATGGTACACGCGAGTTTGTTAAACGCAATGGTGAATTTACCGTCAATATTGCCTTGATTGATAAACACTCACCAATCATGGGTGTGGTTTATGCACCAGCCACAGATTTATTATATTTTGCATCTGCAGGACATGGCGCATTTAAGCAAATTAAAAATCACGCTGCATCACCAATCCACACCAGAGCTTTTAATATTGAAAAACTAATTGTTGCTGGCAGCCGCTCTCACAGTGATCATCAAGTGCAGCGCTTTCTTAATAATATCCATGTTGCAACTGGCGCAGTACCTGAACTTATCAGCATGGGCAGCTCTCTAAAAATCTGTCTGGTAGCACAAGGCTCGGCTGATGTGTATCCGCGGCTCGGTCCTACATCGGAGTGGGATACAGCAGCAGCGCACTGTGTATTGAAAGAGGCGGGCGGCGACATTGTAAATGAAGCAGGGCATACGCTGCGTTACAACACCAAGCAATCATTATTGAATCCCAGTTTTTTTGCTACTGTTCAGAAGTCATTTAACTGGTCTGAGTTTTTATAAACACACACATGCATTGCTGTACTAACTAAAAGAATCTTGATGATATGAAACTACAATTAACTTTAACTACATTATTTACTGCATTGTATTTTAACAATGTTTATGCAATTTCAGATGATGCATATGCCTGCAATAAAGCGTATGAGCAGGGCGATTTTGTGACTGCAACCACACTGGCAGCCAAAGCACTCAATACGAACAGCCGTGACCGCGACGCGTTAATGTGCCAGGGACGCACCTACAGCGCACAAGGTGATTTGAAGTCTGCATTGTCGGCATTAAAGTCAGCTGAAAAGCTCTCTAACGGTGCATTTGATAAAACGATTGTCGCGCTGGTCACTGGTCACGCTTATAAAAATGCCAATCAATATGAGCAGGCCATTTCGAGTTATCAGGAAAGCCTCAAGCAGGCAGGGCTTGCAAAAAGCAAAGCTTTTGAGCGTGTGTCACATATTGGTATCGGCAATGTTCACGCTGAAACCAAACAATACCCGCTGGCACTGGAGTCTTATTTAACTGCAACTAAACTGGATGCCAATGACAATGAGCGCGGCGAGAGTTTTGAAAAGATCGCTGAGACATATCACATTCTGAATCAGCATGACCTTGCGCTTGAATACCAGATCAAAGCTTACTTTATGCATCAGAAATCCGGTACACCAGATCAGTTTGCGCATTCCAGTATTGAGTTGGGCCGTTACTATGCTGCAGCAAAAAACTACAATAGCGCAGAAAATACCCTGAATAAAATCATTAAATTCGCCAACGAGCAGGGCGGTGCTTATTATGAAGCACAAGGTTGTTATGTGCTCGCGCAGGTGAAAGCAGCAAGTGGTGATATGCAATCAGCAAAAGCTTTGATTGAGAAAGCCAGATTGATTGCTAAAAACACCAACGATGTAGCATTGGATGAAGAAATTACAAAAGAAACCCAAAATTTAATTAAATAAACTTTTATTCAATATATCTTTAATCATGTAAGGAACTGGCCGACTGTTTGACTAACTAACGTTATCAATGATGTTTATGGAAGCCGTTTAGCGGAACTCCATAATTTAAGGTTACGCTATGATTATCCAAACAAAGTCCGACATTCTTTCATCAGAAATTACACCTAAAGCCGTTTTTGATGACAGGCGTACATTCCTGCAACAGGCAGGTATTGGCCTTATAGCTGGCGCTACAGGCTTGCTAACCAGCCCGTCATTTGCAACATCCGGCAATCTACCGGCGAGTTATAAACCAGGTAACTCCCCCATAAAGCTACCTCGCTTCAGTAAATCCAAATACGGCGCAGGTGAAAAGTTAACGCCCTATGACGATATCACCACTTACAATAATTATTACGAGTTCGGTACCGGCAAGGATGAGCCGGCAATCCATTCAAAATTATTCAAACCCGTGCCATGGACGGTTAGCATTGAAGGTGAAGTAAAGAAGAGTAAAACTATCAGCATTGAAGATATTTTAAAACTGGCACCTTTAGAAGAGCGCATATATCGTATGCGCTGTGTTGAGGGCTGGTCGATGGTGATTCCATGGGTTGGCTTCCCTCTGGCACAGTTAATTAAATGGGCAGAGCCCAACGCGAATGCCAAGTACGTCGAATTTATATCCTTAGCGGACTCACAGAGAATGCCTGGCGTAAACCTGCCAATACTCGACTGGCCGTATACGGAAGGTCTGCGTATGGATGAGGCCATGAACCCGCTTACTATCATTGCGGTTGGCTTATATGGTGAGTCTTTACCTAATCAAAACGGGGCGCCTATGCGTCTGGTTGTACCATGGAAATATGGGTTCAAAGGTGCGAAAGCCATTGTGAAAATCCGTTTCACCGAAAAAATGCCAATCACCACGTGGATGAAAGCTGGTCCGAGTGAATACGGTTTTTACGCCAATGTTAACCCGCAAGTAGAACATCCGCGCTGGACACAATCTTCTGAAAAGCGCATCGGAGCAGGGCTGTTTGCTGGCCGTATTAAAACGCAGATGTTTAATGGTTATACAGAACAGGTAGGGCAGATGTATGCCGGCATGGATTTACGAAAAAACTTTTAAAGCTCAAATGCTGGTTTTTTTTAGTAAAGCTCCAAGCAAGGAATGGTTATCCCGGTTCCGGGTATTCCTGTTTTTGTTGTGTTTAATCCCATTGGCTCGCCTGTTTTGGCTTGGTTTTAATGACGACTTAAGTGCAAACCCGGTAGAATTTGTTGAAAGATCAACAGGTTACTGGTCTTTATTTATGCTGTTGGTAACTTTAAGTTTAAGCCCGATAAGGCTGCTGACAGGGCGCACATGGCAATTGCAATACAGGCGCATGCTGGGACTTTTTATGTTCTTTTATGCCTGCCTGCATATCACCACCTACTTATGGCTGGATTACAGCTTCATATGGGTCGACATCGTTAAAGACATTATCAAACATCCATACGTATTGGTCGGCGCATCCGCATTTCTATTAACCTTGCCATTAGCCATCACCTCAAACAATTTTATGATCCGGCTACTGCGTGAACGCTGGAAGCTATTGCATAATTTAGTTTATTTAATAGCAATTTTAGGCGTAGTACATTTTCTATGGTTAGTTAAGAAAGATATCCGCGAACCCTTGTTATATGCAGCGATACTGGCTTTGCTATTAGGTATCAGAATCTACTATAAGATTTTAAGTAATAAACCCAAGCGAAATCTAATGTAAAAAACTCTCCAAACATGTAAGTGTTGGCCTTAAAAAGCGACTAACTAGCATGTTTAACTAACCAGGGAGAAATTATGATGAAAGCATGCACTATATTGCATTCAAGTGCAGGTTTATATACTAAAGCTGTAGTGCATTTGAATGCCATAGGCGATTTTATGCCACCGTTATTTTTACGCTTAATTCTGGCTATAGAGTTTGGTACAGCTGGCTTTGAAAAATATCACGGTACTAACTGGTTTCAAGAAGTAACTTTCCCATTTCCCTTTAATCTGCTACCGCCAGATATTAGCTGGAACATCGCTACATACTTTGAAATATTTGGTGCTCTAGCATTAGTACTTGGTTTGGCAACACGTTTTTTCTCAATATCGCTTGTGTTACTAACGATTGTTGCCATTGCCTCGGTTCATTGGCCAGCGCAAATAACAAGTATGAATGATTTGATTACTGGTTATCGAATTGTGGATGAAAAAGGCGATGGCCTAGGTAACTATAAATTGCCATTACTTTATATAGTGATGTTTTTGCCTTTGATATTTAAAGGTGCTGGTAAATTCAGCATCGATTACTTATTAAGCCGTAAAGCATGCTGCCGATATTTGCACTAAATTATAAATTATCTGATATCAGTCTTTGACATCACATTAAGTAGTAAAAGATTGATATCGGTTTTTCTAAATTGAGTAGGTTGAATAAAAGTGATTAACTTTACATGCACTATAGTTACAGGTAGATTTGTTATTTTACATAATATACATTATACGAAATAAGTAATATTATTTTGCGGAATAGTTATTCATTTTCAACCGCGCGTTAAAGATAAACTCTTTACAAATATATAGACAAACCCTTTCATTGGATAAGATAAACTCTTTCACATTAGATTTTTTATAGGGATAATCTCTTTCATGCGCACAAATAACAAATAATCACTTGTATTAATTTAGTTCCAAATCGCGTTTAATATCACCTATTTTTTAGATTGGTTTTCTTTTCTGCTTGGGCTAGTTTTCTTGAGGTTTTGGATAACTGCTTTGAAATTTCAATTAACTTCCCATTTAGCGTTCCTACTTTCTCATTAAGTGCCGCAATAATATTCTGATTTTTAATTTGATCTTTGATGTACGATGATTGCTCATCTTTAGTTATTTTTCTTAATGAGATGATTTCTTTTTCTAAACGTTTGATTAGTTGCCTAGCTTGGTCAACTTCTAGTAATTACTTATTCTCTAAGCTTCTAAATCTTTCTTCAGCTTTTGCAAGAAGCATTTATTAAATTTAAATCTCTACTGAATGTGGCTTTTTCCTCACTTAATGCCGTTGATAAATTATCGCGTTCAATTTTAAGTGATTTAAGAGTTTTTTCTTGTATGGCTAAGGTATTGGTATTAACAAGCAATAAATTATCGGTCTCAGAGAGACGTTTTTGAGTGCTTTTTAGATCAAGATTACTCACATCAAGCTGACCCTGTAATTTTGCAGCATCTTGCCTGGCAAGTTCTGCATCAAGTTTAAATTTAAGAATTTCAGCTGTTGCATTCTCAATTAGGTCAGTGAATCCTGCTTGTGCGGCCTTTAGGCTTCATTCATAGCGTTGCAACAAAGTCTCCTGCCGCTAAACTTATATTCTCAGGTATATCGTTACGTTCTATACATGCGACTTTTTCCCCACAGCTCTGACAAAGCTTATTTAACGCGCATCTGCCGGTGCAGACATGCTCCTCTGCGTACATACTGATGCAACATTGGCCGTAGCGTAATGCCTATCTAAAAACAACACCCATACCACGGTACAAATCCGTCTCAGTAAATTCTTCTAGCTTTTCAATTTCAATTTGAAGCTGCTGTTCGTTAACAATGATGGCATCATGATTTTTACCAATATTATTAATAAATAATATTACGTATTATGTTGTAAATACAATTATTTGTGACCATTATTTGACATTATTACTCTAATGTCAAATAATATCTAAACTTACGATTTTAAAAGTATCGAGACTAATATTGACTTTGCACACTAAATTAACTGTTATCCCAGGAATTGCCACGATTGATTCTGTGCAACTTTCTTCTGAATTGGATGGCAGCAATGGACACAATCGCGCCATTGGTAACCGTCCCCAGATCACCGCAAATACTGATTCCGATGCCATTAGGGTGTGGCTAGCTCGCTATCTTGATACCAAGACCACTTTTGATAGTTACCGTAAAGAAGCAGAGAGGCTGTTGTTATGGTCGGTGATTGAACTTGGTAAACCATTATCTTCTTTAAGCCATGAAGACTTCTTGGTATACCAACGTTTTCTAGCCAATCCGCAACCAGCTGAACGATGGATTATGATTCAGCGTAAGGTAGCTAGGGATGACTCGAAATGGCGCCCGTTTGCAGGCCCCCTATCCCCTACCAGTCAACGACAATTGATCCTGAATGGCATGTTTTCATGGTTGGTGAACGCAGGATACCTGGCTGGAAACCCATTATCTTTATCCAGAAACCGTCAGCGTAAAGCCAAGCCTAGAGTTACTCGCTTTTTAGATGAGGATCTATGGAAAGAAGTAAAGCTGACGATTGAAAGTATGCCACGAGAAACCAATCGCGAACGTGAGCATTACCAGCGCGTACGTTGGTTATTTTCATTGCTGTATATCACAGGCATGCGCGTTTCTGAAGTCACGCAAAATACCATGGGTGGTTTTTTCAGTCGTAAAGACAAAAACAGTGAATCAAGGTGGTGGCTGGAAATTACAGGTAAGGGTGACAAAACTCGCATAGTGCCGGCAACCAATGAGCTAATGCTTGAATTGGGACGTTATCGCCGTGAGATGGGACTAAGTTTAAATCCGATCGAAGGAGAATCAACGCCTCTATTGTTGCCTATTGGCGGCAAACAACGGGCGATGACCAGGAGTGCGCTGCATTTGATACTCAAACAAATCTTCAACCTCACTGCTAAGCGTCTGCAAGAGCGAGGACCTGATTTTATAGCTCAAGCCGCAAGGCTAGAGGCGGCTTCTGCGCATTGGATGAGGCATACGGCGGGTTCAAACATGACTTCTGGCGATATGGACATCAGGCATGTCAGAGATAATTTAGGCCATGAGTCCATTGCTACAACGAACAATTATCTACATTCAGAAGATGATAAGCGTCATCAGGATACTGAAGAACATCATAGATTAGATTGGTAGACTTTATTTTTTGGCAGTTGAGGACTGTGTCATTAAACCTTTGATAGCCGCATTCGTATTTAATTGTTGCTGACTTATCTGGTTAATTTGATCAGATTGATGCTCTATTAATATATGAAGTTCTTTTTCTTTCTGCTCGTGTATTAATTGCGTATTGGTGGCATTTTTAAGCTCATTTGTGTCTTGATTGAATGCCATGATGGAAACCACTAAGGATGCTAACGCTAGCAGCGCAGTAATAATAAGAGAACCTACACCTAGCCATAACTGGAAGTTTACTTGCTTATCGGTTTTCTCATCATTTGCATCGAATCTTAATAAAAAGCTCTCTGCTGATTCAGCTATGTCTTTTAGCATTTCTGCTGATAGGGCCGTCATTTGACCAGTAATTTTGGCCAACTCACGGTCTTCATTTCTTTCACGATTAAGGCGATTTTGATGTTCAAAAAGCTCATTGTGGATTTCTGGTTTGTATGTCCTAAAAGCATGAGCTTCACGTTTTTGCTCACCAATTAAACGATCATAGCTCCCAAGTGTACTGCCAAGACGTGCGGTGCTTGCATTTAATTGTTCAAAAATTTTCTTGGCAGGGCTCTCTATACTTTCTAATATCATTTTTCGCTGATTGATCAGAAAGTTTTTCTGATGTGTAATTTCAGCTTCTAAAATGCGATCAAAAAATATTAAAGCCGTTTCTTCTGGCCTTCTTGACTCTAAGACTCCGCCGCTCTTTTCATTGTGCTTTCCTTTATATGCCCCTAGTTTCGTATTAAATAGGTCAACAATTGCATTAAAGTCAGGCTCAGACAAGCTAGAGTAAATATCTAAAGGAATGGGCGTAACGTCCTCAGAAAAACTGGTTCTAGCAATCATGCTAATCAAAATCGGCAATACCTTTTGAGCACGATTTTCAGGGGTTTCTTCACTTAAATCCGAGTAAAACTTATAGTTATCGATCGAAGGTGAATATGCGTAGACAGTGCCTTGAGAGGTTTCCACACTTCCCATCGGCTTTGCAAACATATCTAAATTTAGTTTTTTACCCCCTTCTGCCACTTGATAGTCCTTTATATTCTAATTGGAATTGATACTTGCGGCTGTAGAGGCACCAAAATATTTTGATAAGCACGTAAAATATCATTATATAAATTCTCGTGTTTTGGTGCTTCAACAGAGATAATAAGTGCATATCGAATCTTCTCGGCACGCGTATTGGCTGCACCTCCGGCCCTAGCGTTGTAATGAATATCGAATACCGGGCCATTTAAGGTAGTTCCACGCATATTCTTTTCACCATGAAGCACTGTTTCCCATTTACCCATATCCGATCTGCGCTCAGCTTCTGTAGAGTATTTTTTCAAATCGAAAAAGCCTTTAGTTTCCGCATTTGCCTTGCCAGTTTTGACGTTATTTTCATCTGGTCGGAAGGTTACCTCTAGTCCTGCGCGTGTGTATGCAGCAGAGTCTTGGGGATCCGTTGGGGAGGCATAACAGAAAGTTGCTTTCAACGTGATATTGCCAGTCAAACCGCCTTCTGGAAGCGGTAACGTTGCGCGTAGATATTTGCCAGGCTTCAATTCGCCTTGGTATACGACCCTTGCCACTCCAGATGGGCAAGTTATGATGTCTACTAAATCCTCTTGTATTTTCCCCCACCCTACTTCGTTTTTATTGTGATCCAACGGGTCAGCACTATGTACCAACAATGCTTTAATTGCCAATGGAGATAGTTCTCTTCCTAGAATGGCTCTAACACCCACTGCATTTCTAAGTAAATATGGTGCGGCAAAGCTGGTACCTAAAGTTGGAGTAATTTCTGGTTTACCACTTGGTGTAAGTACATGAAAGTATTTGTTGGGGTCACCACCAAAAGCAAGTAAATCGGGTTTTACAACGCCCGGACTACGGCCTGGACCTACTGCACTATAAGATGCGCGCGCCCATGTACCATCAGTGTTATCAGCAGCTCCAACAGCAATGGCATTAACACAATCGGAAGGTACTTGAACTCTAGCATTCCCGGATGCGTGATCCATTTCGCCATTGTTACCTACTGAAACAGTCATAAATGTATCGCCATCACTGAGTATGTCATCGATGACAGATGTCCAAGCATGAATTTCCGTGTCTTCGATCGGTAAATCCGGGCCAAGGCTAAGGTTGATAAACTCATACTGACGAGACAGCAATGCTTCTTCAACAAACCCCAATGTTCTATACAGTTCTAAAGGGTCTTCATCTTCAGTTTTGCGATCCAAAACTCTCAGGTGGTCAACAAAGGAATATGGTTGTGCAGCTTGCTGATTATGTAAGATGGGACCAAATAAGAACGCTGAGGTCACAGCTAGTCCGTGGTCGGGCCCTTCTGGATCATCGCCAGCAACAGGATCCATCTGTCTATATGAGCGTAGCCAAGTTGAGATGACATGTTTATCAGGCAAACCTCCATCAAGGATTGCGACTTTAGGTTCTGCAGATAATGGTTGTGCAGTAGGCAGCTGGCAGCCTAAAGCAGGACCACCCGACCGTTGAACAGGTCGCATACCTCTTAGTTTAGGCATGGCACGTATAACACGTACAAACACGAATTCTGAGAGTCTATTGAGATTCTTGGAGTTACCCTCTACAGGTACAAACCATAGGCTTCCTACTCTGAAACCTAAATCCACATGAACTTTCAATCCATTACGTTTCGCATAAGTTAGAAATGCCTGTTGCTGTGGCACTCGCCCTTCTTCAGGCAAAAAATGGAGGCCAACTTCAAAGAATTTCTCGTCTCCGTCGATATTGGTAGCAAATCGCTCCTCAGGCACAAAACTTGAGAAGTTTTCAATATGGGTCAGGTCTTCTGCTTCATGAGAAATTGGATTGATATTTTGTACCCAATCACTTAAATGTCTAAAAACATCACGTTTAGTGGCTATAAAGATCTCTGTCGTCGTACATTCTTTAGGAGCAGATTTTTTTGTCCAACTTTCAGGCGTTACTGAAACGGTGCGACTTCCTATTGCTTCAACCCCAGCTGAACGCAATAACGCAGTAGGGAAATAAGACTTCGCTATGAAACTTGGATTAAGCGTAAGAAGAGCCACGCCGAAATCGTCAGGACAGGCTTCTAGCGGTAACTTATCAAGTTCTTTGGCTGTAGACTTTAACTGGGGAGCTAATCTTGCCACAGCCTGATCAAATGTATAAGCTTGAGCCTTTCCAGGGACTCGCTTTGGCGCTTTAATATCATGGGTTAAAAGTTCGCCCCGTCCAATCAAAAAGTTTGTCTGACTCATACGCTTAGTCCCCTTCTGCAGGTTTATCATCTTTCAAATGCTTGCGAATCGTGTCTCTGCTAACTCCCGTGATATCTGAGATAGCATGCTGAGAGAGTCGCGTTTGTTTTGCCAACAATACTGAAAACTCAATTTTTTTCTGTCTATCCAAGTTTATAGCTCGTGTTTTTATGAAGTCCTCTACCATATCGGCATCTGAATCTGTGCCGAGCGCCAATGCACGCCTAAATCTTTGTATCGCGCGTTCAATGTCACTGAAGGACTCACCTTCGAATGCAAACGCAAGCACATCTGCCCAGCAAGCAAAGTAACCGTCTGAAATGTTTTATGGCTTCCTTAATTGATTTTTGATCAGGCAGTTCAAACTCAACCTTAAGATCAAATCGTCGCCACAATGCTGGGTCGATCAACTCTGGATGATTGGTTGCGGCTAACAGCAAACCTTCAGATGGCCATTCATCCAGCTCTTGCAGTATCACTGTCACCAACCTTTTTAGCTCACCTATATCAGAGTCGTCACTTCTACGTTTGGCGATCGAGTCGATTTCATCTAATAACAAAATACATGGACTGCTCTTAGCAAAGTCTAATGCAGCTCTTATATTGCTTCCGCTGCGTCCAAGTAGACTGCTCATGACTGCAGTAAGGTCAAGTACATACAATGGTAAATTCAATTGTGCAGCAAGCCATCTAGACGTCAGCGTCTTGCCTACTCCTGGTTGACCTACAAAAATAGCAGATCGTGTAGGATCAAGCCCCAATGATGCTAATTTCGCAACTTGTTTACGTTCTTGAATCAACTGCCCTAAAGTGTCTTCTAATTCAGTAGAAAGTAAGGGATGCACATCGTCAGGCTTGTCTTTAAATACTTTAAGTAAAGATAGGCGAGACTCATCATCTCTAGGCAATACCGTTTCTTTTGAAGCTATTGTAGTTTTTCGTAACGCCGTGCTTTTCCTGGTCGGTTTAGACTTCAGATAAAGATTAATCTGCTCTACAAGCTCAGGATCTCCATCGCGATATTTTCGAACAAGTCTAGCCACAAACAATCTTACGTCGTCTGTTTGCTCTGCTAATGCCAGTCTGATTAACTGGACTAAATCATCTTTAATTTCTTTCATTTCGCCCATATAATATTTAAGTTGTTGATAATAATCATATTTATATTTGTATAAATTGGACTAGATTTATTTTCTCATGTTTGATATGCTTTGTGAAGCCCTATTAGTGATTTTGTACAAATTAAATCTAGAGAAAGTAAAACGATGACTAAAGACAACCTCTTAAAACTGATTGCCGAGAGCGGATATAACGTTGGCTATGGGGCTAAAAAACACTTAGCCACTTATGATATGGTCGAGAAGATTCCTGGCTGGATTGGCTTTATTTCACTCGTGGTCGGTATATATGCCTTGCTAATACCTGACTTGGCACAAAACATGATTTCGGCAGCATTTATCGTGATTGGGATTGCATCTCTATTTATCAATTTTTATACAGATGCTAAAGATAAATACCAAGTTGCAGGCAGTGCCCTGACTGACAAGTTTCATGAATTGAGAATTCTGTACCAAACAGTGAAATCAACAAATACAGGTGATGATCTAACGCAATACACGGAAGACTTAAAACGTATACAAAAGGAGGTTTTTAGCCTACGTATTAATAAGCAGATTTTTTTAAGCGATTGGTACGCTCATTACAAATTCTTTTGGCAGTCCCAAACCGAGTGGATGGACGAACAACTAAATTTCAGCCTTTTAAGAGATAAGTGGCCACTAAGCTTCACAATCATTGTTTTGTTAATAGTCGTGGGGCTCATTTACAAAGCTACTTTGCTATTGATTAATTTAATTCACTTCTGCTAAAGGTTGGTATGAGCGCGCCACTATTTAAACAGTTTCGAGATAATATTGCCGTACAAAATGCAGCTGACATCTCAACGTCATATGCTGGTATTACTAAACGGCTTAACCTGGATTTCTGGGATATTGAGTCAGATATAACGCACTGCCGGCAAGTAGGTTCCTACGGAAGAAATACAGCTGTACATGGCATTAGTGACCTAGATATGGTGTTTGAGTTACCTTGGTCTACTTATGAGAAATACAAGGCTTATACAAATAATGGCCCATCGCAGCTATTACAAGCTGTACGTAGCTCGCTTTTAACCCGATATCCTAATACCACCATTAAAGGGGATGGCCAGGTTGTATGTATCGAGTTCGGGAAATTCAGGGTGGAAGTATTACCGGCTTTTTGGGATGCAGATATAGATGGGTACCGCTTTGGCGACACCCATGATGGCGGTACTTGGAAAGTTTGTAAGCCAATTCAAGAGATTGATGCTGTCAACCAAAGAAACAAACTAACAAATCGCAACCTCAAGCATGTATGCAAGATGATCCGAGCTTGGAAAAATGCTAACGGTGTGAATATCAGCGGTATGCTTATTGATACTTTAGTTTATAACTTTTTTGGGCAGACGGATGAATATGATGCAGTGTCGTATAGCAGCTATGACCGACTCTTCGTCTCACTATTCAGCTATATCGGCAACCTCGAACATCAAGACTTTTGGCTAGCGCCCGGCAGTGGTCAACGTGTCAATAACAAGGGCAAGTTTCAATCCAAAGCAAAGAAGGCGGCAGTAAAATGCCAAGAAGCGCTAGATGCTGATACTGAAAAGAAAAAAGCCAAGATTTGGCGAGATGTATTCGGACGTTCATTCCCAAGCGAAGTCGTTAAACTTGAAAAAGCTGCTGCTGTGTACGAGTCCGTTAATGATAGAAGCACGACTGAGCAGTTTATTGAAGATCAATTTCCAGTTGATATTCAATTTGATTTAGAGGTGAACAGCGAAGTTACTACGAATGGCCAACACGAGGGGCACCTCCGGGCACTATCAAAGAGGTTTGCATGGTTACCCGTAGGGCGAGGCCTTAGATTTTTTGTTGAATCCTGCGATGTCCCAGCACCCTACACTCTCTTATGGAAGGTTAGAAATGTTGGTGCTGAAGCAGAACGACGCAGAATGATTAGAGGTGATATCTTATTGGATGAAGGAAAAAATCAGCGTATCGAAAAGACTACTTTTCATGGTGAGCACTTTGTGGAAGCTTACGTCATTAAGGATGGTGTTTGTGTAGCACGTGATTTGATTGACGTACCAATTAGTGAAAACATTTAAGCTAGTTACATAGCTCTTTTTTATGACTACTATCACGTGGGGTTCGCATCCCCACGGGGACGCCAATTAAGCTGATTGCTGGATAATCATTTCATCCTTTGACGCTGAACATGTTGATTAATAAAAACCGCATACTCTTCAATGTTTTTTATCTGGGTAATGTAAATATTAGAGATTTTAGTATCAGTCGATTTCTGAAATGAGTTTCTCTTAAAACCATCATAGCCTACTCGCGCTAAAGCAGAGTTCGCCAACGTTTCGCACCATTTTCGCAAGTCGTTTACTAAAGCAATTAACTCATCACGTTCTAGTTCATCAGTTGTTAACTGCCCATGAAAAATTTTATTCCGATAGTCTATTGCCTGACTTAGCCTGCTCCGGAGATGTTGGTAGTCGTTTCCTATGAGCTCATTAGTGGAGTAAGGAATAAGCCGGTTTATTCCTTGTCTGGCCATCGAAATAGACTTTGTTGTTTGTAGCTAAAGCACTTCTAAGCGAGGGAATGTCTGCATAGCTGAAACATGGGAACTGGAAGATGAGATAAGTAAAAAGTTTACGCAGTTGCTTTTCAGTTTTAATCAATGCCAATGCAAAGGCATCCACTCCCCTAGTTTCGGCTGTTGATTTAAGTATCAAGTCAACGGTGTCAAACTCTGTCGTAACGTTCATATGTAGTTATCTAGGGAGCGTAGATTGTTAGTAAGGCTTTGTTAGTGCTGGGCTTGTGCACTACTGAGCATGCGTTTCGGAAAAATTTAATAGGGTCAGTTCGGAATGTAAAATGCATTTATCCTGTGGCGAATAGCGAGCCTGGTAGAACTTAAAATCATCTCTATTGTTTTCCCTGCATTTACTTTCTATTATTTTTATAATTTCAAGCTTGTCTTCAGTTTTTGTTTTGATACCAAAGATAATGCCTTTTAACGACTTAAAGTCATAAGTAAGCGATCTGTCTTTGGGATCGGCAAAGCTGTCAAAAGAACTGGATAAGATAAGCCTGTGTTCGTTTTCATAAGCCCAGTCTTTGGACTTGATTGTGATATCACGGTAGAAATTCTTCCAATATTGATCTCGCCATTTTTGTTCATCGTTAATGATGTGATCTGCACAGCGACTCCTTACACCATCCATTGAATACCACATTGAATTCAGTTTAGGGATTGGGAGTCGTCCCAGCATCCTGAAAAAATCGATTTGACCATAACCTTCAACATAATTTATTGGGTAAAACATGTGATTACCGAAGCCATACGTTGGCCCCGAAGAACTATATCCATTCCTTCCTTTTAGTTTTAAGAAGGACTGTTCATCAATCACATCCGCATTAAAAATGAGGCACGCCCCAGTATGATTATCTCCATAATGCCCCCATACTGAAGAGCTTTTACACACTGTCATAAAACAAGCGGTATACCATTCAGGGAAAACAAGCTTTTCAAGTTGGGATAAATATTCTTCTGAAAAATCATTGATTACTAAATTTCTATTCTTTTTGTCCCTATCGATCACTCCATTATGACGATAAATTAAATCCATCTGAGAACGGGTGTGTTTGTGAGCAGCAAATATCGCGCTGGATAAAGCTTCACCTGAGCCTTTTTCTTTTAATCCTGCCTCAAGAACACTAATAAAATTTTGATCAATGAGGTCCTGTATCGGTTTGTCTGCAGTGATGTCTTTGTGGGATCGTTCTGGAATAAATCCTTTTTTTTCATACTCAGCGTAAATTGTTTCCAGTGCAAAAGCATGTATATTGCTTAAGTAGAAAAAAAGTTCATCTCTTCTAACCGGGGTAGATCGTTCAGAAATAGATTTAATGAGCGTGGTTAGGTTTGAGTTTTCAAAGAACCTGTTTGTAATATCGTAGAAGAGTGCCTTGTACATGGGCGTTGGGAAATCTTCTTCACCATGAAACACCGGCATGCTGTCTTTAGATATCGGGTGATCTTCACCTGACAGTATTAATAATGAGCATAGCCTTTCTAGACACAACAAATAATGCCGGAACAAATTTTTCCAGACTATAAAATCTCCGCTCCAGTATATGTCACGAAACCCTTCCATTGGGTCATTCAGTATTTCGGGCCCGGCAAAGAAAATACTTTGCTTTTCCAGCTCTTTAAACTCCCCTATCAAACTAGCAATACGTCTGAATCTGTAAAATTCCATGTTCATATAATTAGGCTTAGTATTCGTATGTATGAAATGATACTGGTATCAAGTCGTGTTCATCTCAACGCCAGCTTTTTTAGTTACTTGAATTGCCGCAGATAAACCTAGTCCAGCCATAATTACTGCAACCAATAAATCTGGCCAGCCACTTCCACTACCAAAAACACCTAAAGCTGCCAGCATGACCGCCACATTGCCAATTGCATCGTTGCGGCTGCATAGCCACACAGATTGCATATTGGCATCACCTTCACGGTAAGCATACAACATAAAGGCTACACCTGCATTTGCTATCAGCGCTATGAAACCAATGGTGCCCATAGTGTAAGCCTCTGGTATCAAGCCTGATTTAAAAGCCCATAGCGC
This sequence comes from Methylotenera sp., assembly GCA_020622105.1. Taxonomy (GTDB): domain Bacteria; phylum Pseudomonadota; class Gammaproteobacteria; order Burkholderiales; family Methylophilaceae; genus Methylotenera. The sequence continues at coordinate 23,060 of JAHRYP010000011.1, forward strand.
ATTTGCAAGTACAAACAATCCAAAGATGCCCATCGTTAGGCCTTTGAGTAGCGCAGCACGAGCACGCCATAGTAAACTCATGGAGAGCACAGTAAGTGAAATACCATAGTTCGCTGCATCTCCAAAAAAGTCGATTGCATCTGCCATTAAAGAGACTGAGCCTGAACTAAAACCACCCAATACTTCAACAAAGAACATGGTTAAATTAATCGCTAACGCAACCCACAATACTTTACGGTAGCGCGCAGTTTGCACTGTACCTACTTCGCACCCACTGTCACAACAATCTTTAGCCATATTTCTTCTCCATCTATTTTGATTAATCGTTTATTTGTTCGTTATCTTTTGCGTACTTAGTTTCTATCCATTCGTAAACTACAGGTAACAACAGCAAAGTCAGCAAGGTAGATGTGATTAAACCTCCTACCACCACAGTGGCAAGTGGCCGTTGCGTCTCAGCGCCTACACCACTTGATAGCAACATTGGCACTAATCCTAAAATGGCCACGCTGGCGGTCATCAGCACTGGTCTAAGTCGTAACATTGCCCCTTGTTTTACTGCTTCTGCCACTGACAAACCTTTATCCTGCAACTCATTAAAGAAGCTGACTAGAACAATACCATTGAGCATCGCCACACCGAACACGGCGATAAACCCAATAGCTGATGGCACAGATAAATATTGACCAGTAATAAATAATGCCAATACACCGCCCACTGCAGCGAACGGTACATTAGCAAGGATCATTGCGGCATACCTGAATGAATTGAACGCCGTATAGAGCAAAATAAAGATAAAGGAAATCGTCAGCGGTACGATGATGGATAGCCGCGTCAGTGCGCGTTGTTGATTCTCAAAAGCGCCACCCCATTCAATCCAATATCCAGTCGGTAATTTAACTTGGCTCCGTATATTGGCTTCGGCTTCTTTCACAAAGCCATCCACATCACGACCTTTCACATCCAACTGAATCACGGCGTAACGCTGTAATTGCTCACGACGGATAAATGAATAACCTTCAGCTACATCCACATTTGCGACTTCAGCCAGCGGGATCATACCGCCTGTCGGTGTGCGTAGCGGAATTGCACCGATAGCTGCTGGACTAGCTTTAGCACTGTCTTCTAGTTTGAACGCAATATCATAACGACGCACGCCATCAATCAATGTAGAGATAGGTTCTTGGCCAATACCAGAACGCACCACTTGTAATACATCGTCCGCATTCATGCCATAACGCGCGAGTTTCTCACGATCAACGGTAATACGAATCTGTGGTTTACCGATATTGGCTTCTAGTGACACATCGGTAGCACCTGGCACTTTATCAACCACTTCTTTTAATTGCCCTGATAGCCTATCTAAAGTAGCTAAGTCGCTACCATAGACTTTCAAGGCCAGCGTTGCTCGAACACCAGAAATCAACTCTTCTACGCGCATCTGAATCGGTTGGGTAAAGGCGATGACTGTGTTAGGTGCTACTTTTTCTAACTTCTCGCGCATACCGGCAGCTAATTGCTCAATCGACCTACCGTTTGACCATTCCTCTTTTGGCTTAAGTTCAGTATAGATTTCCATGTAGTTTACATCTGCTGTATCCCCTTTTTCCGCACGACCGATCATGGCTATAGCGGTGTTGACTTCAGGAAACTCTTTCAAGGATTTTTCAATGCGTTTGGAAATAGCGATGGATTCATCCAATGAGGTAGATGGAATAGAGGTCACACGCCACATAATTGAGCCTTCTTGCAACTGCGGCATGAACTCTTTGCCAAGAAACGGGAACAAGGCCAGACTTGCTGTCAGCGTCACAACAGAAACAATGCCAACTGTTTTCTTATGTGCTAATACCCAATCTAAAAGTGGCAGGTAACGTCGCTTGATGACCCGCATCAACAACGTATCGCGTTCAGCTTTGGGTTTCAGGAACAGAGCTGCAAGTACGGGTATGAGCGTCAAGGCGAGAATCAATGAACCTGCCATCGCAAAGCTGATGCTAAATGCCATAGGCTTGAACATTTTTCCTTCTAGCCCTTGCAAACTAAATAACGGTAGAAATACCACAATGATAATTAGAATCGCGAAAGCCATCGGATTAGCGACTTCATGTGCTGCTGCTAATACAGCTTGAGTTCGATTCACTTTACCGTCATGTTCAAGCCGTTCTGCCATGATACGGAATGAGTTTTCTACCATAACTACTGCGCCGTCAACCATTATGCCGATACCAATTGCAAGACCAGCCAGCGACATCAAGTTAGCCGAGAGACCAGCCTGATCCATGCAGATAAATGCTGCTAGCATTGCCAATGGCAGTGCAGCGACCACTACTAATGCCGAACGGACTTCACCCAAGAATAAGAACAAAATGATAGCGACTAAAATAGAACCTTCAATCAAAGCTCGGATAGCGGTATCGATGGCTTTATTCACCAAATCAGTACGTTCATAGACTGTTTTAATGGTTGTGCCTTCTGGCAATGCTTGCTTAGCCGTAGTCAATTTTGCTTTAACAGCGTCCACCACACTTTTAGCATTTTCACCAACACGAGAAAGCGCCATTCCGAGTACGACTTCTTTCCCGTCTCGAGTGACGGCGCCGGTGCGCAATGCACCTCCTTGCTGTATTTTAGCAATATCACGCAAATAGACGGGAGTGCCATTGACAGTTTTAACGACTATTTGACCAAGCTCAGTTTCATTTTTGACTAAGCCCAAGCCACGTACTAAGAACTGTTCTTGCCCGATATCGACATACTGCCCACCAACTTGACGATTGTTTACACCAACTGTTTCTAGTACCTCCTTAAAGGTAAGGCCATATTTAGCAAAAGCTTGTGGGTCTAGTACGATTTGATATTCACGTTCCTGACCTCCCCATGACATCACATCATCTACACCTGGTGCGGTTCGCAAAATCAGGCGGATTGACCAGTCTTGTAAGGTACGTAACTCCATGTCTGATGGAGCAGATTTTAGTGTATCGGCTTTCGCTTTCACTGTTTCTAGTTTTTCTTCAGCACGTTCCACCGTGTACCAAAACACCTGGCCTAATCCCGAAGTATTCGGCCCCATTTCAGGAATACCGTAACCAGCTGGCAATCGTCCTGCGACTTCCTGCAATCGCTCTGCGACTAAACGCCTAGCAAAGTAGATGTCCATGTCATCTTCAAAGTACAGGGCGACATAGGACAATCCAAACAAACTGACTGAGCGAATTTCCTGTACTTTGGGTAAACCAGCAAGTGCCGACTCAATGGGAAATGAAAGCAACTGCTCAACATCTTCCGATGCAAGACCTGGCGACTCTGTATAAATATTCACTTGTACTGGCGTGACATCAGGAAAGGCATCAACAGGTACTTTATGCCAAGCACGAATGCCTAAACCAGCGACGACGACGAATAAAATAATGACGAGTAACTTGTAACGCAATGAAGCGTCTATGATTGAATTTAGCATGATGTTATCCCTTAATCCGCATCGCCAATTTGCGATTTCAATTGACGAGACTTAAGTGCATACGCACCGCCCGTGACTACTTGTTCACCTGCTTTAACTCCCGAAGTAATGACAACACCCTTGTTCAGCTGCTCTCCCACCTCTACAGCGCGTGCCTCAAAACTACCTTCAGCTTGTATGTAAACTGTAGACTGGCCTTGCACCAGCAACACCGCTTCTTGCGGTAATATTAGTGCTTCACGTGAGCTGGTTAAATCAATCACAGCACGCGCAAACATCTCAATGCGGAGCTTTCTGTCGGGATTGGGTAATTCGATACGCGCCTTAACCGTGCGCGTTTCTTTATCAAAAATGCTGGAAACATAGCTTACTTTGCCTTTGAATGATTCATCAGGGAATGAGGAGACCGTGACAGTGGCAGGCGCACCAATCGTCAGTTTGCCTAAGTCTTTCTCTGACACATCGGCTTCAATCCAAACCCTGCTTAAATCCGCAATGGTAAATAGCTTGCCTTCAGGTTTGACTAACTCTCCGATTACCGCATCTTTTTCAATCACCACACCTGAGAATGGCAGTAATCACAAAGGTAGAGATACCTGTATCAGATGAACCGACTAAGATATGTAAATGATCGGCACTTGCACGAGCAGTAGTTTGTGCACGCTCATAGGCATTTTTAACTTTTAGCCATTGGCGTTGCGGTACCACTTCTTCTTTGTACAATTTATCAATCCGCTGGAAATTGGCTTCAGCAAGTTTCAGTTCACTTTGCGCATGACGATATTCAGCACGCGCTTCGCCCATCTGGATACTGTCGATTACTGCAAGCGATTGACCAGCTTTGACTTGATCACCTAGGTTAGCTGTTACTTTAATCAGTTTGCCTTCAACACGCGGTGCAACAAAAGCAATACGGTCTTGATTAGCAGTAATGTTGGCACTGAGTATCAATTGATCAGAGACTTTCTCTAATTGAATTTTTTTAACAGTGATATTAGATTGCTGTAACTCTTCTGCAGATAAATTAATCCTCCCACTTTCACTCTTAGGCTCAGCTGTACTTTCTGCAGAAGTCGCTTTAGCAGGCTCTTCCTTGTTGTCTGTGGTTTCTTTAGTTATCTCAGGTGCCTTGGATGCTCCGCAACTGCTAAGTAAAAGACTTAATGTCACGGCAACCGCTATTTTCTTAATGGGTATTTCTTTCATACTTATTGATGATATTGGCATGGTGTTATCCTTATTGTTGATTGGCTGACTCAGTGGCGAGTGGCCAACCTGCTGCATATTCGAGTTCTATTTGAGTGAGACGTAAATCAAGTTGCGCTTCGATTAAGTCGCGCTGTGCATCGATGACTTGTCTCTGAACGAGGAGCAATTGTGGCAAAGCAATCTCGCCATTCTTAAAAGCAATTTGTGAGAGTTTTAGATTTTCTTCTAACTTGGGATAAACATTTGTTGTCAGTCTTTGCACCCGATCTTGCAAACTTAGGCGACGTTGCCATGAGGCAATCACTGAGGCTCTCGCATCACGAGTGAGCGTATTTTTTTCGATTTCAACCTGATTTAATTCAGTAGTTGCTCGGCCAATACCCGCTGCATTCTTACGAAATAACGGTATCGGTAAAGAAAAGCCCAGGGAGGTCACAGTATCT
>JAHRYP010000011.1:28184-40476 GCA_020622105.1 Methylotenera sp.
CTTGCCCACCAACAACTGCATCACGGCCGTAATTTAAGCTAACTGTCAGGTCTGGTGTTCTGATTGCACGTTCTAAATCCAAAGTGCTACGCGCTGATTGTTCACGCCAAGAGAGTGCTTTGAGTGCTGGGCGATTTACAACTGAAGTCAGTAGATTATCCAAAGTGTATATGGTTGTGGGGGGCTGTAGCTCCCCTATCACTGTTGGTAATTCCTGCGCTGGTAATTGCAACGCTGCTGAGAGCGCAGTAAGTGCACGAGTCAATTGCTCTTGAAGTAAATTGATTTGATTACGTGCTCGTTCAGTTTCAACCACAGCAAGATTGCCATCAAGCTTGCTATCTTCACCTGCCTCGACCCGTTTACCAATCAAGCCAGTATTACGCTCAGTCAATTCCAGCGTGCGCTGTTCAGTTTCAATACGTTTTTGTAGTGCGAGCACCTGTACAAAACGTTCTTCTACCTCAGCATTGACGCGACGCCTCTCTTCATCAATTTCTTGTTGCAGCGCTGTTAATTTTGCATTGGCGGTCTGGCGTCTAAATCCTTGCTGACCTGCCAATTCAAAAGTCTGGGCCACACCTGTGTTCCACTCGCTACGTCTTGAGTCTGAATTGGTCGGATCGTAGAGTTTACGAGACCCACCTTCTAGATTTACAGTTGGATTGTTAAATAATGGCGCATTAACGTCTGTAATCTCGCCTTTTGCCGCGTCTAGACCTGCTATAGCTTTACGTAACTCAGGACTGTTACGTTGCGCCAATGCTAAGGCTGACTCAATGGTCAGTGATTCAGCAAAGCTGTAAGTTGATGCAGTGATGAATCCAAAAAATACAAAGCTAAGAAATAGCCACAGACTGCGACTATGCTTAACCAAATGTGATGTGTATAACACGTTAAACCCTCTCTCATTCGTTAGTACATTTTCCTACTCAGCAAAAAGCCAGAATAAGAAAACCCTAAAAACTAAACTAGAGAGCGTGTGAGTGGGGGGCGGTAAGGCCCTTGTAAGAGTGGATTTTCTAAAAGATGATTTGCGTATGAAAAAACTACTGGCGCTTCGTTAAATACCAAAACATTGGTTGACGTATTTTCAGCAAAACCTAGCAAATGAAATGCTATTTGACAGCCATGGTTACAGTGCTGATTTTGAGCGACTTGCTCTTGCTTGCTATGATTCTGATGTGCTTTTTGCACTTCTTGGTAGAAATAAGCCGCAGTATCTTCTTTGATTGCATCGGCGATCGCATCTGGACTCATCGCCCATAGCGAAGCAAACGCCACAGAAAAGGCGACGAAAAGAGCAATTAATCTGTTGTTAATCAGATGCATTTACAAATGTTATATCATTTTGATCAATTACAATAATTTAAGATATTAAATTACCATAATTTAATTATTTAAAGTCCGCATTTTTACAGACTGTGGACTTTTAATAAAGCTGAATACAAGAAAAGCGACAGGCACTAACACGAGGCTATATGAAATCCATGCGCCTATCCTGCCTTGTGGGCCATAAGCTTCCGTGGCAGCGTGCCAATAAGCATTATCAAAGAGGCCTAAGTTCGCGATTTCAACAGATTCGGTATATTCATGAAACGCATATATGACTAATTGAATAGAAAATACCACCATGAATGCCGCTGTCACTTTAAAAAATAGACCCAAATTGATAAGATGCCCATACTTACTCCATGCGGCAGCGACTAAACCAGCGATACTTATACCCATTACGCCACCTAAGGCCAAATGTAAACTATCGTTGCTTTGCGCCAAAGAAGCAATCATGGTGGCCGCTTCCAATCCTTCGCGACCTATCATTAGTAATACAAACAAGAAAATTGCTAGCTTAGCGCCACCGCTTGGATTCTGCACAGCACGGTCAATAGCACCAGTGATTTCACTTTTCATATACTTACCCATTTTTAGCATATGCACCGTACAGCTAATGACAAGCACCGCGGCAGTTAAGGCTAATGTACCTTCCCAAAATGGCGTTAAAGCACCTATCTTCGCAAAGATAAAACCTAAACCTGCACAAGCCAAGATAGCTAAAATACATGCACGATGGACAGATGGAATAAGCTTTTCGCCACCAGTTTTAACCAAATACGTAAGTACAATTGCAACTATCAGAAAGGCCTCAAGCCCTTCTCTAAAAGAAATCATCAGAGTTTCAAACATAACTAAACCTTTGCATAGTATTTAATACTTTAAAGTAAATTTATAAATGATATTGATTCTCATTATATTGTAAACCTATGATGTTTACTAGATAACTGATTACATTAATTTAAGGTGAATGATAAACGAGCCTGCGTTCGCCTACAGTTAATTATTTAGCCTCAAAAATTGATTAGCTAATACCATCCATAACATGAAAATGATTGAACCAAAACAACTTCTACTTTAAATTCATTCCGTTAACTACCAGTTATACTAAAAAATAAAAAACTTAGTATAACTGGCATCAACCGGATTAAATCAATGCCCCGTATGGCCCATCGGTTTGCGTACAGTCATTTCCATGCCACCTTCTGGAGCAGTCGTTTGTGATCGCTCCACTGGTGGTAAATCGTTAATCACTTCACGCGCCACAGTGCCTTTGGGATGTTTAAAGTAACCAGGGTCTTTGTAATCATTACGCGCAAGCCCCTCCCTTACTTTGACTGTGGTGAACATGCCGCCCATTTCAATAGCGCCAAACTGACCAGTACCACTCATCATAGGCAAAGTGTTTTCAGGAAGCGGCATATCCATCATCTCGGCCATCTCTGTCATTTCAGACATGCCGGTCTCACCCATCGGCATATACTCTGGCACTAGATTACCGATTTTTTTCATCAAGTCCCCTTGTTTAACGCCCAGTAATGTAGGCACGTCATGCCCCATGGCATTCATGGTGTGATGGCTTTTATGGCAATGGAATGCCCAGTCACCAGGCTCATTCGCAATAAACTCAATAGCACGCATCTGTCCTACCGCTACGTCAGTGGTAACTTCGGGCCAACGAGCAGTAGCTGGAACCCATCCACCATCCGTGCCTGTCACTTGAAACTCGTGCCCGTGTAAATGAATTGGGTGATTCGTCATTGTGAGGTTGCCAACGCGAATACGAACACGATCATTCTTCCTGACGACAATCGGGTCGATTCCAGGGAAAACACGACTGTTAAATGTCCATAAATTGAAATCCAGCATGGTGTTCACTTTGGGTGTGTAGCTGCCAGGGTCAATATCATATGCATTCAGCAGAAAGACAAAATCACGATCCACAGGCATGAACTTGGGGTTCATCGGATGGGTGATCCAGCTCCCCATCATACCCATTGCCATTTGCAGCATTTCATCGGCGTGGGGATGATACATAAAGGTGCCCGCACGTTTTGCCTCAAATTCGTACATAAAAGTCTTACCAGGTGGGATTGGTGGCTGATTCAGCCCGCTTACGCCATCCATGCCATTAGGTAAGCGCTGGCCGTGCCAGTGAATACTGGTAATTTCAGGTAATCGGTTCGTAACAAAAATTCTTACTTTATCGCCTTCAACCACTTCAATCGTAGGGCCTGGACTTTGCCCGTTATAGCCCCATAGATGTGCTTTCATCCCGGGCGCCATTTCACGCACCACCGGCTCAGCCACTAGATGAAATTCTTTAATGCCTTTATTCATACGCCATGGCAAGCTCCAACCATTAAGCGTTACTACGGGGTTATAGGGTCTACCGGTATTCGGTTGCAACGGTGCTTGTGTGTTGGCTTGATCTGCATAAACAATTTCTGGCAATGCGGCCATTGCAACTTTACTTACAGTCGATGCAGCGATACCAGCACCGGCCAATTTGAAAAAGTCACGTCTGCTAAATTTAGAAAAATCCATGTTAATTTCCTTCCATCATATTTTCGTTACCAATCAGCGTCATTTGTAATGCGCTATCGGCCATCCAGAATTCACGTAAAGCCTCGATATAGCTTTTCACGCTGGTGACTTGCGCACGTGCGTCACCAAACAGTTCAAATGGGCTGGTTAGCATGCCGTTGTAACGAAGTTGGTTCTCTTGCAGAATTTTTTTGCGAAGCGGCACGATTTCATCACGTATATGCTTTGTCACATCGTAATTGGTACGATAGGTGTTATAGGCCTCGCGGATTTCAGACTGTGCATTGATGGCTAACTGTGCGGCACGATTCACTGATTGCATGTAAATGGATTCAGCCCGTGCAACCCGCGCAGTACCCCAGTCAAATATTGGCAACTCGAATGACAGCTCTACCCCTTTTTTATAAGGATCGCCGCGACGACCTTCTAACACTCTGGCAGGACCTATTTCCAGTACATTAATGAAGCGTGTTGTCTTGGTGAGGCCTAGTTGCTTAGCTAATGCATCTGTTTCCAGTCTGATCGCCTGTAAATCCAGTCGTTGCTCAAAAGCTGCTTTTTCGAATGGTTGCAGCTCGTCAATGGATTTGGGTAAATCTGGTAGACGTTCTTCCAAATTAAACTGATCAACAGATACACCTAGCAATCGTGATAGTGCTTCATAGGCAGATACTTGCTTATTGGTCGCGCTTGCGTAATCAAGCGCCGCATCTGCATAAAAGCTCTGCTCCCGCGCTTGCTGCAGCTTGTTATAGTTACCTGCCTTAACCATCCTTCTTGCTAATTCAGCACTGGCTTCTGCAGATTCTTTTACTTGCTCGCTATAGCGTACCTGCTCTGTTGCCGCGACCGCATTGAAATAGGCGATACGTGTGTGATTTGCGATTTTAATCACTTCAAAAGCAGTTTTTTTCTGGGTTTGTACAAATCTCTGACGCTCAATTTCCTGCATTTTCGGCATGGTTAACAGCGAGAAAATGTTAAACGTCAGTATTTGTTCGATCTTATAGTCGCCATCATTCTGTGTATAAAGCATCGAAAACTTCGGGTTAGGCAAACGACCAGCCTGTACCAAATCAGCTTCAGATATACCAAGGTTGTAAAAATCTGCTTGTAAGCCTTTATTGTTCAATAGCGCAATTTGTACGGCTTGCTCTACATTTAAACGTTTGGATAATAATTCTTTAACACGATCATTCACCTTGGATTGTTCGTCTGCAGTTTTTGGCCAGCCGATGTCCTGCTTGATATGCTGCTGTGTCGCTTCCTGCACGTTCCCAAAGCCGCCGTCTTTAGAAAAGGTAGCGCAGCCGCCAAGCACAAATGCGCTACCTATCAATGTAACCAGAGTACGGTGTTTCATCGAAAAGGGAATATTAATGTTCATGCTGTTCTCCTTCAGCCTCGTAATGCTGATGTCCAGTAGTTGCTTCTGGCTGGCCAGTTTCCACATGTGAGTGTTGTGTAGTTTGAGCTCCGCCACGAGGATGGCTATGGCCAGCGCCTTCGCTGGCAGGCAGAGATAACACACCAATACCGTGCCGATACACGACTTCTCCACCTAACCATGCAGTGACTGCGATCGATTGAGTTAACAAGAAAAGGATAAACAGCATGGGTACGGAGATCAGTTGATTGGCGCGATACTTCCAGGCATCCCAGCTAGCGAGCAATATCAAGCCAACAGTGGTAGGAACTGCCCATGATCGGTGTAACAGCATGGCGGCATGCCCAGCATCATCATGGTTGACGGAGTTATAAGCCAACCAACCAAACAATACAGCTACAGCAGCCCCTATCGCGGCAAGCCACAGCGTAAAGTGGCCAGCAGCTGCAAGCTGTGCGGCGCTAGGATGACTGGGCCGTACATAGGCTGCAAGACTTAAAAGAAATGCAATAACGGTCAAGGCAATCGGAAAGTGCACTACGGCTGGATGGAAATTAGGGATGATCTGCCATGGTGTGGCTTGTGCTGCAGGCACCGTTGAAGGCATTGCCATCCCAGCATGTTCATCGCCTTGTCCGGATGCGTGTTCGTGTGGTTGAGATTCATCTTGCGCTGTATCTTCATGACTTGGTTGCATGTCATCCGGCTTTGACTCACTCATCTTCGAATGGTCCATCGCCTTCATATCAGACCCACCGTGATCATGCCCAACCATGTCGTCATGTTTCATCTCTGGCATGGTCTCTTTTTTCATTTGCGGTGCTGCTGACTTGCTATCACTCATGGACTTCATGTTGTCATAGTCCATACCTGCCATTTTAGAATGGTCCATCCCAGCCATTGGCGCCATGGTATGGTCGTGCTTCATTTGGCTGTGGTCCATGCCCTTCATATTGTCTGGAGCCGTTTCATCCATGCCTGCCATGCTGCTATGGTCCATACCCTCCATTGCAGGCATTTCTTTGCTGTCTGAAGGCATATTAGCCATCTGTTCAGGCGTCATGTTATGTTGCATGCCTGCCATGGAGTGCCCCGCATGACCGTCGCCACTTGAAGGCGCATTTATGGATTTCCAATCTGACAAGTTGTCTTCAGATAGGGGTTTGTAACTATCAAAGGATGATTGGTAGGTATTGGTCTCTTGAGACGCATCTGCAGCCCATAGGGGCGTAGACGTTCCAATACCAAGAGAAAGAATAAACAACGATAAGTTGAATAGTTTCATCGAAATCTCATTTCAAAAATAAATGTAGGGAATCAGCAACAGGCAAATAGCCTGTTGCTGAACTGAATCCATCGGTTTATTCAAGAAATGGGAGGTCTTTGAGGCTGGGCACTAACGTGCGAATGATAACTTGGTTCAAACAAGGCGACTTCGATTGCTTGAACTTGGGATTGCATTTTATCTAATTGGCTAGGGGGTAAAATGGTAAAACAAGCCATGCAGTGACCGCACTTTGAACAATGGTCATTCGTTGACTGTTTCTGTCCTGCATCGTGCTTCTGATGGTCATGTTGAGTCATGTCATGGTCATCATGATTATGGCTCTCAGTAGTCACAACATGATTGTCACAAAGTTGGTCAGCAACCATCATTCCGCTCGCGTAAACAGTATCTGTGAAGAATATTGTTAATAGCAAGAAGATAAATACACGCAACGATTGTAGCTGGTTAAACTGCATAACTCTAGTTTATATTAATCAAAGTAAATTTCAACCTACATTACTTTATCTAACAGTCATGCAGCAACTATTTAGTGCTGATGCAAAGAATCAATGATTGGACATGCTGTTTCAAAATTCTCTCTCTCGCATTTTCCGATCAACTCTTGAAGCGCTTCGCGGATACGCTCAAGTTCAGCGATTCTGGCATTCACCATATTCAATTTTATCAATGAAGCATCATGCGTTTGCTGGCAGGCATCACAAGCTTCCATGGCTAATAACTCTTTAATCTCCTCAAGCGTAAAACCTATCGCCTGTGCACGTTTAATAAAGTGTATGTCGTCAATGCACTTTTCCGAGTAATAACGAAAGCCACCTAATGCTTTAGGAGGCTCGGCTATCAAACCTTTACGCTGATAAAACCTGATCGTTTCAATATTGACGGCAGCCGCTTTTGCCACTTGGCCGATGGTTAGTTTTGATTGCATCACATCACCTTGAATAAATCTTAAAACAGGTTGACATCGTACTATAGTACAGCCTTTATAGTGCGCTTTTAATTCTGTATATGGACGTTATATGGCACAAGATAAACTAGCGAATACCACGCTCATTGGCGGTGCAATCGCCGCGATTGCAGCTTCCGCTTGTTGTTTAGGGCCGCTGATTTTAATCAGCTTAGGTGTTGGCGGCGCTTGGATATCGAATCTGACGATGCTTGAACCCTATAGACCCATATTCATCGGCATTGCTTTAATCTGCATGGCTTTGGCCTATCGCAAGATCTCAAATGCATGTTTACCGAATACATTGTGTGTTAAACCACAGACGAATAGAAACTATCGAGTGATGTTTTGGATAGTCTCTGCGCTGGTGTTGATTGCATTACTTTATCCATATTTTATTACATTACTTGATTAGGAAATCGTCGATGTTGAAATCCATTATTTTAGCCATCTCATTAGTGACCGCATTGAGTACTTCTATTGTTTCATCTGCGGCAACTCAACGGGCGACCCTAAAGGTGGGTAGCATGACGTGTTCTTCCTGCCCTATCACTGTCAAGAAAGCACTACTTAAAGTAAAGGGTGTGCTGCAGGTAACAACCAGTTTGAAACTGAAACAGGCCGTTGTCCTTTTCGATGACACACAGACATCTTCGCAAACGCTTACCGCTGCAACTGCGAATGCTGGTTATCCATCTACTATCATTAACGCACCCGTAAAAAAAAGATAATTTAATATGAAAACAATTAGCCTAAACATCAGCGGTATGACTTGTGATCACTGCGCAAACACGATTGAATCTGCTTTAACAAAAGTTTCAGGGGTAGACAAAGCCTCCGTACCTTATGCGGATAAATTAGCGGAAGTGGTAGTAAAGCCCGGAGTTAATCTTAATGTCGAAACGTTGATTAAATCCGTTCAAGCTGCTGGCTATGATGCTGATTTGAATAGTCCTGAATCAAATAATACTGAATTAGATAACACTCAATCACCAGATTTCTCAGTACCAGCAATTCCCCATCGCAACCCACTCAAAATCGTTGTCATCGGTAGTGGCTCCGCTGCGTTTGCAGCAGCACTTGAAGCCAAAGATCTGGGCGCTCAAGTCACCATGATTGAATCCGGCACGATTGGGGGCACTTGCGTCAATGTCAGCTGTGTACCTTCCAAAATCATGATTCGTGCAGCACAAATGGCGCATCAACAAACACATCATCCGTTCTCTGGCATTGAAACGCATGTGCCCAGGATTGATCGTGCAAAACTGGTCGTGCAGCAGCAGGCAAGGGTTGATGCACTACGTCATGAGAAGTACGAATCTATTCTTGAGAGTAATCCCGAGATTAATCTGGTCAAAGGACGTGCACGCTTCAAAGACGCCAATACTGTCATTGTTACAAAAGAAGACGGCGCTAAGCAAATAATGACAGCAGATCGCTTTCTAATTGCTACAGGACGTACGCCAGTGTTACCCCAGATTGCTGGCTTAGCGGATACGCCTTATTGGACTTCCACTTCGGCTCTCATCGCTCCCCAGATTCCTGAGCATCTGATTGTGCTGGGGGCGTCCGTAGTGGCAGTCGAGATCGCGCAGGCGTTTTTACGACTAGGCGCCAAAGTAACCATGCTTGCCCGTTCAACCTTGCTTTCTCAAGAAGACTCGGATATTGCAGATGGCCTAAAAAAAGCCCTCGAAGCTGAAGGTATGGTCATCATGACACAAGCGATAGTTGGTCAGGTTACGCATGAAGATAATTTGTTTCAATTGACAGTGAATGACCAGACTATAAGCGGAAACCATCTATTAGTTGCTGCTGGGCGCACACCCAATACAAAAGACCTAGGCTTAGAAAATATTGAAGTGAATATGACCTCACTGGGGGAAATCATTGTCGATACGCAAATGCGCTCTTCGTTACCGAATATCTTTGCTGCAGGTGATTGCACCCCGTTACCACAATACGTGTATGTAGCCGCAGCGTCCGGGAAAATTGCAGCGCGCAATATGGCCGGGAAAGAGACAACATTAGATCTTCTAGCCATGCCTGCGGTGATCTTTACTGATCCACAGGTTGCCACCGTCGGTCTGACAGAACAACAGGCAACAACTCAAGGTCTTCGAGTTGAAAGTCGCAAACTGGGTCTTGAAAATGTACCGCGTGCACTGGTCAACTTTGATACCACTGGATTTATTAAGATTGTCGCCGAACAAGAAACAGGCCGAATTGTTGGCGTGCAAATTTTAGCGGCAGAGGCGAGTGAAATCATTCAAACTGCAACGCTTACAATCCGTCATCGCATGACCGTACAAAGCTTAACCCAAGAATTATTTCCTTATCTGACAATGGTAGAAGGGCTAAAGCTGTGTGCATTGACCTTTTTTAAGGATGTGGATCAGTTGTCTTGTTGTGCCGGGTAATAGCATGGTTATGCTCATTCACAAACAAACAATATTTTCTGGGTATGTTTAAATCCACTGCATTGTTCATTTACCTAGAAAACTAAAATGGTCAGCTAAAGTAGCTGACCATTTTTACTAGTTTAATTATTGAATATATTGCTAACAATCATTTATTAATTTTTAACTACATCACATGGTTTAGTAGACATCTTGACTTTGTGCTCTTCCATCATTTGTACCATCAAGTCATCCATGATTTTTTGGTGTTCTGCAAACCACTCGTCACGTTCTTTTTCTGTCATACCAACTTTTGGTTTCATTTCGCGGCAAGCTGCCATGTTTTCATGCAACATCTGCATATGCTCGTTTAACAGCTTCTCCTGCTCTACTCCTTTAGCGGCTTCGGCTTGTTGCAATTTTTGCTTGCTCTGCATCAGGCGTTGTGTCATCTGTTGCTGAAAGTAATCCTGCCCAGCCATGGCGTAAGTAGTTGCGAAACCTAAACTAACAATAAAAGCTGTAGTGATAAACGTGTTAATTAATGTCTTTTTCATGATAGATATTCCTTAAATAATATTGGTCGATTATTTGATATTGGTGATGACGTAGTTTTTGCCGTCTTGTGACAAGGTGAACTGTACCTTGTCGCCTTTTTTGACTTTATCAAGCAACATCTTGTCTTTAACTTTGAATTCCATAGTCATTGCGCCCCAGCCGATAGCCGGTATCGACTCATGTCGTAACGTCACACTCCCTGCGGCCTTGTTTTCTGAGACCACTGTTCCTGTACCAACAATGGCTTCATGAGAATGAGCTTGGGTGCTTGACATCGGCATCGCCATTTCATCGGCATAGCTGGGCATAGTTGACATACCTGTTGCTACAATCACTGCTAAAACTAATAATGAAGTTTTCATATAATTTAATCCTTAAGTAATTAATATTTGAAGCTGAATGAACTATGGGCGGGACGGATAAACTTACTGCCCCGCCCATAGCGATTAAAACTGTTAGGACTTTTTACCTTGTGCTGCCAGTCTTTTGCATTCCACCACCTTGTTAGTTGCAGAATCTTGTTTACTAATCTGTGCAACCTTAGCTTGCTGTTGTAGCTGATATACCTGTTGCGTCATACGGCTTTGTATATCGCCTTTCCCAGCAGAAGCAGGTAAGGATAGAAATGCAAAGCTTGCAAGTACTACCGTTAGCATTAGTTTGTTTGTGGATTTATTTTTCATGATAATTCTCCTCAATTTGACGTCACCTTATCAAGATGATCGTATCTAATCCGGGGCAACTAAAAACGCTGCCCCGCAACACAGTGTTAATTACCGATAGCATTTCTGCCTTGTTCTATCTGTTTTTTGCACTCTTCTGCTTTGATAGCGGCTTCTTGTTGCTTAACGGCTTCTGCAGCTTTAGCTTGCTGTTTTTGCTTGATTGCCTGCTCTATCATCAAGCGTTGATTACTGTCCTGTCCTGCCAAAGCTGATAAGGATAAAAATCCTAAACTCGCCATTAGTAGGCTTACTGATAGTTTTCTTAAATATAGGGTGTTCATGGTAATTCTCCTCAAATTGACGTCATCATTCAGATGATCGTATACAAATGTGCATGCTTGGCAGTCAGGGTCGAGCAGATATCACTAGGTCAGTAACTTCACTGCCAAGCCATGGTTGGGCACTTGGGACTGCTGAGATGAATCAGCTATAGTCGGCTGTGCTATGAGAAGAGATGTTTGGGGGGATGAAACAAGCCAGGGGGAAAGGTTTGATAATTGTCGTCAACCAAATCGAGGTAAGCAGTCGTTAAAATTTCAGGTGCTGTGAGCAAGCCTGTATCAGGTAATTGTAAGATGCTCAGATGGCAGATAGCGCATTTTTGATCTGAGCATATTTTATTTCCGCTCAAATCACAACAGTTTTCATTCATCATGTCACAACTGGCAGCTTTCACATCTGATTGACTCATGGTGACATCATTAGTGACCGCATTCATAGGCATGTTGGCTGCCATGGCATCTTTAGACATATTGCAAGCCGGCATAGCCACCCCAGCAAGCCCTTGTAGCGGGATGCTGATAGCAAGTGCTATTGTCACAAATAATTTAAGCCAGCGTTTCATTTTGTATTGTTTACCTTGTGTTGCTCAATTCATGTGTCTATATATATTTGACTAAATTTGTCAGGGCATAGTTCGTATCATGAAGCTTGCCACAGTGGTAAGGTCAAGAATTTTTATCAAAATAATTCATTAATATTTTTTGCAATTAACAGCGGCTATTTATCTTGAGCTAATTTAGCCAAAATTGGACACTCAGGTCGTGTATCACCATGACAACAACTCACTAAACGTGTCAGTTCCGATTTCATCGCACTCAGTTCTTGTATCTT
>JAHRYP010000011.1:40486-58938 GCA_020622105.1 Methylotenera sp.
TATGCTCGGTTGCCATCGATTTGACTTTACTGCTTGGGCGGTCTTGATCACGCCATAAATTCAGCAAATCGCCAATCTGTTTAATCGAAAATCCTAAGTCACGTGAATGTTTGATAAACCTCAGCATATGCACATCACGATGGTTGTAGGTTCTATACCCAGAGAATGTTCTTGATGCAGGTGGCACAAGACCAACGTCCTCATAGTGACGAATCATTTTCGCAGAAATACCTGAAGCTTCTGCGGCCTGTCCGATATTCAAGATATCAGCATTCATTTAGCTATCCTTTCCATGATGACGGAATGGTTTCCAGCGTTTCAACAGTAGCGTATTGGTCACTACACTACGAGCAAGCCCATCCCGCATTTAACCAACTGCGATGTCTGTTGTAACTTCAGGCCAATGCGCGGTTGAAGGCGCTTATCCACCATCAGTGCCTATCACCAGAAGTTCATGTCGAAGTATATGAATAGGGTAGTAGGTCATGGTAAGGTTGCTAACACCAATTAAAACACAACCATCTTTGCGTACAACAATTGGGGCTATGCAAGGGAATGGATGGTTATTCCATCAAAGTAAACTTCAATCAACATTAATGATTATCTAAGATTGGTTCAATTAAACAATTTCCTGCTGTTGGCCGGAAGTAATGTTACTGAATAAAAATTTTATTTCCAGGTCACTTAATCTTGATTTTTTCTTGCATCACAATCGCTAAGGCATGATGCAACATCAACGATTTTGATAACTGCTTTTCAGGTACCGCACACTAAAATTTATAAAGTAAAATTACAAGTCTAGCGAAAGGCAAATTTTAGATACTCTTTTTTTATTCATATAAATGGCTCTCATGACTTCATCTTAATCATATTATAAGCATGGATATTAAGCCTGTCATGCAGAAATGGTTGAGATTTGTCATCAAATTCTCGAGCTGATAGATCATGCATAGATAAAAATATAAGGTAACAAAAAAAGTATCAAGAAGCATTTCAAGTAATGTTGTAACTTCTTTCATCTTAATATTAGATTCGACTTTAATTAGCTGAGAGATCAGGCTTTATAATTTCGCTAATGAGTTTTTCAAAATCTTCCAACGGCACTGGCTTGCTAAACAAATAGCCCTGAAAAGCATTGCAACCATAGCGTACAAGACAATCACGCTGTGCTTTGGTTTCTACACCTTCGGCAATAACATTAAAGCCAAAATTATGCGCCATGCCTATAATAGTTTGCACAATAATGGCATCACTATGATCGGTATCAATTTCGCGTACAAAACTCTGGTCAATTTTCAGCTGATTGATTGGTAGTTTCTTCAAGTAACTTAATGAAGAGTACCCTGTACCAAAATCATCTATTGAAAAATTGACACCGAGCAACTTCAATGCCTTCATCTTTTCAATAGTGTCTGCAACATCATCCAAGACCAAACTTTCAGTGAGTTCGATTTTAAGCTGTGTAGCCTTGGCACCTGTTCTTTCTAACACCTTGCACACTTGCTCAACAAAATCAGGTTGGCTAAACTGCCTTGCGCTTACATTGACAGAAAGAGTCAAAGACTGGGTCATTGGGTTCGCTTCCCATGTTTTGAGTTGCATACAGACATTAACTAACATCCATAGTCCAATGGGAATAATTAATCCAGACTCTTCTGCTTGTGGAATAAACTCGGCTGGAGATACCAATCCACGTTGTGGGTGTTGCCACCGAAGCAACACCTCTGCACCCATAACCTTGCATTCGCGATTAGTCTGAACGACCTGAACTTGGAAATATAGCTTGAGCTGTTCACTAGGTAAGGCCTGATGCAACTCAGATAAGACAATCTGACGTTCTTCAATCAACGCATAAGCTACAGGATCAAAGAAGCTTATGGTATTACGACCAGCAGCTTTAGCTTGATACATGGCAATATCGGCACGTTTTAGTATTTCGTCACTTGAAGTCATAGGTACAGTAAACATACTTATGCCAACACTGAACGTGCAATGTATCTCTTCCCCAGTAATTAAAATAGGCTGATTGCTAATATTTATTATATTTTTACTTGATACTTCTGCTTGTAAAGCCGCCTTATTTGCATCCTTACCCAAGATATTTAGCATAATTACAAACTCATCACCACCCCACCGTGCCACTATATCACCATCACGCACGCAAGATTTTAGACGCTTCGCCACCTCTATAAGCAACAGGTCACCAATAGCATGACCCTTAGTATCATTGATGAACTTGAAGTTATCAAGGTCAATCATAAGCAACGCTCCATTGTGCAGATTATGTGTGCTGTTTTTCAGTGCACTATCCATATGATCAAGAAGTAGTCTGCGGTTAGGCAGGTCTGTTAGCGGATCATAATACGCAAGTCGATAAATCGCTTCCTTTGCCTCTTTATGTTCACTTAAATCAGTAAAGGTGCCTATGTAATTATGAATTTTCCCGTCAGAGCCAGACACTGCAGTTATAGTTAGCCACTTAAGGTATATCTGACCGTTCTTGCGACGATCCCATATCTCGCCCTGCCAGGACCTCTTTGTAGCAAGCGCTTCCCACATTCTTTGGTAGTATGCCTCATCATGTCGGCCAGAGTTTAGAAGCGCTGTCGTTTTGCCAATAGCATCCTCTTTGCTATATCCGGTCATTCTTGTGAAAGCGCTATTGATACGCAGTATCCTGTTATTAGCATCAGTGATTACAATTGCTTCTTGTGATTCAATGGCAGTATCCGCTACGCGCAAATTTCGCTCAGTAAGTCTTGCTTCGCTAACGTCACGTCCAATAACCACAAGCGATTTACGTGTGCCATCATCATTAAAGGTAGGATACTTGCGCACCTCGTATTCACGTACATTTCCAGCTTCATCAATGATGGTTTTATCAAACACCAGTAGCTTGCCCACTACCCACGCAGCTTCATCATCCTCAATACATTCCATATGTATTGATTGCATTTCGGGGTTTTCATCAGCAAGCTCTTTATCAGTTTTACCTTGCCAGTCAAATTCATGCAACCGAAAAAGTGTCTTGGCAGCACCGTTAGTAATGAGCCAGCGCCCAGCGCCATCTTTGAGAAAAATTACATCTGGAATTGCCTCAATTAGACTTGTGTACTCTTCATCCAAGACTGAGGGGGCGTAGTAAGCTTTACTCATCATGACTCTGTCGCCTTCGACTAAACTATATTAAATGGTTGATTAGCGTAGCTAAGAAACTTACGCGAAAAAATGCATTTTTGTTTCATCAGCAATCAGATGAACAGTGAAATGCAAACAACAAAAAAGGAATGCTAGAATAATTATTAAGTGTCCAAAACATGTTTACCCCTTCTTTTGCCGAAACCCCATCGCCTACTTTTGTAGCTTGGTAATACCAAAATGTCATAGACGTTTCTGTTATGTAATTTTTCAGATGTCACTGAAGCCGAGGAAAGAATGCTGGTGTGTTGGCTGAGTATTTTGAATACTCCTCAGCAAATTCAGCGTAAGCTTCTTTCTCTTCGATTCTGGCCAGCCTGACGTACATGTAGGTCAAAATCGGGAACATGATCAATGTCACTATCGTTGGCCATTGTAGTAAGAATCCAAACATGATCATCACGAACGCTGCATATTGTGGATGCCGAATTCGCGCGTATGGTCCAGTCGTTGCAAGCTTATGCTTGCGTTGAGCACTATATAACACACGCCAAGCACCAGAGAGCAAGAAGAAGCCGGCAATGATTAGAGCGTTGCTGAGTAAGTGGAATGGGCCAAAGTGCGGATTACCACCCCAGCCAAACAGATCTTCCAGCAAATGGCCTGCATTATGTGAATATGGATCGATCCCCGGAATATGACTTGTAAGCCATCCAGACAAAAGGTAGATCGTCAGCGGGAAGCCGTACATCTCAACAAACAATGCTACCAGGAATGCTGAAAACGCACTGAATGTCCGCCAGTCACGCTTACTCTGCGGTTTGGCAAAACTAAAAGCGAAGATGATGAACACTAGAGAGTTGATGATGACAAGTGGCCACAAGCCGTAATCAGAAGAAGGTGCATTCATTTTTGATCTCCCTCTTTTGTTTCATGACGATGATTGTGACCACCATGCCCATGATGCATGAATAAATGCATTAAAGGGCAAGCAAGTAAAATCAAGTAAGGCAGAAAACTAAGAACATGGGCGCGGTGTTCTGTGAAGAGAAGCAATCCGGCAAATATCAGAAAACCATAGAATACCCATTGCCCTCTGGAAAGATGTTTTGTTTCATGTTCGTCGTTCATGATGCTTCCCCTATATATTCAGTTAGGTGTAATTGTTGTTAGTTACGTAAGGTTATCAATCCCCATAATACGATGCTTGGACATACAAGCATCAGTGCGCCGACAAATGATGTCCATAAAGTAAAACCCCACATATAGAACACCAGCGTTGCTAATATTAATCCTAATGCGGGACATATCCACACCCATCGGCTGAGGGTATTATTCGCAAAGATTGGCAGGAAGCCTGGCACTCGAACCATGTAATCGCTATATTTTGGCATCCGCTGCAACAAATCAATTTCTTCCAATCTAGCCATCACAGTAAAAAATATGATGGAAAGGATAGATGCTAATAACCATGGTGCGGTGAAATGCACTAATACAAGCCCCAAGAAAACAATCAGGCCACCGACATATATAGGATGCCGGACATAGCCATAAAGCCCTTTATCCATCAGTGAGTCGTTAATAGAAGGCATATGTGTACGCCATCCAAGCTGCAAATGACCTACGATGATTGGTACTGCACCTGCGATTACTAAAAGCCAGCCTAATCCTTGCCCTATAGCACCCAAATTCAATATCAAGGTTGAAGTTTCGCGCCAAGCTAATACAAGGCCATAACCATAGAGCGGTATTCCTAACATATTACGAAGTAGGCTGGTAACCAGTCGACCACCATTTACACCCCAAGAACGAGAAAAAGCACTTGTAAATGCGCTTGAGCCGGCGAATACAAAGCCCATTAGAAGCGGGATCAAGAAATAGTACATTTCAGTCTCCTTTCATGATGTAAGCGGAATCAACAGCACCTATCATTAACTTTTAATTAATCATAGATTCAAAGTTTGGCTCGTTTAAGTAACGCAGAATTCACAATTACTGACAGTGAACTCAACGCCATTGCCGCTGCCGCGATAATGGGATTAAGAAAGCCGAATGCAGCAATGGGTACACCAATAGCGTTGTAGATAAATGCCCAGAACAGGTTCTGCTTAATTTTGCGCATGGTGGCGCGTGACAGACGTATGCTCGCCACTACGTCGCGCACATCATTCTTGATGAGGACGATGCCGCCGGTTTCCTTAGCTACATCAGATCCTGAACCTAGGGCGATACCAATCTCGGCAACCGCCAGCGCTGGCGCGTCGTTGACGCCATCCCCCACCATTGCAACTGATTTACCTTGTTTCTGTAAATCCTGTATCACTTTAGCCTTATCTGATGGTAATACTTCGGCAATTACGTGCTTAATACCTAGTTCTTTTGCAATAGCTTCGGCGGTGCGACGATTGTCACCAGTCAGCATGATGACTTCCACATTCTCTTTCATGAGCTCAGCGATAGCGTCTTTGGCCTCGGGTTTGAGCGTGTCAGCTACAGCCAAGACACCGGCAAGAGCACCATCTAGACCAACGAGCATCGCTGTCTTCCCTTGGGCTTCCAGCTTTGCCATAATTTCTTCCGCCGCCTTGGTATCAATGCCTTCTCGTTCGAATAGCCGACGGTTGCCGAGAAGCGTGATCCTGCCATCAACGTTGCCGCGGATGCCATGACCTGGAATAGCTTCAAAGTTTTCCACCTTAGGCAACACAAGTTCGCGGTGTTGCGCGGCACGCACGATTGCTTCGCCGAGCGGATGTTCCGAACCGACTTCTACTGCGGCGGCGGCACGTAGAATGTCGGCCTCCGGCTGATTGCCAATAGCAATGATGTCGGTAATGTTAGGCTCGCCACGGGTCAGTGTCCCAGTCTTATCAAATACAACGGTAGTGAGCTTTTCCGCACGTTCCAGCACTTCTGCGCCACGAATCAGGATGCCGGCCTCTGCTCCTTTCCCTACGCCAACCATCAGTGCCGCCGGAGTGGCGATACCAAGAGCGCATGGGCAAGCAATAATTAGTACGGCGATGAAGGCCATCAGGCTCTGTGGGAAATTACCCATCAGCCACCAACCCACAAAAGCGGAAAATGCGACCAGCACCACTGTGGGAACAAAATAACTGGCCACTTGGTCGGCGAGGCGCTGGATAGGGGCGCTGGATGCCTGCGCTTCTTCTACCAGTTTGATGATTTGTGCGAGCGCGGTTTCCGCGCCTACACGCGTCGTCTTAAAGCGGAAAAGACCTGTACGATTGATGGTTCCGCCGATTACTGCACTGCCTGGTGACTTTTCTACCGGCATGGATTCGCCGGTGAGCATAGCCTCATCCACTGAGGAGCGGCCTTCAAGTACTACACCATCAGCTGGAACCTTCTCGCCAGGACGCACCACGATAATCTCATCCAACATCACACTTTCTGCTGGCACTTCCATCTCCTGACCATCGCGGATGACATGTGCGGTTGCGGGTTTGAGATCCAGAAGTTTGCGCACCGCTGCCGATGAACGTTTTTTGATAATTTCTTCCATATACTTGCCGAGCAGCACGAAGGCAATGATGACTGCCGACACTTCAAAGTAAGATTGCCGCTGATCTACCGCCACTGGCAACACATTAGGGAAGAATACTACCGCGACGCTATAGAAGTACGCGACCGAGGTGCCAAGCGCAATCAGGAAATCCATATTGATGTTGCGTGCACGAACTGCGTTCCATGCTCCCTTGTAGAAGCCCCAGCCACCGATAAATTGCACTGGTGTGACCAGTATCATCATCCATATCCCCCAGGTAAACCACGGCAGCACATCAACCGGCACCCAACTCAAGGTCATCGCGCCACCGGCGAGCCCGAGAAATACCGCAGCACGCATGACTGCCAGCACCAGTACTCCGGACATTGCGATCATGACTCGGGTACGCATGGATTTCAGTTCCTGCTCCGGTGACTCAAAGGTGCGCTGGCAACCTACGCTGCAAAAATAGTAGGCTCTTCCGCCACGTTCAGTTTTCAGGGCTGTGGATTTTTCTACCATCATGCCGCAGATAGGGTCTTTTGCTTTTTCTCCAGCTGCTGCTGATGTTTTTGCCTCAGCCATGCCGTGGTCACGGTGTTGAGCATGATCATGGGTGTGAGCTACCTTGCTGATTCCTGCATATTTGGCTGGATTAGCTTCGAACTCATGCTGGCATTTGGGTGAGCAAAAATAATATGTCGTTCCCGAATGTACAGCATTGCCTGCTGCTGATTTTTCTTCTACGTTCATTCCACATACTGGATCAATTGCCATGATAGTTCCCTTCTAAAATTGCTAACGGCATTTTGGGCAGAATCCCACTAAGTTATAAAATAAGGCGAACAGCACTCCGATCAGAAATCCTGTCAGTGTTACATTGAATATGCCACCAGCAATTCCATCAAAGGTTAAAGGAGTCTTGCTGAGGAGAATATTCAGATTAAAGCCATGTGCCCAGGAGCTAACAAAACTGACCGTTGCAGCTGGATACATATAAACTGCGATTGCACATATCAAATTGATCATCGCCGCTGTTAATGCAGTCGCGCTACCAACTCGCCAAGGATTTAATTTGTCCATGCTTACGTTCCTTTAATTAATTCGACATCAAACAGTTTCAGTCGTGCACAACTTAGAAGATTAACCAACACTGGCATGCTCCCCATCGCAAAAACAGGATGGATGCTTATAGTGATGCGCTGTATACGCCTCTGCTAACTTTGTAATAAGCAACTGTGGATCAGACTCATAGATTAAGTAAGCACCTGTATCCTTGCCAAAACTGGTGACTAATTGGGGAAGTTGCGTAGTGATGCCGCCACTGCCTTCTAGAATGCCTATTACCTTTCCTTCATCGTAAGCAATCGCAAATTCACCCAACGTTCCGGAGCTTCCACCAACGATAACAACCATATCGCTAGACCTAATGTTAATAACCTCACGCCCCATCAAACCGCTTCCAGTGTAGACAAGAACATCGAAAACATCGGCTGGAGAAAGATATTTATGAACATGCTCATCTAGGCTAAGCGCAGGTGATATGCCCATAGAAAAACCACCTTTGTTTCGTGTGCCACGGGCACATTCATATGGCAGGCCTGGGCAGGCTCCTGTAATCAGTATGAATCCACGTTCAGCAATAACCTGACCTAAGGCATAGACCAGCTCTTTGATATCAGCCGCAAATTCCCCACTCGCAGAACCCATCACTCCCACGGTTAATCGCATACCAGGTGCTCTATCAACGAAAATTCCAGGTTGGGATAAGAACTTCTGACGGCAGCCTTCCGAACAGAAATAATAAGATTGACCCTTGTATTCGGTCATTGCTTCTGCCTGCCTGGGATCAATTGTCATCATGCAAACGGGGTCCCGAGTTACATCGTATTTTTGTTTATTCATAGTAATCTCATTTATGGTTAACTCTGTAAAAAATCGCCAACAGGTAAAAAAGTATATAACGCAAAAAATCGCATCATGAACGAATTCCAGATGCGCGCATACGAATCACTTTTTTCAATTCCAAAATGATCAAGGGTATGAATCCAACTGCAAACCAGGAAAAACACTGATGCAAAGTAACAGGTTCAATCTGGAACAAGGTTTGGAACGTTGGCACATGATGTATTGCAAGCTGTAGTGCAAAGCTTACCGCTACTATTAAGAACAACCGCATATTGGAGAATAGGCCCATCTGCCAGATAGTCCGATCTTCACTACGAGCTCCGAATGCGCGCAGCAATTCGGTAATCACTAGCGCAGTAAAAGCAGCATCTCGCGCCTGATCAAGACCGCTAGCAACAATCTTGTACTCATAAAAGAATACGCCAAGGGTTACGGTAGCTGTCAGAAAGCCTGCAAAGAGCGTTCTTTTCAGGAAATCCAGATTAAGTAGCTCGGATTGCGAACGTCTTGGTGGACGGTTCAGCACACCTTGATCAATAGGATCGGTAGCTAAGGCAAGCGCAGGCAAACCGTCTGTCACCAGATTAATCCAAAGAAGATGTAGAGGCAGCAATGGCAGTGGCCAACCCAAAATAATTGCCGTTAACATCACAATAAGTTCGCCGGCATTCCCTGCCAGCAAGTACTCAAGAGTCTTAACGATATTGTCATAAATGCCACGACCTTCTTCAACAGCAGCGACAATCGATGCAAAGTTGTCATCCGTGACGATGATGGAGGCGGCACCTTTTGTGACTTCGGTACCGGTAATGCCCATCGCTATGCCAATAGAGGCCTCCTTGATTGCGGGGGCGTCATTAACTCCATCCCCGGTCATCGCAACAACGACTCCCCGAGCTTTCCAGGCGCGCACAATACGAAGTTTATGTTCGGCTGTTACACGGGCATAAACCGAAACTTGGGAAACACGTTCTTTGAGTGCCTCGTCATCTAGAGAATCAAGCTCGGCGCCTACAAGAACTGTATCACCTTTGTTCAAAATACCCAGTTCATTACCAATGGCTCTTGCCGTATCTGGATGATCGCCGGTGATCATTACAGTCTTGATGCCAGCGCGTACACACTTGGTAACAGCTTCTTTTGCTTCACCACGTGGAGGATCTTGCAAACCCACCAACCCTAAAAGTACCAACTCGGTCTCGATCTCTGCATCGTTCAGAGACGTGCTCCAGTCAAAGTCGATAACACTCAGCGAGCGTTCAGCAACTGCAAGGACGCGCAAAGCATCATTCGCGAGCAATGTATTGGCTTCAATTAGCCTGATACGGTCATCTTCAGTCAACTCCCTCACACCTTGATTAGTGCGTATCATGGTGCAGCGACTTAGAATAACTTCAGGCGCGCCTTTGACGAATGCCCAAGACTGATTATCCACTAGACGGATAATAGTCATACGTTTACGGTCAGAGTCAAAAGGCACGGTAGCAATTCGTGGCATCTCAGCCTCGACAGACTCACGCGTAATATTGCCTTTTGCGGCTGCCACCAGAAGCGCTCCTTCAGTAGGGTCGCCAATCACTCCAGGTTGATTATCTATGAGAGTCAACTCAGCATCATTGCAGGCTGCCGAAGCGCGCAGCAAGGCAAAAAGCTCCGGGTTATCCGTTGATAGAGTTTCAGTGTTACCTACAAAAAATGTGCCTTCAGTAGAATAGCCTTCACCGCTCAGTCGATATAGGTTCTCTGAAGTAATGAGTTTGCGGGCCGTCATTTCCCCTAAGGTCAATGTGCCTGTTTTGTCTGTACAAATAACTTCAGCACAGCCAAGCGTTTCAACAGATGGCAAATGACGAACCAGCGCATTGCGTCTTATCATGCGCTGAACACCCAAAGCTAGTGCTACAGTCACTACTGCGGGCAATCCTTCAGGGATAGCTGCTACTGCGAGACTCACAGCGCTCAAGAACAGCTCAAATGGCTCAATACCCCTTAATAGCCCAAGCCCAAAAATCAATACAACAATGCCCAAACAAGCCCATAACAGTGCGCGTCCCACTCGGTCAAGTCGATGTTGCAATGGAGTCTTGCCGCTCTCAGCCGTTTCAAGAAGTTTTGCGATATGACCTAGCTCAGTCTCCATGCCAGTATTTACTACCAAAGCACGTCCAGTTCCTCCCGTTACACTGGTGCCGAGAAAAACCATATTTTTCCGATCAGCTAAAGGCGTTGCCGGAGGTAAGGTGTCTATAAATTTCCCAACCGCTTGCGATTCACCGGTAAGCGGAGCTTCATTAACATGAAGTACAGATGTTTCTATCAAACGTGCGTCCGCAGCAACCAGGTCTCCCCCTTCAAGTAGTAAGATATCGCCCGGTACAACCTCAGTAGAGGTAATCACTTTACTATGACCATTACGTACTACACGACAATGAGGTGCTGTAAGATTAGCTAGGGCAGCAGCAGCTTTTTCAGCACGATACTCTTGGAAAAAACCAATCACTGCGTTCAAAATAACAATAGCAATAATCGCTATTCCGTCAGTAGTTTCCCCTAATAACGCAGAAACAGCAGCCGCGCCTATAAGAACCCAAATAACCAGACTTTTAAACTGGCTAATAAAAATAGAGAATGCCGAGAATCGCTTACCTTTTCTTAATTTATTGGCTCCATAACTCGCGAGCCTAGTGGCAACAGCCTCATCGGTCAGACCTTGCTCTACATTAGTCGTGAACTGACTTACAACTTCAGAAAGCGATTGTTGATGCCATACACTCATTTTGAAGCCCTCCTTATTTTATTTTTATATAATCTCAATGAAAGTATTTTGTTAAAGACTCTTTCAATACGCGCTGCAAATAACTTAAATCTGCATGACAAAACTCTTCATAGAGAAAAGGTGCAATACGCTCAAATACAGCAAGAATTCCAGGATCAAAAAGACTGCCAGATCCTGCATGCAATATGCTCATTGATTCGGAGAATGACAAAGAATCTTTGTATGGCCGTTTGGAAGTTAATGCATCAAAGACATCCACAACAGCAAATAACCGAGCATTTATCGGTATATCCTTGCCCTTAAGTCCTTGGGGATACCCGGTACCATCAAATCTTTCATGGTGGAAAAACACTACATCATGCGCACATTTAAGCCAATTGGAATGCTGGATAATTTCCTTGCCATGAATCACATGGGTCTTCATGATTTCAATTTCATCATGAGTTAATTTTCCTGGGTTTAATAAAATTTGGTCGGCAATGCCGATTTTTCCTACATCATGCAGAAAAGCCCCAACAATCAGTGATTCAATATCAGCATTACTCCTACCCATGGTTTTAGCAAGCCTGATTGCATAAAGAGTTACCCTGTAATTATGAGCATCGGTATCAGAGTCGCGCTTAGCAATCGCGCTACCTAGTGACTGCAATAACTCCAGATTCGATTGCAGCAACTCATCAGAAAGATTAGTAGCCTCCCGATTGAGCGATAAAATGACTGGATATAACACGAGGCTTGTTAATCCAATGACCAGTACAACAATCAATAAAGAAGTTATGATGCGTTGTTCAAGTTTTGCCACAGTGATTGAGTCAACCTCATATATCCCTTCAAAATAACCATATATTTTCTGGTCTGATGACAACAAGGGAATAACAATCTGAACGTAAAGATTTCCGCCATCTATAATCTTGTTGTAATGGCTATCACTTTCATTTGGGAAGGTATGACGATGCTTTTCTATTCGACTCAGCAATCTGTTTTCATCTGTTTTCCACGATTCAAGTTCAAGTTTCCTGTTGCTCCCAAACAAACGAATACCGGCAAATCTGGAGTCTTTGAGAAATCTCTTGACCACAGAACGATGCTGATCAAGATTTCCTAAAAAGGCTGCTTCATTTTCGGGATTGTTAAAATGTTTTGCAGCTTGGGCTGCCAGACTGAATACAAATATATCAATTTGCTTGGATTCAAAATAATAGGAGCCAAATCCCAATGCTATTGAGAGAACCACCCATGCAGCCAGCAAGCGAGTTGCAATAGATCTTTTCAATTCGTAAGGGCTAAGCCTCAAAAACATTCTCCAAAAATTATCAACTAGATTTTCATTCAACAGAATAAACTTTAAGAGCCTCTTCATTTCTTGGGATGCGATAAACCGTTAATGTCCCTTTCTTCATTTCTCCCATCCCTGGTGAGTTCATAGGCATGCCGGGTACGCTGATGCCTGCAATAGCGGGTTTCTCCTTGAGCAGTTTGTTAATGGCGCTTACTGGTACGTGGCCTTCAACCACATAGCCATTAATCAGCGCAGTGTGACAACTGGCGACGCGCGTCACGCCGTAACGTTTCTTGATACTATCCATATCGTTCTGGTCGATGGCCTTGACTGTAAAGCCGTTCTCTCTCAAGTAGCTGACATATTTCTCGCAACAACCGCAAGTTGGACTTTTGTAGACGGTAATAGCCTGTCCGGCAAGGGCAACAGCTGAGTTTAATGTCAGTGCAACAGCACAAATACGTATCCATAATTTCATGTGGGTTCTCCTGTTCATAATTTCAGTGGGTATACCTAATTTAAAGAGATTGTTTCGAGATAATCCGGAACCTCTACCTGCCAATGCAGCTTTTCTTCGATATGAATCCTCATTGCATCTGCCGCAACTGGTTCACCATGAGTGATGAATGTTTTCTTTGGCGGAACTTCGAAACCATCAAGCCAATTCAGAATTTCCGAATAATCTGCATGTGCAGAAAGATTGGAAACACTCTCAACAGCGGCACGCACTGGCACATATTCACCATGAATCTTGATACTTTCGGCTCCATCCAGCATTGCCGCCCCACGCGTACCTGCAGCCTGGAAGCCAACAAACAAAATAGTATTATTGGGATTAGGTGCAAATGCTTTTAAATGATGGACAACACGTCCGCCAGTGGCCATGCCACTTGCTGAAAGGATAATCATCGGACCTTTGGTTTCATTAAGCCGTTTGGATTCTTCAACGCTATTCACCATATGCGCCGTATGGCAAAGCGCACTACATTGTTCTGGCGTCAGGCGATGCTCGCCACGATGGTTATGAAATATTGCGGTGGCATCTACCGCCATTGGACTATTTAAATATACTGGGATGTCAGGTATAACACCGGACGATTTCAGTAGATGAATGTAATAAAGTAGCTCTTGCGCTCTGCCTACTGCAAAGACTGGTATAACTACCACGCCTTTTTTCTTTATTGTTCG
The DNA here is from genome assembly GCA_020622105.1 of Methylotenera sp. GTDB lineage: Bacteria > Pseudomonadota > Gammaproteobacteria > Burkholderiales > Methylophilaceae > Methylotenera. The sequence continues at coordinate 54,284 of JAHRYP010000011.1, forward strand.
GTTGATAATTGTGGCTAACTTAACTTGCGGATCACTGGTGTCGTGCAATCGATTGCCGTAGGTAGATTCAAGCACTAGATAATCAGCCTGCTTGATGCGCACGGGTGCTTTCATCAAAATATCATTGGGTCGTCCAATGTCACCAGAAAACAGGATGGACATTTTCTGGTTATGAATGCGCACAAAAGCAGACCCCAGAATATGTCCGCTGGGCGAGAACCTTACGGTCAGATCATCCCCTAAATCGATGTCCTGTTCAAAATCAACGGGCGTCAGCAGCTCAAGTGCTCTTTGTGCATCTTCTTTTGTATAAAGTGGTAAGGCCGGATGGTGCTTGGAAAAGCCGCGTTTGTTAGCATACTCCGCTTCTTCCTCTTGCAGATGTGCTGAATCAGGTAACAAGATTTTGCATAAATCCCGAGTGGCCTCGCTACAATAGACCTTGCCAGAAAATCCGTTTTTAACAAACAATGGCAGATACCCGGTGTGATCTATGTGGGCATGCGTTAACACCACCACATCTACATCTTTTGGGTTAATTGACAACTTATCCCAGTTTTTCAACCGCAATTGCTTAAGTCCCTGGAATAGTCCGCAATCAATCAATATGCGTTTTGAACCGCAATTGAGCAGGTATTTAGAACCCGTCACGGTTCCTGTTGCACCAAGAAATGTTAATTTCATTTTAGATTCTCCTTAATTTGTGATTTCGTCACTATTCCAATTAAGTTATAGTGGCCGATACCCTTCCACCGTTCGCAAATGAGTAGGACATGAACACTATCATTCCTGAATCCATTCTGACATGCCCCTATTGCGGCTATGCCAAGCGGGAGAGCATGCCCACAGATGCCTGCCAGTTCTATTACGAATGCACGAACTGCAAAGCGTTGCTACGTCCAAAACTGGGTGACTGCTGCGTGTTTTGTTCCTATGGCTCAGTAAAGTGCCCGCCTGTTCAGGCACAAGGAGACTGTTGCTCATAACGGCCGGCTCCAGTTCAATCATTTCAGTGAGTATGCCCATCGTGGGAATGCTCATGGGCTGCATTTTCGGGAGACATGGCGTCCGCATGCTCCCCGCCATTCAAGGTAGAAGCATGCTCATGTCCGTGCGTCGGGCCGGATTCCACCGCAGGCAAAGCCATCACTCCCAGCCCGTGCCGATAAACCAGTTCCCCGCCATGCCAGGCGGTGGTAGCGACCATGCCCCATGCGCCAATCACAGCGCCAGCGAACCACCAGGCAGGCATCGCATCCAACTTGCTGCGCCAGGCATCCCAGCCTGCCAAAACCACCAGTAACGCCAACGTAGCCAGCGCCCAAGTGCGGTGCAGCAGCATGGCGGCGTGACCGGCTTCATCGTGATTCACGCTGTTGAATGCCTGCCAGCCGAAAAACACCGTTGGTAGCGCCGCCAGCGCGCCCAGCCACAGCGTGGTATGGGCAAGAACGGAGCAATGCGTGGCACATGCTTTACCCCGCGTTGCGATTGCTACCACGTGAAATATTGCAGAAACGCTGATCAGCGCAATGGGGAAATGAACAATTAGCGGATGTAGGTTAGGAATTATTTCGGGCATTAGTTATCTCTGTTCTTTCAAAAGTTTTAAAATATATCTGTTCACATCGTATTGAGACTTATACAACACTCACTTCTTACCGCTTTCGTGATGATTCAACAATAAGTTATCAAAGGTAGATGCATGCTTACCAAACAGTTCCGCAACCCGATAGTAAAGCTCTCTAATTGCCCCTGCCGTAAATCCCTGTTCGCTCTCGGCCGACAACTTATGCATAAGGCTCTCCATTTCCAGCAATAATTTCTCATGTTCTTGTACATGCATATGAAAAAACTCTTTAGCGTTTTGGGTATAACAAATTTCGGACATAATTTTTTCTTCGTTTTCAAAATGCCTAATGACGAAATCGATAAAAACATATTCAAATGAAATTAGTCGCCCTTGGCATGAAGCAAATTTCTCTTTGTCACATCCATGGCATTCTTTCAGGCTATCAAACTCGCAGCATGCCTCATGCAGCTCCCACAAAAACTGTTCTAAATGAGCATGCTCATTCTCAATTAATTGACGCTCAACTGCTGTGAGCTCTCTAAAATCCTTTTGCATAAGCTTTATGTCCATTTAGCTCTTTAAGTCGCAAAATGTTTCATGATTAGAGGGCAGCGATACGCCGCATTACCTCGGGAATCTGTTCTGCTACTCAGCATAAATAGAAACAGGCCTACGATACGTCCGGCAACGGTCATCATTACCGGACGTACCTGATACACTGAGCCCAGCACAACAGCGTGGTATGAACTAATGTGCTGCAATGGAGACTGACGCTCATTTAAGGCTATTTGGCCGCATCAGCTGCCTCGCGATGCAGCTTGGCTAGTTCGAGATTCTCCGCCGCAGCCTGCTCGTATAGCTTTGCCAGATTGCTGCAGTGTTGATATGCGGATCCCGGTGAGATACCCTTGGGCGTAGTTATATATTTGTATTTGTTCGCCAAGCCCTGGTGCATTCTAGAGGAGGCCTTGTCTGACGCTGCCTGCTTCTCGTATTCGCCAGCAATTGCCTGATGTTCCGAAGGCGATTGCGCGCTTTCAATTCGTTGCTCGATACCACTCGGTTTTGCGGGCTTCTGCGAGGCGCAGCCTCCAAGAAGAAGGGATGTCGCCAACAAGGCTATGGTCAATTTCGTGCGATTTTTCATGATAAATCTCCTATGGTTGAGTTAAATTCACCGATACGCTCGGTGTAGCGAAAACTCTTTTACAAGTGCATAAATGGCAGGAATCACAATCAGCGTCAGCACAGTGGCGGATACCATACCTCCTACCATAGGGGCAGCGATACGCCGCATTAGCTCGGAACCTGTTCCGCTACTCAACATAACTGGAAACAGTCCTACGATACTTCCGGCAACGGTCATCATTACCGGACGTATCCGGTACACTGAGCCCTGCACCACTGCGGCATAAATATCCTCTTTGGTGAGCTGCTCGCTAGCAGCTTCACGTTTTGCTTTGACCTCTTCAAGAGCCTGATTTAGATATACCAACATGACCATGCCGGTTTCGGCTCCGATACCGATTAAGCCAATAAACCCTACTGCCGCTGCGATGCTCAGGTTGTAATCAAGCCAATACATCAGCCAGACGCCCCCGATCACGGAGAAAGGTACAGAGAGCATTACCATCAGCGTCTCGCTAAAACGATTGAAATTCAAATATAGAAGTACGAACACAATCAGGATGGTGATTGGTAATACCACCTTCAACTTTTCAATTGCGCGCTGCATGTACTCAAACTGGCCGCTCCAAGTGATGTAATAGCCAGGAGGAAACTTAACCTGTTCACGAACTGCTTTTTGCGCAGCTGCAACATAGCTACCTATATCTCGATCACGAATATCAACAAAAATATATGCTGACAGCAACGCGTTCTCAGTACGTATACTTGGCGGACCTTTAACCAGCTTAACCTGCGCAAGTTGCCCAAGCGGTATCATCGCGGCTCCCATGGTTGGCACCAGCACCTGCGTGGCAATTGCCTGCGGATCACTTCTCATGTCTCGGGGGTAGCGCACGTTAACGCCAAAGCGCTCGCGACCTTCCACCGTAGTCGTGACCATTTCACCACCAAGCGCCACCGAAACCACATCCAAAAGATCACCAACAGCCAATCCATAGCGAGATAATGCCTCTCGGTCTGGAACTACATCCAAATAGTATCCGCCGGTAATACGTTCGGCATAGGCGCTTGTTGTTCCAGGTACTGTTTTAACAACGGCCTCAATCTGTTTAGCGAGAATTTCCATCTCGGTCAGATCCTTACCAAACACCTTGATACCAATCGGTGTTCGTATACCAGTGGAAAGCATATCGGTTCTAGCCTTAATTGGCATAGTCCAGGCGTTACTTACCCCAGGCATTTGAACCGCTTTATCAAGTTCATCAATTAACTTGTCGATAGTCATCCCAGGACGCCACTGATCTTCAGGTTTGAGGTTGATAATCGTCTCCGCCATTTCCAAAGGTGCTGGATCGGTAGCGCTATTTGCCCGACCAGCCTTGCCGAAGACAGACTCCACCTCTGGAAAGCTTTTGATAATCTTATCCTGTGTCTGCAACAGCTCAGCCGCTTTGGTAACAGAAATGCTTGGCAATGTCGAAGGCATGTAAAGCAGCGTACCTTCATTCAATGTCGGCATAAATTCTGATCCTAGTTTGAGCGCCGGATAGGCAGTCACCCCAAGCAAAGCAATTGCTGATAGGACGATAAAACCTTTCCATCGCATCACCCAGAACATTACTGGCCTATACAACCAAATCATCACGCGCACTAATGGATTGTTCTGTTCAGATGGAATACGCCCACGAACCAGCAGCAATATCAACACTGGTACCAGCGTAATCGAAAGCAAAGCGGCACCAGCCATGGCGAATGTTTTCGTGTAGGCAAGCGGTAGAAACATTCGTCCTTCTTGGGCCTCCAGTGTAAACACCGGTAGAAACGATACTGTAATAATCAATAAACTGAAGAACAGTGATGGACCAACCTCCTGGCATGCTTTAATAATTGCATCTATACGATTTTTGCCGGGTGATAAGCGTTCGAGATGCTTATGTGAGGTTTCAATCATGAC
>JAHRYP010000011.1:58948-68306 GCA_020622105.1 Methylotenera sp.
GATTGCAGCATCGGTCATTTCAGCAATTGCAATGGCAATGCCACCTAAACTCATGATGTTGGAATTTAAGCCCAAGAACCGCATCGCAATGAAGGCAACCAAAACGCCAATCGGTAGCATAATGATAGCCACAAGCGCACTGCGCACGTGCATAAGAAATACTACGCACACCAATGCAACAATAATGCCCTGTTCGATAAGAGTCTCACTGAGCGTACTGATAGCACGATGAATTAACCCTGAACGGTCATACACAGCCTGAATTGAAACGCCTTCTGGCAGGCCTGATGAAATCTCGCCGATTTTAGTTTTTAGATTATGAATGACATCAAGCGCATTCTGCCCATGTCGAGCCACGGCGATGCCGCCAACCGCTTCGCCTTCTCCATTTAACTCTGTAATTCCTCTACGCTCGTCCGGAACCAGTTCAACACGGGCAACATCGCGCAAGAGCACCGGCGTACCCATGTCAGCCTTGACTACCAAAGTCTCAAGGTCGCTAATCCCACGCAAATAACCTCTACCTCTAACGACATACTCAGTCTCTGCCATCTCAATTGCTCGACCGCCGACATCGCGGTTGCTCATGGCAATGACATTAGAAACTGTCTTGAGCGATATACCATAAGTCTGCAAACGTTGTGGGTTGACGGTAACCTGATAAGACTTTACAAAACCACCAATACTGGCTATCTCAGCGACTCCATGTGCCTTGGTCAATTGATAACGGACAAACCAATCCTGAATAGAGCGCAGTTCATCAAGAGTCTTATGCTTGGCTGTAACAACATATTGATAAACCCAACCTACGCCAGTAGCATCAGGACCTAACGAAGGCGTGATTCCCTTGGGCAATCTTCCCGCAGCAAAATTCAGGTACTCCAGCACACGCGAGCGTGCCCAGTATATGTCAGTACCGTCTTCAAAGATGACATACACGAACGAAGCACCGAAGTTTGAAAATCCACGCACGACTTTGGATTTTGGTACCGACAGCATGGCAGTAGTGAGCGGATAGGTAACCTGGTCCTCCACTACCTGTGGTGCCTGCCCAGGATATTCCGTATACACGATTACCTGCACATCAGAGAGATCAGGAATAGCGTCGATTGGAGTGTTGATGACGCTATAAATGCCCCAGGCTACGAGAAAAAGTGTTCCGAGCAATACTAAAAAGACATGCCGAACCGACCATTCAATAATTTTATTGAGCATGTCAGTGCCCCTTGTGTTCGGAATTAGCAGCAGGGGTTACTGGTTTATCGGCCTCAGATTTGCCCTGCTTGCCATGAGCTGAATGACCGAAGCTTCCAATGGCTGCCTTGAGATTACTTTCTGCATCAATCAGGAAATTGGCACTGACAACAACATTCTCTCCTGCACTTATGCCTTCAATAACTTCAACATATCCATTGCCGCGCATGCCGAGCTTGACCTCGCGTGGTTCAAACAGGCCTTCAGCACGCTGTACCAACACGATTTGGCGCGTACCACTATCTAATACCGCAGAATCAAGCACCATCACAGCATCAGCTTTGCCGTGGCCTGAGACTAACTGTACGCTTGCATACATGTCGGGCTTGAGTATTCCGCTTGGGTTGTCGAGTTCGACACGTATTTTGGCGGTCCGCGTCTCGGGAGTTACAGTCGGGTAGATATAGGCAATTTTGCCGGTTAGTACTTTATCCGGATAAGCATTGACGCTGATATTCACTGACTGCCCGACATGTACTAGCGCAAGGTCTTGCTCGAACACATCAGCGAGCAGCCAGATAGACGAAAGGTCAGCAATCTTGAACAACGGCTCGCCTGGCATGAAACGCATACCCGCTACTGCCATTTTTTCCAGCACTACGCCGTTAGCAGGGGAGTACAATGTCAGCGTACGGGTTGCCTTACCATCTTTTTTCAAGCGCTGTAACTGGGCATCGGAAATGTCCCAGTTACGGAGACGTTTTAGGGCGCTTTCAGCCAATCGGCTGACACCAACCAGCGATTCCTCTGTACCGTTGCTTAACGATTGGCGACCATTCCAGGCTATCAGGTATTCCTCTTGCGCTGAAACCAATTCCGGGCTGTAAACCTCCATCAGCGACTGTCCGCGTTTTACCGGCTGACCAGTAGCGTTGACATGTAGCTTTTCAATATAACCTTCGAACTTCGTCGTAACTGTGTGCAGACGGCGCTCATCCAACTGAAACTGGCCAACCGCGCGCACTGTCCTGACTAATTCTCGCAGTGCAGCTGGCTCTGTCCTTACTCCCAACTTCTGCACTTTCTCAGGGCTGATTTTGATCTGTCCGGTCTGCACCTCATCACCTTCATAAACTGGAATGTAATCCATGCCCATAGAATCTTGTTTAGGTACAGGTGAGGTATCCGCCAGGCCCATCGGGTTGCGGTAATAGAGAATCTTCTTTTGGGTAGAAACAGTTGGTGTCATTTCTGAAGCCAAGTTGTTAGCATGTTTTAATCCCCACCAATAGCCGCCCCATGTAGCTACAGCAATGCCGACTAGCGCTAGTGCAATCCATATTGCAGAACGTTTCATAACTCTTCCCCGATCATTTTTTCAATCTCTGCGAGACGCATTTCTTGTTCCACTCTGGCTCTTATCTGGCCTTGTCTCGCAAGTCTTATTGCCTTTTGTGCATCGAGCAATGTAGCGAAGTCAACCTTGCCATTTTCGTATCCGGCCAATGCCGAACGAAAGGTTAGTTCTGCCTGCGGAAGTAGCGTGTCAGTAATCAACCGTTCTTGTTTTTCCGCCGCTTCGAATGCCACCACATTTTCCTGTAATTCACCTATTACTTGGTTCGCAACACCCTGCCGACGCTCCTTAGCGGCAGCCAGCATTGCCGTTGCCTCGCTTTCTTGAGAACGGCGCGTATCAAAGCGGATGGGAAGGTTGACTTCCACCATTGCTTCCCAGCCACTAATACTGCTACCCATCTGCGTTGGAGCAATGCCAAGCGTGACGTCTGGGTAGCGGTTCTTCTCAACCAATCGCTTGTTAGCGTCGGCCGCCAAGATTTGTGCTGACTCTGTAGCAAGCTGCGGATTAGTTCGTGCTACCTTTTCCTGCAAGACAGCACTATCTAGCTTTTCTACAGGCAGGCGACGCAATTCAGGTGTTGTTGAAAGTTGAGCGTCCTGAGCTCGACCCAGTATTGCATTCAGGCGTGCCTTTGCCTGTTGCTGTTCGGTATTAAGATTAATGACCTCGGAATGCAGCATTGTTTTTTCGACTTGTGCCCTGATTGCATCCTGCTGCGGCACCAAACCACTTGCATAGCGCACCCGGGTAACTGCCTCCAAATCCTCTAGCAGGCGCAGGATATCCTCGTTAAGCTTTTTTAGCCCTATGGTCTGATAATACTGAGCATAAGCGTTCTTTATACGCGCGTGAACTTCAGTGACACTGACCAATCTGCGCCCCTTGAATTGCTCCAGTTCTGCCGTAGCCACTTCCTTACGTAAATCGCGCTTGCCCCATAGTGGAATACTTTGCATGAAAGTGTATTTAGTCCCGCTACCTTTTCCTGGGAGCGGATTAAAACCATTTGGCGCATCGCGCCCAGCAAAATCCATGAACTCAACGCGTAGCATAGGATCGGGAAGCGCGCCTGCCGGGGCGATTCGTTCACTTGCCGCATCAGTTTCGTAGCGCATTGCGGCAAGTTCTGGATTATGTGTGTCAGCCCAATTTAATAATTCCTGCACGTTTGCACCAATAGGACTATTGGCAGAATGTTCGTCTGCAGTCACTATTTCCGGAAGCATTAGTGTTGCCATCACTAGCGCCAGAATCAGAGGTGATTTATTCTTGTTCATCTGTCTACCTGTTCATCAAATGTGGCTGGCCCGGTAACTTGAAGCCAGCCAAGATGCCTTATTTCAATGTTTTAATATGCGTAATCAGTGGTCCGCCACCGTCGACTTTAATGAACTTGAATTCAACCTGAACTCCGGTTTTTACTGATTCCAGGAGAGACTTGTCTGCAACGTTAAAAAACATGGTCATTGCTTGCCATTTAAGCTCAGGAACAGCGTCATGCTTCAATTTAACCTTGCTTGAAGCACTATCTACGGCAACTACTACACCTTTTGCAGAATAACTCTTTTGATTATCTGCTGTCTGATGGTGAACTTCGTTGGCGTAAGCTGGTGCAGCAGCGATACTTAATACCGCTGCGAACATACAAATTAATAACTTTTTCATTTCCAATGGCCTTTTTGTGTTAATAAAGCTGGGTGGGCATTGCCACCCAGCTTTTTATTTAGTGCTTATGCGTATCAGCACTCATACATCCCATTTCCTTTTGCATGTGATGTTCTTTCATCATCTGCCCCATCAAGTCATCCATAAGTTTCTGATGCTCATTGATCCAGTCCTCATGCTCCTGCATTGTCATACCTGACTTCGGCTTCATCTTCTGCATTTTTCCCATGGTGTCATCCATCATTTTCATGTGCTCCTCCATAAGTTTTATTTTCTCAGCCCCTTTGGCAGCCTCTGCCTCTTTAAGTTTTTGTTTGGCTTGCATGACTTTTTGAGTCATCTGCCTTTGAAAATCATCCTGTGCAGCAATCGCAGATACGGATAGAAAGCTGAGGCTACAGACAGCAAGCGTTGTAATCATTCTATTGATAGTTTGTTTTTTCATTATTAATACTCCTGGTTGATAAATGGTTACTGCGGTTCTGCATCGCGAAGAAATGCCAGGATTACAAGTTTGGATAACTGTTTATGAAAACATGTAAACATTGACTTAACCTCGCTCTGCAATTCTTTAGAGGTGGTTCAGCAAGTTATGAAGGCATGTGTATAGGCGTCAAAAGCCATACGCTTAACCTCGAACGTGAATAAACCACTGTCGGTCGATAGGTGCTGAGAATCGGAAAGATTGGTAGATAATAGTTTACTGAGCAAGTGCCCAGGCAAACACTATCGTGCAATACACACGACTGTCAGCACTAAGAAAGTGCTGATCGGGGGGGGGTATAAGGCGCAGTTGGGACTAAGTCTGGTATTTTGGCAAACATATCAGAAAACAAAGCAGTACTACTATCCAACTCTACAGAGATATTGAATGGAGTAATAGCATGTGACAAAGTCAAAAAACAATAAGAACATTTATTGCCAAAAGTACTTTTGGACGGTTGGTTATCATCATTATGGCAATTATGCATGCTATCTACATTATCGGCATCAACATGCAACTCAACCGATGATTCATTCATCGCGCAACCAGGCATCGTTATTGCTGCCAGCCCTTGTAAGGGGAGACAAACAAGCATAGTAAAAAACACGATTGATTTATATAACCTAAAGTTCATAGGGTCAATTTACACTTAAATTTTTATGATTGCAACCACAATATGTCCATAAACATTACATTAAATCAGAGTCGCTACTCTAACCCTCTGATTGAATCTTTCGAAACTTACCATCTTAAAAAAACACCTTGATCAACCCTCCCGCTGATAATGCGAAGCAATAACAGCCGATGATTGGGGCTTGCCTGATAGAGCGGCGTACCCTTAGGTGTACATCCATTTAAAGCTAGTGCTGTCACGTTTTCCAACAAATCTTCTTCAGACAGAAAATCATTTAAACTACTCCCAATATGCTGGATATTCATTTTGTCTCCAATAATGTTTCTATAAACATAATCAAAAAAAAGACACGACCCTAAGAAGAAAATTGGGTCAGTTAGTGTCAATTACCGATTAAATTAGTTTTTAATAAACTAATTTAAAGCTACGCTCAAATAACTTTTTTATTAAAAAAAGATGCGAATCTGACGATGGTATTAGATGGCGTAGCAGAAATGCCATCAAATAAAAGGTATATTTAATTCCGCCCCAAATATTGTTACCTTTCTTATTAAAGAGCATATCTAAAAAGGAAATCAATTAATCCAAATTACGAAGAGTCAGTCGCTAAATCTCATGAATTTAATCAGTAATTTTTATATTTCTTAAACAGTCGATTGTAATAGATTGCCCAACTCAATCTACATTGAGTGTGATTAAGAGTGAACTGAGTATTCTTAGTAAAAAAGCCATTTAAAATAACTGCAAAAAAGCCGCTTAAAACATTATCAAAAAGGCCACTTATAATTACTAAAGGCTGCCAGTATTAATTTGGATATTTAATCAAACATAGTAATTTCAGTATGAGATTTTTAAATGATTTGGATAGCGGCAGACGTGGTTAGACTCGCCAGAATGACTGCCAAATTACCAATTGCATCAATTGGCTTTCCGAAGCGCTGTACTGATTCTAAATATTTCTTGGGGCAAACATGATAATCATCATACCTAATAAAGCTATTGCACCCCCCAGTAGGTCCCAAGTTGTAGGCTTAATGCCATCTACAATCCATAACCAAAATATTGCTACGCAAATATATACGCCACCGTATGCAGCATAAACTCTTCCAGCAGCCGCAGGATGTAAGGTCAATAACCAAGCAAACAATCCAAGAGAAATAGCAGCAGGTATCAACAACCAGATACTTTTATTTTGTATTAGCCACAGATAAGGCAAATAACAGCCGATTATTTCTGCTATTGCAGTGATTATAAATAATGCTATTGTTTTTAATTCAAACACGTTTTATTCTCCCAAAGCTTACTTCTGACTCGGATAAATCCATTTTTTCATACTCATATAATTAATCTAAGTAATTTTTATATCCATGATTCTTGACGCTAGATTAAAAGTGAGCAGTTGTCTGCTTTTGTGCTTAAACCAATAAGAGAAATTTGCCATTTAAATCGTTTGACTGTGTCGAAGCAGACGCAAACCATTAAATACTACAATCAAACTTGCACCCATATCCGCAAACACCGCCATCCAAAGAGTTGCTATTCCCATAAAAGCGAGCACTAAAAACACAGCCTTGATACTTAACGCAATAATTATGTTTTGTTTCAAAATGCCCGCAGCTTTATTACTTAATCGAATGAAATGTGGAATTTTTCTTAAATCATCATCCATTAATGCAACATCAGCTGTTTCTAACGCGGTATCTGTACCAGCAGCACCCATTGCAAAACCAATACTAGATTTAGCTAGTGCGGGAGCATCATTAATACCATCACCCACCATGCCTACCGTGCCGTATTGAATCAGCTCTTCGTTGATGACAGCCAGTTTGTCCTCAGGCAACAAATTGCCTCTTACATCATCGATACCAACATTTCTGGCAATCGCTTTTGCCGTAAGATTATTATCACCAGTCAGCATTAAGCTGCGGATGCCTAATGCATGCAATTCAATAATCGCTTGACGACTTGTTTCACGAACAGTGTCAGCTACAGCAATCACCGCAAGCGGTGCAGCCTCATTGCAAATCACAATGGCCGTTTTACCTTCGGCTTCTAGCTTAGTTAAGGCTGCTTCAGTCTCAGGATTGCAAACGCCTAATTCTTCAACAAGACGATGATTACCTAAGTAATACCATTCATTATCAATCTGGCCTTTAACACCTCGCCCAGTAATGGCTTCAAAGTCGGTAACCTCAACCAGCACATCGTTATCTGGCAGCGCTTTCCAATATTTACTAACGGCTGTTGAGACAGGGTGATTAGAGCGATTAGACAACGTTGCAGCTAAAGATAAAGCAGCCTTCTGTTCTCCTTTTAACAGTACTATATCGGTAACAACTGGCTTACCTTCTGTAATCGTGCCGGTTTTATCTAAGGCCAAAGACTTTAGCTTACGGCCTTCTTCAAGATAAACGCCACCCTTAATCAGAATTCCAGCTCTAGCTGCTGCTGCCAAGCCACTCACAACTGTCACTGGTGTTGAAACTACCAACGCACATGGGCAAGCAATCACCAGTAAAACAAGCGCCTTATAAATCCAAGGCATCCATGCTAAGCCAAATAAAAGTGGCGGCACAACTGCAATACCCAAAGCGACAACAAACACGATAGGTGTGTACACTTTGGCAAAACTATCTACAAAGCGCTGAGTCGGTGCACGACTACCTTGAGCATCTTCTACTGCACGTATAATGCGTGACAACGTTGAATCGCTTTGTGTTGCCGTGATGCGATACTCAAATGAGCCAGTTTCATTGATGGTGCCAGCAAATACCTTGTCCCCTATAGCTTTAGCAACAGGTATGCTTTCACCTGTTATTGGAGCCTGATTCACTGCGGACTGCCCTTTTGTCAATTCTCCATCTAATGCAATACGCTCACCTGGTGCTACACGGGCAATCATGCCAATGGTAATTGTTTCGGCTCTTAATTCTTTCCAAGTGCCGTCAGCTTGTAAAATATTTGCTTTATCAGGCGTCATTTCCATTAAGCCGCGAATGGCGTTGCGAGCCCGATCCAGCGACAAGGCTTCAATCATTTCCGCAAGAGTAAACAGCACCATGACAACGGCGGCTTCTGGCCATTGTCCAATTAAAACTGCTCCAGTCACTGCAATCGCCATCAGTGCATTAATGTTCAGATTGAAGTTCTTTAAAGCAATCCAGCTTTTTTATACGTACTAGCAATTGACACGATAGAAAAAATGGCCAACATTATGACAGGCCAAGACTTCTCCGAACCGCCAGTCCATGCAATCACTTCGGCTAAAATTGCTGCAATTCCTCCAAGACCTAGCAACCACCATTTTTTTTGTGCATTTGGAGTGGGCTTACTTTCTGATTGCGCTCGAATTGCTGTTGCGACTAATGGAACGGCGTGCATATCAATGTCAATTAACGCTTGCTGGATGGCATCAGACTTACCTAAGGTATGGGTAACTGTCAGCTTACGTTGCATAAGATTAAAATCTAGCTCAATAACACCATTCATCGTAGATAACTTATTGCGAATCAATGCCTCTTCAGTTGGGCAGTCCATATTGTTGATGATAAAAATAGCTTGCGAACTACCAGAGGGCAGCTTAGGCACGTTTTCTACGACAGGCTCCATATCAAGTGATACTAATGCATTAATAATTGATTCTGGGTCTTGCAAATGATGTCGTACAGTCAGTTTTCGTTGTATAAGATTGAACTCAAGACTTTCAATGCCTTTTATCCCTTCAAGCTTTTGGCGTATTAAGGACTCTTCTGTTGGACAATCCATTTTTTCAATGTGAAGTACCAGCGTATTGGAAGGCACTTTTGTAGATGACTCGATTTTTATAGGAAATGCGGAATTAAGGTTATGATTTTCACTCATGATGTTTCAACTTTATAATTGGTAATATTAAATATCTTCCGATATCTAGGTGTTATTAGCTGTTTTTACAGCCAGAGCCACAGTAATCTTTGGCCGTATAAACTCCATAATAAAAAGTCATAATACTTATTAAAAAAAGAATGCATAGGAAGCACTA
>JAHRYP010000049.1 GCA_020622105.1 Methylotenera sp.
ATTATTGATGGCGCGGTTGTGATCGTGGAAAACTGCATGCGCAGACTTGCCCATGCGCAAGTAATGATTGGAAGACCACTCACACGTTCAGAACGTTTTTCAGAAGTGTTTGAAGCTGCCAAAGAAGCAAGAAAGCCATTAATCTTTGGCCAACTCATCATCATGGTGGTCTATCTTCCTATTTTTGCTCTAACAGGTGTAGAAGGCAAAATGTTTCATCCAATGGCTTTAACTGTGGTGATAGCGCTAGTAGGTGCCATGCTGTTTTCCGTCACCTTTATTCCTGCTGCTGTTGCGCTTTTTATCAATGGAAAAGTAGATGAAAAAGAACAGTATTTAATTCGCTTAGCCAAGCGAGGATACCAGCCAATTTATAACATGGCGATGAGCAACAAAGCCTTGGTACTTACGCTGGCAATTGCATCAGTGCTGCTGAGTGGATTACTCACCACGCGCATGGGTAGCGAATTTGTGCCAAGTTTAAACGAGGGTGATATCGCATTACATGCCTTGCGAATACCAGGAACTAGTCTTTCTCAGGCGATAGAAATGCAGAAAGAACTTGAGCATACGGTTAAAGCGTTTCCACAGGTGGATACGATATTTGCCAAAATCGGGACAGCGGAAATTGCCTCTGACCCTATGCCGCCAAATGTTGCAGATAACTACATTATGCTTAAACCAAAATCAGAATGGCCAGACCCTAGCTTAAGCAAAAACGACTTAACTGCACAAATGCAAAAAGCGGTGAGCGCAGTACCAGGCAATAACTATGAGTTTACGCAACCCATTCAAATGCGATTCAACGAGCTCATCTCTGGTGTGCGCAGTGATGTCGCGGTAAAAATATTTGGTGATGATATGGAAGTTATGAACAACAAAGCCAAAGAAATTTCTGAAGTATTGTCCAAAATTCAAGGTGGTGAAGATATTAAGATTGAGCAAACTACAGGATTACCGATACTCACCGTTAATATCGACCGCCAAAAAATAGCAAGGCTTGGGGTCAATGTGTCCAAAGTACAAGACGCTATTTCAACTGCGATGTATGGTAGAGAGACGGGTACGGTTTTTCAGGGTGACCGAAGGTTTGACATTGTAGTAAGACTACCAGACGCTTTGAGAGCTGATATGGAAAGCTTTAAACGCTTACCCATCAAAATAGCCAATGGTAGTGATATGCCGGTCTATTTACAACTTGGCGAAGTGGCTTCCATTGATATTGCTCCCGGACCTAATCAATTCAGTCGTGAAAATGGTAAGCGAAATGTTGTTGTTACGGCTAATGTAAGGGATCGTGATATTGGCTCATATGTTGCAGAAGCTCAGCAACGGATCCAAGAGCAAGTAAAAATTCCTGCCGGCTATTGGGTTAACTGGGGTGGTACTTTTGAGCAGCTTCAATCAGCCAGTCAACGTTTACAGATTGTAGTGCCTATATCTCTGGTGCTTGTTTTCATATTGCTTTATATGATGTTCAACAATCTGAAGGATGGATTGATTGTCTTTACAGGGATTCCGTTTGCCTTAACTGGCGGAGTTCTCGCTTTATATCTACGCGAGATTCCACTTTCAATATCAGCTGGCGTTGGGTTTATTGCTCTATCTGGTGTTGCAGTTTTAAACGGTTTAGTGATGATTAGCTTTATCAAAGGGCTAATTGCCGAGGGTAAACCACTAGATGTGGCGATACAAGAAGGCAGTATGAATCGATTACGACCAATATTAATCACCGCACTCGTTGCCTCTCTTGGCTTTTTACCAATGGCTATCGCTACCGGCACAGGAGCAGAGGTTCAACGTCCGCTGGCAACTGTAGTTATCGGCGGTATCTTGTCATCTACCATACTGACATTGCTGGTATTACCCATGCTATATCGACTAGTTAACCAGCCAAAATCCAAATCGAGTGCAACAAGAATGGTAGGAGAAAACTCATGAGCGCAGAACACAATCATGCATTACCTAGTACTCAACATGAAAAAGTGCTGTGGGTTGCGTTTGGCCTCACGACCACTTTTCTCATCGCCGAGGCCGTTGCGGGATTTTTATTGAATAGTCTTGCGCTGCTATCAGATGCAGCACACATGTTTACAGACTCGGCGGCGCTAGGGATTGCGCTTGCTGCAGTCAGAATAGCAAGGAAACCTGCAGACCAATATAGAACTTTCGGTTATCACCGTTTTGAAATTTTAGCCGCTACTTTTAATGCACTACTGCTTTTTGGGGTGGCAATTTACATCTTATATGAGGCTTGGCAACGTTTTCGAAGCCCTGTTGAGGTTCAATCAGTTGGAATGATAGTAGTCGCATGCTTGGGGCTAGTAATAAACTTCATCAGCATTAGGTTACTAAGTAGCGGCAAAGACAGCAGCTTAAATCTTAAAGGCGCTTATCTAGAGGTGTGGAGTGACCTGATTGGCTCTATCGGTGTGATTGTAGGTGGCATCATTATCTACTTTACCGGCTGGGCCTGGGTAGACACCATAGTGGCTGTTGGTATTGGCTTATGGGTATTACCTAGAACATGGATATTGCTTAAGGAGAGTTTAAACCTGCTGTTAGAGGGTGTCCCACTTGGTATTGATATAGAGGAAGTGGAAAAAGAAATCCTGAGTCAAAAAGGCGTTGTTAACTTACATGATTTGCACTTGTGGGGTATTACAAGCGGTAAAAATAGCCTCACAGCACATATCTTGATGGATGGCACAGTCGATTCAACAGAGCTAATTAATTCTATTCAAACTACGCTTTCTGATAAGTTTGCTATTTCGCATACCACTTTACAGTGTGAAACTAGCTTATGCAATCAGGCTGAAGTGTGCACGTTTATCGATAGTTCTAATGTGCTCCATGAACATTCTCATCAAGATTAATTACACGATTATTAAATTCAAGGATAAAAAATGGACTGGAACGCCGAATTTATTTTATCGTTACGCATCCTTATCGCTGCAATACTTGGGGCACTGATTGGATGGGAGCGTGAGAACCACAATCGAGATGCCGGTGTTCGCACCTATATGGCTGTAGCAGTTGGCGCATGCGCATTTAGTATTATTTCTAATCATGTACCTGGTGAAACAACACGCATTGCATCGCAAGTGGTAACAGGCATGGGCTTTATTGGCGCAGGCGTCATTTTGCAGGTTAAAGGCAGGGTCCAGGGACTTACTACAGCTGCTACGCTATGGGCTACTGCTGCAGTAGGTATGGCAAGCGCTTTTGGTATGTACATGCTCTCAGGGCTCACTGCTTTATTAATCTTAGGCACTCTGGGTTTACATCATGTACCGGGTTGGGCGCAGTTTGTGAAAAAGCATTATGTGCGTACCGATGTGAGCAAAGATGAGTCGTAAAATTTTGACTCATGCACACATCCTAGTAACGCTCTGATTCAAGCAGTAAATGCCATTGTCATTCACTGCTTGTGTAACGGTATAAATAATCACCCGGTGTATCACGCTCAATCTAAATATCGATAGTCATTATGTTCCTAACAGCTAATATACGTCTTATTCTAATTGTCTCAGTGTTCATCACAGCAACTGGAAACTTTACTCTATTTCATCGACTGACTGAAATACACCCATGGGTTGAAAAATGGCCTTTTGTAATAGCACTCATGGGATTCTTTACTTTTTCGACCATGCTATTTTTTATCTGGACCTGTTTTGGCAAATTCAGTAAATGGGTTCTCGTAACCTTTCTAATCGCTTCTGCATTTACTGCTTACTATATGGATCAATTTGGCGTAGTGATTGATCGAGACATGATCGGTAACATAATAGAAACGAATCCACAGGAAATCGCAGGTCTTGTGAGCATCAAACTAGTTATTCGCGTATTGATATTCGGTATTCTTCCATCGATACTTATTTTTAAATTTGCACCGAAGTCCACTAGTTTTGGCAATGGGCTAAAAGTTAGGCTGCGTTTAGGTGCTCTTTTAATAGTATTCTGCATCTTGAGTATATTGCCCTTTACCGCAGACTTTGCCAGTTTCGTTCGAGAGCATAAAATCACCCGTATGTATGCTAACCCATTAGGATTCACCTATTCACTTG
>JAHRYP010000012.1 GCA_020622105.1 Methylotenera sp.
GGCTCCGCTGGATAAAACTGCTGAACAGCAGCTTAACCTGCTTGTAGATAAAAAACAGGACGAGAATTTAGATAACATTCGCGTGAGTCTTGGCAATAAAATTGCTGCCAAGGTCATACATTCAGCAGAAAACGGTAAACTTAAGTTTCAGCGCGCAGATATCAGATTTAACCCTGATACATCTGCCGCTAATGCAGATACTGAAACAGCCCAGGACAGCAGGCTTAAAGGTATATCATTAAACGGAAAACTGGATTATCTTGATGCTGATGCCTGGCGTTATGTCATAAAAAATATTACTGCTGGCAATAAGCAAGAAACGCCATTTGCCTTTCAACAAACAGCTCTCAGTATTAATGCGCTGGATATTTTTGACCGTCGTATCAACAACCTGAAAATCAACAATATATCCAATAAAGAAGGTCTGCACGTCAACGTTGAGAGCCGCGAAATTACGGGCAACCTGCAGTGGATCAACCAGAACAATGGCAAACTGATTGCGCGCCTAAGCAATTTGACTATACCTGGCAGCGCCCCTGACAAATTGTCAGCAATCAAAGATTCTGCAAGCTCTGTCCCGCAGCAGTTCATAAAGCTTGAGCAGGATTACCCTGCACTGGATATTGTTGCGGATAATTTTCAGTTTAATAAGAAAAATTTTGGTGCATTAGAGCTAGTTGCTTACCCACAGAATGACAACTGGGACATCCAAAAAATAAAACTCAGTAGTCAAGACAGCGTCATAAGTGCAGAAGGACAATGGAATAACTGGATCAGAAGCCCGAATACTTTCTTGAATGTAAGCTGGGACATCAAAGATTTAGGCAATACACTAAAAAGATTCGGCTATCCCGATACAATAAAAGATGGTGCTGGCGAGCTAAAAGGAAGATTGCACTGGCCAGGTAGCCCTTTGCAGTTTGACACTACGCGCCTTAACGGAGACCTGGAGTTCGAAGTACGCCAAGGTCAGATCTTACAAGCGCAGCCAGGCGTTGGCCGACTGTTAGGTCTACTGAGCCTGCAAAGCCTGCCGCGAAGGCTGACTTTAGACTTCAGGGATTTGTTCAGCAATGGCTTTGCTTTTGACAAAATCAACGCAACGGTTAAAATTAGTCAAGGCGTGATGCGCAGCGATAATTTCGTAATGTCAGGCCCGGCTGCAGATGTGGAAATTAAAGGCGAAACTAATTTGCAAAAAGAGACACAACATCTTTTTGTTAAAGTAATGCCACGTATTAGCGATAGCCTGTCTTTAGCTGCACTTGCAGGCGGCCCTTTAGCCGGCGCTGTGGCGTTTTTAGCACAAAAAATTCTAAAAGACCCACTTAATAAAATCATCTCTACCGAATACGAAATTACGGGCACCTGGGATAACCCACAAGAAGTTAAACCAGCGGATGACAGTAATAAAAAACAAAGCAGCAATCTTATTTCACCAACAAAATAATAGTAAAAATTCGGACTAAATATGGCGATTACATCCCGAGTAAAAACAACCAAAGCTAAACTTAGCAAAGAAAATGCTAACGACATTATAAAAATCGCAGCCATACAGATGGCATCAGGCCCTCATGTCAGTGCAAACCTGAGTGAGGCAGAGAGATTAATTGAAATTGCAGTTAATCAGGGCGCCAAACTGGTAGTTTTACCTGAGTACTTTGCGATCATGGGTTTGAAAGATACTGACAAAGTTAAAGTGCGTGAACAGGAAGGTCAAGGCCAGATCCAGGAGTTTTTGAGCAAAACTGCTAAAAAACATAAAATCTGGTTAGTCGGCGGCTCAGTTCCACTGATGGGCAGTTCACCAAACAAGGTGCGTAATAGCTGCCTGGTCTATGACGATAAAGGCAAACAGGTAGCCCGCTACGACAAGATTCATCTGTTTGGGCTGGATCTCGGCAATGAGCACTACCATGAAGAAACGACAATTGAGCCCGGTAATGCCATCAAAGTGGTAAATACGCCATTTGGCAAAATTGGCCTGTCTATCTGCTATGACCTGCGCTTTCCGGAGTTATATCGTGCAATGGGTGAAGTTAACATCATTGTGGTGCCATCGGCTTTTACTGACACTACGGGTAAAGCCCATTGGGAGACGCTGGTGCGTGCACGCGCGATTGAAAACCTGTGCTACGTAGTTGCCTCGGCACAAGGCGGCTATCATATTTCAGGCCGCGAAACACACGGTAACAGTATGATAGTTGACCCGTGGGGTGTAGTATTGGATAGATTGCCGCGCGGTTCTGGCGTCGTGATGGCAACCATGAATCCGAAATATCAGGAAAGCCTCAGAAAAAGTTTACCGGCATTGCAACATCGCACAATTAACGTGGTCAACCCTAGTTGATCATTAATTTATATAGCTAAAACACACACAATGAAAAATCAGGAAATACCAGGCAGCTCCAGTCCGATCATCGGCTCTCACTTTGACGAAGCCACGCGTGCGCTGCTTGCACCTGCAAGTCTGGATATTGCAAAACTGCAAAACGTACTTGGCGATATGATGTCGCACAAAATTGACTATGCAGACCTGTATTTTCAGTACAGCCGCAGTGAAAGCTGGGGACTGGAAGAAGGCCAGGTAAAGTCAGGCAATTTCTCGATTGACCAGGGTGTTGGTGTACGTGCTGTAAGCGGCGAAAAAACCGCATTTGCCTATTCCGATGACATTAGCCTTGAAGCCTTGCAAAAAGCAGCGGTTGCTACTAAATCCATCGCAGCATCAGGTAATGAGCAAACTGCAAAATCAATGATTACTTCACGCAATCCACAACTGTACCTGCCGCATGACCCGATTGCCTCATTATCGGCAGAAGCTAAAGTAAAGCTGCTGGAACATCTGGAGTCTATCGCCAGAAAACTTGACCCGCGTATCACACAGGTGACAGCTTCTATCGCCGGTGAATATGAAGTCGTGATGGTTGCACGCCATGACGGCGTAATGGCGGCCGACATACGCCCATTGGTGCGCGTAGGCATCAATGTTATTGCAGAAAGCAATGGTCGACGTGAGCAAGGTTCAGCAGGTGGCGGTGGCCGTTTTGACTACAGCTACTTTACAGATGAAGTGCTGCATGATTATGCGCAAAAGGCTGTACATCAGGCTATTATCAACCTCGATGCGCGCCCCGCTCCAGCTGGCAGCATGACGGTAGTTCTGGGTGCAGGCTGGCCTGGTATTTTATTGCATGAAGCGATTGGGCACGGCCTGGAAGGCGACTTCAACCGCAAGGGTAGCTCGGCTTTCAGTAACATGATCGGTCAGCAAGTAGCGGCAAAAGGTATTACCATCGTCGATGACGGTACCATTGCCGACCGCCGTGGCTCCCTCAGCGTAGATGATGAAGGTAACCCAACCAGCAGAACGGTATTAATTGAAGACGGTATTCTGCGCGGCTACATTCAGGATACGCTCAATGCAAGACTAATGAAAATGCCAATTACCGGCAATGCGCGCCGCGAAAGCTATGCCCATGTACCGATGCCACGCATGACCAACACTTATATGCTGAATGGCACTATCCCGCCCGAAGAAATCATCAAATCTGTGAAAAAAGGCTTATATGCTGCTAACTTCGGCGGTGGTCAGGTCGATATTACCAGCGGTAAATTCGTATTTAGCGCGGCCGAAGCTTATATGATTGAAGATGGCAAGATCACTTATCCGGTCAAGGGTGCAACACTGATAGGCAACGGCCCGGATGTGCTAAAACGTGTTTCGATGATAGGTAATGATATGTCACTGGATAGTGGCGTAGGCACTTGTGGCAAAGAAGGACAAAGTGTACCGGTTGGGGTCGGTCAGCCAACACTCAAAATTGATGCGCTGACTGTAGGTGGCACCGGTACATAATTAACGTTTATGCATTTTTTGTTTTACTCTCAACAGCATTACAACTAAATTTTGAAAGGGATCAAAATGGCCGAGAATACTGAAAAGAAAGAAGTAAAAACTAAAAAAGCACCCGCAGCCAAAGCTGCAGCAAAACCTAAAGCAACTGCCGCTAAAAAAGAAACTCCGGCGACTAAAAAAGCCAATGCTGCCAAACCAACTGCAGCAAAAAAACCTGCTGCTAAAAAAACCAAAGCAGCAACCTCTGATCTGGAACAACGCTACAAATTGATTGAGGTTGCCGCCTATTACATTGCCGAAAAAGATGGATTTGCTGCCAGCCCTGTTGATTATTGGATTGCAGCAGAACTGCAATTCAGCAAATAACATTACGGTGTTTGTATAAGTGCTGGCTTTTATGTAATCCAATATTTAGCAAAGTCAGCCTAACTATTTGAACTGTGTATGTTTAATCACATACACGGTCAGATATTTTTTTAAGTTCCTAGTACTCACAAGCGTTATAATCTCGCCCTTAAGAATCGCATCAAGCTCTCATTTATGACGCAGACTACCCTGCCAATTCCCAAAACCGGTCAAGTATCACGCTTTGCAATCAACACAACAGGTGAGGATAGCCTGGCGCTTGCAAACCTTGCAGCCGAATTAAAAGATAAAAAGCATCATCAGCCACTGGTAGTCATTACTTCCAATGCCTTTGATGCACAACGCCTGCTGGAAGAAATCCCCTACTTTGCACCAAGCCTGAGCGTACACTTGCTCCCGGACTGGGAAACCCTGCCCTATGACCAGTTTTCACCGCATCCGGATCTGATTTCAGACCGGTTAACGACGCTCTATCACATCGCGCAAAATGCGTGTGATGTGATTATTGTGCCGCTTTCAACTGCACTGATTCGCTTGAGTCCCAAAGCTTATTTAAGTGCTAACACCTTCATGCTCAAAAAAGGGCAAAAGCTGAATCTGGAAGCTTTACGCACACAATGTGCCGAAGCCGGTTATCACCATGTAAGTCAGGTAATTAGTCATGGTGAGTTCAGTGTGCGCGGCGGCCTGATTGATTTGTTTCCTATGGGCTCGGCATTGCCGTATCGACTTGATCTGTTTGACGATGAAATTGAAACCATCCGTACCTTTGACGTGGATACACAGCGTAGCCTGTACCCGGTACCGGAAATCCGACTGCTGCCTGCGCGTGAGTTTCCGCTGGATGAAGCTGGTATCGCGACCTTTCGTAGCCATTTTCGTGAAGCCTTTGAGGGCGACCCGCAACGTGCAAAAATCTACAAGGATGTCAGTAAAGGCGTAGCTTCGGGTGGTATTGAGTGGTATCTGCCGCTATTCTTTGAGCAAACGGCTACCCTGCTAGATTACCTGTCAACTGACAGCGTACTGTGCCTGCATGGCGATTTAGACCAAAGTGCCCAGCAATTCTGGCGCGAAGCACAGTCACGCTACCGCACATTGGCACATGATGCAGAGCGCCCGCTACTGACGCCTGAAACCCTGCTCATTAAAACAGAAGACTTTTTTGCATCCACGCATGCATTTGCAAGGCTAGCACTTTCTATTGATAAAACTGGCAACGGCTTGCCTGCGCTTGATATTGAACGCCGTGCGGATGAGCCGCTACATAAACTCAAAGAGTTTATCAGCCAGTTTAAAGGCCATGTTTTTATTGTCGCCGAGAGTCTGGGCCGCCGTGAAACCATGGCGCAGCTATTTGCCGAACACAGCCTGGAACTCAACATCTGTGAATCATGGAGTGATTTTGTCACCAGCAAAGCAAAAGTGATGCTGGGAGTCAGCACATTGCATAGCGGCTTTGTTACGACATCGGGCAAAAACTTTACCTTTGCCGTGATTACCGAAGCCGAACTCTACGCAGCCACAGTACGCCAGCAGCGCCGCCGCGAGAAAGAAAAAGCACGCAGCACCGAGGGCATGCTCAAGGATTTATCAGAGCTGCGCATCAACGACCCCGTTGTGCATGAGCAGCACGGCGTAGGCCGCTACAAAGGGCTGGTAAATCTGGATCTAGGCGAAGGCGAAACCGAGTTTCTGTTGCTGGAATACTACGGTGACGACAAACTGTACGTACCGGTTTCACAATTATTCTTGATCTCACGTTACTCAGGCGGCCCTCCGGAATCAGCACCGCTGCATCGACTGGGTAGCGGCAATTGGGAAAAAGCCAAGAAAAAAGCCCTGAAACAGATCCGCGATACTGCGGCAGAATTGCTTAACCTGTACGCACAGCGCGCATCACGCCGCGGCCATGCATTTACGCTGAGTCTGCAGGACTATGAAGCCTTCTGCGAAGGCTTTCCGTTTGAAGAAACGCCAGACCAGCTGGAAGCGATTGAAAATGTCATCAAAGACATGCAGTCTGGTCGCCCAATGGACAGGCTGGTGTGCGGCGACGTAGGCTTCGGTAAAACCGAGGTCGCGCTGCGTGCCGCCTTTGTCGCAGTGATGGGCGGCAGGCAGGTTGCAGTGCTGGTGCCAACCACATTGCTGGCCGAGCAGCATTTTAATAATTTCAGTGACCGCTTTGCCGAATGGCCGATCAAGGTTGCCGAGATTTCGCGTTTCAGAACCGCCAAAGAGCAGGCGGCAGCATTAAAAGGCTTGGAATCCGGCGAAATAGACATCATCATCGGCACGCATCGATTAATCCAGAAAGATGTGAAGTTCAAGAATCTCGGTCTGGTAATTCTGGATGAAGAACACCGCTTCGGTGTGCGCCAGAAAGAACAGCTCAAAGCCCTGCGCGCCGAAGTCGATGTATTGACGCTGACGGCTACGCCGATACCACGTACATTGAGCATGGCAATGGAAGGTCTACGCGAATTCAGTGTGATTACCACGCCGCCGCAAAAACGCCTGAGCATCAAAACCTTTCATACCGAATATTCCGAAGGCATTATTCGCGAGGCAGCCATGCGTGAATTCAAGCGCGGTGGCCAAGTGTATTTCCTGCATAACGAAGTGGATACCATACACTCCATGCGCGAAAAACTCGAACGTATTCTGCCAGATGCACGTATTGCGGTTGCGCACGGCCAACTGCGCGAGCGCGAACTCGAAAATGTGATGCGTGATTTTTACCATCAGCGTTACAACCTGCTGCTGTGTACCACCATTATTGAAACCGGTATTGATGTGCCTACAGCCAACACCATCATCATGAACAAGGCCGATATGTTCGGTCTGGCGCAGATGCATCAGTTGCGCGGTCGCGTCGGTCGTTCGCATCATCAGGCCTATGCTTATCTGTTAACCGACCCTGACCGTAAAATTACACCGCAGGCGCAGAAGCGTCTGGATGCGATTCAACTCATGGAAGACCTGGGTGCAGGCTTCCATCTTGCCATGCATGATCTGGAAATTCGTGGTGCAGGTGAATTACTGGGTGATAGCCAGAGCGGTGAAATGCAGGAAATCGGCTTCCATCTATATTCAGATATGCTGAACCACGCCGTGAAACAACTCAAGGCCGGTAAAGAACCTGATTTGAATGCGCCACTGGGTGTCACTACAGAAATCAACCTGCATACACCTGCCCTGCTCACCAACGCTTACTGCCCCGATGTGCATGAACGCCTGGTGATTTATAAACGCCTGGCCAACTGCAACGATGATGATGATCTGGATAACCTGCAGGAAGAGCTGATAGACCGTTTTGGCCTGCTACCGGAACAAGGTGAAGCCCTGATTGCCTGTCACAGGCTGCGCATTGCTGCCAAAGCTATCGGTATTATTAAAATTGATGCCAGCGCTGATGCAATTCAGCTGCAGTTCAACCCTAAAGCAGACATTGACCCGCTCAAACTGATTAATCTATTGCAACGTGATAGACGATGCCGCATGAATGGGCCTGATAAGCTGAGAGTTTCGGTAGGTTTGGCAGCCATTAACCTGCGTACGGATTTTGTGAAATCTTTATTGAAAGAATTTATTTGATTTGAGGCAATACTCTCTTTAACTTAAGCAAGATTTTCCAAGATTCATACTTTTTAATGAAATCAATTGAATCAATATAATGATGTTAAAGGATTTAATCTGAGCTTTTAATTATTAAAAATAAAAGCCGATTCATTGCCAAGACTGTCATTGCGAGCGAAGCGCGGCAATCCAGAATTTCCTTTTAAAATAAAGCGCTGGATTGCCGCGCTTCGCTCGCAATGACGATCTAAACAGCATTTTCCTAAACTCCCACACAAGCAGGAATGACAAGATTTAATGAAAAATCCAGGTAAATACTTTGACAAATTAATACCTGTCATCGCTATTAACACACCCTAACCTGTGCACTCCCAGCTTGCATCGTACCGATGACAGCCGCATGATTAAAACCATCTGCATTGAACGCCGCCAATACGGCATCTACAGTTTCAGGCGTACAACTGATTAACAAACCGCCACTGGTTTGCGGGTCACATAACAACTTACGCTGCCATTCTGCAATATGGTTTCCCAAAGTCACTGACTCTCCATAGCTGGCCCAATTACGAGCTGCCGCGCCAGTTGCATAGCCATCCTGCGCCAACTGCAATGCAATATCAATAAAGGGAATGCTATCAAACGCAACCTCTGCCTGCAATTGTGAACCACGGCAGATTTCGAGCAAATGACCCAACAATGCAAAACCAGTGACATCAGTCATGGCATGCACACCATCCATAGCGGAGAGTGCAGTACCGGTGCGGTTGAGCTGCGTGGTGATTTCAATCATCTGCCGGTAACCGTCAGCGCTTAGTTCGCCTTTCTTCAGCGCCGCACTAAGCACGCCAACACCTATGGGTTTTCCCAATACCAGCACATCACCCGCCTGTGCGCGGTCGTTGCGCTTCACTTTATCTGGATGCACGATACCCAATGCTACCAGACCATAAATTGGCTCCGGCGAATCTATGGAGTGACCACCGGCGATAGGAATGCCTGCTGATTGGCAAACTGCCGCTCCGCCAGCCATAATTTGTTGGATAGTCGCGATCGGCAGCTTATCAATCGGCATACCGACCACTGCCAGTGCCAGAATCGGCTGCCCACCCATGGCATAAATGTCTGACAATGCATTGGTCGCGGCAATGCGGCCAAAATCAAAAGCATCATCGACAATCGGCATAAAAAAATCTGTTGTCGCGATAATCGCCTGCGTATCATTCAGGCGATACACTGCGGCATCATCACTCGACTCCAGCCCAACCATTAAATCAGGGAACAACCCCGCCTGTGGCAAGCCAGATAGAATCTCAGAGAGTACAGAAGGCGCGATTTTACAGCCACAGCCGCCACCGTGAGAATATTGTGTTAGGCGAATTTCAGTCATTATTTTTTCTTTCATTACGAATCAAATCTTCAGCTAGTTTACTGAGGCTATTACTATCCAACGAGGCTAAGTGCAGCACTTTAGCTTTATCCAATTGCTGCAGACCAACACCGGATGAGCGCTTATAAGCGGGGTCATAATGCAGAGTGAGCAATTCGCTTACCAACGGCACCCATTCACCCTGCTTTGCCATTTCGCACCAGCGGTTGATGACCTCGCGACCGTGCATTTCAACCAGTAAAGACAAGCGTTCAGTCAATAATGCAGCGTTGTCCAGAAAATGTGCATAATCTTCCATCAGAAAATTCACACGCGCTTCCAGCGGCACTTCAATTTTCACACAGACAGACGCACGCATACGCTCGATGAGCTCGGTTGGCACACTTAACACACCTACTTTTCGGCTTTCAGCCTCGACATAAACCGGACGGTCAGCTGTAAAAGTACGCAACACCTCCCAAAGCCGGGTTTCAAAGGTTTTCTGTGAAGGCTGCGGCTGATCTGGCAATCTACCGAGAAGCGAACCGCGGTGTTGTGCCAGCTTTTCCAAGTCCAGCACTTGCGCACCTTGCTCAGCGAGCGCCTGTAATAGATGACTTTTACCTGAACCGGTACCGCCGGCGATTACACAAAAATCAAATTGACCAGGTAATACTTCCAGTTCCGTGAGCACATGACGTCGATAATTTTTGTAACCGCCCTCCAACTGCGCTGTATTCCAGCCGACCTGTGCCAGAATATGCGCCATTGCACCGCTACGCATGCCACCACGCCAGCAGTACACTAAAGGTCGCCAGGATTTTGGCTTGTCACTGAATTTTTCTTCCAGATGTTGTGCAATGTTTCGTGCGATCAGTGCTGCACCCAGTTTTTTCGCTGCGAACGGCGACACTTGCTTATATAAGGCACCGATGCGTACACGCTCTTCATCGTTAAGCACCGGCACGTTAATCGCGCAGGGGAGATGATCATCAGCATATTCGGCCGGTGATCGAACATCCAGAATGTCGTCGAACCCTTGAAAGGCCTGTGAAATATCGATGAGTTTATAACTAGCCATAATTGCGGGCAAACCTAGGTAAAGAAACAGCCAGACAAGCTGACTGCGATTAAAATAAAAGACCTTGTGAATTCAGCAAAGGATTAGCTCTTTAAGCTTTACAAGCTACACCTGTGCTTGCACAGGCAAGCTCAACTCTTGTGTCCTTCACACCATCTCCAAGACTGATTAAGCGTTTTTTCTAAAGAACATGTTTTTCAATTAATGATAGTTATACAGTCGATATAATTTGATTTACGCATTGCTGACAATACGTTTTAGTTTAACTCATCATCTTTCCAGTATTTAGTACCTTTAACCGAGGCGTGTAATAGCAATCCGCTTTTCGTAATCTGGTAGATAATAATATGGTCGATCAAGGCTTCACCACCAACTGCCGAGCCCCTGTCTGACGTCTTGGCGACTGCATCTGTATGTCCACCAAACTCCCAGCCGCTGCTAATAAACCTGTCAAGGGTCGATTTGTTTTTAAAAATGAAGACCGCACGAAAATCTTTTGCACCAAGGCCCAGCCCGAGTCCGGCCTCGCGCATTTTCATGTAGGTCTGCTTACCGCTTTTTTCCTGCACCACACCATATCCGCCACTGAAGCTGGCAAATATGATATTCACATGTGCATTACTGAACACCGCATAACCGGGCGCTGATGCAATTTGCTTTTCTGCCTGAGGATGAAGTTTGTACAACTCGGTTAAAACATCATTTTTCATAACAAGAACTTGATGACGACGTTCCTCTACCGAGCTAGGGCTAGTAGTGGCACACCCGGCTAAAAACAGGGCAATCACAATACCGTAAACACCTGCATAAAAAAATCTCATCATTACACCCCCCGAAACATTACAGATACAAACCAGCTATTACTGAGAATTCAAGCTTAACTGCAATTAGATACATTAGATATCATTATCAATAACAACAATCACCTACCATTAACACTTAGCTTTATAACAGTTATGGCTGGCTTTTCGATCCTGCGATAGAAAATATCAGCCAGAATCAGACTGGCTAGCCATGAAAATATCATAAAAACAAAACCCGTCAGTGAATCGCTGAGTTTAAACCAGCCAAAAACAGCATTTGCAAGCATGACAACCGAGAAATGCACAAGAAATAAAGCATATGAAATCGTACCCAGATAATGTGTAATTTTTTGCAGTTTAAACCCTTCTTTAATCTGCATCTTTCTTGTAAAAAACAGTATAAGCGCAACGCTTACTGCAATTAGTATACGCAACCTGAAATCCAGAAAAAGCGCTGTCAGCGCAATTGCAACGTTTAACCACAGCCATGCCGCCTGTTGCTCGCGCTGCCCTGCCCAGTAAGCCATTGCCCCCATGCCATAAGCTCCGAAGAAATACAAAGCCCAGTCATCATAGCTGGCATGTCTGTTAAACCAGAACAGAGATACGGCTGCCAGCAATGTCACCATTACAAGAACTATCTTTCTGGAATCTATTGCTCTACCACCCAGCCACGCGATGCCAAGCATCACTGCAAAAAGCTGAAAATCGACAGCAATAAACCATGCGCCAGCTGACAACGAATCGAAATCAAGGACACCATGCAGCAAAAATACGTGCGACAGAATCTGCAGCAATTCAGGCACTGCAGGAATGAAATTATCAGCTAGCAATTGGCGTGAAACAAACGCACAAATTATGGCGAGAATCAGAGCGAAGAAAAACGGCACTACCAGTCTTAGGTATCGGTTGATCAGATTGGTTGTCAGCCGCGGCATACTGGCAGTACTTGAAAACATGGAGCGAGCAGCAAGATAGCCACCAATCACAAAAAACACCTGCACCGCCATACGCGCATAGTCATACAGCCAGTCAATCAGCGCAGGGGATGTTTGCTGCACAGCAGTAGAAACAGGGCCATAGGCTGCGAGATGATGCAGAACGATCAACTGCGAGGCTATCGCTTTAAAGGCGTCGATGACAGGAAAACGGGCAGTGGAACTATCTTTCATAGTTCGCTGATTATAGCGTTTCCAGTTGCAATAACTGATGTATTCGTCTTTAAGTTTGATCGAAAAAGAATTGTGAGCTACAGAATTTGAAACATAGCTGCAATTAAATACAGTGTTTATTCTGTGACATCAACGTATTGCTGGGCAATTTTGAAAAAGTCCTTATTCCTGGCAACAAATGCAGCCACAATTTCAGGATCAAAATGCTTCCCTGATTCTGCTCTAATATAATCACAGACTTCAGCATGCACCATTCCTTCTTTATAGACCCGCTTACTGACCAGCGCATCGTACACATCGGCAAGCGCCATCAGCCGCCCTGCTAACGGGATATCATCACCACTTAATCGTTGCGGGTAACCCTGACCATCCCATCTCTCATGATGGGATATGATCATGTCACGTGCATAGTGCAGAAAATTCCGTGCCTCAGGGTGCTTGGAACTGGTCACAATTTTTGTCAACGCATCAGCACCGATCAAAGGGTGGCTTTGCATAATCTTATATTCGTCCTCGGTAAGTTTGCCGGGTTTTTGCAAAATACTGTCCGGAATGCCTACCTTACCTATGTCATGTAACGGCGCAGATTTAGCAAGCAACTCAATATCCGAAGCGGATAAATATGCATATTTAGCAGTAGTGGCTAATTGCTTTGCCAGTATTTCTACATAACGCTGGGTGCGCAGAATGTGACCACCAGTTTCATTATCACGCGCCTCTGACAACACTGACATACTGATAATTATTTCATCTTGCGCCTCAACAAGTTCCTGCGTACGGATAAGCAATTTACGCGCTTCAATCGCGTATTTCAAAAAGCCCATGACACTTGTGATTAACACCAGCGTCAATATCGGCATCAAGGGTGAAAGATGCAGACCCTGCCTGACTAGCAACTGACTTGCCCCTACGTAACAGACAAAGGCTGCAGAAACGAGAATTAGCAACGACATTGCAAAACCAGAACGGCTCAATACCAGCGTGCAGGCCACTCCCAATAATAATACAATAAATAGCTCAACACCCTTGGCCCAGTCCGGGCGCGAAATATAGCTGTCGCTGAGCACATTATCAATGATCGTTGCATGCACCTCTAGCCCGTTGATCCATTTACCGGACGGAGTCAGATGTAAGTCCTGTAGTCCCTTAGCCCATGCTCCGACCAGCACAATCTTGCCTTGCAAGCTACCTGCCGCCAGCTCATTATTCATGACAGCCCGCGCTGAATAATAAACAGGCTGTGCATTACGATAGTCCAACATCATGTTGCCGCGTCTATCTAAAGGAATTGAGTGCTGACCCCAGTTAATAAACACTTCACCCCCGCCAGTTGTCAGCTGCAATTGACGCTGTGACGAATAAAGCAGCAACGTAGACATTGCGAGTGATGGCCGTATTTGTTCCTGCGGTGCAAGCAGTAATGGCACTCGGCGCAAGGTTCCATCTATATCAACCAGTGCATTGGTAAAACCTTCAGCACTTGCTGCATCTGTGAGCACAGGCAAACTGCGGATCAACCCTAGCGACTTAGGCCACAAATCAGTGCTGTGCTCCGGACTTATTACGGCCATGCCGTCTGGGGCTATGGGTAAACCCTGTTGCAGCGCAGGCTGCGTAGTCTGAGAAAAATTAAGGTAATAGCCCAGCACGGATGCACCTTGCCTCAAAACGTCGGCCAGAAGCTGCGAATTACTATCTGTCATCGCCAGCGGCTGTTGCGCTTTACCATCCCCAAGATCACGCTGTCGTTCAGCCTGAACAACTTCCGGCGAACTGCGATCTGGTTCCGGCATCAGAATATCAATGGCAATAACCTGCGCACCTAACTGTTGCAGACGCTCGACCAATGCTGCAAGCCTGTAACGGGGCCATGGCCATTGACCAAAAGCAGCAAGGCTGGTTTCATCAACGCCCACGATGACTGGTACTGCAGATTTTGGCGGTGCTGCGCGACCCGCTACCATCAGATCGTAGATTAACAAATCGGACTCTTGCAGAAACTTAGGCTGAAAAACCGTAAGCACTGCTACGAGCATTGTTAAGCCTATACCGCAGGTAATTAAAATCAAACGCTCATACCAGAGTTTGCTAAGAAACTGCAGATGCCAATTGTTAGTGTTTATTTTAGTCATCGCAAGACACTGGTTGCCTTACCAAGTAACAGTTAGTGAATAATAACCACAACGCGCCTGTTACGCGGCTCAGGAACCCCATCTGGGGTTGGGATCAGTGGATTGCCCTTACCATGCGAACTTACCGTAATCAGACCCGGCTCAACCCCCTGCTGCACCAGCAATAACTCGACCCGCCTTGCACGTTCAAGCGAGAGTGCATCATTGAGCTGATCTGAGCCTGTAGCATCGGTATGCCCGCTGATATTCACGCTGATGGCTGAGCGCTCTTTTATCGCTGCAACAATATTTGAAATTTGCTGCAGGGAATCAGCCGCCAATTCAGCGTCGCCGGTTGTAAACATCAGGGTAAAGCTTTGCGCTGGAGGTGGTTCCACTGCAAGCGCCTCTTTAAAGGTAGCGTCAATGAAGGCAGCATCTGCTTTAGTAATAGTAGCTGGCGGGTTATCACTGCCACGTGTACGCGTCATATCGTTGGCAGTTTCAAGCGTTTGCTTACCTGCTGCCGTAGTTACTTCAGCTTTGCCGACATGTCCGCTCTGATCAGGCACCAGAACAATAGACTGACGATTGCAGCCTGCAAAAGCAATCAGCATGAAGCTCGCCACCGCAAACATGGCTGCATAATTTTTAAATGCAAAACCTCTAAACACTGCTAACCGGCCGCTCATCATTACTCCTTAATCTCGATCAGTAATTTAGTGCCACGCACAGCAATCGTTGCATCTGGGGTGTGTATTTGCGCACTGCCTGGCGCCAGTTTAATAATCTGTCCGGAGATGAAAGAGAATGTGCCCTTGATCATACGAATCCCTAAGGCAAACTTGCTTTCCTTGGGTTCAAAAGTGTAGTCATTTAAGGATAACTCACTGCCGGAGCCGAGCGAAATGCTCGTATCATCTGTCAATACAATGCCAACAGCGCCTGGTTTACCGGTGCGAACCAGGTCACCGCGATAAAGTACACTACCGGCAGCGCCTGCTAGTGTTATACCCTCGCGCAAAATGGAAGCTGTACCCTGTAAATTCTGGATATGGCCAATCTTGTCGGCTGACTGGCTGGCGAGTGAAGGCTCAGCAAAGAGTATTGCGATTAAAAAAGCACTGGTTATAGTTTTCATGGTCAATTGATCCCCAAGCATTACTTTAATCATTGAAATGAACAGCAAAAGCTCTGATATTTTTTGCGCATGTTAGAGCACAAAACATTAGCCATGTCTGAATAAATCCTACTCTTTGTGCCTGGATTAGGCAATAAGTGTTTACCCTCATCGATTGCACATAAAAATGTTGATTACTAAGAAACTAAAAAACCAGCCGTGAGGCTGGTTTTTTAGTTTAAAACAACATCAGATCTTAATAACTTCTAGTAAGAATCCACTTTACTATGGTTTTAATATCATCATCTTTTACTTTAGGGCTGTTAGCAGGCATAGGCATCTTGCCCCATACACCGCTACCACCTACTTTTACTTTTTCTACGAGCTTTGCTTCTGCAGTTTTATCATCTTTATACTTCTGCGCTACATCTTTATAAGATGGACCCAACACTGCATTTTGTATGCCATGACACATCAGGCATCCGCTCTTTTGTGCAAGTGCTTCAGCAGGATCAGCTGCATTGGCCAGACTAAACCCAAACATCAAAGCACTGAATAAACATGCCTTTTTAAAAAGTGTATTCATGCATTATTTCCCTTTTAAATTAATGTACAGATTAAAGACTAAACACATTCATTGCGCCGCCGCCAGGTGCTGCATTGTATTTAACCAGCTCTTTATAGCCGCCAGCTGCGCCTAAACCATCGGTATCGTTAGTTAAACCAAGGTTCATTGCAACACCCGCCCAGCCGCCAATACCGGAAAGCACGCCAACATACTGCTTACCTTTATGACCATAAGTAATGGCATTACCAACAACGCCTGAACCTACCTGGAATTTCCACAGTTCTTTACCTGTATTGGCATCCACTGCTTTCATCCAGCGATCCAATGTACCGTAGAACACCAGATTAGAACCAGTTACCAATGCACCACCCCAGGCAGAGAATCTCTCTTTGTTGTACCAGGCTTGTTTGCCTTTTAAACCATCCCAAGCCATAAAGCCACCCATCACGCCGTCAGGACCTGCAAACATCGTGAGTGTCGCACCTACCCATGGCTGACCTGCGACGTATTTAGACTCAACAGGCTCGTAAGTCATACAAACGTGGTTCATCGGCACATAGAAAAGTTTTGTCTTCGGTGAGAATGCAGCAGGCTGCTCATCTTTCACACCCAGTGCCGAAGGACAGATACCTTTTGCGTTGTAATCCTGATGCGTTGAATAAGCCGCATCTTTAATTGGCGTACCGGTTTTCAGGTCAATGCTCTTTGCCCAGTTAACGAACGGCTGCATTTTTTCTGCTACTAATAATGAACCATTAGTGCGGTCAAAAGTATAGGCAAAACCGTTACGGTCAAAGTGGGTTGCCAGGCTTTTACCTTTAGCGTCCCACAGAATGGTTTCATTCATGCCGTCATAATCCCACTCGTCATGCGGCGTCATCTGATAGCCCCATTTAGCCATGCCACTATCAACATCACGTGCAAAAATAGTCATTGACCATTTGTTATCGCCAGGACGTACATCAGGATTCCAGACGCCAGGGTTGCCTGTACCGTAATACATCAGGTTCAGTTTTGTATCGTATGAATACCAGCCCCAAGTCGCGCCGCCGCCATTCTGGTAGCCATCTTTTCTAGCCTGTGGTTTTAGCCAGGTTCTGATGCCCAGATCTTTCTCCGGGAACTTCAGTTTATCTTTAGTTAAAGCATTGAATGAACCGCCAACCTTGTTACCGCCATTTACATCTTCGTACAATGACAGTGCACTGAAGTGCGGGTTATCCTTGTTAAAGTCATCGCCGATCAACACATCTTTGTCTGAACCGGTGCTGTAAGCACGCCATACCAAAGCACCGTCTTTGATATTGTAAGCAGTAATGTGGCAGCGTACGCCATACTCGCCGCCTGAACAGCCGGTAATCACTTTGTCTTTAATCACATGTGGCGCATTGGTGTTTGACTCGCCTACTTTGGTGTCAGTTACCTGAACATCCCAGATTGTTTTACCGGTTTTTGCATCCAGTGCCACCAGCTTGCCATCGTTCTGCTGCAGGAAAATCTTGCCGTCGCCGTAACCCAAACCACGATTTACGTTATCACAACATAGCAAAGCCTGAATAGCCGGGTCTTGCTTAGGAAAATATGACCATAAAATTTTCTGGTTATCATTCAAATCCAGTGCATAGATATTATTCGGGAAAGCGGTATGCACATACATCACCCCATTTACTACCAGTGGAGCACCTTCGTGGCCGCGATTTACACCCGTAGCAAAAGACCAGGCAAGTTTCAGATTCTTGACGTTGCCTTTGTTGACCTGAGCAAGTTTACTGTAACCGGTATTGCTATAATCCTTGCGTGGCGCAGCCCATTGGTTATCATCCTGCATCAGTTTTGATAACTCATCTGCGGCAAAAGCAGTTGTAGTTAATGCGGTAAGCAAACCCGCGCCTAATGCGAGGCTAAATTTACGTTTAAATTGATGACTCATTTACATCCCCAAAATATAAAATCTGTTAAATTGTTGTATGACTAATCTCAACCTCATCCGTTGGAATGACATTGGTAGCAATGCTTGTATTGCAAGCGATGTGCCAGCACTATATTTTCACTGTATTTTTTTGTTACCAAGATTCGAATAGACTGATAAAATCTTTTAAAATCAATCAACTATTTTTTCAAAGAAGTTTTTCCCGATTACTGATATCGTTTTAATATCAATCGGATTCAATTCTGGCACTGTGTCAGAATTGAACAGTTGTTACGTGACAGTTGTTCACTTAACGCATGCACAATTAACCTAAGCTATAAGGTCAAGTAATGAGTTCTTCTTCATCAGGCAGCACACCTAGCATACTCCAAGCCAGAAACGAGTTTCTGGCCAATGGACATGTGCGGGAAGGTGCGATCACAGAGGCGATTGAGCGCTCATGGCGGCGCTGCCTTGCCAGTGGCATAGATACGCAGTCGCCATCGAATATCGAAGTTGTCACTGCGCAGGAGCTGGCGCGTAAACGTGAACAGAATCACCAGCTATTGGCACTGGCGCGGCCTGAAATGGAAACACTGAGCGAACAGATTGCACATACGCGTAATGTCGTCATTTTGACCGATGATGAAGGCCTGATTCTGCACAGCATGGGCAGTCAGCAACTGTTTGGCGAGGAACAGCGCCTTGCCTTATCCGCTGGCACATCATGGAACGAAAGCCAGCGCGGGACTAACGCTATTGGTACTGCCATCTTTGAACAGTCTGCATTGACAGTTCAGGGTGCCGAACACTTCATGTCTTATCACCATTCGCTCAATTGCTCTGCGGTACCGATCTTTGGTGCGGAAAATCAATTGATCGCGACACTGGATGTTTCCAACGACTACAACGTATCACAGCAGCACACACTGGCATTAGTGAAAATGTCTGCACAGATGATTGAAAACCGGCTGTTCCTCGCTAGTTATCAAAGTGATGTGGTGCTGCACTTTCATGCCCGACCTGAGTTCATCGGCACATTGTGGGAAGGTGTCGCCATGTTCACTGATCACGGCGAACTCGTCGCTACCAACCGCAGCGGCCAGTTTCAACTTGGCCTCAATACGCAGCATTCACATGTGAATACTGCACAGCTGAACTTTAACCAGCTGTTCGATATGTCGATTGAAAACCTGTTAAGACAGATAGGTAGTACAGACAAGCTGGTGATTCCTTTACGGCTGAACAACGGCGCACGGATTTATGTACAGGTGGAATTGCTGCATAAGAAACCGCAGCTTTCTAAACCAACACCGGTTAGCAAAAGAACCAGCGCTGCCAATCTGGATTTACTGAATAGCGGCGATGCAAAAATTGAGCGCGCAATTGCACAAGTCAAGCAAGTGCTGTCGCGTGATATCCCTATTTTGATTCAGGGGGAAACCGGTGTAGGCAAAGAGCTGTTTGCACGTGCGATTCATGAAGCCAGTGCCCAACATAAAGGTCCGTGGATTGCGGTTAATTGCGCAGCATTGCCGGAAGGCCTGATTGAAGCCGAGCTTTTCGGCTACGAAGAAGGCGCGTTTACCGGCGCAAAACGCAAAGGCAGCCCGGGGAAAATCGAGCAAGCCAACGGCGGCACGCTATTTCTGGATGAAATCGGTGATATGCCGCTATCGCTACAGGCACGATTGCTGCGCGTATTGCAGGAGCGTACAGTAACGCCTTTAGGCAGCACAAAATCGATTCCCGTTAGCTTTGCACTCGTCAGTGCTACCAACCTAAAACTTAAGGAAAAAGTTGAAAGCGGTGAGTTCCGCAGCGATCTTTACTACCGGCTGAATGGCCTCAGCGTGTCGCTGCCTCCGCTACGACAGCGTTCGGACTTGAACGCGCTGATTAATATCATCTTGCAGATTGAACATGCGGATGATGTAAAAATCAGGCCTGAAGTGATGGATATATTTATTCAGCACCCATGGCCAGGTAATATCCGTCAACTGCATAATGTTTTAAGGACGGCGCTGGCGCTGGCAGATGGAACACCAATCAGCGAGCTGCATCTGACTCAGGACTTTATTGATGAGATTGAATCTGCAGGCCAAACTGAAACGAGGCCTGAAGCACTGCCGTTAAATAACCAGAATCTGGATGATGTGACCACAAACGCAATTGTTAAAGCCATGAAACAGCATTCAGGCAATGTTTCTGCAGTAGCGCGCCAATTAAATATTAGCCGCAATACGCTATACAGAAAACTCAAGACGCTTGGGCTGCATTAAAAATGCAACATCAGGCAGTGGATTCGTCCATTGCCTGTGCTGTCACCCAAGCGCTCACTAATTTTAGCGCCAATAGAATGGACGATGGTAGTACGGGCTCCAGTATGGATAATCCCAGTTACGCTGCTGCCGTGTAATTGTCTGCTCGTACTCGCGCTGAATGCACTCACGCCATGGATCCGTATCTTTTGCAAAACCAAGTTTTTCACATGCCGGCCCATACACCTGGATTTTATATTCCATCTGTTTAGTTGCTCGCTGCTGTTCTGCCAGCGGGTTTGTTGCACAACCGGCAAATAACAGCACAAAACCAAAAATAGTGATTGCACGCATTTTTATATTATCCATTCTAATGAACTCATGTTGTGTATGATTTTGAGTGAGCGCTTAAAGTTCATACATGGCGAAACTAAAACGCTAAATCAATGCTTTAATTATCAAGGCAGTAACACAAGCTTGCCAATGTACATAAAAAATACCGCACACTTCACAGGCAAGCCTTCATTTTCAAATAATACAGCATAGCTTTCCATCTGCTTGCGGTGGCTTTCCGCAACTAATCTTAAATCATCAATTGAAATAGCTGCACTCAACTCTGTCGTTTTATAGTCGATAATCCAGCGCGTACCATTGTCAATAAATGTACGGTCTACAATATGTTTTTTAGCACCCTCACCCGTTAGCTTCATCAGTGCCAGCTCAACCGCAGCGCCTTCACGCGCCTGCAACACCCACTGCCCTTCTGCACTGTTTAATGTAGTTGTCAGCAATTGTTCAACTTTTGCAGCGGCTTCATGTGCCAGATTCTCTGCATGCCCCTGCTGCCGCAGCCAGTGACGCATTGCCGGCAACAACGCGCTGATTCGAGCTAAAGCCCACTTTTCCAAACCTTGCTGCGCAATCATTTCCATATAACGGTGCGCCAGCGTACCAATATCCGCATCTATATTTGCAGTAACAGTGGCTGGTTTGTTATTTGGCTTATCAGTGCTGACGACTGGTTCGACAGTTTGCAGAATTGCCGGTATATGCGGTTGTTTAACGCGCACCAGACGAGGCACAAAATCTGCGATATCTGCGTGTTGCTCGGTAATTAATTCACTATATGCGGTGGCTTCAAACGCTTGCCCTATCGTGTCCCAGAGTAAATCAAGATATGTATTCCTGGTCGGACTGATTTCGCCTTTCGCGTTCTGGCTGGCAACGCCTACCAGATGCAGTTTACGTTCTACCCGTGTTGCCGCAACATACAGTACACGGGCTGACTCATTCGCATCGCGCTCTTTTTCGCGCGCTTCCAGATAATCATACGGACTGACTTTATCCTTATCACGTGCGCCCTTGGGAATATACGGGGCAGCTAGTAACTCCTGCTGATGGTTGACACTCACTTCCTCCCACAGCACCAGCGGCTTATCGCCATTATTGCCGCCGGTACTAGCGCCTAACCCCGGCAGAATTACCGTATCGAATTCCAGACCTTTGGATTTATGTATTGTCATCATCTGCAGGTTTTCGCCGTGACTATCCGGCGCGGCAAATAGCTTGGTGATCTCAAACGCCATACGATCGGGCGAGAACTGATTACTGCGATCCAGTGCATCCAGACAGCTAAAAAATGCCTGCACATCAACCACATCACCCTGCTCCCACAGGCAGGAGCTGCCATTGAGCATAAGCCATACACCACGTATCCAGCGGCTTGCATTCATACGGCCTTGGTTAGCAAAAGCTTCACCCAGTATCTCGCGCACATGTAGCAAGCGCGCTTGTCCATCCGCCGAAAGTCGACCAACTACTTCTGGCATATTCATCAGTGCCCAGATCGTACTGCAATGGTCATGCCCTGCCAGCGCATGCATATCATGCAAATTCAAACCACACCAGGGAGCGCGCAATATTGCCAGCCAATGCACACGATCTGCACGATGATGCAGCGCATGCGTAAGCGCGAGCAGATCCTGCACGACCTGCCTGCCTGCCAACGCCTCAATTTCAACTGCCTGAAATACAATATCTTGATGTTCACGTCGCAGCTTACTTACCAGCGGTGCCAGATGCTTTTTAGAGCGTACCAGCACCGCAATTTTCACATTCGGGTTGGCAAGCCGCTCGGCATGAATCACGCGTATGATGGCTTCGGCTTCACGCTGCTGTGCCAGCTCTGCACTTTCATCAGCCTGTCTGATAACAGGGTGCACTTCTACGCCTGCCTGTGGCAGATTTTCCTTGGTAGCGATAAATGGACGGTAATGGATAGCACCCTGAATCACTTCATCATGCTCAGGAAAGATTGGTGCAAAAGTCCGGTTAATCCATTCCACAATCGCCGGCGATGAGCGGTTGTTACGATACAACTGCAAACGCTCCAGATAAATGTCACCTATCCCATGCTCTGCTGCATCAATAAACAAACTGACATTCGCTTTTCGGAAACGGTAAATTGACTGCATGGGGTCGCCCACCGCAAATAAGGTGCGCCCATCATCCATCTGCCAGCCAAGCGTGAGCTGTTCCAGCAGTTTGATCTGACTCGGGCTGGTATCCTGAAACTCATCGACCAGCAGGTGTTTAATCTGGTAATCCAGCTTAAGTGCCAGATCAGTCGGTTCGCCGAACTCATCGCCCAAAGCGCGTGTTGCACGGTGAGCGATTTCCACAAAGTCAACTTCACCCGCACGCTGAAATACCAGCCACAATTGCGCGACAGCGAGATTGAGTAACTGAGACAGTGTTGCAATGATCTGCCAGCCCTCTTGATCTGCAGAAATTACCGGCAAACTTCTAATGCGAGCCAGTGCCTCTTGCATACCAGCGTCGCTGGCCATAGATTCCAGCAAGGCACTGAAGCTTGCTTTTTCATCCTTTTTATCTGCAGGGAATCCAATATTTTTATCAATCTTGGCCCGAATGCTATTGTCTTTAGTCAGCACCAATTCACACACGGCCAGCCAAGCTTGCAATTGATCAGCAGCTATTGGCAATGGCGCATCCCAATCTGCCAACACACTTATCGGGTGCTCGGCGGGTAACTGACTGGCAGCAAACCTGGCGAGTGGCATCAGTTCAGCCTGAAAGCGCGTATTGAACACTGTGGCAACAGTCTGCATTTCCTGCTCGACCATATAGCTTAAAGTCTGCTGCAATGCGGCTGCATCAACCTCAAACTGGGCGTGATGCAGCCATTGGTCACGCTTTTCCAGCATTTTCATGAGCAGGTTTTTAAGCTGGCCGGCATTGTTATCCACATAACGTAATGCCGCTTTTAGCACCTCGCTATGTTCATTATTTTCCAGCAATGCCAGCGTCTGTTCGGCGGCTTGTGCATACAAGGCAGTTGCATCTAAAGCCACGCGTGGCTGCGA
Source organism: Methylotenera sp. (assembly GCA_020622105.1). GTDB lineage: Bacteria > Pseudomonadota > Gammaproteobacteria > Burkholderiales > Methylophilaceae > Methylotenera. Next base: position 23,585 of record JAHRYP010000012.1, read on the forward strand.
GCCAAAGCGGCTCATGAGTGGCATTTGCCTTGCCAAATGCGCACATAGGCTATCAATCGTAAAGATGCGAAGCCGTGACGGGTTTTCTATCAGCTGCCAGCTCTGCAAGGCTGAACACTCAAGTGCCTTCAAGCTTAAATCATAGGTAATCTGCTTGTGCGGCTGCGCAGGTTTATCCTGCTTTGCCGCCTTCATGAGGCTATCCAGAATACGCAGTCGCATCTCGGCTGCCGCTTTATTGGTAAAGGTAATTGCGATAATTTCTTCAGGTTCATTTACCGTTTGCAGCAGCTTCAAATAGCGCTGTGTCAGCAGTTCTGTTTTACCTGCACCCGCAGGCGCTTCAACAATAAACGAGGTTAGATTTAGCGCACGCAGGCGATTCTGTTCATCTGCTTGCAGATTATAGTCATGTTCCATATTCATTAGGCTCACTCTGCAGCCTCCTGAAATCTTTCAAACTGCAATTTGCGCTCCGGCAGGCGCAGCAGCGGCGTGACCTCACAATACATCAGCTCATTTTCATCGCTAAAACGTACTGCAGCCTCGCCTTGACGCACTTCTGTTGCAATCGCTTCAATCGCAGTTTTCCAATGATTCAGCAGATGCTGCCAGTCGGTGAAATTCTGCGTAAATGGCGGTTTGCGCTTATTCAGCTCTGCTTCAAAACTATCCACCGATACACCCGTAAACGCGTGTTCAGCAGTTTTCACCATACCAAAATGTATGCCAGCCACCTGCTCGGCAGGGTCAGCATAAAACGTGGCATAAATAGGCAGTTGCGGCTCGGTAATGCGGTCTTCACCCCAGCTCTTTATTTTTGGCATCTGCCCGGTTTTATAATCTATAAATTCCAGCCCGCCAGTTTCAAGCTGATGCACCCGATCGATTTTCAAGGTCACTTCAATACCGCAGATCTGTACCTTTTTACCGACTTCACAATCTACGATACGGAACGATATTCCGCGTGCTTTTTCGTATGCCAGCCAATCACCAACCAGCCGTAATAAACGCTCGGATTCCAGCTCCAGCACTGCCGCAGAAGCAACGCTACTCTCGGCAGAAAAAGCCTGAATAGTGTTATGCACTGCCCGGCTCAGGGCGTCCATAAAATCACCAGCACTCATATCGCGCAGATCGGCAAAGTGGCGCTTACGCCAGAACTGCTCCAGCACGCCATGCACCAGTGAACCGCGATCCATGTTATCCAGCCCGGCAGTTGGTGTTTTAAGTGCTTTTGCACCAAGCCGATACTGATAAAACGCCCAGGCCGGGCAAACCGCCTGCGCTTTCAACAAACCGGTACCACCCGAAACATGCTCACCCTCTTGAACCGTGGGTGCAATATGGTCATCAATATGCTCCAGCGCATCATGGGCGTGACAACTTAACTGTTCTGCCAGTGAGGCTGCCAGAGTGACTTCGCTACTTAAAACAGCAGTATCCTGCATTAACGGCGAAGGTCGCAATTGACTCTCGCCATCCATACTGCTACTTGAAAAAACTATATGGCTAGCGGAGTGCAACAGTCGTTGCTGTATCGTTGCCGCAAATATCGCCTGCACATGATTATCTGCATTCGGCAGCGCTGCTGCACGCTGTATAAATGCGGGCAGTAAGGGATTGGGACGTGCTGGCGGCGGCCAGATATGGTCATTCATGTGCATGCACCACATGGCATCTACGGGAGCGCTCAAGCCTTCCATAATTCCCAGTATCTGTATCGCAGGTTCAAGCTCGGTTTCTGCCTGAAATACCTGCGCGGTACATATCTGCTGCAGGTAGTACACCGCCTCACTGGCAGCGAGTTTTTTATCCAGCACATCCATTCTGGCCAGCTGCTGCAAAGCTTTCTGCCATGCATTCAGCGCCTGGTATTCAAAACTATTAATAGTGCGCTCGCCGGGCCAGCCGAGTGCGTTCAGGATTGCATCCAGCGTCTGTGCCCACTGCACAGCGGGTAATTTTCTGGTATTTGAAAGCGCTGCTGCCGCCTGAATATTGGCCAATAGAGAATCAAGAAGCAAGCCTTCTGCCTGCTGCGCCTTTATGAACTCGAGCAGATGTGAAAGCGTAAACTGCATCGGCAGTTTTTCACGCATGCCCGCATCGAGCAGTGCGCGTGCATCGGCCTCCCGATGACTTGCAGACCAGAATGGCGATAACAGCAGCATGCTTACATCAGACTGCTGCAACTGATGTACGGTCATCAGTCGCAGCAGATTCAAACCTGTCTGAATCAGCGGCTGCTGAGCCAAGGGTGTACCTAATGAAAAGTTATAATGACGCGGCATATCAGCCAAGCCGGGACGTATGCTCAATGGATAAAACACGTCATCCAGCAGATCTGCGAGCTGATTTCTTACATCACTGAGCCGCGGCGTCACAATCGCCAGTCTGGCAGCAGGATTTTCTGTCAATTGCGCTTGCGCCCAAGCGACGGCAGCACGGCACTCTGCCTCCTGATTTTCCAGCTGGACGTGCTGCGTATGTGCCGGTGTATTCGCAGTTGTTGCATATTCCGCCACCTCTACGCCACGGCTAGCTAAAATGTCACGCAATCGCTGTTCCTGCGGCGCAGTCTGGTCAAAACCGCCGAATTCGATACGTGCTGGTAACTCACCTGCACCTTGCGCCAAATGCGCTAACTGCCAGTCCACATAACGCACACTTTCCAATGCGCCAAGCTCACGGCAGCGCTGCTGAAAAGCCCGCTGCCAGTTCAGAAACTGACGCGTCTCTTCAGCCTGATGCTCACGCGGCACATGCAGGTTCCATGCGACGACATAACGGTTTGCCTCCATTGCCGCGCTAGCCAAACCGGAAATATCAAACAAGTCACCGAAGGCATTCTTTTTAAGTGATTGCGCAATCACCTCTTCCCACAGTAATTGCTCATTAAAAGCACTTAGTGCATAAGGCGGTGATGCTTCATCTATCGCGCCAGTCAGCAAGCCTTGTTCAATGATACTTTCCAGCCATTGCGACAGCGTCTGTACATTTGGGCTATGCCATTGTGTTTTCCCTGCCTGCGTTTGCTGCTGTGTAATATCGTTCTGGATACTGCGCGCTAAACGCGCGGATGGACTTAAAATGATTGAATTATCTGACATTGCACAATTCTATTGGATAATAGACATTAGGCAAATAAAATACATGTATTCAGACAAACAAGGTTAGAGGCATCACATGCTCGCTCAATTTAAAAAATTCATTAAATATTTCATCTTGGTTTTACTCATTCCAATCGGGCTATTTGCTCTGTATATCTGGGCGGCACTATCCTGGACATACTCATCAGGAGAGCGTGCCGGTTATGTACAAAAGCTCTCAGAAAAAGGCTGGGTATGCAAAACTTACGAAGGTGAACTAATACTGGTTTCTATGCCCGGCACACAGGCAGAAAAGTTCTTTTTTACCGTCAGAAATAAAGTGGTAGCTAAAAAAATCAACGAAACTGTAGGCCAGCGTGTGCGCCTGATTTACGAAGAACATAAAGGCCTGCCTACGACCTGCTTCGGTGACACAGCTTACTTTGTTACCGATGTACAGCCGCTAGATAAAGAACAATGATGGACAAAGAACAATAATGGCCGTAACGGACGAAAAAAACTACATCACGCCAGAGGGCTTTGCTGCACTCAAGGAAGAATTTCACCAGCTCTATAAAATTGAGCGGCCTGAAGTAGTGCGTACCGTATCCTGGGCAGCCAGCAACGGTGACCGCAGTGAAAACGGCGATTACATCTACGGCAAAAGACGGTTGCGCCAGATTGATAGCCGCTGCCGTCACCTGATGCGACGCATGGATCTGGCTGAGATCGTGGATTCAAGCCAGCAACAGCATTTAGAAAAAGTCTTTTTCGGTGCCTGGGTCACTTTGTACAATCTGGATGACGAAACTGAACATGTGTACCGCATAGTCGGCAAGGATGAACTGGCGCCGTCGAAAGGCTATATCAGCTGGATATCACCGCTAGGCAAAGCCATGCTCGGCAGAACCATAGGCGACACCGTGCGCTTAACGAGCCCAAAGGGTGATGAATCTTTTGAAGTGATTGATATCAGCTATAAGGATCCAGACCTCAAACCATGAGACGCTGGGATATTTTCTGCAAAATCGTCGACAATTTCGGCGACATCGGCGTGTGCTGGCGTTTGGCCAAGCAGCTTGAACATGAACATGCTATTAATGTCCGACTGTGGATTGATGACCTGAATATCGCCAGGCAACTGATAGCAGCATTAGATACTGCGCAAAGAGTACAGCGGGTTGATAACATCACAATAGCAGTCTGGGATGCAGACACTTCGTTTGATCAGGCCGCAGAAGTAGTGATCGAAGCCTTTGGCTGCGACCTCCCAGAAAGCTATCTGACGCTGCTGCAGCCAGACAATATCTGGATTAATCTGGAATACTTGTCAGCTGAACCATGGGTAGAAGGTTTTCATGCAAGAAATTCAAAGCGCGGCGATCTGACGCGTCACTTCTTTTTTCCCGGCTTTACTCGAGCAACCGGCGGCCTGCTGCGTGAACATGACATTGTCAAAAACAATCAAAAAATTGCGTCTAGCAAACAGCTGCAATCTGACTTTTTTCGGCAGCTGAATTTGCCACTGAATGACGACAGCGCTACGCTCAACATCTCGCTATTCAGCTACCCGCATGCACCTATCAGCGACCTGCTATCCGCGATGGCAGATTCATCTACAAAAATCAGCTGTTATGTCCCCACCACCAGCATCTTACCCAAAGTTGCTGCGTTTTTCGGTAAAGAATTCATCACCGCTGGCGACCATCTGCGCCATAACAATCTAAACCTGCATGTGCTGCCATTCTTGAGCCAGGCTGATTACGACAAACTGCTGGCAAACTGCGATGTCAATTTTGTACGCGGTGAAGACAGCTGGATACGCGCGATCTGGGCTGGCAAGCCTTTTATCTGGCAACCCTACCTGCAGACTGAAGATACACACCTGCTCAAACTGAAAGCCTTTCTCGATGTGTTTTATTCAGGCTGTGAAGGCGCGGCGCAACAAGCCACAATTGCCATGCACAACGCCTGGGCATCACAACAAATCACTGCGTCAACATGGCAAGATTACTTAAGCAATATCAACACACTTAAAACATTTACGGTACAGCAAACCAGCGCATTGGCCTCACAGCCGGACCTTGCAACTAACTTGGTGATTTATATTGAAAAATTACATCACAATAAGATATAATGCCCGGTTTTACGCATGTCCCCTTTAATTTGTAAGGCAACCTATGAAAACAGCACAAGAACTCCGCGTTGGTAACGTGATTATGGTAGGCAACGATCCACTCGTTGTTGTTAAAACAGAGTACAACAAATCTGGCCGTAACTCTGCCGTAGTTAAAATGAAATTCAAAAACCTGCTTACTGACACTCCTAGCGAAAACGTATACAACGCTGGCGATAAGTTTGAAGTTGTTATTCTGGATAAAAAAGAAGTGACTTACTCATACTTCGCTGATCCTGCTTATGTATTCATGGATGCCGACTACAACCAATACGACGTTGACGGTGAGTATATGACTGACGTTTTACCATTCCTGGAAGACGGCTTGGCTGCTGACTTGCGTTTTTACAACGACAAAGCAATCTCAGTTGAAATTGCAAACTCTGTAGTGCGTGAAATCACTTACACAGAGCCAGCGGTTAAAGGCGACACATCAGGTAAAGTTTTGAAACCAGCTAAAATCGCTACCGGTTTTGAAGTAGCTGTGCCCTTATTTGTTAGCCAAGGCGACAGAATCGAGATCGATACACGCACCGGCGAATACAAAAACCGCGTCATGAAATAAGTTTGAATTAAGTTTTACCTTATTAAAATAGGTAAAAAATTCAAAAAAGGGAGCAACTAGCTCCCTTTTTTTATGCCTAATATATGTAAAATCGCGTTAAGATAGCGCAATAACACCTTCGTGGCAGTATATCAAAAACAAAAATCACCAGGGGCAGAGAAATGAACGACAAACAACTGGTAGCACTGCAAGCAGCAAAATACGTAAAAAATGGCATGCTGGTTGGTCTGGGCACCGGCTCAACTGCCAATTACTTCATTGATGAACTTGCACGTTTATCTCGTGAAGAAGGCCTAAAAGTCACGACGGTGGCAAGCTCTACCATCAGCGCACAAAAGGCACAGTCTCTCAAATTACCTATCGTTGCACTCGAACATATAAGCCAGATTGATTTATATGTAGATGGTGCGGATGAAATTACCGCGGATAAAACACTGCTTAAAGGCCGTGGCAGCGATCTGGTAAAAGAAAAGCTGCTGGCAAAAGCCGCCACAGAATTTATTACCGTAGCTGACTCCAGTAAGCTGGTGAGCTATATCGGCCAGAACTTCGTAATTCCGATTGAAGTGATTCCATTTGCCTGGCAGTTAGCCAAGAAAAATCTGGAAGATATCGGTGCGCAAGGTGACCTGCGCCCGAATGCAGCTAAAGATGGTTTCTGGGTAACATCACATGGCAGTTATGTGCTGGATATGAAGTTTGATAAAAGTCTGGATGCCGCTACTTTAAATGCGCTCATTAATAACACGCCAGGCGTTGTTGAACATGGCATATTCTATAAACTTGCCGATACGATTCTGATTGCCGATAACGGCATTGTGAGTGAGTATCAGAATTGATTTTCTCAATTCCAGATAAACACTTTATGCGTTTATTTTTTATTCAGCCGCTTTTGATTTTCATGCTGATACTACTATCTGCCTGTAAACCTGCTGATCCAATTACCAAGCTGCCCTCAATTAGTCCGGCTAAAAAAGAAATTGTTTTTGTCACCCACAATGGTCCTACTACCTACTATTTAAATAACGATAGTCAGCCAGCTGGTATCGAATACGATTTAGCGCAATTATTTGTAAAAGAATATTATCCCGGCTATGAAATCCGATTTACATTAGTCAACAGCATCAGCGATGTGATCCCCAGCCTGCTGAAGAATAAAGCACATATCGCTGCAGCAAATCTGACCGTCACGCATCTGCGTGAACATCTCGTGCTATTTTCAACCCCTTACCAGGAAACGCAGCAACAGTTAATTTTCAATAATGAAGTGAATAAAAAACCAAAAAAACTGACTGATATCAAAGATAAAAAAATTGCAGTGCCAGAGGGCACCAGTTATGCGGAAAGGTTGGCAGAGCTACAGAAAAAACAACCCTCACTGCACTGGCACGCGGAAAAGCATACTAATACCGAATCACTGCTAGAAGAGGTTGCCGACGGCGTATTGGATTTCACTGTTGCAGATAACTATATTGCTGCCCTGATGCAAAACTACCATCCGAATTTAGATGTCGCGCTACCTATTGGACCTGCTGATAAAATCGCTTGGGCCATGTCTAAAAATGCAGACCCTGTATTAGTCAAGAACGTAAATACCTTCTTCAGAAAAATCAAGAAAAACGGCTCATTGCGTAACTTGCTGGATCGCTATTATGGGCACAATGAGCGTTTGAATACGATGGATATCACCACATTCCTCAAACGCAGCAACACCTGTTGCCTAATATATTCCTGTTCAAACAGGCGCAGGATGTGACGGGTCTGGATTGGCGCCTACTTGCTGCAGTCAGTTACAGGGAATCGCATTGGGATACGTTCAACACCTCACCTACCAATGTACGCGGCTTAATGATGCTGACAGAAAGTACTGCAGACTTGATGGGAGTAACGGATAGATTAGACCCAAAACAGAGTATTCCGGCTGGAGCAAAGTACATTATGAAGCTCAAAGATACGATACCGGAACGTATTCCGGAACCTGATAGAACTTATATGGCACTCGCTGCCTATAACATAGGCTATGCGCATTTAGAAGATGCACGTGTGCTGGCAAAACGACTGGGCCTTAACCCGGACAGTTGGGCAGACATCAAGAAGACGCTGGTACTGCTTAAAAACCCGGACTATTACACAACGCTCAAATATGGCTACGCCAGCGGCGGCGCTCCAGTGGTTTTTGTAGAATCCGTGCGCAGCTATCAACGCATTCTTGAGAAATACCAGCCTGAACATAACTCTGAAATGTATAAACTCAGAATTGCGCGCAATTAACTTTTCTATTTAAGGCACCTCTACTCATTCGGGGATGTTTTGGTATGTACCCACTAAGCCTATCTCACGCTCTAACCGTTACACTCAGCCTCATCATCAGCATAAGCTTGTTGCATGGCGAAGCTTATGCTGATGATTACCCGCATATGCAAATACTGCTGGAAACCGAGCAGACCATTGCCGGTGAGCCACTCACATACCCGCAATCAGGGCAGGCGAAAGTGACCTCTGCTATCATTACCATTCCTTCAGGGCAATCCACCGGATGGCATAAGCACAAAGTACCGCTGGTAGCCTACCTGTTAGCCGGGGAACTGGAAATGGAATACGCTAACGGCAAACGGGTTCAGTTCAAGAAAGGTGAAGCGCTCATGGAGGCTATCGCTGTGCCGCATATAGGCTCAAATCTTGGAGCAACACCAGCCTTAGATATTTGTTGCATTTCTAGGCACTGACAAAACTGATTTTACTGAAATTACTAACGCCCCAACCAGACCGCCAGTCATACCGAACGCAACAGCAAAAGTTGATCTGGTTGATTTGTCTAAATTTGATACACGTCTGCAATTTGACATCCGCTACGCCACAGCTAATAACTTTATGGCAAAGCCTTTATATAGCAGTGCACGCGCAATGTTGCAGCGCCCTGCCGCCGAAGCTTTAACCAGAGCGCATGACAGATTACGCTCTTATGGATACGGTCTACTCGTGTTTGATGCTTACCGGCCGTGGCAGATTACACGTGATATGTGGGATAAGCATCCTCTGAGCCGGGCCTATTTGTCAGACCCGCTCAAAGGATCCCGGCATAATCGCGGCTGCGCGCTGGATATCACGCTATATGATTTAAAAACCGGCAAGGAAGTCATCATGCCCAGCGCTTATGATGAATTTACAGAACGTGCACACCCGGATTACGAGGGCGGCTCGCCGGAACAAACAAAAGCCAGAGACTTGTTGCGGAATGCAATGGAAGCCGAAGGATTCACTGTGTACCAAAATGAATGGTGGCACTTTGACTACAATGGCTGGGAGGCTTATCCAGTATTAAATAACCCGTTATAACTACACTGGATAAACCAGAAACCTATTTAAAACCCCAATTTAACAGCTAGTTTAATTCATCAACGCTATCAACGATTGCTGCATACAAGTCACGTGTAGAGGCTATCGCTCCATCCTGTACTTCCTGTGCTGACAACACTTTACCGTTGGCTGCCTGTAACGGACGCGTTGCAGTAGCACTCGCAACCACCGTGACAAAATAACCAAGATTAAAAGCACCATGTGCTGTGGAGTTAATACACATATGTGTCATAAATCCAGCCAGCACAATGTTCTTGATGCCCAGTGCTTTCAGCTGTTGATCAAGATCCGTAGCAACGAACGAATTCGGGTAGTTTTTCGTAATCACAGGTTCTCCGGCAATAGGTGCCACTTCATCACAAATGGCGCCAATTTCTGCTGAGACGTCATAAGGCGAGCCAACACCAGCATCATGCTGGATATGAATTACAGGAATTTTAAGCTCTCTGGCTTTAGCCAGTAGCCTCCTGGCCTCCAGAATAGCAACCTCTACTCCCGTTAACTGCATCAGGCCTTTTCTGTAGGTATTCTGGCAGTCAATCATGACCAACGCAGACTCTTTTAACGGTGCAGCTGCTAAACCAAGACCAACAATTTCACGCAAAGTTTTTGATGCTTTAATCATAGTGAGTTCCTGAAATTAAATGAGTAATCTGTATCATAACCATATTACCAATAAAAATTGGCTTGGTGAGAAAGATCAGCTACCCACATCAAAACTTGCTTATATATTCAATAATATAAGCGTCACTCTCATGCTTACCGCTATTAGCCTCCCAGCTACGCACCCATCTAAACTCTATTTCATTATGTTTATTGATTTCAAAGCTGGGACCCAATCTTACTTTGTTTGAATCATGGCCGTCGGAGCCATCAATTGCCCTGACTGTACGGACCCCCACAGTAAAATCAAAATAGCGGAATTTATATTTAAAGGCAGGCTCAAAATACGCATAGGTATAATCATCGCTTTCATTTAAAGCACGGCCTAACAAAACTCTGGTCGTTGCTCTGAGATTATCCGTAAACTGAAAGTCCTTGCGGAAGCGTATGGCAACTTTCCTTCCGGACTCTTTATGCAATACGCCATCCTCTTTCTCTTTTTCACGCTCTGCCTGAACAAGCAGCTCGACCTGATTAATCAATCCGTTATTCCATCGGATACCTGGTATCAGTGTCACCGAATTAGCGATCTCAGAATGATCAGGGGCTTCTTCATGCTCGAACTCAATAGCGATACGAGGCTGACCTCCATAAAGCGTAGTATCCGCATAAACACTACAGCTAGCAATCAGCATCAATAAGAATATTGGCATGCATAGTGTTTGCATTATTAAATAGTCCGTTATTATTCTTTCTGTAGCATTCACAATAAAGGACTAAACTTAATTCAAACTGAATTATTAAAACGTAATGATCATTCATGCAATTTTTAGACGTCATTAACCTGCAACGTAGAACTGTTCCACGTTTCAAAGGTCAAGACAATGAATGTATTTAAACGAGAAAGGCTCTGCTGAATGAAATGCCCGGTATGTGACAATGTAAATTTAATGATGAGTGAAAGACAAGGTGTAGAAATTGACTATTGCCCTGGCTGCAGGGGTATCTGGTTAGATCGTGGCGAGCTGGATAAAATAATAGATAAAAGTAGCCAGCCAGCTGCTCAACCAACACACAATGATGATCATGGTTATAAACAACGCAGTTATGAAGCTCCCCGTGACGATCAGTATTACAAAAAGAAAAAGAAAGAAAGCTTCTTAAGCGAACTGTTCGATTTTTAAATCCAAACATACCCACACAAAAACGGCGCTAATCAGCGCCGTTTTCATAGTTTCTAATTTAAGCCTATAAATAACAATCGCATCTTTTATCGATTGATTATCCGCTAAAACCAGTCACGCCTGACTTTTCCTACGGCACCGGTTTTTGCGTCTATATCTACTTCCCACTCTCGGCCATCGGCATCAACAATCTCAAATTCATAATCCCAACCCTTGCCAAAATCACGATCATCCAGATCGGCATCTGTAACAACACCCGGCTTGGCTGCTAAAGCTTTTGCCTTGGCCTGATCCAGGGTAATCAATCCAAACTCATTGGTAATTGCAGCGATCTCCTGCGCATCATCATCTGCATATACTGATGGTACGTTCAGTATTAATGCTATGCCGGACACAACAAAAGCTGTTTTAAAAGTATTTTTCATTAAAGTCTCCTTAGTAATTAGTAAGCAGCTTCATTCTAGAAAACCAACCTTAATCAAAACTTAATAAATATCGATTCAAATTAAAACCTTACTTTTTTTATGTTTTTTATTAACCACCAATCGGTTTTTAACAGCCAATTATCAAAAAATTCTGAACCATAAAAACCAGTAATTTTTATAAAAAATTAATACAAATCAATAAGTTAATTTAACTGGCACAGTTATAGCTATCTGTTATGAGGCTATAAATAGCTTTTTGAAATTTTATGGGAAGTAAAAAGTATATGAATAAACCTATGAGAAAACTCACTGCCACGGCAGTCATGCTGGCATTTGCAGGTACATCGGCACATGCATTTTCAGAAGATAGCGCAGCAGATGCTGAAAAAATAAAACTCGAGGCAGTGACTGTAAAAGGCATTCTTCCTGAAAAACTAGAATCAGTACCAGGTTCATTCGATGTCGTTACAGAAAAATCCATTGAAGAACGCAGGCCTTTCTCCATGCAGGAAGCACTTAACAATGTGCCGGGCATTAATGTAGTCGGTGAAAATGCTTTTGGATTGGGTATCAATATCGGCGTTCGCGGATTAGATCCGCGCAGAACATCCAGAACATTTTTGATGGAAGATGGCATGCCTTTGTTTCTTGCACCATATGGCGACCCAGCTGCGCATTACACCACGCCTATTGAGCTGATTGACCGTATTGAAGTGGTTAAAGGTTCCGGCCAGGTATTGTACGGGCCGCAGACTATAGGCGGCATGATCAACTTTGTCACCAGGACTATTCCAAGCAATGGTTTTGCCGGTAGCGTCACGGCCAAAGCTGGTAGCGATGACTTTGTGGGCGGGCACATGAATCTTGGTTATGGCAACGAGCGTGGCGGCTTCATGATAGATGCCTTACAGAACAAAGGTGATGGTATCCGCAACAATCATGAATTCGAACAACAGGATTTCAGAATCAAAGGCCAGATTAATCTGACCGACCGGCAGACACTGATTGGTAAAATCGGTTATTACAAAGAAGATTCAAACATCTCTGAAACCGGTTTAAGCAGACAGGAATATCAGGAAGATAAATATCAGGCACCAACTGGTAAAAATGATAAGTTCGAAATGGATCGCAAGGTTGCTCAACTACAGCATATCTTTCAGGTGGATGACCGCATGAAATTAAGCACACAGGCTTATTATGCAAACACCGAGCGCGCATCTATGCGTCAAGTTGCCAGCCCAGGCAACTGGGATGACGAAGCGTATTGGGGACAAGGCGATGCTTACAGCACACTTGCTCATTGTCCAACAGGTGAGGAAGAAGAAGCAGTAACTTCAGCAAATGCAGCAAATTGCGGCGGTCAATGGCGCCCAAGGAAATTTACCTACTGGGGCATTGAGCCTAGGCTAGATCTGAACCACAAATTATTTGGAATCGAAAATGACTTGGTAGCTGGCTTCAGATATCACAAGGAAGATATCGACCGCAAAGGGTTTCGCGGTTACACACCGGCTTTCAAAAATAGTCTGAGTTATGCAAAATCTTTCACTGGCATTGATCAGGCAACTTATGATAATGATGACGATGGAATTCCAGACGGTGGATTTGATGGCTATTTCAGAGAACACATCAAAACTGAAGTCACTGCGATGTCTTATTATCTGCAAAACACCTTTCATGCAGGCAACTGGTCTATCACGCCAGGTTTACGCTTTGAAGATGTAAAAGTACGCACCAATGTCATTTGGGCAGAAGGTGAGGCACAAGGCATTAAAGATACTAATCGCTACTCGGAATTATTACCTGGTTTAGGCTTGGCTTGGAATGGTATTGAAAATACCACCTTCTTCGCTGGCGTACATAAAGGTTTTGCGCCACCTAGGCCCGACCGTGATCTCTCTGAAGGACAAAATGGCGTTTTAATTGATAACACCAAGCCTGAAGAAAGTACCAACTGGGAAGCCGGGGTAAGGACCAAGCATTTTAAAGGTATTCATGCACAAGCAACATTATTCCATACCGACTTTGATGAGATTGTCATTAAAAATGGGGGGCGTTTCGAAAATGGTGGAAAATCACTGATGCAAGGCCTTGAACTAGCTGGCCGTGTAGATTTTGGAACAATTTTTGATACCCCGCATAACTTCTATGTAACAGGTTCATATACCAATCTCTTTACTGCCAAATTCAAAAAAGATGCGTTTCAATCCAATGAAGATATTGAAGAGGCTGTCGATAATGCTGAGCTTAATAGCAACGCAGCCAAATTCTGTTCCGGCGACACTTGTCAGTACATCAATAACGGCAGCCGTTTACCCTATGCACCTAAGCACATCGCATCGCTTAATTTCGGCTATTCACACCCGGTTGGCATTAATGCCCGCATTGGTGCCGATTACGTAAGCGAGCAAGAACCTGATGCAATTGGCAGACTGTCAGATCCTGTGACTGGTACCGCCGGCAAGATTCCATCTTACACATTAGTGAATGCATCAGTCTCATTCAAACCGCAAGGATCCAAAGCTACTTTATTCCTGAGCGGCCACAATCTGGCCGATAAAGAATATCTGGCTAGCCGCGTAGACGGCATGGTGGCAGGTCGCGGACGTACCGTATTTGGCGGCATCCGATACGACTTCTAATAACAAAAAAGCCTTAATTAATACTAGTTTCCTCGTGTATTAATTAAGGCAAATGCAGAATGTATGTTCTGACTTGGGCGGTGATGATTCACCGCTATTTTTTATCTTAGCTTACTCAAATCAGGCTTTTATGTACTCCAGATTATTCATATAAGCGCTTAGCACTTGCGGCACTTTCACAGAACCGTCAGCCTGCTGGTAGTTCTCCAGCACTGCTACCAGCGTACGGCCAACTGCCAGACCAGAGCCATTCAGTGTATGCACTAACTCCGGCTTGCCATTTTCGTTTCTGAACCGCGCTTGTAAACGGCGTGCCTGAAATGCCTCGCAATTGGAAACGGATGAGATTTCACGGTAGGTATTCTGCGCTGGCAGCCATACTTCCAAATCGTAAGTTTTAGTGGCGCCAAAACCCATATCGCCCGTGCATAAAGAAACCACACGATAAGGCAACTCAAGCGCTTGAAGAATATTTTCGGCATGCCCTACCATCTGCTCCAATGCCTCGTAGCTTTTTTCCGGATGCACAATCTGCACCATTTCCACTTTATCAAACTGGTGCTGGCGTATCATGCCTTTGGTATCACGACCATAAGAGCCAGCCTCTGAGCGGAAGCATGGCGTATGCGCTGTCAATTTAATTGGCAAGGCTTCCAGCGGCACGATCTCATCACGTACGGTATTCGTCAGCGTAACTTCTGAAGTTGGAATCAGGTATAGCTTGCTGTCATTGTGATTTAAAGAGAACAAGTCTTCTTCAAACTTAGGCAATTGGCCAGTACCGATTAAACTCTCGGCATTCACCATGTAAGGGGTGTAACACTCGGTGTAGCCATGCTTCTCAGTTTGGGTATCGAGCATAAACTGCGCCAGCGCACGATGCAGTTTTGCAATGTGGCCGCGCATTAAAGTAAAACGCGCACCTGACAGTTTGGCACCAGTATCAAAATCAAGACCCAGAGGCGCACCTACGTCAGCATGGTCTTTAATTTCAAAATCAAACACGCGCGGTGTGCCGATACGGCGCACTTCTACGTTGTCTTCTTCGGACTTGCCTTGCGGCACACTTTCATGTGGCAGGTTAGGCACATTCAACAGCATGTCCTGCAACTCTTTTTGCAACTCAGTCAAGCGCGCTTCGTCAGCTTTCAACTGGTCGCCCAAACCTGCAACTTCAGCCATAATGGCAGAAATATCTTCACCTTTAGCCTTAGCCATACCAATCTGCTTGGAAGTATTATTGCGCTTAGCCTGCAAATCCTGCGTGCGTGTCTGCACGGTTTTACGCTCTTGTTCCAGCGCTGTGAATTTAGCTGCATCAAAGGCAAAGCCGCGCTTATGCAACTGCGCGACAACGCTGTCTAAATCGTTACGTAATGCTTGAATATCTAACATTTAATTTCCCTGAAAATCTTAATTTTTAGCGGCAGATAAACGCTGATTAACCTCTACGATGTCATCGCGAGGGCGAAGCCCGTGGCGATCCAGAAGTGTTTAATGTTTGCTGCAGTTACGCTGCCTGTTATTTTGGCTAGACTGCCACGTCGTTTCACTCCTCGCAGTGACGGTGCGGGGGTGTCTGCGTCAATCTACAGCTAACTTATTTTTTCGCTTTTTTATCTAAATCTTTTAAATGTGCCAATTTTTCCGCTATTTTACCCTCAAGGCCGCGTGGCGTGGGCACATAAAACTGCTGGGGCGCTAATTCATCCGGAAAATAATTTTCGCCTGCAGCATACGCTTCTGGTTCGTTATGCGCATAACGGTATTCTTTACCGTAATCGAGTGCTTTCATGAGTTTGGTTGGTGCGTTACGCAGATGTAACGGTACCGGGCGTGATTTATCCTGCGCCACAAACGCTTTGGCCTGATTGTAAGCCATATAAGCTGCATTGCTTTTAGGTGCTACAGCCAGATAAATAACAGCATTCGACAACGCAAGTTCACCTTCCGGCGACCCTAGCCGCTCATAGATCTGGCACGCTTCAAGTGCCATGGTCTGCGCACGCGGGTCAGCAATGCCGATATCTTCAATCGCCATGCGCACGATACGCCGTCCTAAATACAGCGGATCAGCACCGCCATCTATCATGCGCAAAAACCAGTACAAGGCAGCATCAGGGTTAGAGCCGCGCACTGATTTATGCATTGCGGATATCTGGTCATAGAATGCCTCACCACCTTTATCAAAACGACGCAGCTTGCTTGCCATCGTTGTCTGCAGAAAAGCTTCATCTACCTCGGTAATGCCGGCACCTTGCGCAGCGTTGAATAAACCTTCAACAAAATTGAGCAAACGTCTAGCATCACCATCCGCATACGCCAGCACCTGCTCACGTACTTCATCGGTCAGTGTAATATCAGCGGCCACCAGTTGCTGTGCACGGTCAAGCAATAAGGAAAGCTCTGGTTCAGAAAGTGCATTCAGTACAAATACCTGCGCCCGGGAAAGCAGCGCGCTGTTCACCTCAAACGATGGATTCTCGGTTGTCGCCCCGATAAATGTAATCAAGCCGCTTTCAACAAACGGCAGAAAGGCATCCTGCTGGCCTTTATTGAAGCGATGAACTTCATCCACAAACAAAATGGTTTTACGGTCATGCTGCTGCAGGGTAATCTCAGCGCGCTCAACTGCTTCACGGATATCTTTAATGCCGGACAGCACTGCGGAAATTGGAATAAATTCGGCATCCGCCGTGCTGGCGATGAGCCTTGCCAGTGTGGTTTTTCCTACGCCCGGCGGTCCCCATAAAATCATGGATGGCAGCTTGCCGGATTGGAATGCCAGTCGTAGCGGTTTGCTCGGCCCCAGCAGATGCGATTGTCCGACGACTTCATCAAGTGTTGTGGGTCGCAGGCGCTCGGCAAGCGGCGCTTGCGGCGTATTGGTGGCAAACAGACTATTCAAAATATGCAGTAAATCTTATCAAGATCCATTATTAAAACAAAAAAGCTTACTCGCCTACTACATCGACACCTTTAGGCGCTTTAAACAGAAAGTTTTTATCCTCAAGTGCAGGATTCACTTCAACCTGCGTAAATACGATTTTTGTAGTGTGGCCAAAGCTATCTACCAGTGACAGTTCTTGAATTTTACTACCGTTAAAACCCATCAGTATCTTCTCAAAGCCAGATTCTTTGTCTTTAGGAATCGCATCAACCCATTCCAATCCATCTTTACCGGGTGCATTTATTAGCTTAAAGGTTTTATCAATGGCCGTGCCACCAGCTAGCAGGGCTGCAGGACTAGAACCTATCGATTGACTCAATGCGCGTACCGTCACTTGTGCCAGCTCTACGTCATACAGCCACACCTGTTTGCCGTCACTGATAATCTGCTGTTCATACGGTTTTTGATAATCCCACCTGAATTTATTGGGACGTTGCAGCTGCATTTGGCCGTCTACTTCCTGCACTTTACGTCCTTGCCTATCCGTGACTACCTGATGAAAATCAGCACGTACAGATTTAGTTTGCTCATAAAACGATTTAACACTAGCCATGCCATCTGCACTGGCTGTTTGTGCTGCCAGTAATACCGGCAGCAGCAAATAAGGCAATATTTTTTTAATATGTTTCATTGAGTTCCTATAAATTGATTTGAGGCTTAGCATTTATCTCTATTTCTCTAAGCTTCATGATGCGGAGCCAGCACCTCACGGTTACCGTTACTTTGCATCGCTGATACCAGACCAGCACGTTCCATATCTTCAATCAAGCGTGCTGCGCGGTTATAACCGATACGTAACTGGCGCTGTACTGATGAAATACTGGCCCTGCGCGTTTTAAGCACAATACCCACAGCCTCGTCATACAATGGGTCTACTTCAGCACCAGCTGCAGCGCTACCATTGCTGGTAAATTCAGCGCCGCCCTCTTCTGCTTCATTAGTAAGAATGCCTTCAATGTAGTTTGGTTCACCTTGCGCCTTAAGATAGTTCACTACCTTATGCACTTCCTGGTCTGATACAAACGCACCGTGAATACGTGTCGGGTAGCCTGTTCCCGGTGGCAAGTACAGCATGTCACCCTGTCCTAACAACGCTTCAGCACCCATTTGATCCAAAATCGTGCGCGAGTCGATCTTGCTTGAAACCTGAAAAGCAATACGTGTAGGAATATTGGCCTTGATCAAACCGGTTATTACATCGACTGACGGACGCTGCGTTGCCAAAATTAAATGGATACCTGAGGCACGGGCTTTCTGTGCCAGACGCGCAATCAATTCCTCTACTTTTTTACCCACCACCATCATCAAGTCGGCAAACTCATCAATCACCACCACGATAAATGGCATTTCATCCAATGGCTCAGGGTCATCCGGGGTTAAACTGAATGGATGCGGAATTGAAGTACCTTCTTTCTTCGCTTCCTTGATTTTCTGGTTGTAGCCGGCAAGGTTACGCACACCCATCATCGACATCAGTTTATAGCGGCGTTCCATTTCTGCTACACACCAGTTCAAAGCATTGCCAGCCTGACGCATATCTGTGACCACTGGTGCCAGCAAATGCGGAATACCTTCATAGACAGAAAGCTCCAGCATTTTCGGGTCAATCAAAATCATGCGCACCTGACTCGCATCTGATTTGTACAGCATACTTAAAATCAGCGCATTCACAGCTACAGATTTACCCGAGCCGGTCGTACCTGCAACCAGCACATGCGGCATCTTGGCAAGATCAGCCACTGCCGGTTTGCCGGAGATGTCCTTACCCAGCGATATCGCAAGTGGTGAATGCACATCTGCATAAGCCTGGCTACCCATGATTTCAGACAAATGTACGATCTGACGTTTTGGATTCGGAATCTCCAAACCCATGCAGGTTTTGCCGGGAATGGTTTCAACCACGCGCACACTCACTACAGATAGAGCGCGTGCCAAATCTTTTACCAGATTAGTAACCTGGCTACCCTTGACGCCAGCAGCCGGCTCCAGCTCATAACGCGTAATCACTGGGCCTGGTAAAGCGATCAGCACTTTGACCTCGATGCCGAAATCCATGAGTTTGCGTTCAATCAGGCGTGAGGTGAAGTCCAGTGTTTCGACAGAAGGTAATTCAACACTATTAGTTGCTTCATCAAGTAGATGAATCGGCGGCAACGGAGAATCAGGATGCGTTTCGAATAATGGCACTTGTTTTTCTTTTTGCACACGTGCGCTTTTGGCAATTTCCAATACAGGCGTTTCAATCTGCACCGGCTCGCGGTCTACAGTGCGCGCACGCTCGCTCTGTACAAACTCAGTACGCTCTTGCTTAACTGCCGCACCGGCTTTTCTATCTTGCCAGTCATGCCATTTCAGCTTGATAAACTCATAGCTGGTAATCAAGCCTGCACCGAACTTCTCGATAATCATGATCCATGACCATCCCGTGAACAGGCTAAATCCTACAACGAACATAAGCAGCAAGACCATGCTGGAGCCAATATAACCGAACAAGCTACGCAGACCTGAATCCACAGCAGCACCGAGCATACCGCCGGGCGCAAGCGGCAAACTTGCGGGCAGTGCAACAAGGTGGCCAGCTTCAATCGCACTTGAGGCGATTAACAATAAAGCAAACCCAATGAAATTGAACAGTAAAAATGGCTTCTCGCTCTGGTCTACTGCCTCAAGTTTAAGATATACAAACCACATTGCATAAAATGCCAGTACTGCCCACCACCAGGCTGAAAAACCAAACACATACAAAAGCAGATCTGATACCCAAGCGCCTACGCTACCGCCACTGTTATGGATTGCTGCATTATCATCGGCCATATGCGACCAAGATGAATCATCCGGATGGTAAGTAAAAAGAATAACGGTAATATAAAGGCCAACCAAGACCAAGCCTAACCACCACGCCTCTTTTAAGAGTGTTGTGGCTAATGCGTTTGATTTAGTGACCTCAGCCTCACGCCTTGCGTTGGCTGGTTTGGATTTTTTGAAAAACAAGATAGCAAAACCTTAGCTTATTTACTGTTGGATTTAATTATAGCAGTATCAAAGTAAGTGCGTAGGGATTAGAATATCAATCTTATCAGGACTTCCATAAATACATTTTTTGTGTGCATGATTTTGTTATGCGGCGCTCCTAGCCTCGCTGTGTACAGCATATTACCCGGCTACTGCGCACCGCACATTCATGACCGCAACGCGAACTATGTATTTATAGAAACCTTCCAGGTTCAACTTTAAATATCACGGAGCATTGCTATGGATATCGGTATAAAAGAACAAGATAGAAAAAACATCGCTCAAGGTCTGTCTCACCTGCTGGCAGACACTTATACGCTTTATCTGAAAACGCATTATTTTCATTGGAATGTCACCGGCCCAATGTTTAATACCTTGCATTTAATGTTTGAAACCCAATATAACGAATTAGCGCTTGCCGTTGATTTAATCGCAGAACGTATCCGTGCACTGGATGTCTATGCACCAGGCACTTATCGTGATTTTGCAAAACTCACTTCGATTAAAGAGACAGAATCCGTGCCTAAAGCACAGGATATGATTATCGAATTGGTCGCAGGCCATGAAGCTGTATGTCGCACTGCACGTAGTGTGTTTCCGTGTGCAGATGCCGCTTCAGATGAAGCAACCGCAGACCTGTTAACGCAACGCTTGCAGCTGCATGAAAAGACTGCATGGATGTTACGTAGCATGCTCGAGAAATAAGCATTAACCCCGATTTTAAGTATTAACATTCATTTAGAAAGCAATAGATTATGGCAACACGTCACGCCAAATTACTCATTTTAGGTTCTGGTCCTGCGGGCTACTCTGCGGCTGTATATGCGGCTCGCGCCAATCTTAAACCGGTGCTGATTACCGGTATCGCTCAAGGCGGCCAGCTCATGACTACGACCGAAGTAGACAACTGGCCAGCGGACGCTGACGGTGTGCAGGGCCCAGAATTGATGGCTCGCTTCCAGAAACATGCGGAGCGTTTCAACACCGAAATGATTTTTGACCATATCCACACTACGCATTTGACTGAAAAACCGATCCGTTTAGTCGGTGACAGCGGTGAATACACCTGCGATGCACTGATTATTGCAACCGGGGCATCAGCCAAATATCTGGGCCTGCCATCTGAAGAAGCATTCTCAGGCAAGGGTGTTTCAGCCTGTGCGACCTGTGACGGGTTCTTCTATCGCAACCAGGAAGTTGCAGTCATCGGCGGCGGCAATACTGCGGTTGAAGAAGCGCTCTACCTGGCTAATATAGCCAGCAAAGTGACGCTAGTACACCGCCGTGACAAATTCAAGGCAGAAGCGATTCTAGTAGACAAACTGATGGCGCGTGTTGCTGAAGGCAAAATCGTGCTGGAAACTTTCGCTACACTGGATGAAGTGCTGGGTGACAACACCGGTGTAACCGGTATGCGCATCAAAAATGTGGATGACGGCAGCACTAAAGATATCAAACTACAGGGCGTATTCATTGCCATCGGCCACAAACCAAATACTGATATCTTTGAGGGCCAGCTAGAGATGGAAGGCGGCTATATCGTCACACAGATGGGTCGTGCAGGTAATGCAACAGCTACTAGCGTACCAGGCGTTTTTGCAGCAGGTGATGTGCAGGATCATATCTACCGTCAGGCAGTGACCAGTGCCGGTACCGGTTGTATGGCTGCACTGGATGCAGAACGTTATCTGGATAATTTGAAATAAATCGAGCATCGTCTGTGTGAACTGGATATTTCACACAGACGAATCTATAAAGACTTAAGTGATGAAAACGCTGCGCGAACAAATCAAGCAAGTCAAATCTCAGATCAAGGTAGAACCTGCTGAGCCAGTAGTCAAAAATATAGCGCCTGCTGAGCCAGTTGATATCTTCCAGCATGCGGTAAAAGATGCGCGCCCGTTGCCTGATGAGATCAAGCATGCGCGTTTGCACCACGCACCTAAAAAACCAAAACCTATCCCCAAACAATTCATTCTGGATGAACAGCAGGCATTGGCTGATTCACTATCTGACCACTATATTCCCGCACATGAACTCGAAACAGGCGAAGAGTTACTGTATCTGCGTGACGGACACTCTCCCGATATCCTGAGCAAATTACGTCGCGGTCACTGGGTAATACAGGCCGCAATTGACCTGCATGGTTTGATCTCCGATGAAGCCCGCCTTTACGTAGCCACATTTTTGAGTGACTGCAAAAAACGTGGCCTACGCTGTGTGCGCATCGTGCATGGCAAAGGCTTGGGGTCGCGCAACAAAGAACCGGTACTTAAACACAAGCTGCGCGGCTGGCTGGTACAGCGCGATGAAGTGATTGCTTATGCGCAGGCACGTAAAACCGATGGCGGCAGCGGCGCGGTGATTGTGTTGCTTAAATCCCAATAAGCGCGCTGTGTTTTAATTGCGCTTTAAAGTCCTAACTCACTCAAACTCGGATGCTCATCCGGCCTGCGCCCTAATGGCCAGAAAAACTTGCGTTCAGATTCCTTGATCGGCATATCATTGATGCTGGCATAGCGCAGCTCCATGAGCCCATCGGCATTAAACTGCCAGTTTTCATTGCCATAGGAGCGAAACCAGTTGCCTGAATCATCATGCCATTCATAGGCAAAGCGCACGGCAATACGGTTAAGGTCAAATGCCCACAGTTCTTTAATCAGCCGGTAATCGAGCTCTTTTGACCATTTTCGGGTCAGGAATTCAACAATCTGCTCACGGCCTACCGGAAACTCGGCACGATTGCGCCACTGGCTATCCTGCGTATAAACCAGCGATACGCGCTGCGGGTCACGGCTATTCCAGCCATCTTCTGCCAGGCGAACTTTAAGCGTGGCCGTTTCGCGCGTAAAAGGCGGTAATGGCGGACGGGTTTCAGGACTAGCGTTCATCGTTTACTCCTTCTTCAAATTAACTTAGGTAAATACTGGTTTATTTTATTGTTGCGACAACCCGAGCACAGTGCTTTAAGAAGAAAGCTCAAGGAGTTTTTCAGTCTGATGGTTTGCCACGGGCTTTGCCCTCGCAATGACAGAATAAATTAAAACTGATCAAATATTTAATATTATTCCTCCCCCAGAAAACCACCGCTCTGACGCTTCCATAATTGCGAATAGAGTCCGCCCTTAGCTAACAAGGTCTTATGGTCACCCTCTTCAATAATTGCACCCTGATCCAGCACCACTAGCCTGTCCATCGCGGCTATCGTAGATAAACGGTGTGCAATTGCGATAACGGTCTTGCCTTGCATTAACGCATAGAGACTGCTCTGGATAACGGATTCAACTTCCGAATCCAGCGCGCTGGTGGCTTCATCCAGCACTAGTATTGGTGCGTCTTTCAGCATCACACGTGCAATGGCAATACGCTGGCGCTGGCCGCCGGAGAGCTTAACACCACGCTCACCTACATGGGCATCGTAACCGGTGCGGCCTTTTGCATCACGCAGGTTGAGAATGAAGTCATGTGCCTCCGCACGTTTGGCGGCAGCGATCATTTCTTCCTCTGTCGCATCTGGGCGACCATAGAGAATATTGTCACGCACACTGCGGTGCAGCAAGGAGGTATCCTGTGTCACCATGCCGATATGTGCACGCAGGCTATTCTGTGTAACGGCTTTATTATCCTGACCATCAATCATGATACGGCCAGATTCAATCTCGTAAAAACGCAATAACAGATTCACAATAGTAGACTTACCGGCACCGGAACGCCCAACCAGCCCGATTTTTTCGCCGGGTTTAATATTGAGTTCAAACTTATTCAGCAACAGATTCTGGTTGCTGTAAGCGAAATCAACCTGGTTGAAATGTATCTGACCAGTTGTGACCTGCAAGGACATTGCATCAGGCATATCCACTACATGATGCGGTAATGAGAGCGTGTTGATGCCATCCTGCACGGTGCCCACCTGCTCATACAGTGAAGTCATCTCCCACATCACCCAATGTGAAATACCATTAAGCCTCAAGGCCATGGCCGTAACCGCGGCAACACCACCAACACCAACCTGCCCCTTGCTCCATAACCAAAGTGCCACACCGCAGCAGCTTAAAATCAGCAGCATGTTCAACAGGTGGTTTATGGTCTCAATGCTACTGACCATGCGCATCTGTTTATGCACGGTTCCTAAAAACTCATGCATGGCAGATTGTGCATATCCAGCCTCACGTCCTGCATGCGAAAATAGCTTCACAGTACTGATATTGGTATAGGCATCGGTAATACGACCGGTCATCAGCGAACGCGCATCCGCCTGCTGTTGCGAAACTTTGCTTAACTTGGGTATAAAGTAAGTCAGCGCACTGGCATACAGTGCCAGCCAGCCAAGAAATGGCCAGATAATCAGCGCGTTAAAACTACCGACTATTGCCACCATGGTCGCGAAATAAATAATCACGAATACCAGAATATCAGCAACAATAAACCAAACATCACGCACTGCCAGTGCTGTCTGCATCACTTTGGCAGATACGCGCCCGGCAAACTCATCCTGATAGAAACCCATGCTCTGGTTAAGCATGAGTCGATGAAAGTTCCAGCGCAGACGCATAGGAAAATTACCCGCGAGCGTCTGGTGTTTCAGTAAGGTCTGCAAGCCGATAAATACGGTGCTGAATATCAAAGCGCCAGCCAACAGCAATAAATGATTTTTTTCCTGTACCCACAATTGGTCAGGCTGAACTTTGCTCAGCCAATCCACTATTTTGCCCATCATTGCAAATAATAGCGCTTCAAATGCACCGATCACAGCGGTCAGCAAGGTCATTGCCAAAATATATGGACGCATCCCTGCGGTGCAGCCCCAGGCAAATGCCCAGAAACTTTTGGAAGTTACCTGAATAGGCTGGCTAGGAAATGGATTGACTAGATTTTCAAACCAGCGAAACATAATATCCAATCAAAATGGCTTAATAATACAAACAGCCTCAGCCGCAATACCTTCACCGCGCCCGGTGAAACCGAGTTTTTCTGTAGTAGTTGCTTTTACATTAATCTGCGATAACTCAACTTCGCAGTCACTAGCTATGTTTGCACACATCCGGGCTGTATACGGGCTTAATTTAGGCGCCTCACAAATCACGGTAGCGTCTAGATTACCCACAGCAAAACCCTTATCCTTGAGCAAACCAACCACATGCCGTAATAACTGTCGTGAATCAATGCCTTTGTAGCGCATGTCGCTAGGCGGAAAGTGCTTGCCGATATCGCCCAATGCCGCCGCACCCAGCAGTGCATCACAAATGGCATGTAGCAATACATCTGCATCCGAATGCCCATCAAGACCTTTATCATGTGGAATATCTACACCACCGATAATACATTTACGCCCGGCAACCAGCGCGTGTACATCAAAACCATGACCTATTCTCATTATGAGAGTTCCTTTTGCATCAAAACTTCCATCAACGCGATATCCTGCGGATAAGTAACTTTCATATTTCGCAATGAACCCGTGACCAGCTTAGGCTGCAGTCCCAAAGCCTCCACCGCCTGCGCTTCATCCGTAGGTGCTCCATCAAAACTCGCCAATGCTTTTTGCAGCAAATTAAAACGGAACATCTGCGGCGTCTGCGCCTGCCATAAGGCTTCTCTAGGAATTGTTTTTTCCACCCGCTGGTCAGCATTTGACAGCTTGAGGGTATCCGCCAGCGGTAATGCCAGCAAACCGCCGACATCATCATGCTCAAGTGTGTCCAATAACTGATTCAATAATGATGTTGTCAGCCCGGGACGCGCTGCATCATGTACCAAAATCCAGTCATCTTCCGCTACATTCGGCTGCATGGCTTTCAACGTATTAAGTACGGTCTGCGCGCGCGTATCGCCGCCGGTGTAATGCAGATTCAGCCGGCTATTGCTATCCAATGTCAGGCTACGCCAGAAAAAATCTTCTGCACTCAATGCGAGATTGATAGTTGCAATACGCGGGCAGCTAAAAAACGTTTGAATACAGTGTGAAACAATTGGTTTGCCACATAAAGGCAGGTATTGTTTTGGTATGGCGGTAGCCATGCGATTACCAGCGCCAGCGGCTGGGATAATAATGTGAAAACGCGCCATATTTAAAATCTAAGCATGATGGAATAATAGTTTAATTCTAACATGTCACCCCATACTCATCCCCACTATTAGTATTCACTAAATAGCAGCGTGATCAATTAATTCGCACCGGATAATTTAATAAAAAATAATTACATCCAACTACATAAGCAATGCAATTACTCCTATCAATAGCAGTTATCCATTTGATTATTAGTTATGTTTTCAAACTAGCTACTGGATTTTATTAGTTAGTGTATGATTTATCATGTGAATACCAATATGTTATTTAAAACATCTCAGGACACCCGCTACACACAACGCCTCCTGCCATGGCTGATTTTAGGAATCGGCCTTGTTATCACCTATCTGCTGCAAAATATTGCATACCAGACAAACCTCAAGAATGTTCATGAGCGCTTCGAGTTTCGCGCCAATGAAATTGTCAGTAACATAGAATCCCGCATCGAAAGCTATAAAATAGTTTTGCTTGGTGCAAAAGGACTTTTCTTATCATCCCAAAACGTTGAACGTAACGAATTTCGCGAATACGTTCGGCAGCTTAATCTGGCACAAAGTTATCCTGGCATTCAGGGCGTAGGCTTTTCCCTGTTAATAGAGCCGGAAGACCTGGCAGCACACACGCAAAAAATACGAAATGAAGGCTTCCCAGACTATACGATACGGCCTGGTGGCAATCGCGATGTGTATACATCCATCGTCTACCTTGAGCCTTTTGACTGGCGCAATCAACGCGCATTCGGTTACGACATGTTCTCAGAGCCAATGCGACGTAAGGCTATGCAACAGGCGCGTGATACAAATAACATTATCACTTCAGGCAAGGTAACACTGGTACAGGAAACTGAAAGAAATACACAGCCCGGATTTTTAATGTATCTGCCGGTGTATCATCACGACAAACTCAATACTACCTTAGATGAACGTCGAGAAAATATTCTTGGCTGGGTATATGCACCATTCCGTATGCACGACCTGATGCGTGGCATTATGGGTCCTCACTTCGGCGAAATTGGTAACAGCATTGCCTTTGACATTTATGATGGAAACACACCGGCACCTGAAAACCTCATGTACGATTTTGAGTCGCAAACCGGAACTCCGGGTCGCGATCAAGAACCGGTATTTAGTA
This sequence comes from Methylotenera sp., assembly GCA_020622105.1. GTDB lineage: Bacteria > Pseudomonadota > Gammaproteobacteria > Burkholderiales > Methylophilaceae > Methylotenera. The sequence continues at coordinate 50,786 of JAHRYP010000012.1, forward strand.
CACTCAAACGTGTTGATATCGGTGGCCACAGCTGGACCATTACGGTTCGTTCCCTACCTGCTTTAGAGTCCAAACTTGAATATAAAAATGCTGAATATATCGCCATATCTGGGGTAATCGTCAGCCTGCTCACAGCGTTAATCGTGTGGCTATTATTAAACGGCCGCGAGCGCGCCTTCGCTACAGCCAAAATCATGACTCAGGAGTTAAGGTCCAGCGAAGCACATACCAGCAGGCTTAATCGGGCCCTCAAACTACTCAGTGATTGCAACATGGCGATGCTCAGAGCTGAAAATGAACAGCTTTTACTGAAAGAAATATGTCAGATGATTGTCGACAAAGGTGGCTATTTAATGGCATGGGTAGGTTATGCACAACATGATGAGTATAAAACAGTACAGCCTATGGCAGAAGCCGGGGATGTAGATGACTACCTGGATAGCATCAACGTCAGCTGGGGTGACAATGAGTATGGGCAGGGTCCTACCGGAGTTGCCATCAGAACCGGCCTTACCGACATAAATCAGGACTATCTAAATGGTCCGCGTATGACTCCTTGGCGAGAAAGTGCGCTTAGGCGCGGTTATCAGTCAAGTATTTCCATACCCTTGTTAAACAGTAAAGGTGCTTTAGGTGCACTCACGATTTATGCTGCCCAGCCGTTTGCTTTCTCCAAAGATGAAGTTGAGCTTTTAGAGGAACTGGCCGCCGATCTGACTTATGGCATCACAACACTACGCACGCGTGCAGAACACAAGCTTAGCGAAGATAAAATTACATTTTTGGCATACCATGACACGCTAACAAAACTGCCGAATCAACTTCTTTTCTGCAAATATTTCAATGAGTTAAGTGAGAGTGCGCAACAACAGCAGATTAAGATCGGTGTTGTATTGCTAGATCTGGATAATTTCAAACATGTGAATGACGCGCTTGGGCATAGCGCTGGGGATCAGCTACTGATATTGGTCAAAGAAAGGTTGATAAATAACCTGCATGAAACTGATAAATTGAGTCGTATCGACAGCGACAAATTCGTACTACTATTAAATGACATTCCAGATAATGGTCGCTTCGCTTCAACAATACAAAATATCATCAATATATTTACTCAGCCTTTTGAAGTCGAGACCAATATTATCGACACAACTGCCAGCATCGGCATCAGTATTTTCCCGAATGATGGTTCTGACTGGAACATCCTACTCAAAAAAGCCAATATTGCGCTGACTCATGCGAAGGATAATGGCCGAAACATCTATCAATTCTTTACTGAACAAATGAATCTGGATATACAAGAACAGATGGAGTTACAAAGCCAGTTGCATAACGCGCTGAAAAATCAGGAGTTACAACTCTACTACCAAGCGCAGGTAAGTATGACAGATCATAGTGTTACAGGTTTTGAAGCACTGCTGCGCTGGCAGCATCCGCAAAAAGGCATGATACCTCCGACCAAATTTATTCCTTTGGCAGAACGTAGCGGTCTAATTGTTCCTATTGGTGAATGGGTGCTCAATGAAGCATGCAGACAAGCAAAAGTCTGGCTCGATCACGGGTATCCGCTGGTGATGGCGGTTAATCTATCCAGCATACAGTTCAAGCGTGGCAACCTGCTGGAAACTATTGCCGCTGCGCTCAAAAACACAGGGCTACCAGCGCATATGCTAGAACTTGAACTTACAGAATCCATATTATTGGAAAATGTTGATAGTGTAATGAATAATATACAGAATCTTAAAAATATGGGCGTCAAACTCTCTATTGATGATTTTGGAACCGGCTACTCCAGTTTATCGTACCTGAAACGACTGGCTATCGACAAACTAAAAATCGATCAGTCTTTCATTGCCGATCTCGCTACAAATTCTGATGATAAAGCAATTGTCGACACGATTATTCAACTGGGCCATTCACTGCAGTTAACCGTCATTGCCGAGGGGGTTGAAAACACTGCGCAACTGGCATTACTCAAAGAATATGGCTGCAACGAAGCTCAAGGCTATTATTTCAGCAGACCTGTTCCTGCTATTGAGGCTGAGACGCTTCTCAGCAAAAAACTGTCGTAAGCGCAGTTACAAGAAGAACTTGTGTTCGTGAATAACAAAATGAGAACACTCACTCCTGATCCCAGTAAGGATCATCACCAAAACGCTCAACCAGGAAATCAACAAACGCTCGAATTTTGATTGGCAAATTTCGTTTGGGCAAATATAGCGCATACACTTGCTGTTTGGTCGGAATATACTCTGACAGCACTGACTTTAAACGTTTAGCCTGCAAATCTTTACCGATAATAAATGTGGGTAACAACGCAATACCAAATCCGCTCAATACGACTTGTGATAATGCTTCATCATCATTGATCCGCAATTTACCGGAAACAGAAATTGCAACCTCTCTGTCAGGCCCGGTAAAACGCCATAAACCGCGGTCACCCGAGTGTATATAGTCCAAGCAGTTATGTTTAACCAAATCTTCGGGAGATTGCGGTATGCCGAACTCCTGAAAGTAAGCCGGAGTTGCACATAAACGGCGGCGAATAGGCGCCAGCTTTCTGGCTACAAGTGCCTGCGGTAAATCACTCATCACAGAAATTGCGACGTCATAGCCCTCCTCCGCCAGATCAACAATCTTGTCTGTAATTGTCATATCAATATCCAGCTCAGGGTAACGGCGCAGAAAATCGCCAACTGCCGGGGCAATATGCAGCGTTCCAAACGCGACACTAGCAGCAATCTTGAGCACCCCACGTGGCTGCGCATTCAGGTTATCAATCATCTGGTGCGCTTCATCTGCCTCATAACCAATACGCGTGCAGTATTCAAAAAAAGAGGCACCCACCTCTGTCAGGCTTAAATGCCGCGTGTTTCTATTAAGTAAACTGGCACCCAATGCCTGCTCCAATTTAGCAACAGATTTACTGACAGATGATCTGGAGACATTAAGCTTTCTAGCCGCAGCCGAAAAGCTTTGTTCATTCACTACCTGTGCAAAAATAATCATTAAATTTAAATCATACATAGCATTATTGTAGCGCTATAGGAAACAGTCATGTGCATTTGCAAGTACTTATTTATTTTGCTCAAGCACATTATCATTCATGCCTGCTCAGTCGAGATGCTGAGCAATTTTTTTTGAAGTTATGGATATCAATATGGAATTAGAAAAGTTAATCATTTCAGAACAGGACTACGCACGACTGTCAAAACTAAGAGATAGCGAAATCCTGGAAGATGAACTAAGCCGAGCCGTTTTAGTGCCTTCTGATCAAGTGCCGGCAAATGTTGTAAAAATGTACTCACGCGTCACCTATGTAGATGAAAGTAACGGCGCAACCAGAGATGTAGATCTAGTCTACCCGGAAGAAGCGGATTCAAGCGCAGGGAAAATTTCTGTACTTTCACCAGTGGGCTCAGCCCTCCTGGGATTGGAAGTAGGACAAACCATTGAATGGCTGTTTCCGAACCATCAGTCAAGATTACTAAGAGTCATTAACGTCATGCATACGACCTGACAGTAATTTAGCTGCAAATTTTCCCAATTGAAACACAGGACACTGATTATCTCTGAAAACCAGCACTTGACTGATAGCATCGAAATGCTATTTTTAGACAAGGGCTGGCTAGCTAAAAGCATGCCTACCCGTTTACTCTTTGGGCAAGGCAGCGCATCCATGATGGATTCTCACTGCGCTATATTTGTGATAGACCATCATTTCCGTAAAGACTTTAGCGGGCTGGTTGCTGAAATGAGTGCAATGATTAAAAACGCTTCAGCTCACACCGCTATTTATTTGTTATTCGAGCATGACGAAGACGCATTATTTTCAACGTGGCTCACTCACGTTAAAAGGACGTTTAAATCTGCCATTGACCAGACAAGCCTGCATAATGCAATACAGAATATCGTCTACACTGAATCCCGCGAGACCCATGAGTCAATGCTTACAATGATGAGTGCGCATTCTGAACTTTTAAATAGGTAAGAACGATTTTATTACGCCACGCCAGAGCCGATCAGTCAAACCGGGAGCCTTCATTTTATCAATCCACCATTTCAAGCCAGCACCCTCTTCGCCACTCCGCCACGCCAGATAATGCAGCTCCGGCTGCCTTGGCTCTTCTACCTGTTTTTCAATGAGCAATCCTTTTTTAATCGCATCACGCGCCAATGGCTCAGGTAAAAAACCAAAACCAAGACCTGCCAGCTGAAACTCATATTTGGTGCGCATATCCGGTAGTGTCAAAGTGTCCTGCCCAAACAGTAAACCCACGGTACGTGGCTGCATTTTGCGTACACTATCGCTGACTGCAATTGCTTTGTACTGGTAAAGCTCTGCCTTGCCAAGTGGCTTATCAATTGCTGCAAGCGGATGCTGCGGAGCAACCGCAAATACAAACTGAGTCGCGCCAATGATCTCGGCATTATATCCGCCACCAGCTGGCCCTGCCCCTGCTGCGCCAACCAGCAGATCGACTCTTCGATCCAGTAAAGCCTCCCAACTACCTGACAAGGTTTCCTCGGCGAACCTTAATCGCGTCAGGTTGGCTACTTTATAAAACTCTGTGACTTCTTCTATCAAGGCTGTTGGTGAAAAAACAGAATCCATGCAAATAGTCAGCTCAGTTTCCCAACCCGAAGCCACGCGCCGCACCCTGTGCTCAAGATCCTCTGCAGCTTTCAGCAGGTAGCGCCCTTCTTTTAGCAGCTCCTTACCCGCAATGGTAAGTGTCACTTTAGGCCCTTGACGTACAAATACCTGTACGCCCAGATCCTGTTCCAGCTTACTGACAGTGTATGAAATGGTTGAAGGCACTTTATGCAATTCGGTACCGGCACCGGCAAACGTACCGCAGCGGTCAATTGCATCAAGAATCAATAATGAATCAAGGCTTATTCTAAACATTCGAATTTTTCGATGATAGGTTGATAATTTTTCCGTTTTTCATATGAAATATATCAGTTCATAATGCATATCACATCAGCGTAACGTCATTAATTAAACAATAGTTATGTTTTAAATTATCGCACATAGCGCAATAACGACCCAAATTATAAGATTCAGAAACAGGAGTAATTCATCATGTTACAGGTGCTTAAAAGTAGTCAGCGCGGTTCAGCAGATCATGGATGGCTGCAATCAAATCATTCATTCTCATTCGGCCATTACTACAACCCGAATGAAATGGGTTTTGGGCCGCTGCTAGTGATCAACGAAGACAGAGTGCAGCCGTCACGAGGTTTCGGTACGCATAGTCACGACAACATGGAAATTATCAGCTACGTGCTGAGTGGCGCACTAGAACACAAAGACAGCATGGGTAACGGCTCCGTGATTCGTTACGGCGATGTACAGAGAATGAGTGCCGGCACTGGGGTGCAGCATAGTGAATTTAACCATTCCAGTACCGAGCGCGTGCACTTTTTGCAAATATGGATTACACCTGACGTGACCGGCATTGAACCTGGCTATGAAGAAAAACATTTTGATACCGCATCAAAAACAGGCGGCCTGCGCCTGATTGCCTCAGCTGATGGTAGAGACGGCTCAGTGCTGATTCATCAGGATGCAAAAATATTCGCATCGATATTGAATGCTGATGACCATGTGAAATATGAGTTGGCGCCAACACGCGCAGCATACGTGCACCTGATACGTGGCCAAGCTGAAGTCAATGGGATTCAATTAAGCACTGGTGATGCACTCAGAATTAGCGAAGAGTCACTGATTGCATTTAAAAACGCGGCTGATGCAGAACTGCTGTTATTCGACCTGTCTTATTAACATTTTCATATATATTTAATTAATTATCTTTAAACTTATAAGCAATTAAAAGCGGCGACGTTTTAAACGACAGCTCCCAAGGAACTATTCCTGGGATTTGTTATTCATTAATAAATAACTGGGGTGAAATGCATGCAATATTTGCAACAACTTGAATTTGGCAATCGATACACCAAAACAGCCATCAGTCTGCATTGGCTAATGGCAATACTATTAGTTTGCCTGTTTGCTGTTGGTATCTATATGCATGAGCTGCCATTATCACCGTGGAAACTACAGGTATACTCCTGGCATAAATGGGCTGGTGTTACTGCATTTATATTGGTCTTGGTAAGGTTGGCATGGAGATTCACGCATCGCCCGCCGCCACTACCAATCAATATGTCCAGATCTGCCGAAATCGCAGCGCATGCAGGGCACGCACTGCTTTATACGCTGATGATTGCAATTCCATTAACAGGCTGGTTAATGAGCTCGGCGAAAGGAATACAGACCGTTTATTTCGGCATTCTTCCCATTCCAGATTTACTAGCCAAGAACAAGGAATTAGGTAGTCTACTGAGAGATGTACATGAAATTTTAAATTTCATACTTGCTGCGCTTGTAATAGGGCATATAGCTGCGGCACTCAAGCATCACCTCATGGATAAAGATGACATACTGACGCGCATGCTGCCGCAACGTAAGCGTTAACCTTTAACGTGACAAATAGAGAACATAGAGAATATTGATGATGAGAAAGATAATTGCAACACTCATGACCGCGCTGGCTTTTTCACCATTGGCACAGGCTGTTGAATTCAACCGCATTCAGGCAGATAAAAGCACGCTCGTTTTTGTATACAAACAAATGGGGGTGCCTGTTGACGGCAGTTTTAATAAATTCGCCGCGCAGCTAAGTTTTGATCCTGCCAAGCTAAGCACAGCTAGAGCAGTACTAGATTTGGATGTTACCAGTATCGACACAGGCTCTGAAGAAGGCAACGATGAAGTGGCTACAAAAGCCTGGTTCAACTCCAAAGCCTTCCCACGTGCAAAATTTGAATCAGCAAGCTTTAAGGCATTAGGCGGAAACCGATATGAAGTCACCGGAAAAATGAGCATTAAAGGCCGCACCCAGACTGTGACTGCTCCATTTACTTTGAATCAGCAAGGCAGCAATGCGATTGTGGATGGCGCCTTTGTTTTAAAACGTGCAGATTTCGCGATTGGCGAGGGTTCGTGGTCGGACTTTGGCACAGTCGCCAATGAGATTCAAATCAAATTCCACTTTATAGCGGCTGCAGCAAAATAAGCAGCACTATTTATTATTCATATTTAACAGGAGACATTAATGAAACGTTTTACCTTATTAGCAATTGCAGCAACATTTTCTACGGCAGCACTAGCTGCACCTGATACCTACGTGATTGACGGCTCCCACACCCTGCCGCGATTCTCTTATGACCATCATGGCTACTCAACCCAACTGAGCCGCTTTGATAAAACATCCGGCAAGATTACGATCGACCGTGCGGCAAAAACCGGATCAGTAAACATCACGATCGACACCACTTCGGTAAGTACGGGCTTTCCATTATTTAATGAGCATATTCAGGGTGAAGACTTTCTGTACACAGCTAAATACCCGACAGCCACTTTCACTTCAAACACAGTGAAGTTTGATGGTGAAAAAATTACCAGCATCGACGGTACGCTAACACTTAAAGGTATCAGCAAACCGGTGACACTGACGGTCACTTCAACACTGTGCAAACCACACCCGATGCTGAAAAAAGAAGCCTGCGGTGCAAATGCAACGACAGTGGTAAAACGCTCTGATTTTAATATGGCGAAATATGTACCTTACGTGAGCGATGAAGTCACAATTACTATTCCGGTAGAATCTATTAAAGAATAATCAGCAGTATTTTAATTTAAAAAGCACCCGCGGCTATATCAGCCACGGGCGCTTTTTTTATCATCCCTTAATAATGGCTTTGATCAGGTTTCTGTTTTGCAGCCTGGACATCAGCAATACCGCAAGCAAATGCAGTACAACCATCACCTGCAGCAGGTCAGATAATATTTCATGCATTTGCACTGGTAAATCTTCACCCCAAAACATATCTGTACGACTAAGCCAGCCGGTAAACCCGAGCAGCATAATCGACAGCCACATCACATAAACTGCCAATTGCCCAAGGGGATTATGACCGGCATGATGATTAACCTTGCCTGTTCTGAGCTCAAGCAGATGTAACTTGATATCGTTAAATCCAGGCACAAAGAATTTTGAAGCGGGCGCGCGGCTTAACCACAAGCCATCCATCAGGCGCAGCACTACAAACAGAATGCAGGCGTAACCCACCATGCGATGCCAGTAACCTGTGTCATTAAAGAAATTAACAATCACGCCTGTAGCCACTGCCCAATGCGTTAAGCGTACAGTTAAACTCCAAGTAGTGTTGTTGGGTTTAGAGAAAATAGCCTTCATTAATTGCAAACTGACTGCCTATTTTTCTACTTCTGCTTTAATGATTGCCAGTGTCTTGGTATCAAAATAGATTTCTACTTTTTTACCTTGTTTGTTGCGGCCATAGATTTCATAACAATTGCCGTCAACTTTGAATTTTTTAATGCTATAACCCTCTTCAGTCAAAGCCTGCTTTAGTGTATCTTCAGAAGCCCATTCTGATTTCGGGTATACCGGGCAATCAGCGCCAGCAAAAGCCTGCAATGGTAGCAGCACGAATATCGTTAATAATAATTTCATCTTATGACCTTTCTAAAAAATTAATAAACACTAAATTGAGTAAATGCTAAATAGAGTAAATATAAGTACCGCTTTTGAGCACCTGCAGGTTCTTGGCGCCAGACAGTGCCATCGTCATCTCCAGCTCGTCTCGCATCAGGCGAATTACATGGGCAACACCGAGTGCTCCGCATGTAGAAAGCCCCCAGATGTATGGTCGCCCAACCATCACGGCATCAGCGCCTAGCGCAAGTGCTTTAAAAACATCCTGACCATTGCGAATACCACTATCAAACAAAACTTTTGCCTTGCCGGATATTGCGCGTGTAATTTCCGGCAGCATTTGCAGGCTGCCAGGCACACCATCCAGCACCCGTCCACCATGATTGGAGACTACAATTCCATCGCAGCCAATACTCACTGCACGCTCCGCATCTTCAGGATGCATAACACCCTTGATAATAAGTGGAACAGTAATCTGGTCTCTTAACCACATCAGGTCATCCCAGCCAGGTGCCTGCTGCATCCAGCCATCAAACACGATACTTTCGCCAGTGACCTCCTGCGCTAAAGCAATCGGTGACTCAAGATTTACGGCGCTGATATCTTTAGGCAAAGCAATTGCGGCTTGTTTAACAGGCGCATCCACCGTAAACATAATCGCGCTGTAGCCAGCATTGATTGCGCGCTTAACCAGTCGCAATGTAGTTTCACGGTCTGCCTGCCAATACAGCTGAAACCAAAGCGCCTGCTCTGCTGCTTCAATAATCGTTTCCAGAGTCTGGCTAGCCAGAGAACTGACTGCCATCTGTCCACCCTGTGCCGCACTGGCCATTGCACTTGCGATTTCACCATCAGGGTGAAATAAACGCTGATAAGCCAGCGGTGCCAGAATGATCGGATGCTTAAAAGATTGACCGAACAGTTCGATGTGCGTGTTACCACCTTTTACATCAGAGAGAGGTCTTGGCATTAAACTGATGTCTTCAAAAACCTTGCGATTTCGGCTTGAACTCAAGCCTTGTCCAGTGCCTGACTGCAGATACTGCCAGACTTCTTTGCTCAAACGCTCTTCAGCATAGGGCAAATAATCTACCGCCGTCTGGATATCGGCAGCAGGTGATTTTAAATAAGCATGATGTGTCATTCAGTCCAGCGCCTCAGTAAGTTATGATAGGTACCTGTGAGCTGAACAACCGGTGCAATTTCACCCACATTCGCCCGCAGGTCTACCAGAGACATATCCATGTCATACAGCAAACGGCGTTTAACCGCGTCACGCACCATGCTCTGAATAAACATAAAGCAGGCTACACGCTGACCGCGTGTTACAGGTGTTACCTGATGCACAGAGGAAGATGGATAAACCACCATACTTCCTGCCGGTAACTTAAGGCCGTGAGTGCCGAACGTATCATCGATGACAAGCTCGCCACCGTCATATTCATCCGGCTCTGACAGAAACAAAGTCGCAGAAACGTCAGCTCGCACATATCCGCTACCGTCAGGCATCATGCGCATTGCATTATCTACATGAAAGCCATAAGTATTCGTATCACCAGCATAACGGTTAAAAAATGGGGGCAATATTTTTAACGGTAGTGCCGCAGAGAAAAATAATGGATTACGATTTAATGCAGTCAATACGATTTTACGCAGCATAGCCATTTGCGCTGACTGCTCCGGCAGTTGCTGATTATTTTTGACTGTAGCAGCCTGAAGCCCGGCAGTAACCCGACCATCTACCCAATCGGCATCTCCCAGCAAGCTTTTTACCTGTGCCAGCTCTTCTGCATTCAATACCTGCGGTATCTGTAATAGCATCACATTTCCTCTTTATTTATCCAAACGTCAGCCAGACAATGAATTTGCAATCCTGTTTTCGAAAATAATAAAGCCATGCAAATATGCATAGCTTTATTACTTTCAGCCAAGCTTTAAATTAGAACTTGAGCTCTGTCGTTAAAATAGCAGTGCGGCTGTTACCTGGGACACTAAAGCTACCGTTGTCATAAATAGCATCGTAATAAGTCTTGTCCAGCACGTTTTTAACATTGAGCTTAACTGCCCACTTTTTTTCCTCATAACTCAACATGGCATCTACACGCGCATAGCCTGGCAGTGTATTAGGATCAAACTTTCCATCAGTAAAGTTACTGCCTGCTCCGCCCGAAGGGTTATAGCCCAAACGTTCACCTTTTGCCTCTAGACCCATGCCAAATTTCCATTTTTCGGCAAACTTGTAAGTGCTCCAGATATTAAAAGTAGCTGACGGCGTATTTCTTGGGCGCTTACCCTCATAACCGCTATAAGCACTTGTAATAGCTCCGGTAGTAGCATTCACATTCTCTGCAACTTCCAATATCTCGGCATCCATGAAAGCCAGGCCACTGAATACTTCCCAGTTTTCTGTAATACGACCAGCCAATTCAAACTCCAGGCCATTAGTGCGGCGTTTTTTCGTCAGGATTGCTGCGGTTGATTCCAGATCGGTATTGCGTTCCCAATCTTTTTCGGTGCTGTATAGCGCGGTTCTAAACGCCAGGTCACCATCCAGAAACAGCCATTTGGTACCCAGCTCAACGGTTTTACTTCGTTCAGCCGGTTGCGGCTTCACGGTTAACTGATACAAATCAGCCGTTGGGCTAAAGGAATCACTATAGCTGACGTAGTAATGCGCATCTGGTGTGTGATGGTACGATAAAGCCGTACGATAGCTATTTTCGCCATAACTCAACTTGGGTGATGTCGCACTGGAGTAATCGGCGCGCAGTTCATCGCGGCGCATACCGAATAACACATCCCACTTAGGTGCAATGGTCACCGTATCCTGGAAATAAACTGCATAGTTATCTGCATCAAACTTTACCGGGTTGGCGGTAGTTTCTACTCCGGATTCATAAAATTTCGCAGAACCAGATGCAAGGTCAATCAAACTATTACGATAGTTCTTCTCTTTAAGGTACTCAACGCCTGTTAGGAACTGGTGTTTTAACCCTGCTAATTCAAATTTAGTGCTGAAATCAGACTGCAAAGTCTGGGTTTGATAATGCATTTTTCGTGTGACTGCACCAGTGCTGCTAAAGTCTGCTGTCGGCAACGCAGAGGCACTTGGTTTCTGCGCCCAATAGGCACGCTCATAATCAGCATCTCTTAACTGCGTACGTAATTGCGTATCCTCATTAAATTTATGCGTAAAAATAGCAGTGGTAATTGAGGTGTTGCTGCTATCAAAATTCTTACTGCCGCCGTAATACACAGAATCATCAATTTTCCCGCCTGTGCTATTTACATTAACAGGGCGCTTATTGAAAAATGAAATACCAAAATCCGGGTCATCATCGGTTTTTGTCGTGACATGATTCAGGAAAAATTCATTATCTGTGCCGATACCAGTACCAAAGCTCAATGCAATACCTTGGCGGTCAAGTCTTGGTCTATCGCCATTGGTTGGATTTTTACGGTAATTCTCTTCTGCCCTATCCATCACATTGACACGAATTGCCGTGGTATCACCCAGCTTTTTATTAAAATCGCCGGTGAGTTGATGGTAGTTGTAGCTACCTAATGAAGCGCTTACTGTATTTTCATCGGTAAGCTTGGCCATTTTAGATACCTGATTAATCACACCACCCGCGCGCGCCCGAACAGCATAGCTGCTGATCCGCGCAGTACATCTACCTGCTCCAGGTTAAAAAGTTCACGGTTATATTGTGCAGTATCACGCACACCATCAAGATAAATATCACCAAATGTGTAAAAACCGCGCAGCATCATATTGTCGCCAGCTCTACCGCCTTCTGCGGCATTAAACGTTAAACCGGCAACGTTAGAGAGTGCTTCTTTCAAAGATGAAAGTTGTTGGTCTTTAATTAAACTGGCGGTAACGGTAGTCACTGCCTGTGGAATATCATGCGGATCTTGCAGCACTTTGCCCACACGTGTTTTGGTCGCCTGGTAACCAGCAGCAGCCTGAACTGCGCTAGCTTTAACATTAACCTCCTCAAGCTCCTGCTGTTCAGCAGCTTTTTCTACTTTCTCCTCAGCAATAGTCGCCATAGATTGTGTTGCTAATATTACGGCGAGATATAACGCTTTCTGTGTAGCGTTTTTTTGTTGATACAACTTCATAGTTATTTTCCTAATGCTTAATGGACACTGGTTAAAGTGGCCTAATGTCATTGGCTGGCTAACTAAGTAGTTTTATCAACATTACTCACTGGCT
>JAHRYP010000050.1:0-3306 GCA_020622105.1 Methylotenera sp.
TTCATCGATAAGCATGCCTTATCAGTCTTACGCCTCAATCACCCAGCCCAACTTACTGCGCCCACCCATATTCCTTTCTTGAAGTCAGCCTTATTACGCCTATTTTTCGGTGTAACAATCCAGATTTAAAGATTGGAATTCTATGTTTATTACAAAATCCAGATTGCTGCTGTTGAGCACAATGCTCTGTTTTGGCAGTCAATACGCGTTTGCCGGCCCGATGGGGTTTAAGGACTCTTACATGGTCATGGGCGACTTTAACAATAATTGGCGTGAAGTATTCATCAACTATGCTGTTACCCCACGTGATGCATTTGGGGTGAGTGGCACTTATATGCGTTCAGACGATGAAAGCAAAACGCGTACTTTAGAAGAAATAACTTATACGCGTTTATTACAGCGCTGGAACTTGCCGCATGCGCAGGCTAATTTATGGCTGATGGCTGGAGTCGGTGCCTTGCAGGGTGAAAATGAACGTATGGGCCGGGATGATACGTTCAATAAAACCATGATCACGCCTGGAATCCAGTTTGATTACGAAACCACACGTGTTTATTTTCAGGCAACGCATAGGTTATATCGTGCCACGGATATCAATCATGACTACAGCTCTGTTCGAGCCGGATTTTCGTTTTATGAAGCTGACTACGACAAAACGCAGCCTTGGCTAATCGTTGAAGCACGCAATATGAATGGCCTGTCGGAGAAAGTCGAAGTGACGCCGATGCTGCGTTTGATTAACAAAAGTTTTTTTGTTGAGGCAGGTATAAACAACTTTGGCCAGCCCCGTTTTAACTTTATGTACATATTTTAAATATTAAGGAATTCATCATGAACAAAATACTATTGGCGTTTATTTTCTCTATCTCATTATTCAGCAATAGCGCACTTGCTGCCTCGCAAACACTAAAAGCTACTGTGAATGGCATGGTATGTGCATTTTGTGCGCAAGGTATCGAGAAAAAAATACGTGCACTGTCACAAACCCAGGATGTATACGTGAATTTAAAGCAGCGTATCGTTGCGGTCGAGCTCAAAGCAGGACAAGCACTATCAAACGACACCTTAAAAGATTTGATTAAAGATGCAGGCTACGACGTCACCGCTATTGAATTGAGTGAACATCCAGTGGCACACATTAAAGCCGAACTGGAAGCAAAATGATGACTGCAGACACCCAAAATATTACTGATCTGTCTGCGGTAAAGACTGCCAGGCGCGCCAACATACTTTCGCTGTTTACCAGCGGATCAACCCTGATATGCTGTGCCTTACCAGCTACCCTCGTTGCAATTGGCTCAGCGGCGACACTTGTGAGTCTGGTATCAAACTTTCCGCAATTAGTATGGATTAGTGAACACAAAGCGCTGGTATTTGGTATGGCAGGCATTATGTTAGTAATTGCGGGTTATTTGCAGTGGCAAGCGCGCAACGCGCCTTGCCCTACAGATCCGCAGCTCGCATCAGTTTGCGCAAAAACACGTAAACATTCGCTGATGATTTATTGCTTATCTGTTGCGATATTTGGGATTGGCGCATTTTTTGCATTTATCGCGCCTTTGTTTATTTAAGTATTAAAAAGCGATTTCATCATGGTTTCAGGTACAAATGTTCCATGCATTTCACCTGAAACCATGCATGGACATACCCAAAGTTAGCCGATCAACAAACAGTTAACATATCAAAGAATATCAATTTTTCTGCAACAAAGCCTCAAACTCATCCAAAGGCACTGGCTTGCTAAACAGATAACCTTGGTAATGGTCACATCCGTTTTCTTTCAGGAACTCTAATTGCTGCTGCGTTTCTACCCCTTCAGCAATCACTTCCAACCCTAAGCTATGCGCCATGGTAATAATGGTCAGCACTAGCGTCCTATCATTGCTATCAATCGCTATATCACGCACGAACGACTGGTCTATCTTCAGCTGGCTCAGTGGCAGCATCTTTAAATATTGTAAAGATGAATAGCCAGTACCAAAATCATCAAGCTCGAAGCCGATACCTATGTTTCTCAACGCGTTCATGGTGGAAATCATGCCATTAATATCTTTAAATAGGATACTTTCTGTCAGCTCCAGCTTCAACAATGATGGATTAATCCCAAAATGGTTTATCGCAGATTGTACTTGTTCTACAAAACTAGCCTGCCTGAACTGCTTCGCGCTAACATTTACGGATAAGGTCAGGTTTTTTGTATATGGATGATCCCGCCATGCTTTAAGCTGGGCACATGCCGCATTTAACACCCATTTGCCAATCGGCAGAATCAAGCCTGTATCTTCGGCCAGATCGATAAACTCCCCAGGTAAAACCATACCGTGTTGCGGATGGCTCCATCTGATTAATACTTCGGCTCCCAATATAGCGCCCTCATAATCTACCTGCGGCTGGAAGTTGAGTTTAAACTGCATTTGCGTGATGGCCGCGCGTAACTCATGTTCCATATTCGCACGGGCGATGACTGCATCCTGCATATCCTGATCGAAGAAGCGTATTGCATTACGGCCTGAGTCTTTAGCCTGATACATGGCAATATCAGCCTGTTTTAATATGGCCTCTACTCCGGCTTGTTCCTCATTAAGAAATAAAGTTGCGCCTATGCTGCCAGTGCTATGGTGCTGATGCGAG
Source organism: Methylotenera sp. (assembly GCA_020622105.1). Classification (GTDB taxonomy): domain Bacteria; phylum Pseudomonadota; class Gammaproteobacteria; order Burkholderiales; family Methylophilaceae; genus Methylotenera. The sequence goes on from JAHRYP010000050.1 coordinate 2,632, forward strand.
CCAATAGTGAATGGTCGGGCAAGCGATGCCTGAATTTTAGTGCCTATGATTTCCGTCTGTGCAGCCGCTTCAACCGCTTTGCTGCTTAGATTTTCGAGCAGCACCACAAATTCATCGCCGCCCAGTCGCGCAACGGTATCAACTTTACGTACGCAAGCTGATAGCCTTACAGATACCTGTTTCAGAAGTTGATCGCCAATATCATGCCCGAGCGTGTCATTCAATGTTTTGAAATGGTCCAAATCTAAAAACAGCAATGCGCCATACCTGCCGCTACGCGCGCTAACCGCCAATGCCTGCTTAAGTCGATCTAGTAGCAGCCTGCGATTAGGTAACTGCGTCAGAGGATCATAGAAAGCCAGATTATGAATCTCTTCAGAAGCTTCTTTGCTACTCGTAATGTCAGTCATGGTGGCAACATAATTAGTGACTTTGCCAGCATCATTTTTAACGGCGGTAATAATCAGGCGTTCCAGATAAGCCTCACCATTTTTGCGACGGTTCCAGACTTCGCCTTCCCACGTACCTGATTTTCCTATCGTTTCCCACATGGCATCATAAAATTGTTTGTCATGCAGGCCCGAACTGAGCACTTTGGGAGTACTGCCTATCACCTCTTCTGGGCTATATCCGGTTATTTCGGTAAAAGCTTTATTCACCCGCAAAATAATGGTA
>JAHRYP010000050.1:3316-3610 GCA_020622105.1 Methylotenera sp.
GTATTCACATCGGCAACAATCATGGACTCTTGTGATTGAAACACGGCGGCTGCAATGCGCAAATTATCTTCAGCCTGCTTTCTTGCTGAAATATCGACTTTTACTGCTACATAATGACTAACATCACCATTAATATCTTTGACTGGGGAGATATGTGCCTCTTCAAAATAAAGCGCACCATCTTTGCGTTTATTGATGAGCTCGCCAACCCAAGTACGGCCATCAGTAAGCGCTTTCCACATATCCTGATAAACCGATGCATCGGTTAAACCAGATTGCAGCACACGCGGTTTT
>JAHRYP010000013.1 GCA_020622105.1 Methylotenera sp.
GAACTGACTTAAATATATAAATTTATTGCGTAATAAACATATTTAAAATATATTGATGTTTTCTTTACAAAAGTTTATACTATGTCACTTGGAGTATCTATACGCAAGCGGCGCAAACTGCTCAATATCACCCTGCAGGAACTTGCCAGCGCTACTGGCGCTGACAGTGGCAACCTGTCGCGTATCGAGCGTGGTGCGCAAGGTGTCAGCGAGGCATTGCTGCGAAAAATATGCACGGCACTTGACTGCACGCCAGCCTATCTCTACGCACTTACCGAGTCAGCAAGCACCAACACCTTAACACCTTTCAGCGTGAAAAAACCGCAGGAATTTGTCAGCTGGTTTCGCTCTGTTGCACCTTACATCCATGCATTCGGTGGCCGCACTTTTGTAATCGCTTTTGGCGGAGAAGTCGTCAATGAGAAGCAATTCATCGCACTTTCGCATGACCTCAACCTGTTAGCGAGCCTTGAAGTCAGACTGGTGCTGGTGCATGGTGCTCGGCCGCAGATTGAAGAGCGTTTAAGACGTGCAAAACTCGAAACCAAACTGGCCAATGGCCTGCGTGTTACCGATGATGAAGCAATGGAAGCCGTTAAAGAAGCTAACGGTGCAATCCGCGTAGATATTGAGGCGCAGTTATCCATGGGCCTGATCAACTCGCCCATGGCTGGCAGCGACATTCGTGTCGCCAGCGGCAACTTTGTGACGGCCAAACCCTTAGGCGTCAGAGATGGTGTCGACCTGCAGCACACTGGCGAGGTACGCAAAGTGAATGCCGCTGCGATTCAAAAGCGTCTGGATGACGGTGAACTAGTGCTGCTGTCGCCGCTGGGCTATTCACCGACCGGCGAAGCGTTCAACCTGTCACTTGAAGATGTTGCCGTCAGCACCGCAATAGCGCTGGATGCTGACAAGCTGATTTTCCTGATGGATTCCGAAGGCGTACACAACCTGCGCGGTGAACTGCTGCGCGAAATGACCGCGAAAAAAGCTAAAAACCTGCTGCTACACGTGACGGATAATGAAGATGCTATCAATACCTCGGAAGATATTGTGTATTACCTGCCTGCTGCCGTTCGCGCTTGCGAACATGGTGTTGCACGCACGCACTTGATCAGCCGTCATATCGATGGCGCCATCATTCAGGAGCTGTTTACACACGAAGGTATAGGCACCATGGTGACGGAACTTGGCCTGGAAACTATGCGCCAAGCTGACATTGACGATGTAGGTGCCATTCTGCAATTAATCGAGCCACTGGAGGCAGAAGGCGTACTTGTTAAGCGCGGGCGTGAGCGTATCGAAATGGAGATCGACTATTTTCAGGTCATGGAACACGATAATCGCGTGATCGGCTGCGCTGCTTTATATCCGTTCAACCAGGAAAAAACAGCAGAATTTGCCTGCCTGGCGATAGACCCGCAATATCGTGGTGGCGGTCGTGGCGACAAGCTATTTCATTTTTGCGAAGACCGGGCACGTGAACAAGGCTTCAAAACATTATTTTGTCTGACTACGCATACTGAACACTGGTTTCTGGAACGCGGCTTTACCGAGCAGAACGTAGACAAACTGCCCGCTGAGAAGAAAAAACTGTACAACTTCCAGCGTAAATCCAAAGTGTTCATCAAGCCACTTTAACATGATGCGCACCACAGCAAATTAGCGCCTAATCAACAAAAAGGCCAGCTTAAAGCTGGCCTGATCAACATATAAATTAATTATTTAAAGAAGCGAGAAAACCAACCCTCATCATTATTTCTTTTTTTCTCATTCACAATATTGACCATATTCGCCTTAACTGCACCCACATAGTCGGCGTCATCACGTTTGATATGATTAATCAGCCATGAAATCAGCATCTGATGCAGGCTTTCAGCAACATCTTCACCAAGCTTAAAACGCTCTACATATTCATTAACGCGACGCACAAATAACTCATGCACTTTTTTGTGCGGTTTCGCAAACTTGTAACCAGCCTCTTCCTGTAAACTTTCTTCAAAAGCAAAATGCGACATGGTGTAATCAACCAAATCCTCAAGCACATGGCCAATTGCCGCTTTATCACCGCTTGCATTGGCCGTTTCCAGATCATTAATGTAATCAACGATTCTCCGGTGTTGCTTATCAATGATCTCGATATTTGTATCCAGATCTGCAGTCCATGTAATGGTCATAATGTATTTCCCTTTTATTAAAATTCATACTGACGCGCCTCTTACTCAATAGAGTACATACAAACATCAGCGTTAAAATAAGCTCCATAAGCAGCATTAGATTCAGCACTACAGCGTTGTTTCGCCAAAACAAAACGGCTTATTGAGCACTTATAATTTTTATTTTTATTAGAGTCAGCGCAGATTAACGGTCAGGCAATCTGATCAATCCAAAATGTGTTAATTTTGGAAGCACGTAGGGTATAGAAGAGGTTGATGTAAAGGATTGATGTAAATCAACCAATCACATCAAGCGTTAAACTTTATTAAAAATGCAGCGGAATTTTTCTAAAAATTAATATTGGTTTTTAGTTACAATACTGCATATAAAACTACGCTAATCCAATATCACGGAACCCCTATGCTCAACCAGACTACTGCCGCAAAAAAAGCCAAGACACTTGCTGAAGCATTGCCTTACATCAAACGCTTTTTCGATAAAACCATCGTGATCAAATACGGCGGCAATGCAATGACGGACGATCATTTAAAAGAATGTTTCGCCAAAGATGTTGTGCTGTTGAAACTGGTAGGTATGAACCCGGTTGTAGTACATGGCGGCGGCCCGCAAATTAATGAAATGCTGGATAGGCTCGGTAAGAAAGGTGAGTTTATTCAAGGCATGCGCGTCACCGATGAAGAAACCATGGATGTAGTTGAAATGGTACTTGGCGGTCAGGTAAACAAAGAAATTGTAAACCTGATCAATCGTCATGGCGGTAAAGCCGTTGGCTTGACCGGGCAGGATGGAAATTTCATCCATGCACACAAATTGATGATGGAAGATAAGGACGATCCAACAAAATTTATCGATATCGGCCAAGTTGGCGAAATCAGCGCAATTGACCCGAGCATTATCAATTTTCTGGATACCGGTGACTTCATTCCGGTAGTAGCGCCAATTGGCGTCGGTGTAGATGGAGAAACTTACAACATCAATGCCGATGTCGTCGCTGGCAAACTGGCTGAAATCCTGAACGCAGAGAAGCTGATCTTGCTTACCAACACGCCAGGCGTACTCGACAAAAACGGCGAACTGCTGACAGGCCTGACACCTAGACAAATCGATGATATGGTCGCGGATGGCACGCTCTCCGGCGGCATGCTGCCAAAAATCAGCTCTGCGCTTGACGCGGCAAGAAGCGGAGTTAAAGCCGTACATATTATCGACGGTCGTGTAGAGCATGCCCTACTGCTGGAAGTGCTGACAGATGAAGGTGTCGGTACGCTAATTAAAGCTAAGTAAAGCTGAATAATTTAGTTAGCTCAGATGCGCACTGATAAGCCATATTGTTGTATCTGCTTATGTTTTTATTCGTGTGCATCTGCAGCTAAACCAAGCTTTTAAAAACATGACTAAAATCTGGATCTTTGACCTGGACGATACGCTGCATAACGCCTCGGCACACATTTTTCCCGTCATGAACCAGACCATGACACAGTACATCATGGATCATCTTGATCTGGACGAAAATGAAGCGCATAACCTGCGCAAGCATTACTGGCGTGTTTATGGCGCCACCCTGAAAGGGCTGGTACGCCATCACAACACTGACCCGTACCATTTCCTTGAAGAAACGCACCAGCTCGAAAACCTGCATGACATGGTGATTCAGGTGAAACGCTTGCGCCATACGCTGAATAGTCTTGAGGGGCGCAAGCTGGTATTCACGAATGCGCCACGCAGCTATGCTTTACGCGTATTGGACATCATGGATATTGAAGATGTCTTTGAACTGATATTCAGCGTTGAATCCACCAAGTTTCACGCCAAGCCATCCGTGCGCGGCTTTCAGCAACTGCTTAAAACCATCAAAGCCAAAGCTAGCGACTGCATTATGCTGGAAGATAATTTAGAGGCATTAAAAACTGCAAAAAGACTAGGCATGAAAACGGTATGGGTGAGTAAGAAACTGCATAAACCCAGTTATGTGGATTATCGCGTGTCATCAGTGTTAGCACTCACTCACATTAAGATATAATATTACCGCTATTACAAATAAGGATAATCACATGGCAGGCGAACGCAAACAGCAAATCTTACAAACACTAGCCAAAATGCTGGAAGCTCCTAAACGCGAAAAGATCACTACGGCAGCATTGGCAGCCAAGCTTGAAGTTTCCGAGGCAGCACTTTACCGTCACTTTGCCAACAAGGCGCAGATGTTTGAAGGGCTGATCGCATTCATTGAAGAAACTATTTTTGGCCTTATTAATAAAATCGGCAATGAAGAAACCGAAGGTCTACGTCAAGTGCATCGCACAATTACTATGCTACTGCTGTTTGCAGAAAAGAACCCTGGCATGACACGTGTGCTTATCGGCGATGCACTAGTGAATGAAGATGAAAAATTACAGCTACGCATCAATCAGCTTTATGATCGTATTGAAGTCACACTTAAGCAAAGTCTGCGCATTGCAGAGACGCAATCAGGCAAACCTGGCAATGCAGAAGCGCAAGCCAACCTGATAGTTTGCTACGTGATTGGGCGCTGGCAACAATATGCCAAGAGCGGTTTTAAACGCAAACCGACTGAATTTGTTGTACAGCAGTTGTCTAACCTGCTTTAACTAACATATAGTTAGTAGCTGGCTACTTAGTTATAATGCTTTATTAAATTTCGTAATATCAGTTGCCAGCTGATCAGGAGAAGGTCTTGGAAGGTACAATTTTTGGTTTAACAGAAGCCCAGATCGCCGAACTCGGCATGACTTATGGTGTGGGGGGGCTAATGCTGCTAATGATATTCATTGTCGGGCATTTGGCATGGCAATGCAAAGTTGGTAAATTTGGTACTTTTATTTTATTTCTGGGCCTGACTTTCGGCCTGGTTGGATTTATCGCCAAATATTTCATTCAGCATTCATTGGGCATTTAAACTTATCAGCACATCGATAACACCCGCAAACTATTAAATCAGCAAACAGGCTTTAACAGCGTCCAGCCTTGCCTCGAATACTTTTACTTTTATTTGTTCAGGCTCCGCACAGGCTGCAGCTACGACTCCGGCATCTACTCCAGCCGCGGCTTGCAATACTTTAACCATTAACTCGGCCGCCGGCGTCTCACAACCGGCATAACCAGCTCTTCCACGTGAATCAGCTTCACAAGCTTTAAGAAAATCCTTGAACCTATCGGGTTGGCGAATAGCATCAAGCTCAATCAAAAACTCCAGCAAAGTGGCTGGACGCATCTGTGGTGCCTGATGCAGTTTGCCATGAAACTTGGCAGTCATCACGCCTAATTCCTTGCAGTCGTTGGGCACCCGTAGACGTTTGCACACTTCTTTTAATAAATTGGCACTGCGCTGCTCATGCCCGATGTGTTTAGGCAGCAACTCACGCGGCGTTGTGCCTTTGCCAAGATCATGCATCAGTGCAGCAAAACGAATCGGCAAGCTGAAATTCTGGCTAGCCGCATAATCAACCACCATCATGATATGTACGCCGGTATCTATTTCCGGGTGATGCAGCTCGGGCTGCGGCACACCCCAGAGCCTGTCCAGCTCGGGCAGAATCTTCTGTAATGCGCCACAGGCACGCAGCACTTCAAACATGCGTGATGGCTTCTGCTCCAATAAGCCCTTAGCTAATTCTTGCCATACACGTTCGGCTACCAGCGCATCGACTTCACCGGCTTCTACCATCTGCCGCATTAAATTCATCGTTTCCGGCGCTACATTAAAATCCACCAGCCGCGCCGAAAAGCGTGCAACGCGTAGAATTCTTACAGGATCTTCTGCAAACGCATCACTAACATGACGTAACGTTCTGGATTTAATATCTGCAATACCGTTAAATGGGTCAACCAGTTGGCCGTCATCGGCTCTGGCAATGGCATTAATCGTGAGGTCGCGCCGCGCCAGATCCTGCTCCAGCGTGACTTCCGGCGCTGCGTATATGGAAAAACCTTTATAACCCTTGGCGGTTTTACGCTCAGTGCGCGCCAATGCATATTCATCACGGGTTTCAGGGTGTAAAAAAACCGGAAAGTCTTTACCTACCGGTTTAAAGCCAGCGGCCAGCATTGCCTCCGGCGTGCTGCCAACAACAACGTAATCTCTATCTTTTACCGCAAATCCCAGCAGCTCATCACGAACTGCGCCGCCAACAATATAGGTCTGCATCGCTTTTGCCAAAGCTATCTCGCAGCAACACTTCTAAAACTATCGTATTTACCACGCAGAGTAGAATCCACAAGATATTCCGGGATTACCGCTTCCATGCTAGCCGGTACTACACCAAAAATTGGCGGAAACGGCTGCGAGCTGACGCTATCGACTTCCATTGAGCGCACATTATCGCGTGACATCAGCTTAACAGGCAGTAATTCCATCATAAAAGCCTGCGCATAAGACAATTTGTCACACAAACCAATAATCGGACGTTTAACTTTGAGCGTAGTCATCACCTGCTGCACCAGCTCACGGAAGCTATAAACTCTGGGACCGGCCAACTCATATACCTGACCATAGGTCTGCGTATTCTGAATGCTTGCAACGAAGCAGCTAGCCACATCCTCTACCCAAACCGGCTGAAATTTAGCATTCGGTTTTGCCAATAGCACCACTGGCAGAAACTTGATTAATGTAGCAAACAGATTAATAAAACTATCGCCACGGCCAAATATAATAGATGGCCGAAATATGGTGATATTAAGTTTTTGTGCAAACGCCAGCAAGGCAGCTTCGCCGGCTGCCTTCGAACGCAAATATTCACTTGGCGCATTACGATCTGCTTGCAGGCTGCTCATCTGAATTAGGCGTTTAATACCTGTGGCTTCACAAATTTTTGCCAAGCGTGACGGCAGCTGATGATGCATTGCATCAAAGCTGGTACGTCCACTCTGATGCAGAATACCAGTCAGATTCACCACGGCATCAGCGCCACTTAACGCAGCTTTAAGCGCTTGGTCATCCATTACATTACACTCTACGACAGTCACATTTGGCAGCAAGAACAGATGCTTGGCTGATTCACGCCTGCGTGTCAGCACGGTGACTGCATAACCGTCTTGATCTAATTTAGCTACAATACTGCTGCCTACAAAACCTGAACCGCCTAGTACACATATTTTTCTTAATTGCATGTTAAACCTTTAAATTTCCTCAAATTTATTACTGATGCTTTTTCCTGTTGCATGTTTAATCTTCAGCCGGCTCCGCCATAGTATGCTCCGGCTTATTTGTGCCCGGGATAACGCCTAGACGAGATTTTAAGCTCATCGCAGACCTCCCTAATCTAGGCACGTACATCTGTGCATTAGCCATGACTTTTTGCACGTAACTTCTTGTTTCAGCAAAAGGGATTGTCTCGATATAAATAGCGGCCTCCATCGGCTCACTTGGCTGCCAGCGCTTAGCGCGACTTGGTCCGGCATTGTAAGCAGCTGTCGCCATGACCGCCTGTCCGTTCATGAGCTCAAATGTATAGCGTATATAGTGCGTGCCTATGCTGACATTTGTAGTTAAATCATGTATCAAGTCACTGCTATAGTCATTCATGCCAATGCGTTTTGCTACCCATTTCGCAGTAGCTGGCATGATTTGCATTAGCCCTGCCGCACCCACGCCTGATTTTGCATGATGCATGAAGCGACTTTCCTGACGCACTAGACCATATATCCAAGCCTCATCTACCCCTTCATTCTCTGCTGCAGCACGGAATAAATTACGATATGGCGTAGGATAGCGCAAGTTAAAATCATGCAACTGTTTAGTGTTATCTGCCGTTGCAATCGCGATGTCATACCATTCATTGCGTATTGCATATGCTGCCGCAGCCAGCAACTGTTTGTCATCAAAATTACGTGTAGCCCAAACCCATTCAGCCTTTGCCTCCCAGCGTAAACCCAGTTTCTGCAGCTCAAGTGCACGCTTGATTGCTGGCTGGCTGGCAACTGCAGTTATCTCAACATCAGATACTTTATACTCCTGTTCTACATTACCGATCGAACTCTCAACATCTTCTGCGGCAAGCCAGCCATAATAGTGACGTTCTGTAGATAGTGGCCCCAGAATCTTATTGGCTTCAACAATCAGTCCCTTTTCATTTAGGGCACGGCCTTTCCAGTAGCGCCAGGCACCTTCCTGCTGCTGATCGGGCTGCATCAAGGGGATTGTGGCATCTACAACATCCCAGTTCTTATCTCTCAGCGCAGCGCGTACTTTCCATGCGAGCTGCTCTTTATCCAGACTGGTATTTTTTGCCAAAGCATAGTAGTCAAGCGCCCTTGGGTTATGTGTGCGTGCTGCATGATACGCAATCCGACCCCAGGCGAAAGTTCGGTCAGCACTGGATAATTTATCCTGTAATTGTTCGAGCGCCAAGACTGCTTCAGGTATGCTGTTGCGTGCCAGCCGGTCAAGTGCAAACAGATTAGTCTCTATGCCTGCACGCGTTTTAAATGACACACTGATTTTAGTCACTGCTTTTTTAGCGCTAATTTTTACAACTGCAGCTTGGTCACTAAATAATGTCTTCGGCGTTTGATTCGCAATATCCAGCAGCTTAAGATCTTTTTCATCAAAATCGGCAATGCGTCCAGCAATACTTTTAGCTAACGGCAACTTTCCATTGTGTAGCGCCAACCTGAATCTGCCCCACAGATCATCTGAGGTTAGTGCTCCTGCGTTTTGCATGGCATCAAACAATGGACTGCAGCTAGCAGGTAAGTCTGCCGTGGTCATCCACAGCTTTCTGCTCTGGTCTGCTATGTCTTCACCTGCGCCTTCAGCGAAGTTTTTACCAAGTAATGCATAACACTGCACAGCTGTATCTTCACGTTTATAGTTAGGATATTGCTCAAAAAATACTTGCCAATCTTGCTGCTTACCAAGTTTTTTGAGCCACTCACCACGCAGGCGTTCAGCAAAAGGGTAGTTTCCATATTTAGTCAGGAAATTCTGCACCTCATCATTCCCGGCTGCATCCAGCCTTAACAGCATCAACCAGTAATCTGCATAAGGCGCTAACAGATACTGCTGCCGATTAAGCTCAGCCACGTCTTCAGCTAAGGCAGTTTCATTCTTGGCATTATAAGATTCACGCGCATGCTGAAACAATGCCTGATCAGACATTGCCAGCACTGGTGCTGAAAATATTGCACAGCACAGCAACACCAAACTTATATGACTTGATGAATATTGACGGATAAAATTGATTGATAGCTTAAACATAGAATATACGCCGTAATAAAAACAGCACGGCTGCTACCATTGCCAGATATAAAGAATATTTAATTAACTTTTTGAAATATTGCAGATATTTTTTGTCATCGTATAGCAAATACAGGCCTAGCAATACCATTGTGGCAATCACCAGTAAAACAAATGTCAGGCGCATCATTAACACTTTATTCGCCCCTTTCTAGATATTACAATTTGCTTACGAACTCATTCACTTGCCACTAACTTTTTGTCTAGCCAAATCAGACCTTTAATCAGAATACCGGTTCCGGCACCAATTGCCTGGGTTGTGGCTGGAACGCTTCTGGCGCATCCTGCAACTGTTCAAATGTGGTGTATTCCCATGCAGAGTCATCTTGCAACAATGCACGCAGCAGCTGGTTATTTAATGCATGCCCGGATTTGTAGGCATAAAACGCACCTAATATAGGGTGTCCGAGCATATACAGGTCGCCAATGGCATCCAGTACTTTATGTTTTACAAATTCGTCGTCGTAGCGCAGGCCATCGGTATTCAGCACGCGATATTCATCCAGCACAATCGCATTCTCCAGACTACCGCCACGAGCCAAGCCATGGGAACGCAGATATTCAACCTCATGCATAAAACCAAAGGTCCGTGCACGACTGATTTCCTTGATGTACGAATCGGCAGCAAAATCGATTTTGACGTTATTACCGGATTGCTCGAACACTGGGTGATTAAATGCAATCGTAAAATCTATTTTAAAACCATGATACGGTTCAAAACGTACCCACTTATCGCCTTCAATCACTTCTACAGTTTTTTTAACGCGTATAAACTTCTTGGGGGCAGGCTGCTCCACAACACCTGCTTCCTGTAACAGAAATACAAAAGGGCCTGAGCTTCCGTCCATAATAGGAATTTCAGCAGCATCAACCTCGATATAAACATTATCAATACCCAAGCCGGCCAATGCCGACATGATATGTTCAACAGTAGCAACGCGCGCGCCATTGGCCTCCAGCGCCGAGCACATTCTTGTGTCGTGCACGGCATCAGGAGTCGCCACGATTTCATTAGGCAGAGGCAGATCCACCCGTTTGAAAACAATGCCAGTGTCAGCTGCAGCCGGGCGCAGGGTAAGAGTAACCTTTTCGCCGTTGTGCAATCCAACGCCTGTGGCGCTGATCGTCTTTTTTAATGTGCGTTGCTTTAACATGCCTATATCAATATCCCTAATAAACCTTCTAAAGGTCAAACCCTTTTATCGGTCTTGCAAACTGCCTTACCCAGCTTCAAAGATAACACCATAAATTAGCAAAAACTTTAGGTGACGATGCCGCTCACGCAGAACTTTATGCTCTGCATGTTAGCTTTTTATCTTAATAATCAAGCAAATAATAACATACTTAGCTTAAACACGCTTTAGCTAAGCCGTTACCACCTGCCGGCAAGTTTGCTCTAAGCGCGATATATTAGTCAGCCTGTTTACGTAAAAATGCTGGGATATCGTATTCTTCTACACCTGACATTTTCATCGCTTCAACCTGTGCACGGCGGCTGTTAGTACCGAATACTGCTGGTGCTTCATCCTCGATAATTGCAGTACCACCAACAAACACTGGTTGATTAGTCGTGCCATCACGCACCACTTGCTGCGGCATCACGCGCAACTCAGGTTTTTGCTGACGGCGTTGTGTGCCGGTCAAACCTGTTGCCACCATCGTTACACGTAAGCCATCACCCATGCTTTCATCAAATACGTTACCTACGATCACCGTTGCATCTTCTGCGGTAAAGGCTTTGATCGTATTCATCACATCGTAGTACTCTTTCATTTTGAAAGAACTTGAAGTCGTGATATTTACCAGAACGCCTCGTGCGTTAGCGAGGTTGACGTCCTCCAATAATGGACTGGCCACAGCCTGCTCAGCAGCGATGCGTGCACGCTCCGGACCTGATGCCATGGCAGAGCCCATCATTGCCATACCCATCTCACTCATGACAGTACGTACGTCAGCAAAGTCAACGTTCACAGTACCTGCGCAATTGATGATTTCGGCAATGCCTGATACCGCATTGTGCAATACATCGTTTGCTGCACGGAAAGCTTCCAGGAACGGCACATCTTCACCTAAAACTTCCATCAATTTTTCGTTTGGAATCACGATCAGTGAATCTACGTACTTCGATAATTCATCTAGACCATCAGAAGCAACTTTAGTGCGTTTTCCTTCAAAAGCGAAAGGCTTGGTCACTACCGCTACTGTCAGAATACCCATTTCTTTTGCGATCTGCGCAATAATAGGCGCTGCACCGGTACCGGTACCGCCACCCATACCTGCGGTGATGAACAGCATATCGGCGCCATCGATCAGTTCAGCAATGGCATCACGGTCTTCCAAAGCAGCTTCGCGGCCTACTTCTGGCTTAGCACCTGCACCCAAACCTCTGGTCAGCGTTTCACCAATCTGCAATACCGTTTTCGCCTGACTTTTTTTCAAAGCCTGCATGTCAGTATTGGCGCAGATAAACTCTACACCACCGACACTTTTTTCGATCATATGTGCAACCGCATTGCCGCCGCAACCGCCTACACCAATCACTTTAATCACAGCTTCCTGTGAATTTTTTTCCATAATCTCAAACATTTTAATGCCTCCTCTTTTTAACTTTCAAAATTGCTAAACTACGTCTGCCTTACTACCTCTTACATCTTCGCCATCCCGTGCTAGATGCGGAATGACAACATGATTAAAAATTGCCTTGGAACCAGCTCTTCATTTTTTCCATAATTCTGCCGAATGAACTTGACTCCATCTGGCCGTTCAAATGGCGCTCCAACTGCTGTTTACCCATCAGGACAAGACCGACACCTGTTGCATAACGCGGGTTACTTACAACCTCAGATAACCCCCCCACATAACGGGGCATGCCTAAACGTACCGGCATATGGAATATTTCTTCACCTAGTTCCACCATGCCGCGCATCATGGCTGAGCCGCCAGTAATCACAATGCCTGATGCGATCATCTCTTCCATACCGCTACGGCGTAATTCATTAAGCACAAGCTCATAGAGTTCAACCACACGCGGCTCCAGCACTTCAGCCAGCGTTTGCACTGATAATTGACGAGGGTCGCGACCATCAACACCCGGCACCTCTACTATCTCGCGTGGATCAGCCAGCTGACGCAACGCGCAGCCATGCTTGATCTTGATTTCCTCTGCCGACTGCGTTGGCGTGCGGAAAGCAACCGCCACATCATTCGTCATCTGGTCACCGGCAATCGGCACCACTGCAGTGTGGCGGATTGCACCTTGTTTAAACACTGCAATATCCGTTGTGCCGCCACCGATATCGACCAGACATACGCCCAGTTCCTTTTCATCTTCGGTCAGCACTGCAAGACTTGATGCCAGTGGCTGCAGAATCAGATCGCTCACCTCGATACCGCAGCGCTTGATGCACTTCACAATATTCTGTGCTGCAGCAACGGCACCGGTGACAATATGCACTTTCACTTCCAGCTTCATGCCACTCATGCCTAATGGTTCGCGCACGTCTTCCTGACCATCTATGATGAATTCCTGCGTCAGGATATGCAGAATCTGCTGATCAGCCGGCAATGCGATCGCACGTGCCGTATCTACCACACGATCAACATCCATCTGCGACACTTCGGCATCCTTGATCTTCACCATGCCATGAGAGTTAAGGCTCTTGATGTGGCTGCCGGCAATACCCGTATACACGTTATTGATTTTGCAATCCGCCATTAGCTCAGCTTCTTCAAGTGCGCGCTGTATGGATTGCATGGTAGATTCGATATTGACCACCACGCCTTTTTTGAGGCCGCGTGAAACATGCTGACCTAGACCGATCACTTTCAGCGTACCTTCCGGCTGCAGTTCTGCCACGATGGCGACAATTTTCGAGGTGCCGATGTCCAGCCCCACGATTAAATTCTTATCTTCTTTGATTCTGCTCATTGTTCATCCCTTCCGTGCGTTAAGTCACGGTTCCTATTTGCTTCTTGCCTGTATCGTTTAACTTTTTATCACCGACCTGTTTAATTTCAGGCTTTACCTCGTTCAGCGCTAAACCCTCAGGCTTCACTTCCGGCACTTTTACGTTCTCGGTCGGCCTGCGTACCGCAAAACCATTCGGATAACGTAAATCCGCATAGGTAATTTTCTTGTTCAGCCCGGCAATCGTGCTGTTATAAACACTTGCAAACTTTTCCAGCCGCGGCTGCATATCGACGCGTCCCAGTTCAACGACAATGCCGTTATTGGTTGTAATCTGCCAGGCGCGCCTCGGTGTCAGTGTCAGCGTTGCGATCTGCAGATTTGCTGTTTGCAACACTTTGTTAAATGCATCGTATTGCGAAGCCACTTCTATCACACCATCATTTGGTCCATAAAATACCGGCAGGTCGCTGCCTGATGCGGCATGAAACAATTCACCCTGCCTGTTCACCAGCGCAACACTGCTCCAGCGTGCCAATGCTTGATGCTCCTCTATCATGACTTCAAGCTTATCCGGCCAGCGGCGGCGCACACTGACCTTACGCGCCCAGGGCAGCTTTTCAAATGCATCACGTGCCTTGATCAGATCCAGCGTAAAAAAGTTACCTTTCAGATGTTTCGCTACAATCAGTTGCACCTGTTCACGGCTCACATGATTCAGTTGCCCATCCACATTGACTTCTCGTAATGGAAAAATCGGCAAATGCACCACCACATACAGCAGTGCGTACAGCATTACCACCACGCTCAACGCGAACAGCAGATTGGCAATCCAATTCAATAATGTGGGCTTATGCCACATGCGCAAGCTCCAGCACTTTAATCACAAGCTCATCAAAACTGATACCGGCTGCTTTTGCTGCCATTGGCACCAGGCTATGGTCTGTCATACCTGGACTGGTATTCACTTCTAAAAAATAATGGTTACCAGCTTCATCCATCAAAAAGTCAACACGGCCCCAGCCTTGGCAACCAATCGCATTAAATGCCGCTAATGCCTCCTGCTGAATCTGGGCTTCTTTTTCTGCACTCAATCCGCATGGGCATCGATACTCGGTATCGTCACGCAGATATTTCGCCTCAAAATCATAGAATTCATTTTTCGGCACAATGCGTACGATCGGCAGTGCTTTATCGCCCAAAATACCTACCGTATATTCACCGCCGCCCACAAACTGCTCAGCAATCACCAGCGGATCTGACTTGGCTGCCAACTCATAAGCGGCTTTCAAGCCGCCAGCTGTTTTAACCTTGCTGATGCCAATACTGGAGCCTTCATTGGCTGGCTTTACAAACAACGGCAGCCCTAGTTTTTTCTCAATTGCAGCAAAATCTGAATCCGCTTTGACCAATTCAAAAGCAGGCGTGCTGACACCGGCGGCTGACCAGATCATTTTGGTACGCCATTTATCCATACCAATAGCGGACGCCATCACGCCACTACCAGTGTAGGGAATACCGAGCAATTCCAGTGCGCCCTGCATTGCGCCATCTTCACCAAAGCGCCCGTGCAGCGAAATCATTGCAACATTAAATGCTTCCAGATCATGCAGCGGATGCTCAGCAGGATCAAAAGCATGTGCATCGATGCCCTGTCTTTGCAGTGCAGCCAACACAGCCGCACCGCTCTTAAGCGACACTTCACGCTCACCTGATTTACCGCCTAATAACACTGCTACCCTGCCAAAATTTCGCATCATTTTCTTACCTCTAATTCGCTTCTCTCTAACTCGCTTACTTGTAACTCACCCAGTACTTTCACTTCTTGCTGCAACGCTACACCCTGTTTTTCCAGCACAGTGTCGCGCATGTGTTTAATTAACAACTCAATATCCAATGCCGTCGCGCCACCAATATTCACAATAAAATTGGCATGCTTTTCAGATACCTGTGCGCCCCCTATGATGTAACCTTTCAAGCCACTTGCCTCGATCAATCTGGCGGCATAATCGCCTTCCGGGTTTCTGAACGTTGAACCGGCACTTGGCAGATTCAAAGGCTGTGAAGCCAGTCTTTTCGCCAGCAGCGCCTTAATTTTCTGCGTCGCCTCCTGTGCATCACCTGCTGCCAACGCCAGCCACGCTGCAACAAACCACTCATCCGCTACCGGCATAGCAATATGGCGATAAGTCGGTACGAACTCAGTTGCATCCCGCGTATTCAGCTCACCGCGCCTATTAATCGTCGTCACACGTTTCACTACATTCCAGGTTTCACTGCCGTAGCAGCCTGCATTCATCGCCAATGCGCCACCTACTGTACCGGGAATGCCAGCAAAAAACTCGGCACCCTGCTTGGCTTCTTTAGCACAGAACTTAGCCAGTTTTGCGCAGGTGACACCGGCCTCGGCATACACCAGATCACCATCCATACGCAATGCTGTCAGCACGTTATGCATGAGCACTACGGTACCGCGCACACCGCCATCGCGAACCAGCAGATTAGAACCCAGACCAATAAAGGTGATCGGTTCGCTAGCATGCAGACTTTGTAAAAAGGTACACAAATCCTCCAGGCCGGCAGGTATATAAAACTGATCGGCACGACCACCCACACGCCAACTGGTGTAGCGGGCCAGCGGTTCATTCAGTAATAATTTGCCGTTCAGTTGTTTCATTATTCTGCCTAGTCTCTAATTTGCCAGGTCTCTGGTTTTTGCCGCGACCTGCCCAATAGAACCAGCGCCCATCACGATAACCACATCTCCGTCATGTGCTACATCAAATATTGCCTGCGGCAATTCATCGGTTGTTTCAACAAACATAGGCTCAACTTTGCCTGCCACGCGAATCGCGCGTATCAAGGAGCGTGTATCAGCTGCCACAATAGGCGCCTCGCCAGCGGAATACACTTCAGTCAGCAATATCACATCGGCACCTGACAGCACTTTTACGAAATCTTCAAAACAGTCACGGGTACGGGTGTAACGATGTGGCTGAAATGCCATCACCAGACGTCGGTTTGGAAAAGCGCCACGTGCCGCAGCAATCACAGCCTGCATTTCTACCGGGTGATGGCCATAGTCATCAATCAGGGTAAAGCTACCGCCAGCTTTTGCAGCCACTTCACCATAACGCTCAAAACGCCTGCCCACACCTTTGAACTCTTTCAGCGCTTTAATAATGGCTGCATCCGGCACATTCAATTCATTAGCAATTGCAATAGCTGCCAGCGCATTCAATACGTAGTGATTGCCCGGCAAGTTCAGCGTCACATCAAACTCAGATATCACACCATTAATAATCTGCACGGTAAAATGCATCTTGCCATCATCTGCACGTACGTTTTTAGCACGTACTTTTGCATCTTCGCTGAAGCCATAAGTCATCACAGGTTTAGTCACCCGCGGCAGAATTTCACGAATATTCGCGTCATCGATGCATACCACCGCCATACCCCAGAACGGCAGCTGCTGCAGGAACTCAACAAACGCACTTTTGAGTTTCTCAAAGCTGTGTTCATAGGTATCCATGTGGTCCTGATCGATATTGGTCACCACAGCCATCACCGGCGTTAAATGCAGAAATGAAGCGTCAGACTCATCTGCTTCAGCCACGATGTATTCACCAGTACCTAATTTGGCATTGGCATTCGCTGACTCCAGTTTGCCGCCAATCACAAAGGTAGGATCCATGCCCGCCTCGCCCAGAATGCTCGCAATCAAGCTAGTGGTTGTGGTTTTGCCATGTGTACCTGCTACTGCAATTCCTTGCCTGAAGCGCATAAGCTCAGCCAGCATCAGTGCTCGTGGTACCACTGGTATTTTCTTGGCACGTGCAGCTTTTACTTCAGGGTTTTCTTCATTCACCGCTGAAGACACGACAACTACGTCTGCATCTTTTACATTATCTTCTGCATGTCCTTGATAAATGGTTGCACCAAAAGCAGTCAGCCGTTTAGTGGTGACATTAGAGGCCAAGTCTGATCCCGATACACTAAAGTCCAGGTTAATCAGGACTTCTGCAATACCGCTCATACCGGAACCGCCGATACCTACAAAATGCACGTTTTTCACTTTATGTTTCATAGCGCTACCTCCCTGCATATTGTGGCTACATTTGCGGTTGCTTCGGGTTTACCTAATGCGCGTGCTCTTTTTGCCATATCCAGACACTGCTCACGGCTAAGTTCACTCAATATTGCTGTCAATTTCTCTACACTCAATTCTTTTTGCTGCACTAAAATTGCTGCGCCAGCCTCTGCCAGATAGGCGGCATTTGTAGTCTGATGGTCATCCACTGCAAATGGGAATGGCACCATGAGCGCTCCCAGACCAACCGCGGAAACTTCAGCCACAGTCAGCGCGCCAGAACGGCAGATCACAAAATCTGCCCATGCATACATTGCTGCCATGTCATCAATGAACGCACGCGCATCTACTGTTACACCGGCTTTTTCATAATTACTTTTAAGCACATCGATATGCTTAACACCGCTTTGGTGTACAACCTGCGGACGCTTCTCCAAAGGCAGCTTTGCCAGCGCCTGCGGTATCACTTCATTCAAGGCATGCGCACCTAAACTGCCGCCAACCACCAGCAAGCGCAACGCACCTTCACGTCCGGCAAAGCGCGTTTCAGGTGTAGACAGATGCGCAATCTCAGCGCGTACTGGATTACCTACCAGAATTGCTGTATCGCCGAATGCAGCTGGGAAAGCTGCCAGCACATGATCAGCCAGTTTTGCCAATACTTTATTGGTTAAACCTGCCACTGAGTTCTGCTCATGAATCACCAGCGGTTTGCCTAGTATTTTCGCCATAAAACCACCGGGGAATGCCGCAAAGCCACCCATACCCAGTACCACATCAGGCTGATATTGTTTAATTGCGCTCATACTCTGGCTAAAAGCTTTTATCAGTTTCACCGGCAGCAAAAGCCAACCCAGCAAGCCTTTACCGCGCACGCCCTGCATTTGAATCATGGCTTTGCTGTAACCCTTGCCTTCAATCAATTTATTTTCCATGCCGCCTGCTGTGCATAGCCAGACGATATTCCAACCGTTGGCTTTTAAGTGATCAGCTACCGCCATTGCCGGATAGACATGGCCACCGGTACCGCCCGCCATTACCATCATGGTTTTTGTCATTGGTTTACTCATACCGGTAAACCTTTCTGCAATCTGCGATTTTGGCTATGGCCGCTGCGCTTAACATCGCTGCGCGAGTTAGCCTGCGCCGAAACAGGCGCAACGCGAACTAAAGTAACCTTTTGTGAATTGGCTAATTTCATACAGGCAGTCCTTTTTGTAGGCGCCTGTTTTCAAAATCAATACGCAGTAAGATCGCCATCGCAATGCAATTCGCCAGAATGCCGCTGCCACCGAATGACAGCAAAGGCAGCGTCAGGCCTTTGGTTGGCAGTAAACCCATATTCACGCCCATATTGATAATACCCTGCACGCCGATCCACACACCCAAGCCCTGTGCCAGTAAAGCTGCAAAGTAGCGCTCGTTCTCAATCGCTTCTTTCGCCATGCCAAAAGCACGCAATACTATCCAGGTGAACAAGCCAACTACCGTGACCACACCGGCAAACCCAAGCTCTTCTGCAATCACTGCCAATAGGAAGTCGGTATGTGCCTCCGGCAAATACAACAGCTTCTCTACGCTGGCACCTAAACCCACGCCCAGCCATTCGCCGCGGCCAAATGCAATCAACGCGTGAGACAACTGGTAGCCTTTGCCATAGGGGTCTGCCCAAGGGTCCATAAAGCCGATCACGCGCTCCAGACGGTATGGTGAACTCCAGATCAGGAATATGAAGCCAATCACGAGCAGCACGATCAAGCCGCCAAAGATACGGCCATTAATACCGCCCAGCCACAGGATAGAAATCGAGATTGCCGCAATGACTGCAAATGCGCCAAAGTCTGGTTCTGCCAGCAGTAAACCGCCGACCAGCAGCATCACAAACAGCATCGGCAGGAAGCCTTTTTTAAAGCTATCCATCACAGCGGCCTTGCGTACGGTGTAGTCGGCGACGTACATGGCGGCAAACAGTTTCATAAATTCGGATGGCTGCAGATTAATCACAAACAATGACAGCCAACGGCGGCTACCGCCAACCACACGACCAACACCAGGTATCAGCACCAGCACCAGCAAAGCCAAGCCTAATAAAAACAAGTAAGGCGCCATCTTTTGCCACCAGGCAAGCGGAATATTGAATGCAACAAATGCGGCACACAGGCTGATGACAATGAATATGGCTTGTCGCACCAGATAATAGCTGCTGTTATTACCGACAACCTTATCGGCCTCGGCAATCGCAATTGATGCGGAGTAAACCATTACCAGCCCAATGCCCAGCAAAATCATGGTGACCCACAGCAGGCCCTGATCATAATTAGGTGCATTGATACGGTCGCGATTGAGCATAGTCACCATCATGATGATTGCTCCAGTCGTTTAACCGCGCTTACAAACACTTCCGCACGATGCACATAGTTTTTGAACATATCAAAACTGGCACATGCCGGGGACAGCAGCACAGCATCTTCAGCCTGCGCTAGTTTTCTGGCGATATTCACGGCTTCAGGTAAATCTGAAGCGTGATACAAAGCCACCCCGGTTTCCAAGAGTTCTTTTTCGATCAATGGCGCATCACGGCCTATCAGCACCACGGCACGTGCATTGTCAGTGACCGGCTGTTTTAATGGCGAGAAGTCCTGACCTTTGCCGTCGCCGCCTGCGATCAGCACTACTTTTTGTGACAAGCCGGAAAGTGCAGCGCAGGTCGCACCTACGTTAGTACCTTTAGAATCATCGAAGTAATCAACGTCATCAATATTGGCAACCCATTCCACGCGGTGTGGTAAGCCTTTGAAGTTATATAGGGTTTGAATGACAGGTACATAATCAATGCCGATACCGCGGCACAGCGCAATCGCTGCGAGCGCATTGGCGGCATTGTGCAGGCCACTTATTTTAAGGTCACGCACATTCATCAGGTCATGTTCACCGCAGCTTAACCAAGTTTCGCCGTCTACGGTTCTTAAACCATAGCTATGCTCATCTTCAGCTGCATCTAGGCCGAATGTCACTTGTGGCAATTTTGCACGTGCCATCAGCATGCTCCAGGCGTCGTCTCGGTTCAGCACCTGCAGTTTGGCATTGTAGAAAATACGCGCTTTGGCAATGGCATAGTCCTGCATGCTGGCATATCTATCCATGTGATCTTCAGACAAATTCAGCATGGTTGCCGCATCTACCACTAAACTACTGGTGCTTTCCAGCTGAAAGCTTGAAAGCTCAAGCACATACACATCCGGCGTTTCCATGCCTAAAGCATCCAGCACAGGTAAGCCGATGTTGCCAGCTACAATAGTTTTTAAGCCTGCTGCTTTGCACATTTCACCGACCAAAGTCGTCACCGTCGTTTTGCCGTTGGCACCGGTAATGGCAATCACCTTGGCACCAGCCGGACGATATTGTGCAAACAGTTCAACATCACCGACGACAGACACACCGCGCTGAATTGCTGCCTGGATTTCAGGTTCGCTGAGCGGCACACCCGGACTGGCAACGACCATATCTACACCCGCAAACATAGCGGCAGTGAAAGCGCCTGTATATAGCTTCACTTGCGGTAACTCTGCTTTTAACGCTTCTACGCCCGGCGGGTTATCGCGTGTATCGGCAACAGACAAACGTGCGCCCTGAGCATGCAGCCAACGCAATGCTGATAGGCCGGTATCACCGAGTCCTAGCACGAATACTTGTTTGTCTTTTAACGCGATTGTCATATTTAAAGTCTTTACCTATCTAATCTTCAGGCTGGCTAAACCGATCAGCACCAGCATCATGCTGATGATCCAGAAGCGAACGACTACCTGTGTTTCTTTCCAGCCTTTTTGCTCATAGTGATGGTGCAATGGCGCCATGAGGAAAATGCGTTTACCAGTACCGGTTTTGCTTTTGGTGTATTTGAAATACAGCACCTGTATCGCCACTGAGAATGTCTCCACTACAAACACGCCGCCCATGATGAACAAAATAATTTCCTGACGCACGATTACAGCCACGATACCCAGTGCCGCACCTAATGCCAGCGCACCAACGTCACCCATGAACACCTCAGCCGGGTAAGCGTTAAACCATAGGAATCCGAGCCCTGCCCCAACCATCGCTGCGCAGAACACCATGAGCTCACCCGCACCTGGCACATAAGGAATAGACAGATACTTGGCAAAGTAAAAGTGACCGGTCACGTAAGCAAATATGGCCAAGGCACCTGCTACCATGACAGTTGGCAGAATCGCGAGACCATCCAGACCATCGGTCAGATTCACTGCATTGCTGCTGCCTACGACTACCAGATAAGTCAGCACAATAAATGCAAGACCACTCATCGGAATAACCAGATTTTTAAAGAATGGGATCAGCAAGGTTGTTTCAGCCGGCACGGTTGCAGTTTGCTGCAGAAAAATTGCCACACTTACACCGACCACAGACTGCCAGAAGTACTTTTCTTTGGCAGACAAACCTTTTGGATTACGGTGCACCACTTTGCGCCAGTCATCCACCCAGCCGATAATGCCGAAGCCCAATGTCGTAAACAGCACCACCCAAACGAAGCGGTTACTCAGATCAGCCCACAATAAAGTAGAAATTGCGATAGAGATCAAAATCAGCGCACCACCCATGGTAGGCGTGCCAGCTTTTATAAGATGCGTTTGCGGACCATCATCACGCACAGATTGGCCAACTTTGTAGTAAGTCAGTTTACGAATAAGCGCAGGACCCATCACGAACGAAATGGTCAGAGACGTAAGGGTCGCCAACACAGCTCGTAATGTAATGTAGTTGAATACATTAAATCCACGGATATCATGTGCTAACCATTGTGCTAATTCGAGTAACATAATTTTCTCCCTTTACGCCTTATTGCTGCTTCGCTACCAGCAAACTGACCACACGTTCCATACGCATGAAACGTGAGCCTTTTACCAAGATTGTGCTGTTATTATTGAGTTGCGGCAGTACCGCCGCTGCAACTGCCTCCGGTGATTCAAAGTGCTGTGCACCTGCACCAAACGCGCTGACCATTTCTTTACTTAAATCACCCAGGCAATATAGCTTGGCAAGCCCGGCAGCTCTGGCATAAGCGCCAATCTCTGAGTGCATTCCTTTTGCATCTGCACCCAGCTCACCCATATCACCCAGCACCAACAGTTTTTCACCAACTTGTTTTGCCAGCACATCAATCGCAGCCTTCATTGAGTCAGGATTCGCATTGTAAGTATCATCAATCAGCACTGCGCCATTCGCAGCTGCTTTGCGTTCCAAACGGCCATAAACGCCGCCAAAGTTTTGCAGGCCTGCTGCAATATCCGCATTGCTGATTCCTAACGCATAAGCTGTGGCACTCGCAGCCAATGCATTACTGATGTTGTGCACGCCTTCAACTTTCAGCTCAAAACTGACTTGGCCATTTGGCGTAGTCAGTTTTACCTGACTTACACCGGCCTGCTCCTGATAGCTGGCAGTCACATCAGCTTGCTGCTGCAAGCCAAAGGTCACTACTTTTCTGCCGACATTCAGTGTTTGCCAGTAATCGGCAAAATCGTTATCAGCATTGATGACCGCAATGCCACCATCCTTCAAACCGGCAAATATCTCACCTTTGGCACGTGCAATATTTTCACGTGAACCCAATTCGCCGATATGTGCTGTGTTGGCATTGTTAATCACGGCTACATTGGGCTTGGCAATATGGGTCAGGTAATCGATCTCGCCCATATGATTCATACCCATTTCAGCCACCACATATTGATGCTGCGCTTTAATCTTGAGTAAAGTCAGCGGCAGGCCGATGTCGTTATTCAAATTACCGTAAGTGGCATGCACTTTATTGATATCGCCGGTTGCTGCCGCCAGAATTGCCGTGAGCATTTCCTTGGTCGTGGTTTTACCGTTGCTGCCGGTTACGCCAATTACTGGCGCACTGAATTTACTGCGCCAATATTTAGCCAGCTCACCCAGTGCCAAACGTGTGTCATGAACCACCAGCGCAGGGCGGGCGACGGTTGCGGCATCTGAAACCATCACCGCTGCCGCACCTTTATTAATCGCTTCGGCAGCAAAGCTATTGCCATCAAAGTTTTCGCCTTTAATCGCTACAAACAATTGTCCAGCCTTAATATTGCGGCTATCACTGCCTACGCTGTCGAATGCTACGTCAGCACCAACTAGCTTAGCATTGAGCGCAATAGCAACTTCTGATAGCTGCATCATCGGCGCATTGGCAGCCTCGTAAGCATTAAGCGCCTCCAAAGCTACCGCTGCATCACTAAAGGGTGTTTTTACACCTGCAATTTCCTGATAATCTTCATGACCCTTACCGGCTATCAGCACAATGTCGCCGCCACGTGCAGATTGCACCGCCTGCTTAATGGCAGTCGCACGGTCTGCTTCAGCCAGATATGCCACATCTATACCGCTCACTACCTGCCTGATAATGTCGGCAGGATCTTCACTGCGTGGATTGTCAGACGTCACAATCACGCTGTCGGCCAACTTGGCCGCAACGCGTCCCATCAAGGGGCGCTTACCGGCATCACGATCACCGCCGCAACCGAATACGCAGATCAGCTTGCCTTGCACTTGCTCACGTAAAGTTGCCAGCACTTTTTCCAGCGCGTCCGGTGTATGTGCGTAATCCACCACCACCAGCGGTTTGCAGTCGCCACCAAATTGCTGCATACGGCCCGCTACCGGTTTGATTTTTGCGATAGCAGCGACTGCCTCCGATAAACTTACTTTCAATGCCAACAAGGTAGCCAGCACTGCCAATACGTTATAGGCATTAAAGCGTCCAAGCACCGGGGCGTTCACTATCGCATCACCTTGTGGTGTAGCGACGCGCATGGTTAAACCGTGCTGATGCAGCTTCAGATCCGTTGCGAGCACATCACCTTGACTTACACCATAAGTCAACAGCGCTTTGCTTTGCATCTTGAGTTTTGCTGCAATACGCTGGCCAAACGCATCATCAGCGTTGATCACTGATATACCCAAACCTGGCCATGTAAACAGAAGTTCTTTGGCGGCGGCATACTCCTCCATGGTTTCATGGTAATCCAGATGATCACGGCTTAAGTTTGTCAGCACTGCCACGTCAAATTGCACGCTATTCACTCGACCCTGATGCAAACCATGTGATGAAACCTCCATCGCCACTGCTTTAGCGCCTTGTGTTGCAAAATCTGCCAGCATGCCCTGCAATAAAATGGCATCTGGCGTTGTGTTGCTTGCTTCATTCTGGGCATCTACAAAACCATTACCGATAGTGCCGATGACTGCGGTTTTTTGGCCAATAGCAGTCAACGCCTGCGCAATCCATTGGCTTACAGAGGTTTTGCCATTGGTGCCGGTCACACCGACCATGTGCAATTTTTGAGAAGGCTGACCATAGTATTCCGCTGCAATTTCACTGACCTGATCCTTCAAACCGGACACGCCTACATTTGCAACCTGCCATGCCGGGTTCCATGCAAAGTCCCTGCTTTCCCAAGCCACTGCGGCAGCACCGGCCTGAATAGCCTGAGCAATATAATTGCGGCCATCACTATGCACGCCAGGGTAAGCCAGGAACAATGCTCCGGCCTTCACTTTGCGGCTATCTGCCGTAATGGAACTGAATTTCAGGTTAAATGCCGAGAGCAAGGTCATATACTCTCCTGCACTTCTACAACATCACCAGGAATCACGACATTGTCGTTAGGCGCATCTTGCGGCACCGCCAGCATACGCAATGCATCTGCCATTACAGCACTGAACACAGGTGCCGCCACAGTGCCGCCGTAGTATTCGCCGCTGCTTGGGTCGTCTATCATCACCGCCATAATGAGGCGCGGATTTGATGCAGGCGCCATTCCGACAAACGAACCTACATATTTATTTTTCTCGTAACCATGGTCGCCCAATTTGTGAGTAGTACCTGTTTTGCCAGCCACCCTATAACCTGCCACCTGCGCTTTAAGTGCTGTGCCGCCAGGCAATACAACCATCTCCAGCATATCTTTTACATAGTGCGCAGTATTCGCTGAAAACACTTGCGTACCCACAGGCGCTTCTTTTAGTTTAAGTAGCGACACTGGTTTTAATTCACCATCATTGGCAAACACGGTATAAGACCGTGCCAGTTGTAGTAGTGTGACGCTGATGCCATGCCCGTAAGACATGGTTGCCTGCTCAATCGGACGCCAGGTTTTGTAGTCCCGCAACCTGCCTGAAGCTTCACCGGGAAAGCCAATACGGGTTTTTGTACCAAAACCGATCAGGTTAAACACACCCCACAGGTACTGGCGGTCAAGCGCTAACGCCATTTTTGCTGCACCCACGTTGGAAGACTTCTGAATCACTTCAGCTACAGTCAGCACACCGTGCGGATGTGCATCATGAATCGTGGCAGAGGCAATAGTCATATAGCCAGGAGCGGTCTGAATTTTTGTATCGGGCTGATACTTACCTGATTCCAGAGCCGCCGCCGCCGTTACCGTTTTCATGGTAGAACCTGGCTCAAACACATCGGTAATAGCGCGATTACGTGATTTACCTTGAATGTTTACCGGATTATTCGGGTTATAAGTCGGCACATTAGCCATCGCCAGCACTTCACCGGTTTTAGCATCCAGCACAATCGCCGCACCGGCTTTTGCTTTATATTTATCCACAGCCTTTGCCAGCTCGCGATGCGCAAGATATTGAATTCTGCGATCAATAGAAAGCACCACGTCATGTCCATCTTGCGGCACTTTAACGGCTTCCAGATCTTCAATAATATGACCAGCTCTGTCTTTAATCACTTTGCGACTGCCACTTTTGCCGGAAAGTGTTTTGTTCATGGTGAGCTCGAAGCCCTCCTGACCCTGGTCATCTATGCCGGTAAAGCCCACCAAGTGAGCAGTCACTTCACCTGCTGGGTAATAGCGCTTGTATTCACGCTGCAAGTAAACACCGGGAACACCCAGCTTCATAACTTCAGCGGCGAGCTCTGGCGATATACGGCGCTTCAGGTACACAAATTCACGCTCACTTTTGGCCAGCTTCTTACTAACCACATCAATTTTTAAACCCAGTAAACCAGCAATTTTTTTAGTCTGGTTTGCATCTATCTTTACATCTGAAGGGTTTGCCCACACAGACTCTACCGGCGAACTGATTGCTAGTAACTCGCCATACCTATCCGTAATTTTCCCGCGCTGGGAAGGCAGCACCAAAGTGCGGTTATAACGCGCATCGCCTTTCTCTTGCAGAAAACGTTTATGAAAACTCTGCAAGTACAAGCTACGGCCTAACAAGGCAACAAAACCCAACAGTACAAGCACCAGCAATAGGCGACGACGCCATGCTGGCAATTTCACGATGATCGGTGCTAGTGGTATCGCCATTATTTAGCTACCCCGCTTTGTACTGCAGGCTGCTGCACCATGATCGGCTGCTTAAGATTAACCGTCTGGATTCTTTTTGCATCAGGCACCTGCATCTGCAACTGTTGTGCAGCGATCTGCTCAATGCGCGAATGCATTGCCCAGGTACTCTGCTCCAACTGCCACTGACCGTATTCCTGGTTGTATTGCTTTTCTGCCTGATTTAGCTGCTCAAGTTCTATATACAGTTTGCGTGCCTTATGCTGCGCATTGACCAAACCCAGGGATGAGAACATCAGTGCAAAAAACAGAATGAAGTTCAGGCGCGTCATGCTATTGACGTCCTTTCTGCTACACGAAGCACTGCACTGCGCGAACGCGGGTTAAGCTTTACTTCTCTTACACTTGGCTTAACTGCCTTACCGACACTGGTTAATTTAGGTTGCGGCAAATCAGCGGCACGCACTGGAAAGTTAGACGGCAGATCATCGCGATTTTCCTGGTCGCGGATAAACTGCTTCACGATACGGTCTTCAAGCGAATGAAAACTGATCACAGCCAGCCTGCCTTGAGGCTTCAATAAAGCCATGCACTGCGGCAGCGTTAACGATAATTCCTCAAGCTCCTGATTGACGAAAATCCGTAAAGCCTGAAATGTGCGCGTTGCGGGGTTCTGCCCTGGCTCAAACCGCGTGACTGTGTTTGCCACGACCTGGGCAAGTTGCCCAGTAGTGGTGATGGCGCGCCCGTCATTGCGCTCCTTAACAATCGCCCTTGCAATCGACTTAGCAAACCGTTCTTCACCATAATTTTTTATAACCTCCGCTAATTGCTGCTCTGTTGTATTGGCGAGGAATTCCGCCGCTGTTTGCCCACTGCTCTGATCCATGCGCATATCCAGCGGCGCATCGTACCTGAAACTGAAACCGCGCTCCGCATCATCAATCTGCGGTGATGAAATACCGAGATCCAGTAAAATGCCATCTACCGCAGTCACACCGATATCAGCCAGCCTTGCCTGCATGGAGGCAAAGTGACTGTGAATAATGCTAAATCGTGGATCGTTGATTGCCTTACCGGACTCGATCGCAGCTAGATCGCGATCAAATGCAATCAGGCGCCCTTGAGGACCTAATTGTGATAATATTTTTTTGGAATGACCACCACGGCCGAAAGTGCCATCGACGTAAGTGCCGCCTGGCTTAACAGCCAAAGCGTGCACAGCCTCATCCAGCAACACGGTAATGTGCGGGTTTGCTGACTCTGAAACTGTATTTGAATTTAATGCTGACACTTCTAAGGGGTACTTTTCTAATTCACTTAGCCCTTCCAAAGCTGCTGTTTTGGAAGACGCTTTTTTTAGAGACAATGATGCTTTGGTGGGCGCGCTTTTCACGCCCCTAGTCACAGCGAAAATCCCTCTAATTCCGCAGGCATGGCAAAACCATCGCTCTGCATTACCTGTTCTAATTGTGCGCGCCAGGCTTCCATGCTCCACAACTCAAAATGACTGCCCTGACCTACCAGCATGATCTCTTTACCCAAGCCAGCAAAATCTCGTAGCGCTGGCGAAACCAGAACACGACCAGCACTATCCAAAGTAACGTCTTCGGCAAAACCCACCAGCAAACGCTGCAAGGCACTTGATTGCTTATCAAACGACGACAGTGCCATCAATTTGGACTGGATTGGCTCCCACGCAGGCTGTGGATACAACAACAGGCAACGATGGGGATGCGCAGTCAGCACCAAGTTACCGGCGCACTCAAGCTGCAATGATTCCCTGTGCTTTGTCGGCACAGCGATTCTGCTTTTGGCATCCAAACTTAATGATGTTGCACCGCGAAACATAAACCAGTCATTTTCCTTTTTTAAGATTTATGCACCCAGCATCAGGCGCATCACCCAAAAACAGCTACCATCAAACATATTAAAACGGGGGAATTGCCTAACCGCACTTTCACACCCAACCAACAACCCTTAGTAGTTATTAAACAGTGATGAACTATTTACTCTGGATGACTTGAAGGACAATTCCCCACAAAAACCCACTTTTCCCCACTAATGTGCACTATAGATAAAAAAAAAGCGCAATGCAAGCCCTTTTTTAGTATTTTTTCTTTATATGTCAATGACTTAGCGCATTTTTACGATAAATATAAAATCGTTATAAATTAAGCACATAGCATATGATGTGAATGTGGAATATGAGAATGCTGTCGAAAGCGATTGAATTGTAGACACGAGAGAAATTGAAAGAAAAAATAATGCCATTTAACAGGCAATTCGGAGTAACCGTAAGCCAGTTACTAGCTTGTCCGTGGAGTCAACAAAATCAGGAGCATATTGATACAAAGCCTGTAATAACCGTAAAGGTCATCACCATTTAACTAAACCAGCAAACTGGTAAGTTAAATGCGAAGGGCTTCCCCTATTTACTACCCGTAAAAGGGCATCACCACCAATCTAAGCAGCTGAAGCTGCAAGATTGATGCGATAAGCCACTAAAGTGGCAAGTAAAGAGTGAAGCTGGCCGATAAGCCGGGTTTTGTCGCGCATTACTGCGCGTAACAGTCATTCATCTAGGCGCATGATTACTCATGCGCTCGAGCAACCTACCCGCTGGCAACGCGAGCCACGTCAATGCCAGCCTATTTGGTCTTGCTGCAGATGGAGGTTACCGCGTTTCACCGTAACTTAATACGCTCGTCTCTGTGGCCCTATTCCTCGCCTCACGGCGGACGGTCGTTAACCGTCATCCCGCTCTATGCAGCCCGGACTTTCCTCCCCTCACTTGCGTGAGCGGCGACTGTCTAGCCAGCTTCGAGTGTATTTTAACACGCAAGCCACTATTCAGACGAAAGTTAAGAATCCAACAAAATAAAGGCACTGGATTGCCGCGCTTCGCTCGCAATGACGAGATTTGATATATTTTTAGCAGAAACAAGAAACGGTGAGAATTTAACGTGTTTTTAAAAACCCCCTGCTACCGCGCCTAAGTTACTGTAAAAAATTGGGGGATTTCAGCGAGGACTGTTTGAGCGAAGCGAGTTCCGCAGCTGCCCGATATTTTGCAGTAACTTAGGAATCAAGCGGTAGGGGGTAGCCTTTCTTTGGTTTCTTTCTTTTGGCTAAGCAAAAGAAAGAAACTCGCTTGTCGCGCGAGAGCGACTACTCATTTACACAAGTCCAGCGAAACGCAATCCTAAACCGGCCAGAGCAACATAAAACGGCAAAGCCCATTTCCATTCCTTCAAATGAAAATCGATGAAAGCGTGAGCCATACGAGAAGTCCAATGGCGCTCTGACCAAATAGCTAATATTGGTGGTTCAGAGATTTTTGTTTCACCTTGATACCAATCTCGCAGCACCTTCTTAATTCGCACCCACATTATCATTCCTTACATAAACATCAGAATGTAGAAACAATAGCAAAAAGAAAACTAAATAAATTTCCAATGCACCATCTGCTCCGCCCTCAACGGCACCAGCACATCCCCGTCATATGGCAAACTCCCCGGCACTTTCCAACTCTCTTTCACCAACGTCACCTGTTCTGTATTACGCGGCAAACCATAAAAATCTGCGCCATTAAAGCTGGCAAAAGCTTCCAGCTTATCCAGCGCATGTACAGACTCAAACGCCTCTGCATATAACTCCATCGCGGTACGTGCCGTATACATACCGGCACAGCCACAAGCCGCCTCTTTAGTATGTCTGGCATGGGGCGCGCTATCGGTGCCCAGGAAAAATTTAGCGCTGCCTGAAGTAGCCGCTTTAACTAAGGCAACACGATGCGTCTCGCGTTTTAACACCGGCAAGCAGTAATGGTGTGGCTGAATACCGCCTTTAAACATATCGTTACGGTTCATCAGCAAATGATGCGCAGTAATCGTGGCAGCAACATTGGCAGGTGCCAGCGCCACAAAGTCAGCAGCATCCTTAGTGGTGATATGCTCAAAAACCACTTTTAACGCGGGATATTTTTTGAGCAACGGGATCATATGACGCTCAATAAACACCAGCTCGCGATCAAATACATCAATATCGCTATCCGTCACTTCAGCATGCAACAGCAGCGGCATGCCAAGTTTCTCCATTGCCGCCAAAGCCTCAGCGCACTTATCAAGACTAGTTACGCCAGAGTCACTATTCGTCGTAGCACCTGCCGGATAAAGCTTCACACCATGCACAAGCCCGCTCGCTTTTGCCTTGGCAATTTCATCGGCGCTGGTGTTGTCCGTTAAATATAACGTCATTAGCGGCTCAAATACCATTCCTACAGGTAAAGCTTCCAGAATGCGTTCGCGATAAGCTAGCGCTAACTCAGTCGTGGTAACCGGCGGACGCAGATTCGGCATCACAATCGCACGTGCAAATTGTCGTGCAGTATCCGGCAGCACTGCTTTCAATGCAGCGCCGTCTCTTAAATGCAAATGCCAGTCATCAGGGCGGGTAATGGTAATTTTATTCATGATGTTTCGACTCATTTTTTAGTTGAAGTGCAAATTCGTATAGATCATTCTTTTTAAGCTGCGTAATATCGGTTGCCAATTTTACGGCCTGCTTTAAAGGTAGTTCAGCCAACAACAGCTTCAATATGTGCACGGCATCTTCGGGAATGGCTTCAGCCTCTTTCTCTACCGGCGCTTCTACCAGCAGCACAAATTCGCCGCGCTGCTGATTAGTGTCAGCCTCTAGCCAAGCCAATGCTTCACCCAGATTGCAGCTATAAAATGTTTCAAAAGTTTTGGTCAGTTCACGCGCAAACGTGATGCGGCGATCAGGGCCCAATACCAGACTCAAATCTGCAATACATTCCAGAATTCTGTGCGGCGCTTCATAAAACACCAGTGTGACAGTCTGCGTTTTCAGGCTCTCTAAAGCCCTGCGCCGTGCTGAACCGCTTGCCGGTAAAAAGCCATGAAATAAAAATCCGTTCTGCGTAATACCGGAGGCTGACAGCGCGGCAATCACTGCGCTTGCGCCAGGCACTGGTACGACTTTAACACCAGCCTTCCGCACCAGATCAACCACCACCGCACCGGGGTCGCTGATACCCGGGGTGCCTGCATCCGTCACGAGTGCGATGCTTTCACCCGCGTTTAGTTGAATCAGCAGCTTCCCGGCAGATTGGTGCTCGTTGTGCTCATGCACGGCAATCAGTTTTTTACTGATACCAAAATGGTTCAGCAAACCGGAAGTATGCCGTGTATCTTCCGCTGCAATCGCATCTACGTTTTTTAGAATATCCAATGCTCGCAGACTAATATCCTGCAAGTTTCCAATTGGCGTGGCGACAACATATAATATGCCTGAGGGATGCAAAATCAGATGACCAAAAAATTATTTAACGCTATTTTATCAACATGCCTGCTTTTTAGCAGTTTATATTTACCAGCCCAAGCTGAGACTGCCAATAAAGTAGCTGCCGAAAGACCCGGCACTCAAATCAAAAAGTCACCTGAAACTAACTTTCTGGATGGTGATGCCTGCCTCAAGCAGGCCAATACTGCCTGTGCAAAACTAGCGCTGGCAAACATCCCCAGCACGTCAGCTTACGCCAAACTGTTGCAGGGCAGCATTGCATTAAGTGAAAAGCAGACCGACAAAGCGTTGCTTTTATTACTGCCGTTACAAACTGAAGAAAATCTGATCCCGCAGGCCAAAATATTACTGCATCAATACTTAGCCAGCGCTTTTGAAAGTCTGGATGATGCCCAGCAGGCGACACAGCATTTGATCCAGGCTGAAGCCAACGTAGCGACCTTAGAAATCAAAGAGGCACAAACTACTGTCGCTGCAATTCATGATCGAATATGGGCAATGCTCAGCAATCTGGGACAAGCTGAACTCATTGAATTGCGTGGCAATAATACAGACAATGTCTTTCAAGGCTGGGTAGACCTGCGCCTTGCCGCCAGCAACCAAGACCTGAATAATAGCCTGGGCGGCTGGAGTGCCATTTACCCCGACCACCCGGCACAGATGTTTACTAAAACCCTTACGGCAACAGATATCAAAGAACCGACTCAGCAGGCAAGTCTGTCATCAGAAGGCAGTATTGCCTTAATCATGCCGCTGACAACTGAAGCCTATGCTGCAAATGCTGAAGCTTTCAAACTCGGACTGGAAACAGCTTTAACAAAGCTCGGACTTCAAAACAAGGTTAAAACTTACCCCAGCACAGAAAACCAGCAGGATATGGATGAAATGTATACGCTGGCAAAAAATGAAGACAATGCTTATTTCATAACAACCAGATTTAGTAGCAGATTGAATGCAGGCGAAGTAGCAGGCAATCAGATCAAACAGTCTGAAAACGGCAACATTGTCCACATCGCTCCCATTCTTGATGATGAAGCACTAAACATCGCAGACTTCGCCCTCAGCCGGGGCATGCAGCAGATCACTATCATTACCACTGACAATGATGCCTCTAAACTCTTGACTGCAAGCTTTCAGGCAGCATGGCAGAGTCGCTCAAATCTTGAAAATAACAGCGATTCAATCATCGTTATCACACTGCCAGAAAATATCTCAGCCAGCGATAGCAGCCTGTTTGAACTTAAATCTCAACTGGCAGCAAAAATGCCCGACATGATTTTGCTGGCAATGTCGGCAATAGAAACACGTATGGTCAGGCCGCACCTTCAAATCAGCATACCAACCATGACATTCTCGACCGCCAATGAGATCCTTGATGAGGCAGCCGCGTATCATGCGCTCAATGCGGTAAGGTTTTTTGACATTCCTTACCTGCTGACAGCAGAGCAGACTCCCTACAAAGATTTTGAAACAACTGATACCAGCCTGCATTCAAACGCACGATTAAGATGGTTCGCACTGGGCGTAGATAGCCTGCAACTATTGATAACTGCACAGAATCTGCCTGATCGTGAAGTATTGATCAACGGGCTAAGCGGTGTGCTTACTGTTGATAATTCGGGCAATATCAAACGCCAGCTGCCGCTTGCCAGATTTACCCATGATGGCATTACCCTAGAGCAATAAAATCCCACATGCAACTAAAAGCACCAGTCAAACATCTAAAAGACGGTAATGCAGCTGAAGATATTGCTTGTATTTTTTTGCAGAAAAAAGGCCTGAAACTTGTTGAAAGAAATTTTCGCTGTGCCTATGGCGAAATTGATTTGATTATGCAGGATGGAAAAGCACTGGTTTTTATTGAAGTACGCTTACGTAGCAATACAAATTTTGGCGGTGCTGCCATGAGCATCAATCAATCCAAACAACAAAAACTCAGACGCTCTGCTACGCTATACTTGCAAACTCACGGAGATAGCGCTTGTCGATTTGACGCTATTTTAATGTCAAAAGTCGATATCAACGCGTTAGAATGGATACAGGACGCTTTCTAGTTTATCAATTCAATTACTCACACAAAGGACGTCAACAATGAAATTAAGCTTAAAATTATTGGCAGCAATCGCTCTGGTATCTCAAATCACGGCATGTGTGCCTGTCGTTGTTGGTGGTGCCGCAGCAGGTGGCGCAATGGCAGCAGACCGACGCACTTCAGGCACTTATGTCGAAGATGAAAACATCGAACTCAAAGCTACAAAAAATATTTATGACACATTAGGTGAAGCTTCGCACGTCAACATCACCAGCTTTAAAGGTAATGTATTGATCACAGGTGAAGTACCTGACGCCGACACCAAAACCAGAACTGGCAACATGGTGCTAGCGATAGAAAATGTTAAAAGCATTACTAACGAACTGACGGTAGGCCCTAAGACCTCGCTCAGCTCCCGCACTAATGATGCTTATTTAACGTCAAAAATTAAAGCCCAATTTGTTTCAGAGAATCGTTTTCAAGCCAATTACGTAAAAGTCGTTACTGAGAACAGTGTTGTTTACCTCATGGGTTACGTGACACAGAAAGAGGCTGACGATGCAGTTGAAATCGCGCGCAATACAAGCGGTGTGGCTAGGGTAGTCAAAGTGTTTGAATATATTCCGTAAAACGAATGTCATTTACCTCGGTTTTAATGCGCTCATAGTTAAAGTGCAATAAAACCAAGGTGATTTGAGCAGATATACAATGCACCACACTAAAAATGAAGTTTGAATTTAGCAACCAAATGGCAGATGTTATAATGAACGAAATTTTTAGCTGCTAGCAGTGTCTCAACATCCACATTTAACTGAGTTCAATATAAATCATGACGCAAACAAATAACGAAATTATCATTGAAGGCAATACCCGTGCCGGCAAACCGTTCCGCCCGAGCGACTGGGTTGACCGTATGTGTAGCACTTATGCCACCTTTGGTGATGACCGTAAACTGAAGTATTCACCTTATCTAAAACCGAAAGTCATCAACGGCGTACGTTGCCTGGCGGTAGATTTAAAACTGAAAACTGTAAATCCTGAAGGTTTTGCGCAGCTCATGCATTTCGCCGAAGAAAACCAGCTGAATGTTCTGGACGGCGCAGGCAACAGTATCGCTGTACCGCAATAACAGCAACCTGAACAAGCTCACCCTAAGAATCACTTAGAGTGAGCCTGACAAATAAAGCTGCAATATTAATATTGCAGCTTTATTTCTTTCCGGCAATCATGCGCTCAATATATTCTCTGGTAATAAGCCCTCGCTTGATTTTAACCAGCACACCCTGCGGGTTATAAATAAAAGTAGTTGGCATGACCTCGGCAGACCCGATTTGCGCAGTAACACTGTCATCTCCCAGCACTATGGGGTAAGACATCAGCATATCATCTACATATTCGTTAACCTCTTTGACGTCTTTATAATCAAACACCACACCTATTACCATTAAGTCTTTTTGCTTGCGATGATCGTAAAGGTTAACCAGATCAGGCACCTCTTCCAGACAAGGCGGACACCAGGTAGCCCAATAGTTAACCAGCACCCACTTACCTTTATAACTGGATAGCTGATGCTTGTTGCCAGACATATCTTTCAGCGTAAAATTAGCTGCAACAGCAGGCTCCGCAAATACGAACTGATTCACAGATAGAAGCTGACTAAGCGTAAAAGCCACTAAAAAAAACAAAGCTCTTTTCATTTAACTTTTGAAATCCATATATTTTTTCGAGAATCCAGCATATTTTTGAACTAAATCAGATTTATTCAGCACTTAATACGAGATCGGCTGTTGCAACTATAACTACCAGCCCGCATAGTGATATCATACAATTAATCGATACCGGAGTGTTGTAAAAAATTAAATGACTAAAACACGGTATCGGAATTATATTCCATCAAATTGCCAGTAATTCAATTTTAAATTTCACAAGTTAAAGAAGCCACTTCACGAAACCATTTTTTTTCGTTACGATACACATTTATTACAAAGTATTATTCATTAGAGGTTTACCATGAGCGAACACATCACACACCTGAGCGATGCGAGTTTTGAGCAAGACGTCTTGCAATCGCAAATTCCTGTACTAGTTGATTACTGGGCAGAATGGTGTGGTCCATGCAAAATGATTGCACCAATCCTGGATGAGATTTCAAAAGAATACGCAGGCCGTCTTAAAATAGCAAAGCTCAATATTGACGATAACCAGCAAACTCCGCCTAAATACGGAATTCGCGGCATCCCGACACTCATGCTGTTCAAGAACGGCAATGTTGAGGCTACTAAAGTTGGCGCACTGTCGAAATCTCAATTAACAGCTTTTATTGACAGCAACATCTAAACGCTTTACGCTTAGCAATATAATTCAAATGCTTGGTTTTACTGCATTAATTTCTGTATAACCAAGCATAATCTTCCGCAGCTGCTAAAAATTTAATCCAGTAAAATTTAATCCTTAGCTTTTAATCAATAAGCTTAACACTTCAAACAAAATCTTGTTTTAGCGAGACTTCATGCACTTATCAGACCTCAAGCATCTACCCGTAACCGAGTTAGTAGAAATGGCTATTGCCAACGAAATAGACAATGCCAGCCGCATGCGAAAACAGGATCTGATATTTGCCATCCTGAAAAACAAGGCAAAAAAAGGTGACAGCATCTTTGGCGACGGTACGCTTGAAGTGCTACAGGACGGTTTTGGATTTTTACGCTCACCAGACACCTCTTATCTGGCCGGCCCTGATGATATTTATGTATCTCCGTCACAAATTCGACGTTTCAACCTGCACACCGGCGACAGCATTCAAGGTGAAATCCGCATCCCGAAAGATGGCGAGCGTTACTTTGCATTAGTTAAAGTTGATCAG
Source organism: Methylotenera sp. (assembly GCA_020622105.1). Classification (GTDB taxonomy): domain Bacteria; phylum Pseudomonadota; class Gammaproteobacteria; order Burkholderiales; family Methylophilaceae; genus Methylotenera. The sequence goes on from JAHRYP010000013.1 coordinate 37,001, forward strand.
GTTAACGGTGAAGCGCCTGAAAATACTAAACATAAAATTCTGTTCGAAAACCTGACACCATTATTCCCGACCATCCCGCTGAAGCTGGAACGTGACATCAAAGGCGCTGAAAATATCACCAGCCGCGTGATCGACATGATCGCACCTATCGGTAGAGGCCAACGCGGCCTGCTGGTAGCCAGTCCAAAAAGCGGTAAAACGGTCATGATGCAAAATATTGCTCACGCGATAACTGCAAACCATCCTGATGTGATTTTAATTGTACTTCTGATTGATGAACGTCCAGAAGAAGTGACAGAAATGACACGCTCTGTGAAGGGCGAAGTGGTTGCCTCTACTTTTGACGAACCGGCTACCCGCCACGTACAAGTGGCTGAAATGGTGCTGGAAAAAGCAAAGCGTCTGGTAGAACATAAAAAAGATGTAGTGATTCTGCTTGACTCAATCACACGTCTGGCACGCGCTTACAACACTGTCATTCCTTCATCAGGCAAAGTATTAACCGGCGGTGTAGATGCCAATGCATTGCAACGCCCAAAGCGCTTCTTCGGTGCGGCACGTAATATCGAAGAAGGTGGCTCATTAACCATCATTGCTACTGCACTGGTTGATACCGGCTCGCGTATGGATGATGTCATCTACGAAGAGTTCAAAGGCACCGGCAACATGGAAATCCATCTTGACCGTCGCATGGCTGAAAAACGCCTCTACCCGGCTATCAATGTGAACAAGTCCGGTACCCGCCGTGAAGAGTTGCTAATTGAAAAAGATGTATTACAGAAGATCTGGGTGTTGCGCAAGCTGCTTTACCCCATGGACGATCTCGACGCGATGGAGTTCTTGCTGGACAAGATCAAATCGACCAAGAACAATGCGGACTTTTTCGACAGCATGCGCAGAGGTTAACTTTGGTTATCAAGGCGCTTCTATAAATCCAGAATTTGGGATGCATTGCTACCCGCAAGGGCATGTTCGTAGAATATATGCGCTAAAGCGCATTATTTCACACTTGACTTGCCGCTTCAGCGGCCTAGTCAATTGGGGAAGCCAAATACTGGCTCATACGCCAAAGGCGCACGGAACGCAGAAACCGGAATGTAAACGCAGTTCATGAGGATTTCGAGTACCGCGCAACGCAGTAATGCGCCCAAAGAATGATTTATAGAAGTGTCCCTAATAATTACCTTGCATAGCTCGTGCAATCTAAATATAATGCCGAGTTACCGCAAAAATGCGCAATATAATTTTGCCGTATCATTCGGCAATCAATACTGAGGCTATATATTATGAAAGATGGAATTCATCCAGCATACCGCGAAGTCGTGTTTCAAGACATCGGCGCGGATTTTAGTTTTTTAACTCGCTCTACTATCGCTGCTCGCGACACTATCAAGTGGACTGACGGTAAAGAGTATCCACTGGTTAAAATCGAGGTGTCATCAAAATCACATCCGTTCTACACTGGTAAACAAATGATTCTTGACACTGCCGGTCGCGTTGATAAATTCCGCAAGAAATACGGTATGTAATGATTACTTGCGAGTCTACTTGCAAATAATCATTGATCAAAAAAGGCAGCTCAGGCTGCCTTTTTGCTTTAATGTTAAACTTCCTTAATATTACATTCGCCTGTAAAAGAGGCTAGACTGTAATAGTCGATCTACAATAAAACTAATTCGCTACCATTATGCGCTTTCAAATTGATCACGACTGGCAAGGCAACATGTCCACACCGCGCGCGCGCATAGGTGAAAATGCCAAAACTCACCTATTGCTTGTGCTGTGTGCAATCTGGATATTATTCGGCTTAACCGGCCATGCGCCATGGAAGCCGCTTGAAAGTACCAGCATTACTGTAGTCAAAGGTATTATTGAAGGTGGCAGCTTTATTGCCCCACTAGCAGCTGGAGAGTCAACATTAGACTCACCACCGCTCTACTATCTGACAGCAGCAGCCAGCGCGCAATTATTCAGCCCATTTTTAAGCATGCATGACGGTGCACGACTCATCAATGCCATCTGGGTCACGATTATTCTACTGATGGTTGGCATGACTGGTCGCGAGCTCTGGGTGCGCGGCGTAGGCCGCCACGCAACGTTTATTATGGTCGGCACTATTGGTCTGGTAATGAATGCGCATAGTCTGAACACTGAAATTGCCAGTATGGCAAGTGCTGCTACCGGCTTCTACGCGCTGGCGCTTTCAAAACGTCGGCCCTGGCGCGCCAGCGGACTGCTAGGCCTTGCCTTAGGCATAGGTTTTCTGACAGATGGTGTAGTAATACCGATTATCTTACTTAGCACGTCAGTATTGCTGGCAGTAATTTTCAAGCCTTGGCGCACCGCCAGTTTTGCTAAAGTGTTAATCACTGCAATTATTATTGCTTGCCCGATAGCAGGCAGCTGGCTTGCCTTACTTTACTTTCAGCACCCAGCTATATTCAGCCAATGGTTGAATGCCAGCTTAAACGCATTTAAGCTGAATAACCACTTCTACTTTCTTCGCATCCTGCTATGGTATGCATGGCCGGCACTGCCGCTGGCAATATGGGGACTATGGCGTAATCACGACAAGCTGTTTTCCAAACCTAAATTTCAGCTCATTATCATCTTTTTCGCATGCAGTCTGTTTTTCTTAGGTTTTAGTGCGCCGTCTAAAGATATCTATGCCATGCCATTACTATTGCCGCTAGTGGCGCTCGGTGCCGGTAGTGTTGAATATTTAAAACGCGGCGCGGCTTCTGCCTTGAACTGGTTTGGCATCACACTGTTTGGCATGATTGGTTTCTTAATCTGGTTAGGCTGGATAGCAATGGCAACCGGCCACCCGGCCAAGATTAAAGAGCGCATGCTGTTCTTATCGGGCGCAACGAGTGCAGAAATACAGTGGCTCATGCTGGTACCGGCAATACTGGTTACAGCAATCTGGCTATTCACCTGCATACGCGCCAAACAAGGCAATCGTTCAACCGTCACCAACTGGGCTGTAGGCATGACATTTGGCTGGAGTTTACTCATGTCATTATGGCTGCCCTGGATCGACTCTGCTAAAAGCTATGAGCCTGTATTTACCGGCATCTATAAACTATTACCTGCCAATACAAGTTGCATGAACAGTCTTGGCGTTGGCCAAGCACAACGCATGCTGTTTAGTTACTACACCAGTATTAATTTAAAGTCCGTTGAAACTACTGAATTGCTTAATTGCAATTTTTATCTGATTCAGGATGAAAGAGGCGTTGCTCGAATGCAGCCTAATGATGAGTGGAAATTAATTTGGCAAGGAAAACGTGCAGCTGATCGCAAAGAGAGTTTCAGGCTATTCCAACGTCAATAATTGCGTAAACCTGCATCTGAGCAGGTTTACCTTAAATCAGCGAAGCCCGTGATCTAATCAGCTTAAATTTGCAGATACGCTTTAATCGCCGTCTGTACTTGCTGATGCAAACCCTGACCGCCTTGTTCATTCACGTATTCTGCAATCTGCTTACGCATAGGCAATGCCCAGAACTTATTAAGGTGTCCGGCAATGTCTTGCTGGGCGTGACTCTGGTCAGGATAGGATTCATAAAAATCACCAATCTGATTGGCCATTGAAATTAAGCGCTGAATATCCATATATGCATGTTTCTATCTAAAAAGTTCTAAATATTTACGAGTCACGTTACTGATTCAAAATTCTTTCATTGTGGGTGTACACCACAAATCGGTTCTGCCTGGCAAATCCAACCAGTGCCAAACCGCACTGCTCTGCCACTCGCACTGCTAAGCCTGTAGGCGCAGAAACTGCTACCAACATTGCTACACCGGCCGTTGCCGTTTTTTGCACCATCTCAAAACTTGCACGGCTGGTGGTAATAATAAAGCCATCAAACTGCTGCCCCTGCTGCGTGCGCATTTTCTGTAATGCGCCTATCAGTTTATCCAGGGCATTATGCCTGCCAACATCTTCACGCACGATACTGACGGTTCCATCCGCCAACACAAAAGCACTGGCATGCGTAGCTCCGGTTTCTTTCTGCATCAACTGTTGTGCCTGAATTGCAAGCAATCCACGCTTGATACTCGTCGCGCTATACATCGTCTCCGATTGCAGTGGCTGCGGATAACGCATGGCCTGACTTAAACTTTCAGCACCACATAAACCACAGCCGGTTTTGCCTGCCAAAGTGCGGCGCCGGTCTTTCAGCTGCATAAAACGCTCACTGGCGATGTCACAGTGTAGTTCTATACCCTCAGCCTGAACGCGAACTTCCACCCCATAAAGTTCAGTCATATTTTGCACGATACCTTCAGACAATGAAAAACCTAACGCAAAGTCTTCCAGATCCTGCGCCGTAGCCAGCATCACGGCATGTGAAACACCATTGTAAATCAATGCAACCGGCGTTTCTTCTGCCAAGCAGTCCTGCGCCTGCACTTGCTGACCATCCTGCCATTGCGTCACCTCATATGTGCTCAATGGCCTGTCTAACAGTAGCTGCGATTCAAGTGTTTTAGGCAACTTAACTCTTTACAGACTTAAATAGCTTCTGCTTTTTTACCGGCAAAAGCGATTTGCGCTTCACTGAAAGTCTTGTAATGCTTTTGCCAATCAGATAGCTGACTCACTCGTGACACCTGAACTGCAGTGACCTTATATTCAGGGCAATTGGTTGCCCAGTCTGAATTATCGGTCGTAATCACGTTGGCGCCAGATTCGGGATGATGGAATGTTGTATACACTACCCCAACCTGCACGCGCTCAGTAATTTTGGCACGCAACACAGTTTCACCCGCACGGCTGGCAATACCGACCCAGTCACCTTCTTTAATGCCGCGATCTTCAGCATCATGTGGGTGAATTTCCAGTATATCTTCAGGATGCCATGCAGTATTTTGTGTGCGGCGGGTCTGCGCGCCAACGTTGTATTGCGACAGAATACGACCAGTCGTCAATATCAGTGGAAACTTCGCATTCACTTTTTCAGTAGTCGGTACGTACTGCGTGATAAAGAACTTACCTTTACCGCGCACAAACTCATCAATATGCATGATCGGCGTGCCATTCGGATGCTCATCATTACATGGCCATTGAATACTGCCCAACTCATCCAGTTTTTTGAAGCTTACACCGTGGAAAGTTGGCGTTAGCAATGCGATTTCATCCATGATTTCAGACGCATGCTGATATCCCATCGGATAACCCAAAGCCTCTGATAATTTAGCGGTGACTTCCCAGTCTTCATAGCCATTTTTAGGTTTCATGACGCGGCGCACCGGTGAGATACGACGCTCGGCATTGGTGAAGGTACCGCTTTTCTCAAGGAATGACGCGCCAGGGAAGAACACATGTGCAAACATCGCAGTTTCATTCAGGAACAGATCCTGCACGATCACGCACTCCATATTCTCAAGCGCGTGTGTGACGTGCTGGGTATTTGGATCAGATTGCACAATATCTTCACCCACACAGTACAAGCCTTTAAAGCTGCCTTCAATGGCCTCATCCAGCATATTCGGAATACGCAAACCAGGTTCGCTGCTTAATGGTCGACCCCAAGCGGATTCAAACAACGCACGTGTCGCATAGTCAGCAACATGGCGGTAGCCCGGAAACTCATGCGGCATTGAGCCCATATCACAGGAACCCTGCACGTTATTCTGGCCGCGCAATGGATTTACGCCCACGCCTTCACGACCAATGTTGGCAGTAGCCATTGCCAGGTTGGCAATACCCATCACGGTAGTAGAGCCCTGACTATGTTCAGTAACACCCAAACCATAATAGATTGCGGCGTTGCCGCCAGTAGCATACAGGCGAGCCGCAGCGCGGATATCTTCAGCTTTTACACCAATTTCTTCAGATAAAGCTTCTGGTGAGTTTTCCGGCTTAGCGACAAATTCCTGCCACGCCACAAATGAATCCCACTCGCAGCGGGCTTTCACAAAGTCTTCCTGCACCAGCCCTTCGGTAACGATCACGTGCGCAAGCGCAGAAACCAAAGCAACGTTAGTACCTGGACGCAATTTAAGGTGATGATCAGCGCGCACATGCGGAGAGTTTGCCACTAGATCAATTTCGCGCGGGTCGGCGATAATTAATTTAGCACCTTCACGCAAACGGCGTTTCATCTGTGATGCAAATACCGGATGGCCGTCAGTTGGGTTAGCGCCGATAATGAAAATCACATCTGACTGCATCACTGAATCAAAGGTCTGTGTGCCGGCAGATTCACCAAGCGTTTGTTTCAGACCATACCCGGTTGGGCTATGGCAAACACGCGCACAGGTATCTACGTTATTCACACCGAATACGGCACGAATCAGTTTTTGCGTTACATAAACCTCTTCGTTAGTACAGCGTGATGAAGTAATACCGCCAATTGCATCCTTACCGTACTTTTCATTAATGCGGCTAAGTTCGCTTGCAGCATAATTGATCGCCTCATCCCAGCTTACCTGTTGCCAAGGGTCTTTAATACTCTTGCGTATCATTGGCGTGGTGATACGGTCTTTATGTGTGGCGTAACCCCACGCAAAGCGGCCTTTCACACAGGAATGTCCATGGTTGGCGCCGCCGTGCTTGCTCGGCGTCATGCGTACGACTTCTTCGCCTTTCATTTCCGCATCAAAGCTGCAGCCTACGCCACAGTATGCACAGGTGGTCGTCACGCTATGCTCTGGCGTACCTGCCTCAATCACGGTTTTTTCAATCAGGGTAGCGGTTGGGCAAGCCTGCACACAGGCACCACAGGATACACATTCAGAATCGAGGAAACTCTTGTTGCCGGCTGAAACTTTCGAGTCGAAGCCGCGACCGGAAATCGTCAGCGCAAACGTACCCTGCGTTTCTTCACAGGCACGCACGCAGCGCGAACAGACAATACATTTGCTTGGATCAAAGGTGAAATACGGGTTGCTCTCATCCTTAGCCGCTTTAAGATGATTTTCACCATCATAACCATAACGTACTTCGCGCAGACCAACCGCTCCGGCCATATCCTGCAGTTCACAGTCACCGTTAGTGGCACAGGTCAGGCAGTCCAGCGGATGATCTGAAATGTAAAGTTCCATGGTACCGCGACGAATATCGGCCAGCTTCGGCGTTTGCGTGTGTACCACTAAACCCTCAGCTACCGGCGTAGTACAGGATGCAGGATAGCCGCGGCGACCCTCAATCTCCACTAGACACAAGCGACATGAACCGAACGGCTCCAGGCTATCTGTGGCACATAACTTAGGTACCGTGACACCCGCCAATGCTGCCGCATGCATAATTGAAACACCGTCGGGCACTGTTACCTGCCTGTCATCTACTGTCAGTGTCACTTTTTTAGTTGACTGACTAGTCGGTGTACCGTAATCCGTTTTTGGATTGTATTTGATCTCGTCCATAATTTATCCCTACCTACGACTAGGCTGTTTTGGCCTCTGATGAAAGACCAGCTGATGAAACACCAAAGTCTTCTGGAAAATGATTAAGCGCACTCAGCACCGGGTATGGCGTCATGCCACCCAAAGCACAAAGTGAACCGTTCAGCATGGTGTCGCTTAAATCGCGTACCAGCTCAATATTTTTAGCGCGGTCTTTACCGGCAGTGATTTTATCAATCACTTCTACACCGCGTGTAGAGCCGATACGGCATGGGGTGCACTTGCCGCAAGATTCAACCGCACAGAATTCAAATGCGTAGCGTGCCATTTTTGCCATATCGACCGTGTCATCAAACGCCACGATACCGCCATGACCCAGCACGGCCCATAACTTGGCAAACGCCTCATAATCCAGCGGTGTATCAAACTGGCTCTCTGGAAGATATGCACCTAGCGGACCACCAACCTGCACAGCACGAATTGGCTTGCCACTGGCAGAGCCGCCGCCATAGTCGTATAGCAATTCGCGTAATGTTGCGCCGAATGCAAGCTCTACCAAACCACTGTGCTTAAGATTACCAGCAAGCTGAATCGGTAACGTACCACGTGAACGGCCCATGCCGTAGTCTGCATAGAACTGCGCACCTTTATCCAGAATAATCGGTACGGTTGCCAGTGAAATTACATTGTTCACTACAGTTGGCTTGCCGAATAAACCTTCAATCGCTGGCAGTGGCGGCTTAAAGCGTACCAGACCACGTTTACCTTCCAGACTTTCCAGCAGAGAAGTTTCTTCGCCGCAGACATAAGCACCAGCAGCGCGGCGCACTTCCAGATTAAACGTTTTACCGCTGCCCAGAACATTATCACCCAGATAGCCTGCCTCATTCGCAGCGTCAATCGCTTCATTGAGCACAGCCAAAGCATGCGGATATTCGGAACGAATATAGATATAACCCTGTGTTGCACCGACTGCCACACCGGCAATCGTCATGCCCTCAATCAGCACGAAAGGGTCGCCTTCCATAATCATGCGGTCAGAGTAAGTACCGGAGTCACCTTCATCTGCATTGCATACAATATATTTCTGTTCAGATTCACAGCCTAAAACCGTATTCCATTTGATACCGGTCGGGAATGCTGCACCGCCACGACCACGCAAGCCGGAGTCAGTCACTGTTTTGACAATATCTGCAGCGGATAATTTAAGTGCATTTTTCAGGCCCTTGTAGCCGTCATGTGCCAGATAATCTTCAAGCGATACTGGATCGGTGATGCCGACACGGGCAAATGTCAAACGCTGCTGTTTTTTAAGCCATTCGATTTCTTCAGTCAAACCCAGACTCAAGGCATGCGCTTTACCGTGGATAAAATCAGCATCAAACAGCGAAGCGACATCTTTAACTTTTACCGGACCGTAAGCAACGCGACCTTGTTCGGTTGCTACTTCCACCATGGTTTCCAGCCAGTACAGGCCGCGTGAGCCATTGCGGATAATCTCGACATCCAAGCCACGCGATTTAGCTTCAGCTGCAAGGGCTACAGCTACTTTCTCAGCGCCAACAGCGAGTGCACTGGAATCACGGGGAATATAAACTTTAGTAACCATTACGCTTTAACCTCCGAAACCTTAACCTCTGTAATTAGAGCGTCTAATTCCGCTGGAGATACGCGCCCGTATATTTCATCATCTATTACCACAGTCGGTGATAATGCACAGTTGCCCAGACAATAAACCGGCTCCAGTGTAATAGCACCATCTGCCGTAGTCTGGTGATAATCCACATTCAGACATTTTTTGGCATGCGCTTCCAGCGCTTCGGAACCCATGGCCTGGCAAGACTCGGCACGGCAGATCTGCATAATATGGCGACCTGGCTTATGTGTACGGAAATGATGATAAAAAGTCACCACGCCGTGAACTTCTGCAACTGACAGACTCAAAGCTTTAGAGATAGATATATAGCAAGACTCCGGCACATATCCGACAGTATCCTGAATCGCATGCAAAAGTGGCAATAAAGCGCCGGGTTGTTGCCGATGCTTAGCAATTAGCGCATCTATAACTGCAGCGCTAACTTCCTGTGTTGTTTGTAAATCAGACAAGCTATTCTCTCCGTATCAACTAAGGAAACACGGAACAAGTCGCCGAGCGAGATAAACTACACGGCGCACGGAACGCAGAAACCGAGATAATATGCGGTTACAGCGAGGATGCGAATACTACGAAAGCAGTAATTTGCTATCGCAGGTACTCAATCCGTGTTTCCCTAGCATTAATTAAAGTTAGTGCTAGTATAATACAGTTATTTACTACTAACTATACCGACCTGTAATGATTAAAAAAGTGCCCATATCCGCACAAAAAATTGCTAGCGAACTACCCGGTGAACTAGTAGACCAGTTTGGCCGCAAAGTCGACTATATCCGCCTGTCTATCACAGACCGCTGCGACTTCCGCTGTGTCTATTGCATGGCGGAAGATATGACATTTCTACCACGTAACGAAGTGCTGAGTCTGGAAGAATGTGCGCGGCTGGTTAAAATCTTTGTGAGACTAGGCGTCACTAAAGTACGCATCACCGGCGGCGAGCCTTTGGTGCGCAAAAACGCATTGTGGCTATTTAATGAAATCGGCCATTTGCAAAATCTGAACGAATTAGTGCTCACCACCAATGGCAGCCAGCTGGAAAAACAGGCGCAGGATTTAAAAAATGCAGGTGTTAAGCGCATCAACATCAGTGTAGATAGCTTGAATAGCGATCGCTTCAAATCTATCACCCGTACCGGCGATTTAGATAAAGTGCTCAATGGCATACAGGCAGCGAAACAGGCTGGCTTTGAAAGCATCAAACTTAATAGCGTATTGATGCGCGGCGTTAATGATGATGAAGCCCTGCCATTAGTAGACTTTGCTATTGAGCAAGCCATTGATATTTCCTTCATTGAAGAAATGCCGCTGGGTGAAGTTAATCATACCCGCGAGTCTACTTTTGTCAGCAATGCAGATACGCTGAAATTACTGCAAAGTAAATACACACTTACACCCAGCACCCACAACAGCGGGGGCCCTGCCCGTTACTGGCAGGTAGCAAACACGCAAACCAAAATCGGCTTTATTTCACCGCACAGCCATAATTTCTGCGAAAGCTGTAATCGTGTGCGCATCACCTGCAAAGGCGAATTGTTTCTATGTTTAGGCCAGGAAGACAAAATCGACCTCATGCCGCTACTGCGTCAACATCCGGATAATGACATGCCTGTCATACAAGCGATATTGAACAGCATGTCAATTAAACCCAAAGGCCACGACTTTGACCTGCGCCGCGCTGAACCTGCGGTCATCAGGTTTATGTCCCATACAGGCGGTTAAACGTGTCGATTTCAGCCATTATTCTTGCTGGCGGCAGAGCTACACGCATGGGCGGTCTGGATAAAGGCCTAGTATTGTTCAGGCAAAAACCGCTGATTGCACATGTAGTTAGCCGATTAACACCGCAAGTAGATGAAATTATCATTAATGCCAACCGCGAATTAGAATCCTATAAAGCATTAGGCTACCAAGTACTGCAAGATGAAATAATCGATTTCGCAGGACCATTGGCAGGCATGCAACTCGGACTGAAATATGCCAGCTGTGACTATATACTAACAGCGCCATGTGACTCTCCTCTACTCCCTTTAGACTTGACCTCTCGCCTGCAGGCTGCAATGCTTGTACATGATGCAGACATTGCTATCGTGAGCAGCGATGGCAATACCCATCCGGTTTTCTGCCTATGTAAAAAGTCTGTGCTACCGACACTGAATGACTACCTTAAACACGGCGGAAGAAAAGTGAGTGCATGGCAGCAGAGTCTAAACCACGTTTATGTCGATTTCAGCGACTGCGCTGAGGCATTCACCAACCTGAACTCTCAACAAGACTTAGCCGGTTTTGAAACAAAACTTCAAAACCTGTCATCCTGAAAATTCTGTTATGACTGTATCTAAAACACTACCGATTATCGGCATCTGCGCCGCTGGCAGCAATAGCGGCAAAACCACGCTCATTAACAAACTGATTATTGAACTGCGCGAACGCAATATCCGCGTTTCCGTCATCAAGCATGCACATCATCACTTTGATATTGACCACCCTGGTAAGGATAGCTACGAAATTCGTGAAGCCGGCGCAGTGCAGACCCTCGTAGCATCCAGCAAGCGTTGGGCGCTAATCACTGAAATGCAGCGCACACCTAACCCGCAAGAAGAAGCAGATTTGGAATCATTGATTGAACTGATCAACCCGAATTATGCGGATTTAATTCTGGTAGAAGGTTTTAAAAACGCAAACATTCCCAAAATAGAAGTGCATCGCCCAACTCTGGAAATGCCACTGGCATCTGCAAATGATAGCCATTTCATTGCCGTTGCCAGTGATGACCCATTTACAACACAAACTAAGCTGCCAGTGCTGAACCTGAACAACATTAAACAGATCGCAGATTTCATTCTAGAAGTAATTAACAGCAAATGACAAACCCGACTCTAACTCAACTGATCTCGAACCCTAGCTGCATGGATGATTACGACCCTAACTCCATGCCGGTAGACAAAGCCCGCCAATTTATCAAACAATACCTTGACCCGGTTGCAGAAACAGAAACCGTGACCCTGCACCAAAGTTTAGGTCGCGTAATTGCACAAGATATTCAGTCACCGGCAAGCGTGCCTAACTACGATAACTCGGCGATGGATGGTTACGCATTTAATTCACAGGATTTAAATACTACCCCGCTAAAAATAATCGGCACCGCATTTGCCGGAAAAGCATTTAACACTGCTGTAGCAAGTGGCGAATGCGTACGCATCATGACCGGCGCTGCCATGCCGCAAGGTACTGATACCGTCGCCATGCAGGAAAAAGTATTACGTGATGGCGACAACATTCAATTCACAGAAGCACCCAAGCCACGTGCAAATGTGCGCTACGCAGGTGAAGACTTGCAGCAAGGCCAGAATGTACTGTCAGCGGGACATCTGATGCAGCCCGCTGACTTGGGTCTGTTAGCCTCACTGGGTATTGCAGAAATCCGCGTATATCGAAAATTGAAAGTGGCGTTTTTCTCAACCGGTGATGAGTTAGTTGCCATTGGCAATCCTTTAGCAACCGGTCAGGTATACGATAGCAATCGTTATACCCTGTATGGCATGCTAAGCAGGCTAGGAGTAGAGATCATAGACCTGGGAGCCATTGCCGATGACCCGCTTCAACTTGAAAACACCTTGCTGAACGCAGCCGCACAGGCCGATGTCATTATCACCAGTGGTGGCGTTTCTGTGGGCGAAGCTGATTACATGAAAGTGTTACTATCCAAACATGGTCAGGTTATGTTCTGGAAAATCGCCATGAAACCGGGCAGGCCATTGGCTTACGGTAAAGTAGGTAATGCACACTATTTTGGCTTACCAGGCAACCCGGTAGCTGTCATGGTCACTTTTTACCAGTTTGTACGTGAAGCATTGCTAACTCTCATGGGCCAGCCTGCAACGAATGCATTACCGATGTTCGAAGTAGAATGCACGGCACCCATAAGAAAGCTCACAGGCCGTACCGAGTTCCAGCGTGGAATTCTGTATACAGATACAGCAGGCATATGGAAAGTAAAACCTACCGGCGCACAGGGCTCTGCGATTTTGAGCTCAATGTCACTGGCTAATTGTTTTATTGTACTTGATGAAAACGTAGGCAACCTTGATGCCGGCACTATGGTACAAGTACAGGTGTTGCAAGGTGTTATCTGATTACAGACAGGCTAAAAAGACCGGCAAAATCATGCTTGCAAATTTAGCATCCATAAATCATGTGCGCTTGTTGTATAATTTTGCGTTACTTTCAACTTAACTATCTATTACATAATTAAAAAATACAGGCTCTTCGTTCTTTTGAATATCGCAGTTAACCATCCCGCTTCAGCAAACACAATCGTTTGGGCAGTCATTTGCTCAATGCTGCTGCACGCCTTGCTGGTGGTAATCATACCGAACGTCAAATTTGACGAAGTCAAAGAACCTGAGATTTTAAACGTAGATTTTGTAAAACTACCGGAACCTCCACCGGTAGCGCTACCTGAGCCGGTTCAACCGCAGCCTGAAGTCGTGCAGCCTAAAATTGAACCGAAAATCAAACCAGAGCCTAAACCCATAGTTAAACCGCTACCAACACCGGTAGTGGAACAGAGTGAACCTGTAGCCGAGCCACCGCCTTCACAGCCAACCGAGGTAATAGCAGTCGCGCCTAAACCCAATACTGCACCGCCGGTTCAGACTGTACCCGTACCAACTCCTGTTAAGCAGGAACCGCCGCCCGTAACTAATCAGGCCGATTATGACGATGCCCACCAAATATGGCAACTCATTATGGGGTGCAATCAGTAAACACAAGAAATATCCCAAAATTGCTGCCATGCGTAACTGGCAGGGTGAAGCCATTGTTGAGCTTGAACTTGATGGTAATGGCAAACTGAAGTCTAAAAAGATCATCCAATCCAGTGGCCATGAGGTGCTGGATAAACAGGCTCTGGACATGGTAGAAAAAGCGCTGCCATTCCCGGCACCGCCAGACGTACTTCGCGGCAACAGCTTTACCATTACCGTACCCGTACCATTCAAACTCGAGTAATTGTTACACTTCCAGTTTAGTAACCAAGAACTTCGTGGACAAGAAAAAAACCTCCCTTAAAAACCTGCTACTCATTCATGAGCTGGCATTTATTTTACTGATATTTCTGGTGGCTACCATAGGTGCCATCGGCATTCACCTGCAGGAGAAATCCAGCCAGGAATCAAACCGCATCAGCTTAATCGTGCAGGAAGTGCAGCAGACACGTGGTGACCTCTACCGGCAGATGAAAGAGCTTTTTGACGCGTATTTTTTGAAAGATATTGAGGCACGCAGCGAATATAACGCCTTTACACTTTCGGTAGAAAGTCATTTTGTGCAATTACACAAAATTGCCGAAGGTGAGGCAGAGAAAACCGCAATCAACGACCTGCACGCGGGTTACAAAGCTTTTGTGATGGAAACATCGGCCTTGTTTGACCTGCAGCAAAACATTACCGGCGATGAGCTAAAAAAAATATTAAACACAGACATCGAAGCTGGTCTTTTCAACCGTTACGAATCCTTACTGGCACACACCGAACAGCTGCTTAATGAGAAGCAGGCTGAGCTTGATCTTAAGTTAAAAGAAAGTAAACGCAAATCAAACTTTCTATTATTTACCCCTCTGATTCTGGCAGCATTGCTGCTTATTTTCTCGCGTATATTCCTGAAGCGTTCTATCGTTAAACCGATCAAAGATGTATTAAAAGCAACTTCGGAAATCAGTGCTGGCAATCTTAATCATAAAGCACCTGAAGAAAACATCGAGGAACTCGCCTCTTTATCAAAAGCTATCAACGAAATGGCAGAAAAGTTGATCACGAGTCAGGAAAACCTGGTGCGTACTGAAAAACAGGCCGCTCAAGGCCTGTTGGTGCCTATGCTTGCGCATAATATCCGCAATCCTTTAGCCAGTATTCGCGCCACTGCCCAAGTGCTGGATGAGCCGGAACTTGATACTGATACACGGGAGTCATTGCACGGCATTATCAACACCGTTGACAGACTGGAACGCTGGACTGGCGCTCTATTGGCCTATTTACATCCACTGAAACCACAGCCCAGCACCACCAGAATGCGAGATATTATCGAGGGTGCGCTAGAACCTCTGCAGCAGAAAATATCTGGTAAATCTATACAACTTACTGTGCCTGACTGGTCTAGTTTCAACAAAGCCGACACTGATACTATTTTCACTGATCAGCACTTGCTGGAACAAGTCATCTACAACCTGGTACTGAACGCGATTGATGCCTGCAATAAAACCGGTCAGATTGAAATACAACTTAAGACTAGTTCTGAAGAATTTACGCTGCAGATAGTAGATAACGGCAGCGGCATGCCATTTACACCTGACCCCAGCGCAATGAGCGCGCCGACTACAAAAAGATTCGGTACTGGGCTGGGAATTCCGTTTGCTTTCAAAGTATGTGATGCACTGGGTGGCAGTCTGCAATATAACATCAGGCCTGGCGGCGGCACTGCGATCACAATAAAATTACCTAAAATAATAGAACTTAATTAACGGCTGACTGCCTAGTAGACGTGCTTTAAGGCTTACTTCATGCGGGCTTATTAAAAAAATTGTTACTTTCATAACTTCTCCTCTTGCCTTAACAGCGCTTTTTATCAACAATGTAGGAAGGCTTTAACAAAGATGATACTCACTCCAATGCTTAATCAATCCGTAGCAGATTTTCAACTACCAGCAACTAGCGGTAAAACATTTCAACTTTCAGAGTATGCTGGTAAGAATCTAGTCATTTATTTTTACCCAAAAGACTCTACACCAGGCTGTACTACGCAAGGTATTCAGTTCCGTGATGCTTACGCTCAGTTTCAGGCACTCAATACTGAAATCTTTGGCATCTCGCGTGATAGCCTTAAATCACATGAGAACTTTAAGGCCAAGTTCACATTTCCGTTTGAATTGCTGTCAGATACTGAAGAACTGGCATGTACCTTATTTGATGTGATTAAAATGAAAAATATGTATGGCAAACAAGTGCGCGGGATTGAGCGCAGCACCTTTGTTATTGATGCAAATGGAACATTGGTAAAAGAGTGGCGTGGTGTTAAGGTAGATGGCCATGCCGCAGAAGTGCTAAGCTTTATCCAAACAATGTAGTTTATTAAGGATACTTCTAAAAATGCAGCATTTGGGATGCAGTGCCAGGCGCACGGAACGCAGAAACCGAGATAGTATGCAATATACAGCGAGGTTGCGAGTACCGCGCAACGCAGTAATGCGCCCAAAGAATGTATTTTTAGATGTGCCCTGTATTCAATCACTTTCAGAGAAAGTTATGTATGGCTAAAAAATCCGCCGCCGCTACAAAGCTGTTCGTTCTTGATACCAATGTGTTAATGCATGACCCCTCATCACTGTTCCGCTTTGAAGAGCATGACATTTACCTGCCAATGGTAACGTTGGAAGAACTTGATAATAACAAAAAAGGCCTCACGGAAGTGGCGCGTAATGCGCGCCAGGCAAGTCGCAGTCTGGAAGAGATCGTCGGTACTGATCTGACCAACCTGGAACTGGGTTGCCCTTTAGCACTCAATGGCAACAAACAGGCCACCGGCAGATTATTTTTACAAACGACACAGCTGAATATTGATTTACCGGGCTTAGCCGGCAACAAAGCTGACAATCAGATTATCAGCGTCGTAATATGCCTGCAGAAGCAATATACCAATCGTCAGGTAGTGCTAGTCAGCAAGGATATTAATGTACGGATCAAGGCGCGTGCGATGGGCGTGCTGGCTGAAGATTACTTCAATGACAAAGTACTGGAAGATACCGACATTCTATACAGCGGCATGAAAGAACTGCCTGCTGATTTCTGGGAAAAGCACAGTAAAGCCATGGAGTCATGGCAGGAATCTGGCCGCATGTTCTACCGGCTTACCGGCCCACTATGCAAAACATTTCTGATTAATGAATTTTTGTACTACGAATTTGAGAAACCTTTTCATGCCATAGTCCGCAGTGTCGAAAACAACACTGCCGTACTGGAAGTTGTAAAAGATCATTTACTGCCCAAACATAACGTGTGGGGCATCAACGCGCGTAACCGCGAACAGAACTTTGCACTGAACCTGTTGATGGATCCGGAAGTTGATTTCGTTACACTGCTAGGCCAGGCCGGCACCGGTAAAACCCTGTTAACGCTTGCCGCGGCACTTACTCAGGTGCTTGATAAAAAACTCTATACAGAAATCATCATGACACGTGTCACGGTGCCGGTTGGCGAAGATATTGGCTTCTTGCCGGGCACTGAGGAAGAAAAAATGACACCATGGATGGGCGCACTGGAAGATAACCTCGATGTGCTGAATAAAAGTGATGATGATGCCGGTGACTGGGGTCGCGCTGCAACACAAGACTTGATTCGCACCCGAATCAAAATCAAGTCACTTAATTTTATGCGCGGACGTACCTTCCTCAATAAATTCTTAATTATTGATGAAGCACAAAACCTCACGCCTAAACAAATGAAAACGCTAATCACACGCGCCGGTCCTGGTACAAAGGTAGTATGTTTAGGCAATATTGCCCAGATCGACACCCCATATTTGACCGAGGGTAGCTCAGGCCTCACCTATGTTGTCGATCGCTTTAAAGGCTGGGCACATAACGGTCACATTACGCTGCAACGCGGCGAGCGTTCACGTTTGGCAGATTTTGCTGCAGAAGTGTTATAAGGATAGCAATGTATAGCTGCAATATTGAAAAGAGCATGCGCTTGAGCCAAGCACAATGAAAATGTGTAAGGGTTTCTACACGCTGCTGGTAGCGCAGTTTTTGTCTGCGCTGGCAGATAACGCTTTGCTGTTTGCAGCAATTGCATTACTTGCACAGATGAACTCCCCTGACTGGCACACGCCATTGCTGCAGCAGTTCTTTGTAATCTCTTATATAGTACTGGCGCCCTTTGTCGGCTCATTTGCTGATGCCTTACCCAAAGGGCGCGTAATGTTTATAGCCAATGCTATCAAGTTCATTGGTAGTCTGGCTATGATTATAGGCGTTCCACCGCTGTATGCTTACGGCATTGTCGGCATTGGCGCTGCCGCTTACTCGCCCGCAAAATACGGTATTCTGACTGAGCTATTACCTCCAGAAAAATTAGTCAGTGCAAATGGCTGGATGGAGGGCTCAACGGTATTCGCAATTATCCTTGGCGCTATTATTGGCGGCATTCTGGCAAGCAACGATCCACAACTAGCCATCATCATTATTACTGTGCTCTATATGCTAGCGGCAATATTCAACATTTACATTCCTAAATTGCCGATTGACCACAAATTACCCAAGAAGAACCCTGTGTTCATGTTGCTCGACTTCTGGTACTCGTTTAAAGCCTTGTGGCATGACGCACGCGGTCAGGTATCTTTAGCAGTAACAACACTCTTCTGGGGTGCTGGCGCGACATTACGCCTGGTTGTAATCGCATGGGCAGCTAGTGCACTTAACTTCGGCTTGGAGCAGGCAACACAACTGATGGCTTTGCTGGCGGTTGGCATTGCTGTTGGCTCGATTGTGGCAGCACGCTATATCAAGCTTGAAGAATCTACCAGAGTACTGCCAGCAGGCATTTTAATGGGCTTACTGGTAATTGCAATGGCATTTGTACAGCACTGGCAGGTGGCAATTGTTCTGCTATTTATCATTGGTGCGCTGGCAGGATTTTTTGTTGTTCCTTTGAATGCGCTATTGCAACATCGTGGTCACGAACTCATCGGTGCCGGACACTCGATTGCAGTGCAGAATTTCAACGAGCATATTGGCATCTTATTAATGCTGGGTGCTTATTTAATGATGGTAAAAGCCGAAATATCAATTAATCTCATCGTGATTGCATTCGGACTTTTTGTAAGCGTATGCATGACAATCATTCACAGACGCTACCGCTTCATTAAGCAATAAAACGGTAGCTTCTTTTGCGATATTACCAAACAGTTAACGCAACTTAATGTAGCTTAACGTGCGCTTCAGTGCGGCGTGTAATAATACGTGCCAAAGTCTGCAATGCAGTTGACCAGAACCCATGCAGCGCCATCAAATGCAGTTTATATAATGATCGATACATGGTGCGTGCAATCATGCCTTCAATGAACAGGCTGCCACCGGACAGCGCTCCCATGAGGTTACCTACTGTAGTATAGGCTCCCAAGTTAACCAATGAGCCATAATCCCTGTAGGTGAACTCTGGTAGATCCTTTTTTCCGGCAATTCTATATTTAACCGTTTTAAACAACATGGATGCCTGCTGATGTGCAGCCTGCGCGCGCGGTGGCACCGTTGCGCCGTCATGTCCAACCCAAGGACATGCAGCACAGTCACCAAACGCGAAGATATTTGAGTCCACAGTAGTTTGTAGATTACGTTTTACAACAAGCTGGTTAATACGGTTTGTTTCCAGACCATCTATCTCATGCAGAAAATCTGGCGCTTTAATACCTGCAGCCCACACTACTAATTCAGACGGAATGAAACGACCACTATGTGTTTGCACTCCTTTACTGGTCACCTCAGTCACACGCTCACCCGTATACAGGTGCACACGCAGCTTTCTCAATTCCAAATCCACTGAGTTTGACAATTTTGGCGGCAGTGCAGGCAACACACGATCACTCGCCTCAATCAGCGATATTCTTACATCACGATCTGGATCAATTTTATCCAGGCCATATTCTGCCAGTTCACGCGTTGTATTGTGCAACTCGGCGGAAAGCTCAACGCCAGTCGCACCTGCACCAACGATCACCACTTCCAATTGACCAGCTTGTACCGGCTCAACCTGTGTTTGTGCGCGTAATAACGCATTATGCAGACGGCGATGAAATTTCTCAGCCTGATCTTGCGTATCAAGTGCAATCGAATGCTCACGCGCCCCCTTAATACCAAAATCATTAGTCGTGCTGCCGACAGCAATGATTAATGTATCGTATTTAAAAGTGCGACGTGGGATTACCTCATTACCGTCTTCGTCATAGTGTGGTGCTATTGATACTTCTTGCTTGGTTCTATCCAGCGTATCCATGCTGCCAAGACGAAAATTAAAATGATGCCAATGTGCTTGTGCCAGATATACCAACTCATGCCGCTCAGGATTCATACTGCCCGCCGCAATCTCATGCAGCAGCGGTTTCCATACGTGCGTTTTTGATTTATCAATTAAAGTAATTATTGCTTTGCCGCGGCGGCCTAATGTGTCCCCAAGCTTTGTTGCAAGCTCAAGACCACCTGCGCCACCGCCTACAATTACTACGTGGTGCAAGTTTTGCTCTTGTTTACTACTCACAGGCATCCCAATCAATCATTATTTACTATCATCATAAAACAAAAACGCGCTTACTTGGTAAGAGTAAGCGCGTTTTAGCTATCACTACTATATTACTCGTTACCGGTAACGCCACCCATGCTGCGAATCCAGGCAATCACTTTCAACAGTTCATCAGGTGTAATACCATTTTTTGGATCTGTAGGATCCATTAAACCAACACCCTTAGCACCCATACCGCCGTTAGTTCCGTGCCAGATTGTTTCAAACATACCCTTGTTTGTCGCATCTTTTGGATATTTGAACGTTGGACCAATCAAACCAGGACCAACTTGACCTTTTGCATCAGCACCATGACATTGTGTACATGAATATAACTGAAATATCTTTTTACCTTTTGCAACGGCCTCAGCATTCCCAATGTAAGGGTTTTTACCAGTAGCCAAAAACTCTTTAGCTGCTGGTGTATCAAAAAGTTTTGCATCAATCACTAATGGTTTGTCATCTTGTGTCGTTACAAACTGAATTGTAGTGCCGCTGTCTGCTGAAGCATCTGCACCTGCTGTGCTTGAATCTTTTTTACCGCATCCACTTAAAGCCAATAAAACCAGCACTATGGCCAAACCGAATTTTGACTTATACATCTCAATCTCCACTATATAAAATTAGTAATGCTACTTACGCTGCGCGGAATAAAAGTCGCTAGCATGGCAGGTGCATTACATAAAAAAGGCTACTGCAATTATACAGTAGCCTTTAAAGTTGTTACAGCATGTAACTGTATTAAAACTTCTGCTTTTGACTTAAGTTTTCATCAGTTTCACGTTGAACGCTTATTATTTCAACCAAGGTGTATCGCCACCACCCTTATACTCTGAACGCAACCAGCCAACAATTTTCAAGATATCGTCTGTATTCAAGTTTTCTGGGTTGCCCAACTGTTGATGCCAGGCAAACATACCGCCATTAGAACCACCAGCGATTGTTTCAAACAAGCCTTTATCAGTGATGTGCTTTGCATACTGCCAGTTTGCGTCAGTGGCGCTTGGGCCTACTTGGCCGCCTGCATTAGGACCATGACACTGTGTGCATGAATAATAACCGAATTTTTTCTTACCAGCTTTTGCAGCTTCTTTATCAGCTACGAATTTTTTTGTGTATGGGTTTACACATGTTTCAAGAAACTGTTTCGCTTCTGGCGTATCAGCGTCTGTGGCTTTAACGCCTAGTGGGCTGCCATCAGTTGTTTTAACTAAATTACAAGCTGCGCTAGCTTGTGTAGATAAAGTCATACCTACTAAACCAAGCATTGTTACCAGCAACGCTGCTTTAATTGATTTATTGCCTAACATGTCATCTCCTAATGTAATGAATTTAGCTACGTACTTACATGCTGGCGCATTATAGGACGTGTGTTCATTTAACGTAGTTATTAATAGTTCGGTTGACGCTTCAACTCGAATAAGTTCATTATTTTACTCTGTTTTTGGAATTGCGTCACCGCGGTTTTCTTTTGATACAGCTTTACCTTTACGATAAGTCTTCATCAGGTTATCGCCCTCAACCACTGGCACTGTTGGAATACCATATTCATCAAGAATCTGCTGGATCTTGTCTTTATTTCTATCTAAAGCGCCTTGGATTAAAGCAATACGCTCTTTATCGGCTTTACGCACGCCAATAGAAATATTCCAGAACTCTTTACCTTTAACATTTTCTTGCTCATATTCAGGAATCACTACAACTTCCAATGGCACTTTTGACTGTTTTGCAAAATAACCACCGATTGGACCCCACACTATGGCAACATCAATATCACCCTTAATCACGTCATCTACCAGATAGCTTGGCGGTAAGTTCAAATCACGCTGCATACGATAAGGTCTGGCATTGGCCATCAATCCATGATCATTTAAAGGAATGGTTGCAGGACTCTGACCAACAATACCGATAGTAGATTTTTTCAAATCAGGGCTATCCCAATTTGTAATGTTCAAACCACTATCTTTTTTATAGATAAATACGTGGCCGGAACGATAGTAAGGCTTTGAAGTTCTCAATGCATCATTGTCAGGTGTTGTACCCATGATCACATCGCATTTTTTAGCATTAATTGTATTTCTGTAAAAACCCATACGGTCATACCAGAATTGATAGGTTAATTTCTTACCCAAATCTTTAGCTAAAACTTCTGCGATTTTATTCTCGAAGCCTTCCATTTTATTATTGGAGTACGGCATATTGTCCTGATCTGCACATACTTTAAACTCTGTACCGTCATCAACACGCTGCGGTTCACCGGCACGGCTTTGTGTATAAATTTCCTCAGCCTGAACACTAGTTGCAACCGCCAGACAGATTGTTAATCCTAATAACTTTATATTTTTTAACATTCCTTATTCCTTAATTGTCTATATACGGTCGAAATGCAACCGATCAACTCAATAGAGTATTAATGCAATCAAAAAGTTCTAAACAATTAAGCGCTTTCTAATACATTCAAACCCAACTGCTCATTGTAACTAATTACTTAATAACCTTGGTACTTATGATGATATTTTTAACATGGATTTAATATTTTCAGATAAAAAAACACCCCGACGAGTCGGGGTGTTTTTATTTTGAATTAACTAGTAATCAGCTAGTAATTTTTTGTTTTATCAACAATCAATTACAGAGCAAATACTGTCAATGCACCGCCGCCAGGAGCAGCGTTGTATTTAGTCAATTCTTTGTAACCACCAGCAGCACCAAGTGCGTCTGTGTCGTTAGTCATACCAAGGTTCATCGCTACACCAGCCCAGCCACCGATACCTGATAGCACGCCAACGTGTTGTTTACCTTTGTGACCGTATGTGAATGCATTACCAATCACGCCTGAACCCACTTGGAATTTCCAGAGTTCTTTACCTGATTTAGCATCAACAGCTTTGAACCAACGATCCAATGTACCGTAGAATACCAAGTCAGAAGCAGTTGTTAACGCACCACCCCATGCTGAGAATTTCTCTTTGTTGTACCAAACTTTTTTGTTGGTCATTGGATCATAAGCAGCAAAGCCACCCATTACGCCGTCAGGACCCGCAAACATAGTCAAAGTAGCACCAACCCATGGTTGACCTGCAACATATTTAGACTCAACTGGCTCGTATGTCATACATACGTGGTTCAGTGGAGAGTAAACTAAACCAGTTTTTGGTGAGTACGCAGCTGGTTGTTGGTCTTTTGTACCCAATGCAGCTGGGCATACGCCTTTAGCATTGTAGTCTTGGTGAGTTGAAGCTGATGCCAATTTGTTTGGTACACCAGTTTTCATGTCAACATCAGTAGCCCAGTTTACGAATGGGTGTACTTTTTCAGCAGCTTGCAATTTACCGTTGTGTGCATTCCATGTGTAAGCGAAGCCGTTACGGTCATGGTGCCATGCGTATGTTTTGCCACCTTTGTCGAACAAGATTACTTCGTTGATACCGTCGTAGTCCCACTCATCGTGTGGAGTCATTTGCATGCCCCATTTAGCCATACCTGTATCAACATCACGTGCAAATACAGTCATTGACCATTTGTTGTCGCCTGGACGTACGTCCGGGTTCCAAACTGATGGGTTACCTGTTCCGTAGTAAACCAGGTTTGTACGTGCATCATATGGCCACCAGCCCCATGTAGAGCCACCACCATGTTGCCAACCATCTTTAACTGCTTGTGGTTTCAACCAGGTACGTGTACCTAATTCTTTTTCGCCAATTTTCAGTTGGTCGTTAGGGATCTTTTTGAAAGAACCACCCATTTTGTTGCCGCCGTTTACGTCTTGGTAAACTGACAATGCACTGTACTCAGGTGTGTCTTTGTTGAAGTCTGCACCGATTAAAGCCTCAGCATCAGAACCTGTTGAGTAAGCTTTCCATGCCAAAGAACCGTCTTTAGCGTTGTAAGCTGCCAGGAAGCAACGTACGCCGAATTCAGCACCTGAACAACCGGTCAATACTTTGTCTTTGATTACGTGTGGTGCGTTAGTGTTGGTTGCACCCACTTTTGGATCTGTGTTTTGTACAGACCAGATTTTAGCACCGGTTTTAGCGTCTAAAGCAACCAGGTTACCGTCGTTTTGTTGCAGGTAGATTTTACCGTCGCCGAAGCCAAGACCACGTGAAACGTTGTCACAGCACAATACTGCTTGTACTGATGGGTCTTGTTTTGGGAAGTATGACCATACGATTTTTTGATTGTCGTTCAGGTCAAGTGCGTATACGTTGTTTGGGAATGCTGTATGCACATACATCATGTTACCAATAACCAAAGGAGCACCTTCGTGGCCACGGTTTACACCAGTAGCGAATGTCCATGCTGCTTTAAGGTTTTTAACGTTACCTTTGTTAACTTGTGCCAAAGCGCTGTAGCCTTGGTTGTTGTGCTGACCACGTGGGTGAGCCCAGTTGTTCGCGTCTTTCATAGCTGCTTCTTGATCTGCAGCTGCTGAGGCTACCATTGGCGCTGCCAATGTCATACCTGCAACTAAGCCAAGTGCTAACTTGATTTTGTTGATTTGCATAAGAATCTCCAAATAATTTACTACATCAGGATATAAAAAATAACAAAAAATAATCTCTTATCGGTCTGCTATTTATACTCCACATTTGTGGAATGGAGCCAATGTAGTTGGTATCAGTATTAATAGCAACACATATTTTTACAATTTGGTTACATATTTGTAAAACTTTTTATAAGAAAAACAACGTAAGCCATACTGGCATTGGCTTGCAGCAGAAATTACTAAATTAATTATTTGTAATATTTATTTACAAACTTAACACATAATAAATTTAAGGGATTAATTACGATTTAAATCTTTTTTTAATTATTAATAGTAAAAATATTAGTTGGTAGTTTTGCTGTTTTAAATATTTTGATTTTCGTTTGTAACATTTTATTTACAAATTTTGAAAATCCATGAATACTAATTATAGCAAGCACGCTTGCGAGCAGTTTTGAATTTAATTAAGACATAAAGACATATAACAGTGTTTGCAGCGCATTAATTTTAGCTGCCACACATTGCCCAATTGCTATATTTTGCGTAAAGGATAATGTTCATGAGTCTGTTAAACTTGTTTTGGCTGTTTGTAGTACCCAATAAAGGATGGCGACATCTGATGCAGTCCAAGCTGTCTATGCATCGGCTTTATTTCCTGCATGTTGTTCCGTTTTCCCTGATTCCCCCTTTGTTTATTTATTATGCTGCAGGAGATCTGGCAGGCGACCTGCTGCCGGCTTTATCTAGCTCTAAGCTGTTATTAGTCGCTATTATTCTGTTTGTTGTTGAGCTCACAATCGTACCGGTAATGGGTCTGGTTCTGCGCCAATTGGCAGAAGTAGCAGAGATTCATCCCAGTTATCATGATTCTTTTACATTAGCTGCTGTAGCGCCAACGCCGTTAT